>NZ_CP096147.1:1865000-2531250 GCF_026016445.1 Cognatishimia activa | reverse complement strand
ATTTTTCCCATTTGGTAACATGTTTTTCGTTCGATTTTCTCACACCTTTTTGTGCGTGAAACTTGTTCTAAAACAGTTATGAAATCGATTACATATATTCATGATGCAATGTTCAAGACATTGTCAATGGAAAAAGTAATCGATTACATTTTGCTTTCCGAAGGAATTCCTTAGAGCAGGCAGGAAACGCTTTGCACCTTGTAGGCACTGGGTTTTTCCTGCCTCTTTTCATTATCAATTGCTTCGGCGATAAGACCCTATCATGAGCAAATCGAAGAAAAATAGATCACCATCGATTCTTGAGCGTCTCGAGTTCGCCGTCATCCGAGCGATTCTTGGAGCCGTGCATTTGATGCCCTATCGTCGCCGTATCGCAGCAATGGGTTGGGTTATGCAGCGCGTGATCGCGCCGGTTGCTGGATACACACGGCGGGTGCGCGAAAATCTAGCGCTGGTCGTGCCAGAAGTGCCAGAGAATGAACGGAACGCTTTGGTGGGGCAGATATCCAACAACATTGGTCGCATGTTGGGTGAGCTGTTTTCGCCAGATGACCTCGTAAAGCTCGCCCATGATGTCCCTCTGGCTGGGCCGGGATTGCCGGCCATTGAGGAAGCCATGGAAAACGGACGGCCCGTTATATTCGTTTCAGGCCATTTCGGGAATTACGATGTGATGCGGGCCGCTTTGATCAAACGCGGTTTTAATGTGGGCGCGCTTTATCGTCGGATGAACAATCCGCTGTTTCATGACTATTACCTCAACAACATCTCGACCATTGGTACTCCGCTTTTTGAGCGCGGCCGTTCAGGTTTTGGTCAGATGCTGCGTCATCTCAAAAAGGGCGGCGCATTGGCTGCATTGATCGATGTACGCGCTGGTGAGGGCGTGCCTTTGACCTTCTTTGGCAAACCAGCTTGGACGGCGCTGGGCATGGCGGAACTGGCTTTGCGCTATGATGCGCTCTTCGTGCCCGTATTTGCGATCCGCCAGGCTGATGGGATCAGTTACAAAGCCCATGTTGATGTGCCCATTCCGCATGGTGATCCAGCTGAGATGGTCCAAGCCTATAATGACAAGTTGGAGAGCCAGGTGCGCCAAAATATGGCGCAATGGTTCTGGTTTCACCGTCGCTGGAAAGTCCTGAAGCATATGGATCAGCCACAAGATATGACCTTGGAGTGATTGATCTGCTGCGCACTGCGCTCGACAGGGCAGCAATTGAAGGGTATGGCCACTAAATCGGCTCATGCAAAGGGGACAGGCGTTGGGCAGCGGCTCTAAAATACTAAACGCCTACCTAGGGCTTACGCGCGTATTGGACCCGGTTTATCGCGGCGTGGTGTCACGCCGCAAAGCGACGGGCAAGGAAGATCCCCTTCGATATCACGAGCGGTTTGGCCACAGCTCGATCGTGAGGCCTAAGGGCACGCTGATTTGGATGCATGCAGCAAGCGTTGGTGAAACGCAGTCACTGTTGGGTCTGATCCCTGCCTTGCTAGAAGCGCGTGATGAGCTTTCAATACTGGTGACAAGTGGGACACGCACTTCGGCTGAATTGATGGCGAGAGACTTGCCGAATGGGGCGATGCATCAATTTGCGCCAATAGATACGCCAAGCGCAGTTAGAAGATTTTTGACGCATTGGCGACCTGACATGGCTGTCTGGGTTGAAAGCGAAATCTGGCCACGCATGTTGGTAGAAACAAAGGCGCAGGGCATCCCGATGGTCCTTCTGAATGCCCGTGTATCTCAGAAGTCATTGGAAAGGTGGGGGTTTGCCCGTCGCGCCGCTGGATCGATATTCTCCTTGTTTGATGCCATCACGGTGCAGGATCAGGCTACGGATGCGCTTTTGGCCTCTCTGGGTGTGAAATCGGAAAAGCGGTTTCTGACAGGGTCATTGAAGTCGGAATTAGCGCCTGCCTTGCCTGCAGAAGGAGATATCGAAGCAGAGCTTAAATATCTGCAATCTCGACAAGTGTGGGTCGCAGCCTCCACCCATAAAGGCGAGGATACGATCATCCTTTCGGCGCACAAGTCTTTACCTGAAGGTAGTTTGTTGATCCTTGTGCCCCGACATCCAGAACGTGGTGCTGAGATTATTGAACAGTCTCGTGCACTCGGTTTGGAAACAGGCTCGCGAGCCAGCGGCGATCAGTTGCAAGACAACTGGCAGGTCTACGTCGCAGACAGTATCGGAGAAATGGGTCTTTGGTACCGTGGCGCCAAGGTGAGCTTTGTTGGCGGGTCACTGGTCGAAGGTGTGGGGGGGCATAATCCGTTTGAGCCAATTTTGTTGGGGTCAAACGTGGTGACGGGTCCTTATACCAGCAACTTCAAAGACACCTATCAGATGTTGCATGAGGCGAAGGCGGTACATCAGGTGGCCGACGCCGATGATTTACGCGATGCCGTACTGAGGCTCTGGCAATCAGATGCTGCTGACGTACAGTTGGCTCATGCAAGGGCCTGCCTTTCGGCACAGCATTCGATCACACATGAAACCAGAGATCGTGTTCTTGCGCATCTGGGGCCATCTAAAAGTCACTAAATTTCAGCAACGGATTCTCGCAAGATCAATTGCGGTTCTAACCGCTCTGGCGCGGGTTCGTTTCCATGTTCCAGCCACTCTCCGATGGCTCGTCCTGCAGCTGTCCCCATGCGCTTCACTGGCAGATGGATGGTCGAAAGCGCAGGGAAAGTGTGTGCCGCGAAGGGAAGGTCGTCCATCCCAAGAACAGAGATGTCTTCCGGCACACGCAAATGACTGCGCTGAAATTGTTGCAGTAAACCAATGGCCAATACGTCTGACATGCATGCGACGGCAGTTGGCCTGTCTTTTTGTGCCAAGATGTTACGCGCGATCACTTGGGCGCCTTCAAAAGAAATATCTGCTTCGTGGTAGTCGATGGTCATTCCAGAAACCGATTGAACACCGTTGATGCGTGCCTGCGTTCGGTCATTTGTTTCAACAGGTCCATGCGCCACCGCGATGTGCCGATGGCCAGCGCTTTTTAAATACTGAACGCCAAGCTGAGCGGCATCGTGGTTGTCATATCCGATGGTCGGAAGCGGCGCGCTGTCGTCATAGAAGGATGTCGCGAGAGTGGGAAACCGCGTTTGGTTTGTCAGCTGGAAAAGCTTTGGGTCATGTGCGGCGCCTGACAGTATCAAAGCTTCTGCGCCCAGGTTAATCAAAGACTGCGCTTTTTGAACTTCTAGCTGTGGGTTCTCGCCGATTGTTGAGACGATCAAGGCCAACCCGTAATCGTTAAGCTTGTTTTCCAGTGCAGACAAAAAGCTCGCAAAAATCGCGTTGTCGAGAGTTGGAACCAATGCACCGACAAATCGAGTGCGACCGCTATTGATGGCGCGTGCGGCGGCGCTGGGCATGAAGCGCAATTCGGAGATTGTGCTCTGAACTTTTGCCCGCGTTTCCGGCGCGACAGAGTCCGGTGAATTTAAGACACGTGAAACCGTTGCAACGGAAACACCTGCCGCCTTTGCAACGTCTCTTAAGTTCGCTCGTTTTTGATTACCAATTTTGCGCATTAGCCCAGCAGTAGCGTTTTTTTTGAGTGAGAGAAATAGAAAAACTTGACACGTGTAACTAGTTACATGAGGCTGTGTAACCAGTTACATAAGCGCGAATCTGGATATGCTTGGCCAAACCGTTCTCCACGACTTCAGTAATATGGGGTTTCTTCAATCCCGTCGGCACTTCTCGGGGTTTGAGAAAAACTCTGGTGTTCGACACCACGCAATCGCAAGCCGCGAGGCGATTGAAATCGAAATGGAGGCCGGTGATCTTCTAACGATTCAAGGTGTTGAGGCAGATGTGCCTTTGGAAATTGCTGCTTTTGCACCGGATGGAATTGCGGCCTTGGGCAAGGTGAACCTGGTTGCAACCAACCAATTGGATCTTTCAAAGTTCGACAGCCGTGCACTTAAAGGGTGGATCTCTGCAAACGGCGGCGATGTTTCCGCAGACATCTCAAGTGCGCGATATGAGGGGCAGGATGAAGACCTGATTCTGAAAGCGCGGGCGTCTGTGACCCTATGGCTTTGCCGCCCGGTGGAGGCGTTTTCGCTGGTTTCGGCGAAAGGAAACGGAACAGTTTCAGTAACGCATAAACTGGCGTCCTTTACCTCTAGCCACCTGCCGCCTTTGCTTGGCGATACGAGAGATGAGTTCACCGTTCAGACCGGCACCGGCATTGCCTATGAGGTGCGCAAGGGCGACTACGTGCAAATCATCGATGTTGAGGGCCAGCAGTGTTCCGACTTCATGGCTTTCTGCATGGCGGGTCTGGATCGACAGACCGAAATCATGATCGACTCTACGGCGACTAGAACAATGGTTGGTCGAGCCTATCCCGGCCCGGGTATGTTGGATAAATTCTACGACCAAGACATGCGCCCGCTGTTGAACATGGTTCAGGATACCTGCGGTCGCCATGACGCTTTTGGTCTGGCCTGCACGGCGCGTGGCTATGAAGAACGTGGATTTCCGGGGCATGTGAACTGTTCAGACAACATGTCTTATGCGCTTGATCCATACGGGATCAAAAAGCGCTCTGCGTGGCCTGCGATCAACTTTTTCTGGAACACTTGGATCGATCACAACAGCAACCACCTGATGACAGCGGAATCTCATTCGCGTCCAGGGGACTATGTGGTGATGCGGGCGATGGAAGATCTGGTTTGCGTCTCAACAGCCTGCCCAGATGACATCGATCCCATCAACGGTTGGAACCCAACCGATGTGCATGTGCGTATTTACCGGCCAGACACGCCCATCAGGCGCGCGGTGGCCTATCGCGAAAAGGAAGACGCCCCAATGTCAATCAGTCAAGAATCCGCTTTCCACGAGCGGCTGGCCCCTTTGACAGAACATTTTGCCCCCGCACGGGATCTTTGGACTCCTGTCAGCTTTCCGGGCACAGGAACACTCGGTGAATACTGGGCCTGCCGCAATGCAGTGACCATCCAGGATATGAGTGGTCTGCGAAAATATGACATCATCGGTCCAGACGCCGAGACGCTTTTGCAGCACGCTCTAACGCGAAACATCGCCAAACTGGCGGTATGGCGTGGCACTTACACCCTCATGTGTGATGAAAGTGGACAAGTCATTGATGACGGAACGCTCTTCAGATTGGGTGATCATCTGTTCCGCTGGTTCTGTGGTTCGGAAGAAAGCGGCCGGACGTTGAATGCGCTCGCTGAAGAAATGAACCTTCAGGTGCGTATCCATGAAATGCGCAACAGCTTACCTAATCTTGCGATCCAAGGACCCAAGTCTCGTGATCTCTTGAAGAAGATCTGCTTCTTCCAGCCAACGGTTCCCAACCTCGACCATCTGAAATGGTTTGGTGTTTCAGTCGCGCGGCTGAATGACCGGAACGGCGCGCCATTCATGTTGTCCCGCTCCGGCTACACTGGCGAACTTGGGTATGAGGTCTTCTGTGCGAAGTCCGACGCCGTTGAGGTCTGGGACGCGATTATAGAAGCGGGTGAAGAGTTTGGCATTAAGCCCATGGGGTCTGATGCGCTTGAAATCATCCGTATTGAGGCAGGCCTTGCTGCGGCGGCAGCGGAGTTCCCTCCGGGCGTTGACGCATTTGAAGCCGGTTTGGGATTTGCGGTTGATCTGAAGAAAGAAACCTTCCGAGGCAAAGAAGCTCTGGAACGCAACGCGAAAGATCCGCGTCGTGTTTTAAAAGGATTGCTCTTTGATTGTGATGACGTGCCGACGCATGGATCACCTGTTTACGCAGGAGAGCGTCAGATCGGCGAGATCACATCCGCGACCCGCTCGCCTTCATTGGAACGTGCAATCGCGATGGCCCGCATTGCCGTCGAATACGCAGAGAATGACAAGATTTTGGAAGTTGGTTTGCTGGACGGACGTATGAAACGCCTGAACGCTACCGTGACCGATATTCCATTCATAGACCCGCAACGAAAGCGGGCACGAGCATAAGCTCATACAAACACCAACGGGAGAAAAAGGTATGAAAAAACTAGTATTTACAGCAACTCTGGCAATGGCAATCGGTACAACCGGTGCCATGGCTCAGGATAAAGTCATGGTGGGCGAGCCAAGCTGGCCAGGTGCGAAAATCATGAGCCGCATTATTGGCCAGATCATTGAGACACGCCTTGGTGGCGAAGCGGGTTATGCACCTGGCGCGAACGCGGTTATCTTCGCGTCCATGGATGGCGGTCGTGGTGACATCGACGTGCACCCAGATGTTTGGCTGCCAAACCAGTCTTCCTTCACAAACGAATATGTAGACGAAAAGGGCACCGTGTCCCTGTCTGCTGGTTCTTATGAAGGGCGCGCGGGTATCTGTGTTCCAAACTACATGGTTGAAGAGCACAACATTAAATCCATCTACGATCTTGCGACTCCGACAGCACAAGATCTCTTTGACTCCGATGGTGATGGCAAAGGCGAAGTTTGGGTCGGTGCGTCAGGTTGGGCGTCTACAAACACATTTAAAGTTCGTGTGCGTGACTACGGTATTGAAACCTTCCTTGAGCCAACCACCGAAGACGAAACAGTGTTCTACTCTCGTTTGAAGGATCTGGTTGACCAAAAGAAAGGTGCAGCATTTTATTGCTATGCCCCACATTACGTACACGCGCTGTATCCTGTGACCATCCTAGAAGAGCCAGAAAACGATCCGAATACCTACAAAATGGTTCAGCCTGACCAAGACGCAGACTGGTACAACAAGTCCCGCGTGGACACAGGTGAGCCTGTGAAAACCGTGACTGTTGCATATTCCAACTCTCTGAATGAGCGGAACCCGGCAGCAGCGTCCTTCCTGGCAAACATCGACATGAGCGCGCAGTCCCTGTCTGAGCTGACCTACAAAGTTGTGGTTCAGGGTGGTGACATCAATGAGGTTGTTTCCGAGTGGATCGAAAACAACGGTGACATCGTCGATGGCTGGCTTGGCCTGAGCTAAGGGCTCTCGTTTTCATCAATAATACCTCGGCGGCAATTGCCGCCGAGGAACAACGTTTCTCCGCGGGGATGGGATGGATAAAGAAATTGCAATTGACGCCAAAGGCGTCTGGAAAGTGTTTGGCGACCGCTCAAAAGAAGCGTTGAAGGCCATCCACGCCGAAGGTCTGGGTAAGGCCGAAGTGCTCGAACGCTTTAACTGCGTGGTCGGTGTGGCCGACGCGAGCTTTGAAATTGAAAAAGGCGAATTGTTCTGCGTAATGGGTCTGTCGGGCTCGGGCAAGTCGACGCTTGTTCGTCACGTGAACCGCCTTTTGGAACCGACCGATGGTCACATCTATCTTGGCGGCGAAGACGTGATGGGGTTGAACCCAGAAGGTCTGCGTGACTTGCGCAACCGTCGGGTTGCGATGGTCTTCCAGAACTTCGGACTGATGCCGCACCGTACCGTGCGCGACAACGTGGCGATGCCGCTGGAAATCCGCGGTACAGGCAAAGCACGCCGTTGGGAAGAAGCGGATCGAGTGCTTGAACTGGTGGAGCTGACCGGCTGGGAAGACAAATACGCCCATGAACTATCCGGTGGTATGCAGCAGCGTGTGGGTCTGGCCCGTGCGATTGCCTCTGATCCAGAAATCCTGCTGATGGACGAGCCATTTTCTGCGCTTGACCCGCTGATCCGTAAACAGCTGCAGGACCAGTTCATGGAGCTGTCCAACCGCTTGAAAAAGACAACCATGTTCATCACGCACGACTTGGATGAGGCGATCCGTATTGGTCACCGTATCGCTATCATGAAGGATGGTCGTATCGTGCAGATTGGTACACCTGAAGAGATCATTCTGAACCCAGCAGATGAATATGTGTCGGACTTTGTGGCGGGTATTTCCAAGCTCAACATGATCTTCGCGCATTCAGTGATGCAGCCGGTGGATGAATTCCAGGCCAAACACGGGGATCTTCCAGGAGATGCTCAGAAGGCGCGACCGGATATGGACCTGAGTGATCTCATGAACCTTTGCGTGGAAGGTCACGGAATTGTTGCCGTGACTGATGCCGACCACAAAACGGTTGGTGTGATAAACCGTGCGGGTCTGATCCGCGCAATTCAAGATAGCCAGGCGTAAGGGGATCGATCATGAGCAATCAAGATATCAAGCCTGAAACCGCTGAGCGTCTGAATGGGCTGATCGGCCAATTCGTTGGCAGCAGCGAAGCATATTACAAAGAAACCTTTGGCTTCATGATGCAGGCCCCCGGCTATCGCTTCACACTGAACTGGGTTGCAGGTCTTCTTGGACCAGTTTGGTTTGGCGCGCGTGGCCTTTGGAACTGGATGCTGGGTTTCCTGCTTTTGGAAACCATGGCCTATATCCAGATCGGTTTGGGCCTCTTTGGCGATCTTGGTCGTGACTTCCGAGAACGAGCGGACCAAATCGCACAAACATTGGAGCTGCGCCGCCAACAGATCGAGGCGGCTGAGAAATCGGGAGCCTCTTCGCTGGAGTCGCTGAAGCGCGCTGCCGAAAGTCTAGAAGGTGCTTTAGCCAATGCGCAACAAGCAGCGATTTCTGCGGACAATACCGGCACCTATTTTTTGATCGTGGGTATCGTGCTTCTTGCTGGGTTTAAATTCCTGCAGGCCGCGACCGCCAACTGGACCTTGGAAATGCAATTCGCCAAGTGGCGCTCTGATCGCAGTGTGAACAGCGGTTGGTCGCAAATGCGGATGATCATCTCTGCGGTTCTGACGTTTGGCGTTGTGGTTCTGACCAGCATCAAATTCGCGCAGCCAGATGCATTCGCTATTCTGTCGACTTTCCCAACGGATCGAAACTGGCGCTTGAATGTTGGTGACGGTGTGCAAGCGGGCTTTGACTGGACCAAGCTGCACGGTCGTGGCTTCTTTGACAGCCTGACCTTCGGCATGCGGACGCTGCTTGACTGGATCGAAGTGGTGCTTGTGGATACGCCTTGGCCGGTTGTTGCCTTTGTGATCGTCATGCTGGCTTACCTATCTGCCGGTGCACGTGTTGCGATCTTCACAGGTGCAGCGCTGGCATACTTAGGTCTGTTGGACTTCTGGGAAAAAGCGATGACCACCATCGCGCTCCTGGGGGCCGCGGCGCTGATCTCGATCACGCTGGGTATTCCGCTGGGCATCTATTGTGCCCGTCGCCCAAAGGTCTATGCGATCATCCGACCAATCTTGGACTTCATGCAGTCCATGCCGTCCTTTGTTTATCTGATCCCGGTTGTGGCCTTCATCGGTTCCGGTAAGCCGGCAGGTGTGGTTGCGACCATGATCTTCGGTTCACCTCCTGTGATCCGCTTTACGGTCCTTGGTTTGCAGCAGGTCCCGGAGACCGTGCGTGAAGCCGCTTTGGCCTTCGGTGCGACCCCTCGCTACCTGCTGTGGCGTGTGGATCTGCCTCTGGCCCGCAACACGATCATGGCCGGAGTGAACCAAACGATCCTCCTTTCCCTTGCGATGGTTGTTGTGGCCTCGCTGATTGGTGCGAAAGGTCTGGGCGAAGATGTTCTGGAAGCGCTGCAATATGCGGCAGCAGGACAAGGGATTCTGGCCGGTTTGGCCATTCTATTCTGCGCATTGATCCTTGACCGGATAGTCGCAGGCAAAAAATAATCTCCCAAAGATTAACGAACTAGGGCGCCTGTTGGCGCCCTTTTTTTGCTTAGATGGCAGATGATGAAAAACCTTGAAGTTAGTTCAGACCTCAAGCTCTGCCAGAATATTCGCAAAGGATGCGCCATGCATGTCACGGTCTTGGCGCGTCCCCTGAATTGCGGGACGTGGAATGCTGATTTTCACCACATTGAGGTCAGAGATTTCAAACCGTTTCAGCGTGGCAGGATCGGCCTGAAGCACATCCGCTAGTCGCGTTACATCCAGGGTATTTACGACCTTCTGATAGGCCTCTGCGGTGTCGCAGAAAACATCGATGGTCAGCCAAAAAGGTCCCGCATTCTTGGAGCGGATCTTTTTCGCAATGTCAGAAAGCTTGGTCATGCGGCGATCTCGATTGTGCTGAGGTGGAAGCCATCCATTGGCTGATCCAATTCCATGATGTGGTTGAGGCAGAATTCACAGACTTCGCCTCGCGCCATCTCGGTTGGAGAGAATGGGAAGGCAAAGGTCGGCATATCTTCATCTTCGGGCAGTGGGTGATGCAAAAGATATGGGTTTAGGATTTTTGCAACTTCGCGCGCCATGGCTTCGGTTGGTGCTGTGACAATACCCATGACCCCAACTTCGGAGCCCATGCGCGCGCCTTGATCCAATGGGCCAAGGGTCGCGTCTGCGCCAATTAGGCGGAGTTCTAGTTCAAATTCACCGCCAACGCGCGTCTGAGCTTTTTCAGTGCACTTCTCCTGAATGTCATCCACCCATTCCCGCACGCGTTCCACGTATTTCGGTTCTCGAACCAGCGCGATTGAAACCGTTTGAAATCCAGCGCTTTTCGCACCCTCTAGTTTGACCGTGTAAGTGTCGCTCTCAATCCAACGACTGCCAGTCACCCGGACGCGCTGATCATCCAACGCCTCATAATGGGCCTCGGTGACGTCAAGGTGACCACCGGGCTCGTAAAGTTGGAACGGATTGGAGTTTTCGTAAAGCATGTGAGCCGACACTGTGTATGGCGTGGCCCGTGCCTTTTCACCCATTGGTGTGATGGTGAAGCCTTCGGCGTCGAATTCAATCATGATGGTGCCGGAGTTCGGATCAGTGGTTGCAAGCGCCCCGCATTCTCCGATTTTGGCACCATGCCACGCACCGCCAGCGTTACAACCGTTGGCCAATGGTAGCGCGGCAATAATGGCGGTGTCTGTCGTTCGGCCCGCAATGACAATGTCGGCACCTGTTTCAAGCGCGGCTTGGATATGCTCTGCCCCAGCCAAGGCTACGATGTTGCTGCAAGAGGAGAGTAGCTCAGGGTCGATATCAAACGCCGGTTCCAGCGGGTGAACACGCCCACTTTCTAGAGCGTTGATAACATCAACACTGTTTTGACCGGATTTCAGAACGGCGATTTTTAGTGCCTCACCATTCTCGGCCGCGATTTCCTTGGTGATATCGATCAGCCAATCCACAGCATCATCCGCGCCGCAAGTGCCAGCTGTGCCAATCACAAGCGGAACGCCTGCTTCGGCGCGAGCCGCCATCAACTCGCGCCATTCCGCTTTTGTGGAATTGCGAGAGTACTTGGAGGTGCCGGTTCCAAGGTAATGCGGGCCACTGTCTGTAGAGCCGCCATCAATGGCAATGAGATCAGGTTTCTCTGCCACGCCGCGCGCCAATGCTTCTCGATGGTAACCGAGTCCCAAAGCGCCAGAAGGGATCAAAATTTTTGTCATGTCATTCTCATATGCTTAACCGCGAACAGTGTTTGTTCGCCTATTATGCGAGTGATCTTTTCGGCCATTTGGAGGTGCGTTTTGCAGATTTCATCCGCCGGGCCGTTGCTGCACACCTAGACAATTGGGCATCTAAAATGCAACAAGAACCCAACTAAGTTTCATCTGGGAGAACAGGTGGTGGCAACTCGTACAGAATCCGTTGAGCGCGCGATGTCGATACTTTTGGCGTTCACAACCGAGACGCCTAAGTTGACTTTGACCGAGTTGGCGCATGAAACAGGGCTGCACAAAAGCACAGTGCTGCGTCTTACGAATTCGATGACGCTGTATGGATTTATCCGCCGCGATAATACCGGCAAGTTCAGCGTTGGGCCTAGCGTGTGGCAACTTGGTCTTCTGTTTCGAAAAGAATTCCTTAGCCGAGATGTCGTGAAGCCGAGCCTTCGCAAACTTGTGGAGTTTTCTGGGGAGACGGCGTCATTTTATGTTCGGGCAGGTGATCAAAGAGTGTGTCTTTATCGCGAAAACTCTCCGAGTGCTGTTCGATTTCATGCGGAGGAGGGAATTCGCCTAAACCTGACCTCCGGGGCATCGGGGTTGGTTTTGCGACATTTTTCAGGTGAAGAAACGGGCAGGGCAGGTGAGTTAAACGCCCGCGGGACAGCGCATTCAGTAGCAGAGACCATGCCTGACATTTCCTCGATCGCGACCCCTGTGTTTTCGAGTTCCGGAGACCTGTTGGGTGCCTTGGCCATTTCTGGTGTACGCAGCCGATTTGATCGCGAGGCGCGTGAGCGTGCGGTCCCTGTTCTTGAAGAGGTCGCTGGTTCACTGCCCGTCTGATTGCATGGCGAGATTTTACTCTTTGTGTGACGCAAATATTCCGACTGATGTTTCGCATTTGATCTAGTCTCAATCATCTTCAATTTCGCGAACGAACGGGTCGGACCATGTCTCGCTTTAGTGCTCTTTCACTGCTGAAACATACTTTGGGTGGTCACAAAAATTGGACCGAGCAATGGCCCGATAGCCAGCCCAAAGATGAATACGATGTCATCATTGTCGGTGCCGGAGGGCACGGGCTTGGGGCGGCTTATTATCTTGCCAAGGAACATGGCATCACCAATATCGCTGTGATCGATAAAGGCTGGCTTGGCGGTGGGAACACCGGCCGTAACACGACGATTATCCGGTCCAACTATCTCTATGATGAAAGCGCGCGGCTTTATGATCACGCAGTCGATCTATGGGAGAACCTCAGCCAGGATTTGAACTACAACGTCATGTATTCCCGTCGCGGGGTTTTGATGCTGGCGCACAATGTGCACGATGTTCAGAGCTTTAAGCGGCATGTGCACGCAAACCGTCTTAACGGGGTGGATAACCGTTGGCTCACTCCTGAAGAGTGTAAAGAATACTGCCCGCCTCTCAGCATTTCCAAGAACGCACGTTACCCGGTGATGGGTGGAGCGCTTCAGGAACGTGCCGGAACAGCTCGGCATGATGCGGTTGCGTGGGGTTATGCGCGCGGCGCGGCGATGCGGGGTGTGGATATCATCCAGAATTGCCCAGTAACGGCTATTCGGCGCAACGCAGACGGGTCAGTTGCCGGTGTGGAAACGGCGAAGGGCTTTATCAAAGCCAAGAAAGTAGGCGTTTCCGCTGCGGGTCACACATCGGTGGTGATGCAAACCGCTGATGTCCAGTTGCCGCTTGAAAGCTATCCGTTGCAGGCGCTGGTTAGTGAACCGGTGAAACCGATCTTCCCGTGCGTGGTGATGTCTAATGCGGTGCATGCCTACATCAGCCAGTCCGACAAAGGCGAATTGGTGATCGGATCGGGAACCGATCAATACACCAGCTATAGCCAGCGAGGCGGCCTGCCTTTGATCGAGCATACAGTCGCTGCGATCTCTGAGATTTTCCCTATTTTCAACCGCATGCGCATGCTGCGGAAATGGGGTGGGATTGTGGACGTGACACCTGACCGCTCCGCAATCATTTCCAAAACTCCTGTCGAAGGGCTCTACGTCAACTGTGGCTGGGGTACTGGCGGCTTTAAAGCCACACCTGGGTCTGCCCATACCTTCGCTTGGACCATCGCCAAAAATGAACCGCACCCGATCAACGCACCATTCACCATGGAGCGTTTCCGCACCGGGCGCCTAATCGACGAAGCGGCTGCTGCCGCCGTAGCTCACAAGGGAGATCAAAATGCTACTGATCCATTGCCCTTACTGTGATGAACTCCTGCCAGAGGCTGAATTCGCCTATGCAGGCGAGGCGCATATTGTGCGTCCTGAAAACCCCTCTGAGCTTAGCGATGAAGAATGGGAGAAATTCCTCTTTATCCGTGCAAATGTGAAAGGTCTGCATTTTGAACGTTGGCGCCATATTCATGGGTGCGGGCGGTTCTTCAATGCAGTTCGCGACACGGTCTCGGATAAATTCCTGATCACCTACAAAGCAGGTGAGCCGAAGCCCGATCTTGAAAAACTAATGGCGGAGTTGGATCGATGAGCAACTACCGTGTGGCCGGCAAAGGCCGGGTGAATCCTGCGAAACCTGTAAGCTTCAGCTTTGACGGCAAAACCTTCAGAGGGTTTGAAGGGGATACCGTTGCTTCAGCGCTTTTGGCCAATGGCGTGCATCTTATGGGCCGCTCGTTTAAGTACCACCGCCCACGAGGACCGGTTGCTGCTGGCTCTGAGGAGCCAAATGCCCTGATCGGGACGCGGCGTGGTCCGGGGCGTTTTGAACCGAATACCCGTGCTACCGTGCAGGAGATTTGGGAGGGGCTCGAAACCACCTCTCAAAACAAATACCCAAGCTTGAAGTTTGATGTCGGCGCGGTGAATGACGCGGCCTACATGCTGTTTTCGGCAGGGTTTTATTACAAGACCTTCATGTGGCCGAAGAACTTTTGGCACAAGGTTTATGAGCCGTTCATTCGCGCGGCGGCTGGATTGGGTGTGTCTCCGACCGAGGAAGACCCAGATCACTACGCTTCGCGGTATCTGCATTGCGATGTGTTGATTGTGGGGGCTGGACCGACAGGTCTTGCCGCAGCGAAAGCTGCGGCAGTGGACGGTTTGAAAGTCGTCATCGTGGATGAAAATTCAGAGCTGGGTGGCAGCCTTCTCTCGGAGCCTCAGGCCGTCATTGATGGTTCCGCAGCCTGGGATTGGATTGATGCTGAAAAGGCAGCGTTGACCGCGCTGGGCGTCAAGATCATGACCCGTACCACTGCGATTGGGTACTATCACCAGAACATGATCGGTCTCTGTCAGAAGCTGACAGATCACATGGAATCTCTGCCCGACGAAACCCCGCGCGAACGTATGTGGCGTGTGCGCGCAAAACAGGTGGTGTTGGCGCAGGGCGCACTGGAAAAACCTCTGGTGTTTCACGGCAATGATCGCCCAGGTGTTATGCTTGCTGGGTCAGCGCAGACCTATTTGAACCGTTATGGTGTTCTGGTCGGGAAATCTCCGGTCATCGCGACTTGCCATGACAGCGCATGGTATGCGGCCTTTGACCTGCACGATGCAGGCGCGAAGGTTCAAGCCATTGTAGACACGCGAGAAAATGTCGACTTCGAGCTGATGAACGCTGCGCAAGAGCGGGGAATTCTGGTTAAGCTGTCCTACACGATCACCGAGACCAGTGGCCGTCTGCGGGTTAAGTCCGTGCGCCTCAATCCGGTTGCCAATGGTGAAGTCGGTGTCGGGGAGGTCATTTCTTGTGACGCGCTTTTGATGTCGGGTGGTTGGACGCCATCTTTGCACCTCTTCTCTCATACCAAAGGGTCGCTGACCTGGGATGATGATCAAACAACCTTCCTGCCAAATGAAACGCCAGAAGACTGCGTGATCGCTGGGGCGAGCCGTGGCCTTTGGGGTATTTCGGCCGCGCTGAACGATGGCGCTGCGAAAGGGGCTGAGGTCGTGGCTGCGCTTGGCCAGGCGGCGGCTGAGAAGTCTTATGACGTTGAGCATGACCGTCAGGGGAGCGGGGTCACCCATCGTGAGCTTCCAACGGATAAGAATGCAGGCAAGGCGAAGGCCTTTGTTGATTACCAAAACGATGTGACGGCAAAAGACCTGCGTCTCGCGGTTCGTGAAGGCATGCGTTCTATCGAACATGTGAAGCGCTACACGACCAACGGTATGGCGACCGATCAGGGTAAGATGTCCAACATCAACGGTCTGAACATCGCTGCTGACGCTCTGGGCAAGAGACAGCCAGAAGTTGGTTTGACCACATTCCGTCCGCCATACACACCAACCTCCTTTGGGGCCTTCGCGGGCTACCATCGCGGGGATCATTTCGAAGTGGTCCGCAAGACCCAAATCGATAGCTGGGCCGAAGAACAAGGCGCCGCGTTTGAGCCTGTCGGGCAATGGCGTCGTGCTTGGTACTTCCCCAAAACGGGCGAAGACATGGATGCGGCTGTTACACGTGAATGTGCAGCTACACGATCTTCGGTTGGGGTTTTTGATGCTTCTACGCTTGGTAAAATCGAGGTTGTTGGCCCCGATGCTGCTGAGTTCCTGAACCGCATGTACACAAACCCTTTCACCAAGCTCGGCATTGGTCGCTGCCGCTATGCTCTGTTGCTGGGGGATGATGGTTTCGTTCGAGACGACGGTGTGATCGGGCGTCTGGCCGAAGATCGCTTCCATGTCACCACCACGACCGGGGGTGCAGCACGTGTGCTGAACACCATGGAAGATTATCTGCAGACGGAATGGCCAGAGCTGAACGTCTGGCTGACATCGACAACAGAACAATGGGCGGCTGTCGCGCTTAACGGTCCAAATGCGGCCAAGGTGCTGGCACCATTGGTTGAGGGTGTTGATCTGACTGAAGAGACATTCCCGCATATGTCTTGCATCGAGTGCATCGTCGCGGGGCTGCCAGCGCGTTTGTTCCGTATCAGCTTCACCGGTGAAATCGGATTTGAGATCAACGTACCGTCGCACTCTGCACGCCAGCTTTGGGAAGCGATTTGGGATGCTGGCCAAGCCTATGACATTACAGCCTATGGCACGGAAACGATGCACGTTCTCCGAGCTGAAAAGGGCTATATCATTGTCGGCCAAGACACGGATGGAACCGTGACGCCGCATGATATGGATATGAGCTGGACCATCGGTCGTAAGAAGCCTGATTTTGTGGGCAAACGTGGTCTAGAACGTCCAGACTTGAAAGCTGCCGGTCGGCGGCACTTGGTTGGGCTACTAACGGATGACATGTCGAAGCTCGAAGAAGGCGCTCAGATCGTTCTGGACCCAAATCAGCCGATCCCAATGAAAATGGTGGGGCATGTGACCTCGTCTTATGATCAGGGGACAACCGGTCGTCCAATTGCCATGGCGCTTGTAGAAGGTGGGCAGGAGAAAATGGGCGAGACCGTCTATATCCCAATGCCTGATCGCACAATTGCTGCCAAAATCACTGGCACTGTTTTCCTCGACCCGGAAAACACTCGCCTGAAAATCCCGTCGGAGGTTTGACATGGGCAAATCATTTTCTTTCCCAATGCCGCAAACCATTGCGGATACCCCTGCGGCCAAAGTGACCTTGGGCAAACCAGTGGTCCGATATTCGCTACGGGCGCGCGGAGATTTGAGTGCCTTAAACGACGCCCTCGGTATGGCATTGAGCACAGAGATTGGCTCATGCATGCAATCCGAGGGTCTGGAGGTCTTGTGTCTAGGCCCGGATGAGTGGCTGATCCTGGCAAATGCGAAACGCGCCGGTAAACTCGCTGCGGGGTTCGCACAAGCCGCGGAAAATCAGCCTCTTAGCTTGGTGGACATCAGCGCTCGCGAGATCACATTTGAGATATCTGGACCCAATGCATCCGATTTGATGACAATCGGCTGCCCTAGAAATATCGAAGCGTTCCCAATTGGCTCGGCGAGAAGAACCGTTTTTGATGGCGCCAGCGTCATCCTCTGGCGGGACGCGCCGGATCGTTTCAGGTTAGACGTTTGGAACAGCTTTGCACCCTATGTCGCTCAGACATTGGCAACAGGGTGCAAAGAGTTGGCACAGGAAATCGCCTAACGCTCAGGCCTCCAGCGGTTGATTTTGGCGGATGGATTTAGGTGTGTCACCAAATTGTCGGCGGAACATGCGGCTCATGTGCGATGAGTCGCAAAAGCCGCAATCCATCGCAATTTGGCCAACTGGCTTACTGGTCGACTCCACGAGATAGCGCGCGATATCCAAGCGGATTTCTAAGTAAGCCGCCTGCGGTGATGTATCGAGTGTATCCCGGAAATGGCGTTCAACTTGGCGCTTGCTGTTGCCAAGACGTTTGGACAACTCAGTGATCGATATCGGCACATCGATATTCTGCTGCATCAGAAGCAATGCCCGTTGCACAATCGGATCTTTTGTTTTCATGCGAATTGGCGTGCCCGGTTGAGGTTTCTCCGCTTGAAGAGCCTCATCAATCATCATGACATGCAGGCTTTTACTGGCCTGAGCGCGGCCGACATGGCGATCCACCAGAAACGCTGCCAAATGCGCAGAACTCGCACCACCCGAACATGTGAGCCGGTCTCGATCTACGACGAAAATCTGATCTGAAACCGGGTTCAAGCCCTCAAATTGTTCCAGGAAATCAAGATGATGGAACCAACTGACACAGCATTTGTATCCATTCAATAAACCTGCCTTGTGCAGGAAAAAGACGCCTGTGCAAACGCCTATCAGTGGGACGCCCTGATCCGCCGCGCGTTGGAGGAACTTGTGATAGGCGGGGCTTAGGGTTGGAGTTTCATCCATCAACCCTCCAACAACGACCAGATAATCAAACCGACTTGGATCACCGAGCCGTTCATTGGGCTGAACAGAAATGCCACTGCTCGACATAACCGGGTTCATCGTATCGGACAGAACCGTCCATTTGCAGAGAATGGGCCGGCTGCGGTCGCCTTCATCCGCTGAAAGACGTAGCACATCGACAAAGTTCGCAAAGGCGCAGAGCGTGAATTTTTGCGTCAGAATAAACCCCACCGAAAGACGAGGTGCTTCAGGTTTGTCTGGCGATTTTCCCGGTCTCATGGTGGTTGAGCGGTTTTGGATCTCGGACATCAACTTCTGCCTTCGTTGACTTTGTAAGCTATGTCGTAGCGATAATCCGCTTTTGGCGCAAACATTCTATTTTTTGCCGCAATAAGTCGGCAAAATTCTCAAAATGGCGGGGTCTTTGCCGCGCCTCTTACTCGGACGTCTTTGCGACAAGGAAGAATTGAATGGCCGGATTTCCTCAGAAAGCAAACGTGGTCATCGTTGGACTCGGCGGTATCGTTGGGGCTTCGGTTGCCCACCACCTTATCGAAAACGGGTGGGATGACATCGTCGGTATCGACAAATCTGGTATCCCAACCGACGTTGGTTCGACGGCCCACGCGTCGGACTTCTGCTTCTCCACCGGTCATGATTATCTGACTGCTTGGACCACCATGTACTCGATGGATTTCTACGAGAAGATGGGCCACTACTCACGCATCGGCGGCATCGAGGTCGTGCGCAATGGTGATACCGAGCGTCTCGAAGAAGAAAAGCGCCGCATCGATACCGGCAAAATTTTTGGCACCAACCTGTCGATGATGACGCCGGCAGAAGCGAAAGCAAAGTTTCCTCTTCTGGAAGAAGATCAAATTCAGGCTGCTTTGTGGGATCCAAATGCTGGCCTCGTTGTGCCACGGTCACAGACCGTTGCTGGCAAGCTGATCGATGGCGCGGAAAAAACCGGCAAGTTGCAGTCCTTCGCCAACACCCCGGCGCTTGATCTGATCACCGAAGGCAATCGCATTATCGGTGTGAAGACCTCCCGTGGTGACATTCATGCGAACCACGTGATCGTGTGTGCAGGCCTCTGGGGTCGTCTGATTGCTGAAATGGCAGATGAAGACCTGCCGGTCATGCCGGTAGATCACCCGCTGACCTTCTTCAGCGGCTACGATGAATTCAAAGATACCGGCCTTGAGATCGGCTACCCACTGCTGCGTGATCAGGGTAACTCTGCCTACCTGCGCGACACGGGCGATCCAAACACCACCGAGGGTGGCCAGATCGAATGGGGTTACTACTACGAAAAAGACCCGCATCTGGTGCATCCAAATGAGATCCTTCCAAAGGAAGAGGCGCGTCTTTCCCCTTCACAGCGCGATCTGGAGTTGGAAGAGGTCATGGACCCGCTGGAACGTGCGATGGAGCTGACCCCTATCCTAGGTGAGCTGGGGTATCGTGAGAACCATTCCTTCAACGGCCTGCTGCAAACCACAACAGATGGCGGTCCGTCGATTGGTGAAAGCCAGAAGCTGCGTGGCCTTTGGTATGCGGTTGCGATCTGGGTGAAAGATGCGCCGGGCATGGCGAAATTGCTGGCCGATTGGATGACCGACGGACGCACCCACATCGACCACAACGGCATCGATTTCTCACGCTTCAACGACTACCAGTTGGAAAAGCAGTACATTCACGACCGCTGCTACGAAACAGCTCAGAAAATCTACAACCCGCCTGTCCACACACGCGAGCCGTTCTCGTTGGGACGCGGCGTGCGTCGCTCGCCATTCTACGAGCGCGAAGTTGAACTGGGTGGCTACTTCATGGAACTCGGCGGCTGGGAACGGGCGCATGGATATGCAGCCAACGAGCACCTGCTAGAGAAATACGCGGACCAGGTACCAGTGCGTGAAAACGAGTGGGACAACCGCCACTTTTGGCGCGTCTCCAACGCCGAACAGCTGGAGATGAGTGCGGATTGCGCGATCATCAACCTGTCGCATTTCCACATGACCGATATCGCGGGTCCGGATCACGTTGAAATGCTGGAATGGCTCTGTGCTGCAAAGATCGGCGGCGAGAAGAACATCGGCAAGGGTATCTACACCCACATGCTGGATGACGAAGGCATGGTGCGGGCGGACTTCACCATCTTCCGCATGGAAGACCGCGGACGGCTGGTGAATGGTGCCGACGCTGGTCCTCGGGATTTCCAGTACATGCGCCGCATCGCGCAGGACAAAGGCTTTGATGTCACCATCACCGACGTCACCACAGACTTCACCACCATTGGCATCTGGGGTCCAAATGCGCGTGAGAACCTGAAAAAGGTTGTGGCTGATCCTGATGGGCTGGACATCGAGAACTTCCCATTCGCCGCCATCAAAAACATCGAGATCGCGGGCAAAACCGTTTCTGCATTCCGCATTTCCTATGTGGGTGAGCAGGGTTGGGAGCTGCACATGCGTTACGAAGACGGTTTGGCCGTCTGGGACGCACTGCGCGCTGAAGGCATCATGGCGATGGGTGTTGAAACCTATGCCAACTCTCGCCGGATGGAAAAATCCCTGCGTCTTCAGAACGCGGATTTGCAGACTGAATACAACCTCTACGAAGGCGATCTCGCGCGTCCAAAGGTCAAGGAAGCTGACTTCCGGGGTAAGGAAAAGCACCTGGAATACCGCGCTCGTGAGCATCAGCCAGCCATGCTGTGTACTTTGGTCATGACTGAAAACACTGACCGGAATGGCGTTGCACGTTACCCGGTTGGTCAGATGCCGGTCATGCATCCTGAGACAGGGGAAACCTTGGTCGATTCAGTGGGTCGCCGGTCTTACACGACCTCTGTCGCCTTTGGCCCGACTATCGGCAAGAACATCGCTTTGGCCTATTTGCCTTGGGAATACTGCAAGGTCGGTGAGAAGCTGACGGTGTCATACTTCGACGAAATCTACCCGGTTGAAGTGGCTGGTGTTGGTTATGCGCCGCTTTATGACCCAGAAAACCTGAAGCCACGCAGCTAAGTAAGAACCCAACTGATTATTGAGATAGGACAATTGGTTGGGTCCAGCGGCGTCTTGGTGTAAAGCTGCCTTCAATAGGAGGTGGCTTTATGTCGACAGTTCAATCGGTGCGTCGAGCATTCTCGATCCTCCAAAGCCTTTCAACCGGTCCTTCAGGTGTGTCGGAGATCGCAATTCGCACTGAGCTCCCAAAAAGTACAGTTGCGAGACTGCTTGCCACGCTGGTTGAAGTTGGTGCCGTTGAGCAGAATGAGGCGTTGGGTACCTACGGGTTGGGCAAAGTGATTGCAGAGCTTTCCCCAAACCCAAGAATAGGCCAAAATCTGATCCCTATTGTCCGCCCCTATCTAACCGATTTGGTTGAAGAGATTGGGGAAGCAGCTGGGTTAGGCGTCTTGGAAGACGGCGGTATGTTTTACTATGATCAGGTGGCGAGCCAGCAGGAAGTTCAGGTTCGAAACTGGACCGGAGAGCGAGTCGATGCCCACGTGACTTCATCCGGGATTATTTTGTTAGCTCATGCTGATGACGCCATCGTCACAGGCATTCTGGATCAACCCCTGAAGGCCTGGACAGAGAATTCCACCATTGACCCGGAGCTTCTGCGCCGCCGCCTGGACGTCGCAAAAACCAACGGGTTTGCATGGTGTGAGGCGGAAATGTCAGATGAGCTGAACTCTGTTGCAGCTCCGATTTTCAACGCATCAGGCGCAGCGATAGCAGCGATTCATGCTCACGGTCCTTCTTATCGTTTTCCTGGGTCCGACAAAAAAGATTCGATCACCGAAGCGGTCATGAAAACCGCGCAACGTGTGTCTAGTCGGCTGATGGGTCGGTATCTTTAACTTTCCCCGATTTTTCTGCCGAATATCTACCGTCAGCGAATTGAATTTTGGTGACAGAGCTTATTTTCGCATGCTAGCATTCCATAATATGGAATTGTTCCACGATGCGGAACGATGCCTTTCCCAACACTTTCCGTCTGCCAGGATGATCATGTAATTCAACTGAATGAGCGAGCCGCAGGCTTCTGATTGTTCTGGTTGACTATACGACCCCTAAGCACTCGGCGCTTGGAAAACGGTGGGAGAAAAACGTTTAACACGGGCCCTAATGTGAACGGGTTCGATCAGCTTAGTGGAGAGCGAAAATGGCTGATATAAGTGACGCAAACGTGGCGAGCCGTAAAGGCCGTCGTGGAGGTGGTCGTCAGGGGCGCCGTGCGCAGCGCGGAGCGAGTGATATCTTAGCTCCAGCTTATGTGACACGAAAGCTTGATCCTTTCGAGATTGTCTCGGAGGATGGACTTGCACTGATAGAACGCAATGCTGACACGCTGCTGGAGCAGGTTGGTATTGAAATCCGTGACGCGCCAAGCGCCATCGAACGGTTCCGTCAGGCAGGCGCTCATGTAGATGGGACACGTGTGCGTTTCCCGCGTGGCATGTGCCGTGAGATCATTCAGGCTTCTGCTCCTTCCGAGTACACACAACACGCTCGGAACCCAGCTCGCAATGTGCAGATTGGTGGTAAGAACACGGTTTTTGCGCCGAACTACGGATCTCCATTCGTGCACGACATCGACCAGGGGCGTCGTTATGCGACGCTCCATGATTTCGAGAATTTCGTCAAACTGGCCTATACCGCGCCGCACATGCACCACAGCGGAGGGACGGTTTGTGAACCGGTGGATATCCCGGTGTCAGTTCGTCACCTCGATATGGTCTACGCCCATCTCCGGTATAGCGACAAACCGTTCATGGGCTCTGTGACTGCAGGCTCGCGTGCACAGGATTCCATCGATATGGCACGTATCGGTTTTGGCGGTGATCTCGGTGATCGCACTGTTATGACTAGCCTCATTAACGCGTCTTCTCCGATGGTGTGGGACGACACGATGTTGGATGCGGCAGAAGTCTACGCTGCGAATAACCAGGCTTGCATCATTACGCCGTTCATTCTGGCAGGTGCGATGGCACCAGTGACTGCCGCGGGTGTCGCCGCGCAGTCTTTGGCGGAAGTCCTCGTCGGTATCGCGTTTACCCAGCTGGTGCGTCCCGGTGCTCCGGCAATTTTCGGATCATTCGCAAGCTCTATGTCGATGAAATCTGGCGCGCCGACATTTGGTACACCTGAACCTGCGATCGTGCTTTACACCATTGCTGCTTTGGCGCGTCGTCTTGGCGTTCCTTTCCGCTCTGGTGGTTCTTTGACCGCATCCAAAATTCCTGACGCGCAAGCGGCTTATGAATCTTCCGCCACAATTCACCCAACTCTGATGGCAGGGGTGAACTTTGTTCTGCACTCCGCAGGATGGCTCGAAGGTGGTCTCGCTATTGGTTATGAAAAGTTCATTCTGGATTGTGACCAGCTGGGTGCGATGGCCAAATTCGCTGAAGGTTTGGACCTCAGTGAGAACGGGCAAGCGCTGGAAGGCCTTCTGGCTCATGCCCCGGGCGATCACCATCTGGGCACGGAACATACGCTGAAAAACTTTGAAAGCGCGTTCTATAGTGCCACGACCGCTGATAACAACAGCTATGAACAATGGTTGGAAGAAGGCGAGTTGGACGCCGCACAACGGGCCAACAAGATGTGGAAAACGCAGCTGGAAGAGTATCAAGAACCGATGCTTGATCCAGCTATCAATGAAGAGCTACGGGCGTTCATTGCACGCCGAAAATCAGAGATCGGTTTGCATGATTCCTGATCTTTCCCTCGATAAGTGAGATTGAGCTGCTCGCCCGTCTACGTTTGACAATTCCTGTTGTGATTTGTTGGGCTCTCGGTCGGGCAGCCTCTATAAGAACCTGAAGTGGTGCACGGTTTGGAAGTGCCGCGAAACTTCGCCCGTGTTTTCTACGCGAAGGTGACTTTAAGTCTTTGATTTTAATATTAAAACTCATCTCTTTGTGGTGGGGCTCAATCGCGCAGTGCAAAATTTTGCCCAAGGTAAAGTGCGTAAAAAAGCAGCATTCTTCATCAATTCATTATCTGAAATTACGGCCTAATTCGCCGAACCAAATTATCTGCTTGCGCTCAGATTTTATTATGCCACCGTAATTTTATGACGGATAACCATGTGCATTTTGATGAAATGTTGCTTGGAGCGGACCAGCCCCGGCAACCTTATGAGGCTTACTTCGATTGGTTTAGCAAAGAGGACGTAAAAGCGCTTCGGCGAAAGTCTTCGGAAGCTGAAAGTTTTTTCCGGCGGATTGGTATCACTTTCAATGTCTATGGACAGGAAGAAGCAGATGAGCGGCTGATCCCGTTCGATATTGTTCCTCGGATTATTTCGGCAAAGGAATGGCGCACACTTGAGCGGGGCATTGAGCAACGCGTACGCGCCATCAACGCCTTTCTACACGACATTTATCACCGCCAAGAAATCCTGCGCGCTGGCCGTATTCCAAAAGAGATCATCATCGGCAACGAGGCGTTTTTGCCTGAGATGGTCGGGGTCAAACCTCCGGGTGGCGTTTACACACATATCGTTGGAACTGACCTGGTGCGAACCGGAGAGGATGAGTTCTTTGTTCTGGAAGACAACGCACGAACACCTTCTGGTGTGAGCTACATGCTCGAGAACCGGGAAACCATGTTGCAGATGTTCCCTGAGCTATTCAGCCAGCTGAAAGTGCGACCTGTTTCTGCTTACCCACAACTTCTGCGGCGTTCTCTGGCGGGCAGCTGTCCGGCGAATTCACCGAACGCGAAACCAGTCGTCGCTGTACTCACACCGGGTATCCATAATTCTGCGTATTTTGAGCATGCGTTCCTAGCGGATCAGATGGGCGTCGAATTGGTTGAGTCCACGGATCTTCGCGTGGAGGACGGTTATGTCTCCATGCGGACAACGCGTGGCTATCAACCCATCGATGTCCTCTACCGTCGAGTGGATGATGACTACCTTGATCCTCTGACCTTTAACCCAGACAGCCTACTTGGTGTACCAGGGATCATGGATGTCTACCGCGCAGGCAACATTACGATTGCCAACGCACCTGGTACCGGGATTGCCGATGACAAGGCGCTATATTCCTACATGCCCGACATCGTTGAGTTCTATACCGGCGAACAGGCGATCCTCAAAAACGTGCCTACATGGCGTTGTTCCGAAGCAGACAGCCTGAGCTACGTGCTTGAGAACCTATCTGATCTGGTTGTGAAAGAGGTGCATGGATCCGGTGGCTATGGCATGCTGGTTGGCCCAGCAGCGAGCAAGAAAGAACTTGCGGCTTTTGAACGAAAACTGCGCGCCAAACCTGCCAACTACATAGCGCAGCCGACGCTATCGCTTTCTACCGTCCCCATACTGTCCAAATCGGGCCTTGCCCCAAGGCACGTCGATTTACGCCCATTCGTTCTGGTATCGCCTGACCGGGTTGAGATCACGCCGGGCGGGTTGACCCGGGTGGCATTGAAGAAAGGGTCTTTGGTGGTGAACTCCTCGCAGGGTGGCGGCACTAAAGACACTTGGGTACTGGGGGACTAAGACATGATGCTAGGAAAGACAGCTGGCGGCCTGTTCTGGATGTTCCGTTACCTTGAACGCGCTGAAAATACGGCTCGCCTGCTAGAAGCCGGTTGGCATATCGCGCTGACACGATCCGGTGGAGCTTCTAACGAATGGCAATCCATTATCACCACCGCTGGGATGAACGAGGCGTATCTTGCGAAGTACGACACCTTTGAAGCTGGTCAGGTGATCAATTTTATGCTGCGTGACAAAGACAATCCGTCATCTGTCATGACAGCCATCACCAATGCCAGAAACAACGGTCGACTGGTACGCACCGCGCTGAGTTCTGAGGTTTGGGAAGCGACCAATGAATGCTGGATGGTCCTCAAAGACCTACTTGCACGTCCGGTGACCGAACGGGCGATGCACGACATTCTGACTCAAATCCGTTTTCGGACGTCGGTCGTGCGGGGCGCATTGCATGGCACCATGTTGCGCAATGACATCTTCGCCTTCTCTCGCCTTGGCACATTTATCGAACGGGCGGATAATACTGCGCGTATTTTGGACGTGAAGTACTACGTGCTGTTGCCATCTGCGGCCTTTGTCGGGTCTTCGATGGACAATGCGCAGTGGGAAGTGATCTTAAGGTCGGTTTCCGCGGAGCGGAGCTACCGATGGCTTTACGGCGGTGAAAGCAGCCCTGCAACCATTGCGAATTTCTTGATCTTAGATAGCCGCATGCCGAGGTCTTTGGCCTTTTGCGCGAAAAAGATTGGAGAAAACCTCGCCAACCTCGCACTCGAATATGATGCTCGCGAAGAATGTCATGTTCAAGCCGACGCGATGTGCCATCGCGTGAAGTCTCACACTGTCGACTCGATCTTTGAAGAAGGGCTGCACGAATTTCTGAGCAGTTTCATTGACAATAATGCTAAGCTAGCCGGGCATATCGAAGAGGACTTCCGCTTCTATGGCTGAGACAAGACGACTGACTGTGCGCCATGAGACATCATACACTTATGATGTCCCGGTGCATTATGCGTTACAGCAGTTACGGCTAACTCCGCGTGACACAAAGGGTCAGCAAGTTCTCGAATGGACGACTGCGATCACGGGCGGCACCAAGCAGGTGGAATTCGAAGATCACCTGCAGAACCGCACGCAGCTGGTGAAGGTGGAGACCGGGCAAACTTCGGTGAAAATTCTAACCGAGGGTGTCGTTGAGGTTGAGGATATGGCGGGGGTGACCGGTCAATCCAAAGGATACGCGCCGCTCTGGCTCTTTGAGCAGACCACGGCACTCACAAGCCCTGGTTCGACGATTAGGTCACTTGTCGCAGAGATGCAGAAGTACCGCAAAGACGTCGATGACATCGCATTGCTACACGCGCTTTCTGCCGAAATTTCTAAAGCCGTTACATATCAGATCGGCGCAACTGACTCTGCGACTACTGCTGAAGCGGCGATGAGCAATGGAAGCGGCGTCTGTCAGGATCATGCGCATGTCATGATCACTGCCGCGCGCGCATTGGGTTTTCCCGCGCGCTATGTCTCCGGTTATCTTTTGATGGATGATCGCATTGATCAAGATGCGACGCATGCTTGGTGCGAAGTTCATGTTAAAAGTTTGGGTTGGTTGGGATTTGACGTCTCAAATGGAATATCGCCGGACAGTCGATATATCACGATAGCGATCGGACGTGATTACAGAGAAGCGGCTCCAATTCACGGAATTCGTCAAGGTGCGGGGCAAGAAGCACTTGAAGTTGCCTTGCAAGTACAGCAATAGCCTAATTCTTAAGCGTGAACCTAAATCGAGGGCACAATGACTTATTGCGTTGGGCTTATGTTGAACGAAGGCATGGTCTTCATGTCTGATACCCGAACCAATGCCGGGGTCGACAATATTTCGACCTTCCGCAAGATGTTCTCTTGGGACGTCGACGGAGATCGCTCCATCACGCTCATGACCGCAGGAAATTTGGCGACCACTCAAGCCGTCGTCAGCCTGTTAGAGGAACGTAGTAAGGCTGCACAGGATCGTAATCCTTCTATTCTGCAGGCAGAAACGATGTTTCAGGTTGCCACTTTGGTTGGAGATACCCTGAAAGAAGTGATTTCTGATCATGCGATGGAGGGGCAACGGGCCGACAGCGGGTTTAATGCCACGATATTGGTTGGGGGGCAGATCAAAGGCGGAGATCACCGTCTGTTCTTGATCTATCCAGAAGGCAATTTCATCGAAGCCAGCGCAGATACGCCGTTCCTGCAGATTGGCGAAACCAAATACGGGCGGCCGATTTTGGTCCGGGCCTTTGATCCTGACATGTCATTTGATGCGGCCGTCAAACTGCTTTTGGTTTCTTTCGATTCAACCATCAAAGCCAATCTTGGCGTGGATCTGCCTTTAGATGTGCGAGTCTATCAAGCTGATACGCTTTCAACGGCGCAGGAATTCCGCATTGAGGCAGACGATCCTTACTACAACGAAATTTCAGATGGTTGGGGAGGGGCCTTACGCGAGGCCTTTGGCAAACTGCCTGATTTTGATCTAGGCAAGACAGCAGGGCGCGGATAGCGCCCATGCGATAGTTCTTCCAAGACTTTAGACGGATACGGAGCCGCCGTGTGTCAGGTCTTCTAGCAATGCGCTGAGCAGCTGCGTCTTACCGGAGTAACCAGACTTCTTGTAGATCGAATTTGTCTGCGCTTTGATTGTGCCTTCTTTCGCGTTGCGGATTTCAGCCATCTCAGCAACCGAGCAGCCCTTGAGCAAAAGGCGTGTCACATCGCGTTCCGCGCTAGAGAAGGCCCATTGGTCGAAGTAAGCGGTCAGCATTTCCTCAAACGCATCAGACGCGCGGTTGACCTTGTCTTCCAGCGTTTCCTGGTAGCGACGCATTTTGCGCACTTCCAGGCCTAGAACGGCGATCGCACCAAAGAGGAACGCCATGATCATGACTTCCCAAACATGGTGATCATCCCAGCGTTCGATCCATTCCGCACCCATGGCCTCGCCAATATCTTCAAACATCATGACGAAGGCGCAGCTTAGCGAAGCAAAAAATGCGAATGTCAGTCTGGATTTTGAAGGCATCGGATCGGTCCTGTTCATAGATGTGCGCGCGTGTCTCAGATGAGCCGCAGGCGCAATAGCGCACCACCGAGGTGGCGCGCAACTGCAAAGTTTATGTTGTGCTTTCGAGGGCGAAAGCGGTCGTTTTTAGAACTTCAAAGCATATTCAGCTGAGAAAGTTTGTGCTTGGGACTTGGAGCCGATCTGGCTGCTGGCCCCAATAGTGAAAAGATCGTTTTTACCCAGAGGCGTTGCGAACTCGAGAGCGACCAGACCAAAAGTTTCGTCTTGGGAACCGCCTGCCGTAAGTGCGCTGGAAGAGCCAAAGGTTGAGACATCAATCAAGGTTGGACTGCTCACGCTACGGTGCACCGCATCAAAGGAGATGCTGAAGGTGCCCGCGCCAGCCGCTTTCGCGAAACGCGCGCCAAGCTTAGCTTCCTGAAACTCAACTTTCCGATCCGCCAATGTGGCATTCGCCAAAGAACCGGTCTCAGTGTATCCCTCGATGTCCTGAACACCTTTTCGGAAGGAGGCGCGCGGTGTCAGCGTTGATCCATCCGATAGCTGGAAGTCGCGCCGGATACCAATATGGGCTGTTTTGACGGTGCTGCCAAATTCTCCAATGGCGTCAGGGCTGCCACCAATGGTCCGGGTGTTGGTGTGGTCAAACTGACCATAGCCCAGACCAAAATTAAGCTCTGCAAATCCTAAGTCGTGAGCGACTTCAGCACTCAGGAAGGCACCATCTGTTTCAGTGGCGTTTGTCGCCTGCGATGAGTTGCCCGATGCCATAGACAGGCCAAGCCCGTAGTGCGTGTCCCCAACTGAAGCCTTCAAGCCCGCGGTAAGCGTGCCAAGGTCAGACTGCTCTGCACCTGCCATGCTAGAGCCGTCCGCGGTGCTAAGGCTGATGCGTGCGAAGGTTTCAATGGCTGTTCCACTGGCATCTTCCATCGAATTGCGGCTCACAACATTTGTTGGTGACTGCGCAAGTTCGAAGGACAGACCATCCGCCAAAGCGCCCATCTGGAAAGGGAGGAGTGTGTTAACCGCAAAGTCTTCACCAATGGCGGATGCGTAGACAGGTGCAGAGCCGCCGGCATCGGAAACAAACCAGACGCCGTTGTCGATGGTAACATTGGTCGCAAACGCGCCGCCCGCAGTGTTGGCGTCTTCGAACTGATAAACGCGTGCGCCGCCGGAATGGGTCAGGTTTACATTGTGGTCCTCAACGCGGATCATTCCGTCCACAGTCGCGCTGGTATTGATGTTCAGCGTGCCAGCCCCGCCGCCTGCGTAAATAGCGTAATTGGAGTCGGCTCCACGCGCTGCGATGTCACCGTTCACATTCAGCGTGCCTGTTAAATTATTGGCGAAGATACCGTAAGCTTGGCTGCCCGCGCCGCCTGCATTTGTCAGGTCGATTGTGCCGTCATGCGTCAGCGTCCCTGCTATGTCAAAGGCCGCGATCCCAGTGATGAAAGCGGCATCAGCAACGCCGGGCGCGACCGTGGTCGATGTCACTACGATGTTTCCGGTATTGATCATCGTGCCGTCCATCTGGCCGCCACCAATGCCCGCCGCGTAGTAGCGGGTTGCATTGGTGTAATCCGCCAAGACCGTGATATCGCCGGAGTTTGTCACTGTGCCCGTTGAGGCGACGCTGCTGAAGTCTAGACCAGTTACAAGGCCACCATTTGCAGCAAAGGCTGCTACATTAATATCGCCGGAGTTGGTGATTGTTCCCTCAACAGCGCCTGCGCGAATGCCATAGGCGACAGCTTCAGACGAACCGGCTGCGAGGACCGAAATTGTGCCAGTGTTATTGACCTGTCCGGTGACCGACAGGAATGGTCCACCCTCCATGGAGCCGAGATTGACCCCATAGGCCCGTGCTGAAGTGCCCCCAGCAATGACTTCAATGGTCCCGGAATTCTCAAGTGTGCCTGCCATGCGTACGGACTGGATGCCAACAGCAGTGGCCGAAGAATTCAGAGAAAGGGCTCCGACTTGCAGCAGGCCTGAATTTCGAACCTCGGTGTCGGTGTCAGTGAAGAAAGCGCTCATACCCTCTGAGTAGGCCACACCGTCTCCGATCGCGCCAACTTGCAAGGTCCCGCTGTTTGACATGGTACCGCGAGCGAACCCGCTGCCCATCCCAGTTGCTGCCGCGCTGCTTGAACCTGCCGCAGCTATAACCAGAACTGTCCCGCTGTTTTGCAGTGTCCCGCCAGTATTTAGCATGCTGGCGTAAAGACCTGTTGCATATGCGTAGCTTGAAGCGAGTGCAGCAGCAACAATAGTGCCTGAGTTGTTCACATCCCCTGAAACTGTGCGCGAATAAATCCCACCTGCATAAGCCGAGCTTGTGCCCTCAGCCAGGGCCACGATATTTCCTGTGTTTGTCAGGTCCCCGGTGATGGAATCCATAGAGAGGCCTTCTGCGCTGGCCCAGCTACCGCCAACAGCATTAACTAGGATAGAGCCTGAGTTACTTACAGTGCCAGACATAGTGCGGCCCTCGATACCGACTGCACTGACGTTACTCGCGCTTAATCCAAGAGCCTGAACTTCCAGAGTGCCACTATTGGTCAAAGTACCAGAAATGTTGTGGTTGTAGATCCCAATGGCATCCACGCTGGACGCTGAATTCGCTGCAGCCAATACTCGGATCGTACCGCTGTTTGTAAGCGTGCCATCAAGAGCCAAACCAGAGATACCCTCTGCAGTGGCGGTGCTCACGTTTGTCCCTGTCGCCTGAACATCGATGGTGCCTGCGTTGGTAATACTGCCGGTCGCCGCCAGATCACCGTAATCAATGCCAAGGGCAACCGGATTGGTGTTACCAGTTGCGGCCACCGTTGCGGTACCTGTGTTTTCGAGGTTACCGCTCACGTCATAGGCGGTAATTCCGTAGGCTGAACCTTCACTGCCCGCGTTGGCCACCACGTCAATGGTACCGCTGTTTCGAAACGTCCCTGAAAGACCGACCATGCGCACGCCGTAAGCCGTTGCTGAGGATCCCGTCCCATTTGCAGTTACGGAAATCGTCCCAGAATTGTCCACGGTTCCTGATGTTGCGCGCAAATTGATGCCGTAAGCTCTGGCAGAGCTGCCGTCCGCGAGAATGCTGATGTCACCAGAGTTGCTCACTGTTCCAGAGGTGGCTCCACCGTAGATACCCGTCGCTTGAACCCAAGTGGATCCATCAACAATGACGTCAACAGATCCGGAGTTTGTGACCGTCCCCTGAATGTCGCTCAGGTCGATGCCGCGGTGGTCTGCTGAGGTGACACCTGTCGAAGACAAAGTGACCGATCCGCTGTTTGATACTGTCCCGGCGAGCAACCCATTCACGCCCATGCCAACGTGGGTGCGATTGTTTGCATTTGTGCCGCTCAAGGCGCCTTGGTTGCTGAGCGTTTGATTATACTGCGTGACATTGATTTCAACGAGTGCGCGGTCGGTCATTGGGTTCAAAGTGATCGACCCATCCTGGGTGATTGTGTGATCCTCATCCACGGCGCTGACCAGCGCGGTTGCCTGGGCAGTGTTGACCGTTTCTGCCTGTGCGCCTGCCACAACTAGTGCAGTGACAGAGACAGTTCCCAACAGCAAAGAGGGTGCCAAGCTCGCGACACGCCCCTTCCATTTGATCATGCGTCCGCCTGCCTGTGAGGCGATCGTTTGTCTGCCTGCGTTGCTCATATTTTTGTCCCCAATATTCTCATCGCAATGATGTGGCGACCTCTAGGCTTGAGGTGCGCGCCGTATTCCTTGAAATTCCCTTAATGGGGATCGCGCTTCGGAAAACCCTTAAAAAACAGGTTTATAACCAAAGTTTATGTCGATTTGAGGCTTAAGCGGTAGCCTGCGCGCTTTTTGACGAGCACGCGATTGCCGGTCGATTTCTGGTTAGATAAAGCAGAGGGGAACAAAGGACTGATACAGATGACCACGGCCTCAAACTCGCAAGAAACCGTTCAAACTTTAAGCGTTGCCCAAGCCATTCAAATGGCTTTGAACAACTTCCAAAAGGGTGAGTTGGACGCTTGTATATATCTGTGTGATCGCGTGCTGCAGGCAGAGGCAAAAAATGCGATGGCGCAACAGCTGATCGGGTTGGCCGCTTATCAAAAGGGGGATCTGCAAACGGCTACCGAGCGTCTTCAGTCGGCGCTTGCGATTGATCCAAAGAATCTGATGCTGCTGTCAAATATGGTCGAGGTTTTCCGTTCTGCCGATCGTCTTCCTGAGGCGGTATCATACGGCGAGCGCGCCGTTGCCGGTGGGGCCAAATCAGCGCCGATATTTGCGAACCTCGCTTTGGCTTATTACGACCTCGGTGAGATTGAGAAAGCAAAAGCGCTTCATCAAAAAGCCCTGTCTCTTGATCCCAAACACATCGCGTCTCTGAACAATCTTGGGTCCATCGCGCGGGATGAAAAGGAGATCGATGCTGCGATTGAGTATTATCGCCAAGTGCTGGCCATCCACCCCGATCACCATGAAAGCCGCAATAACCTGTCTACCGTGCTGATTGATTTGGATCGCCTGGATGAGGCGCTTTTGGAAATTTCTCACATTCAGGCCAAAGATCCGAATAATGCCGAGGCGCTGCGCAATCAGGGTCGTATCTTTTTAATGCGTTTGGAACTGGATGCAGCAGAGCGGTTGTTCCGCCGCGCGTTGGTGTCTGATCCAAAACAGACATCCGCCCATATTGGGCTATCACAGGTCTATCTGGAAAAGAACCATCCTGAACTTGCTCTCAATGCGGCAGAGCGAGCTTTTGAGCTTGAGCCTCAAAATGCCAGCTGTCTTCACCAGTTGGGTTTGGTCAAAAGTGGTCTAGCCGATAGTGACTCGGTTCTGCGCCACTATGATGAGGCACTTGCGCAGGATCCAACTTTCGCGCCCAGCCTGATGGGGAAGGGGCACATCTATCTGGAGATGGGTGACAAAACAAAAGCGATGGAAACCTTTGAGGCAGCATTGCAGCTACAACCTTCTGATACGTCCGCCCTCGTGGCTCTGAGCCGTGTTTTAAAGCCTAAATCTCCAACGGACCCGGTTTTTATGGCCTTGGAGCAGGAGCTGTCACAGGTGAACAACATGCCTATCTCAAAGCAGATTTCGTTCCGCTTTGGCTTGGCTGATTGTTACGACGCTTTGGGCAATTACGATAAGGCGTGGGAACAATATGAACGCGGGGCTGCTTTGAAACGGTCGACCATCCAATACGATGCGGATGCGCGCGACGCTCAGGTGGATGCGATTATTCAAACCTTCACTCTTGATTTCATCGATCAACTGCGCGCCTTTGCCAACCCCTCTGCCACACCGATCTTTGTACTCGGCATGCCGCGCTCCGGCACCACATTGACCGAAACCATTCTCGCGAGCCACTCGAAGGTTTATGGGGCGGGCGAGCTGAATGATTTGCGCAATTTGTTTGAACAGCTCGATGAGACAACCCGCGCAGAATTCCCGAATGCCTTTGCTCGGATCGCAGGTGATAAAATCCGCGCACTGGTTGATCGCTATCTAGCAATTCTGACTGACATTTCGGATGGTGCTGCTTTCGTCACCGATAAAATGCCTTCCAACTTCGATCTGATTGGTCTGATCCATGCGCTTCTGCCCAACGCTAAGATTGTGCATGTCAAACGCAGTGGCATGGACAGCTGCTTCTCTGGCTTCACGCGTCTTTTTGAGCGCAGCCAGTTTCACAGCTACGATCAGGTTGAAATGGGCCGCTATTTCAAAGGTTATGAGCGCCTTATGCTACATTGGGAAGCGATGCTGCCTTCAGATGCGTTTCACACACTTCAATATGAAGAGTTGGTGTCCGACCAAGAAACGCAGGTGAAGGCTTTGCTGACATATTGTGGTTTGGACTGGGAAGAGGCTTGCTTGCACTCTCATAAATCTAAGCGTCGTGTGCGCACAGCCAGTATCACGCAGGTTCGCGAGCCAATCTACACAAGCTCAGTCGCCAAGTGGGAGCATTACAGGAAACACCTGACTAAGTTGATGGCCGCCTGTAGCTAACGCATGTCATAGGACTGACTATCGTGGCTTTTTCACTCGTTCTGATCTTGCACCAGTTGTCTCGCGTTCGACGAGTTTTGCTGAAATCTCAGATATCGCGATAGGAGAATCCGGATTTCGGATGCGTTCCAGCAGCGCACGTGCCAGCCGTCTGCCGAGCTGATACGGCGAGGTCGCCATCGTAGTTAGGGGAGGCGTGGCGGCGGCGGCATCTTGAATGTCATCGAAACCGACAATCGAAACGTCTTTCCCAGGTTCTTCACCATTTCGCGCAAGAGCCAGACAAGCGCCAAGCGCAATTTGATCGCCGTTGCACACAATCGCGGTGACTTCAGGATGTGCGAGCCGCAAATCCATCATCGCGTTTAGCCCCGCCAATTTGTCGTCTGCGGAATCCCAGATAATTTCAGGGCCGAGATTTCGTTCAGCAATGACGGACTTGTAGCCGGCGATACGCTGGTTCCTGACGTCTACGTCCGCTTTACCGCCCAAAAACGCGATGTTGTGATGCCCAAGGTCCGCCAGATAGGTCGTGGCGGTCTTTGTCGCTTCCGTGTTCAGGATACCCACGTGATCGAAATCAGATGTGCCCTCTCGTCGCAAAAAGGTAACGGTCGGCATCTGGTGGTTGCGCAGCAAATCGATGCTGCTTTGAGGAGTATCATGTGCTGGAACCCACAATAGCCCACCACGAGAGCTTCGGATGAATGCTTCCAATTGACGCCTCTGGCGCTCCGGGTCATCTTGCGAGTCCAAGACGGATACCAGATAGCCTTCGTTTTCTAGCAGATCACTGACACCACTGATGACTTCAGCATTAAACGGGTTGGCGATCTGATGAATCGTAAATCCAATTTCGCGATTGTCACCTGAGCGCATTGATGCTGCCCGAGAGTCTGGCACGTAGTGTAGCTTTTGGGCTGCTTCGAGTACCTTTTTGCGCGTTTTTTCCGAAATTCGACCGGTGCCGCGTATCACTTGGCTCGCTGTCGCGACTGATACGCCTGCTTCCTTTGCGACCGTTTCTAATTTCGGTTTTCGGGCCATTCTTTCCAGTTTTGGTTTAACGTTTTGGCAGTTTTACCCCCTGATACCCTATAGTTACAAGGAGGTATTGATTGTATTTTCGACCGTATTCACAAAACCACATAAAAATCATTGACGATTGGTATAACGTTATACCATGCTATTGGCAGATCAGCGCCGATTCCTAATTGCCTTCAGTAGCAGTGGAATTCGGTGTCGTGCTCCAGGGGAGGAGTGGATCGCAACTACAAACGGAAGCCTCAATAAGAAGAGAGCTTCGTGATTCAATTGGGAGGAAATCATGAAATTCCAAGCCAAATTGGCAAGTGCAGCTTCAGGCGTGGCCATTCTGGTCTCTGCCACCATCGCACAAGCAGACGTATTGTTTTGGTCTACACAGGCCAAACCTGTCGAAGAAGCACAGGCGATGCGTGAACAAGTTCTGGGCGGACAGGACGTTGACTATCAACCAAACGATGGTGGCCCTTGGCTGACCCGTCTGAACGCTGAGCTTCAAGCAGGCTCCGGTTCCATCGGTGTCCTTGGCGCATTGCACGGCGATTTTTCGGCGATGAACCCAGATGATCTTCTCGATCTGGGCGATCTGGGCCTGGGCGCTGCAAGTGCGACTTTCAACGAACTGGCGAAGCTTGGCACATCAGACACGCAATACATTCCTTGGATGCAGGCGAGCTACATCATGGCCGCCAACAAAAAAGCGTTGGAGCATTTGCCAGCGGGCGCGGATATCAACGCATTGACTTATGACCAACTGATTGAGTGGTCTACAAACGTCAAAGAGGCGACTGGCGAAGCTAAATTTGGTTTTCCAGCCGGGCCAAAGGGTCTGAAGCATCGCTTCTTCCAAGGATATCTCTACCCGTCCTACACCGACGGTGTTGTGCGCACATTTGCCTCTGACGAAGCTGTAACGGCTTGGGAAAAGATGCGCGAACTCTGGGCTGTGACCAACCCGGCTTCAACCAACTTCTCATTCTTGCAGGAGCAATTGCTCTCTGAAGATGTTTGGATTGCATTTGACCACACATCTCGTCTGGCGGCAGCATTCAATGAACGCCCAGATGATTTCGTGGCATTCCCAGCACCAGCTGGTCCAACAGGCCGGGGCTTCATGCCTGTGATCGCTGGCGTTGCAATTCCACGTACAGCTCCTGACATGGATGCGGCAAAGGCGATTGTTGCGCATATGCTTAAGCCTGAAACTCAGATCGCAACCCTTCGCGCGACCAACTTCTTCCCGGTTGTAGATGTTGAACTGCCTGGTGACCTGCCTCCATCAGTTCAAGCTGCAGGGAATGCGGTTGCTATCATGAGTGCTTCTGCGGATGCCAACCCTGGTCTGTTGCCAGCAGGTCTTGGTGACAAAGGCGGTGACTTCAACCGTGTCTTCGTAGACAGCTTTGAGCGTATCGTTCTGGCCGGTCAGCCAATCCGTGCGGTTCTGGATGATCAGAAGAAAACTCTTGCGAAGATCATGAACGAAACAGGCGCACCTTGCTGGGCACCAGATGCCCCATCCGAAGGAGCCTGCCCGGTAGAGTAATGCTCTCCCACTGCAGGTTTTCTACCTGCAACCCTGTCCGGGCCTTGAATGGCCCGGACACCCGAACCAAACACCAAATTTGACCAAAACCCCGGAGCGATCCCATGAACGCACGGTTCCTACCGTATTTGCTGATCCTCCCGGTTACGCTGTTTCTATGCTTGTTCTTCCTGTACCCGTTTGTACTGGTCGCACAGCAAGCCTTCAGCACCGGAGCAGGTTTCACTCTGGATAATTTCCGAGACGTAAGTAGTCACTGGAAGTTCCCAATTTCGCTGCAAAACACTCTGATTTTGGCTGCCGCCGTTGTCCCCGTACAGCTCGCGCTGGCTCTGTTGATGGCCACGATGGTCAACAAGATGAAAAAAGGGCGTGACATTGTCCTTTACATCTGGACCATTCCGTTGGGCATTTCGGACCTAGCCGCAGGGATCATCTGGTTGGCGATCTTTGACCAGTCAGGTTTCCTGAACTCCATGCTGAACGCAGTTGGGGCAACGGACAAGCCGTTTAACCTTCTGTCTTACCAAACTCCGGGTGTCGTCTTCCTAGCGATTGCCCGAGCAGAAATCTGGCGTGCAACCGCGATCATGCTGGTGATCCTGGTGGCTGGCATCGGCCTGATCCCCAAGGAATATTACGAAGCTGCTGAAGTCTTTGGTGCCTCGCCATGGAAGCGGTTCCTGAAGGTCACGCTACCGCTTCTGCGTCCATCTCTGCAAACCGCGCTGGTGCTGCGAGTCATCTTGGCCTTTGAAATATTCGCTGTTGTTTCGGCGCTGGGGGGCACGTTGTTCCCAGTCCTGATGGGCGAGGTCTACACCTACCAGTTTGAACTGCTGAATGGTGGAGCAGCGGCCGCGATTGCCCTGATCATCCTTGCGATCTCAATCGCTTCGACACTTGTGATCCTGCGTGCACTGCGCGTACCGAAAGGAGCTTCGATATGAGTGATGCAACTGTTGCAGCCGCTCCGGCGGATACTCGTAGAGCGGGCCGCTTTGTCTACGGCGCTGCCGTGGCCATGCTCTGCGCTTGGGTGCTCGTCCCGATCTACTTCCTGTTGATCAATACGCTCAGCTCACCGGAGGCGGTGAACGCATTCCCGAAATCGTTCGTTCCTGAGTTTGATCTCGGCAGTCTAACTTTCTTTGCCAACTTTGCGGGTATTCTGACGGCGCTGAAAAACTCGATTCTGGTCGCGGCACTGACCATGGTTATGTCGATCTCTATCGGGGCACCTGCGGGTTACGCTCTTTCTCGGTTTGATTTCCCAGGTAAAGAGCTGTTCCGGTTGCTGATCCTGCTGACCCGTGCCTTCCCACTGCCGCTTCTGGCGCTGCCACTGGCAGTCATGTTCATTCGCGCAGGGATTGACGATACGATTTTTGGATTGGCGCTGGTTCACACAACGCTGGCCATACCGTTCGCGGTTCTGATCACGTTCTCGCTCTTTTCGGGTATTCCAATGGAACTGGAAGAAGCGGCTTGGACTTTGGGCTGCACACGATTGACCGCCTTCACCAAGGTGATCCTGCCTCTGATCCTTCCAGGTATCACAGCATCGGCGATTTTCGCATTCGTGATTTCCTGGAACGAGGTGTTTGCAGCTGCGGTTTTGACCATCGAAAACCGGACGCTGACCGCGTTCCTTCTGCAAAACCTCGACACATCACCGCTTCACTTGAAGTTCGCCGGTGGGTTCATCCTCGTCGTGCCAGCGCTGATCTTCATCTTCGCTGTGCGCAAATACCTCTTTGCGATGTGGGGCATCGCCAACCGCTAAGCGGTTGCAAGTTTAAGGAGCCAAACAATGGCTGAGATTCAGATCAAGAACGTCGCCAAACGCTTCGGAGAGTATCAGGCGCTGCGCGACATCAACCTCAACATTTCGGATCAGGAATTCATGGTCCTGCTCGGAGCCTCGGGTTGCGGCAAGTCCACGCTTCTGCGCATTATCTGTGGCCTGGAGACGGCGACAGAAGGCGAAGTCTGGATCGGCGGGCGCCGGGTTGACCACCTTGCGCCTAAGGATCGCGGCATCGCGATGGTATTCCAAAACTATGCCGTTTTCCCGCACCTCACCGTGTTTGAAAACATCGGCTTTGGCCTGCGTATGCAGAAATTGCCGGATGCTGAAGTCAAAAAGCGCGTCGAACGGACAGCGGGTCTGATGCACATCGATCAACTGCTTGGGCGCTACTCTGGTGAGCTTTCAGGTGGTCAGCGCCAACGTGTGGCGGTGGCTCGCGCGCTTGCGATGGAGCCAGATGTTATCCTGATGGATGAACCGCTTTCCAACTTGGACGCGCTTCTGCGTCTTGAAATGCGCGCAGAACTGAAAGGCGTTCTGGCAGAAAGCAATACGACAGCGATCTACGTGACCCACGATCAGGTCGAGGCGATGAGTCTCGCGGACCGGATTTCGGTCATGCACGAGGGGCGCATCGTTCAAGCCGCCACTCCGGTTGAGGTTTATCGCAATCCTGCCGAACGTTTTGTAGCTGGCTTTATCGGTAACCCGCCGATGAACTTCCTGCCTGCAACCGAGGCCGATGGTGGAAACTGGCAAGTCGCTGGTCAAACCTACTCTGGTCCATCAGGCGGAAATGGCCCTATAGAATTCGCTATTCGCCCTGAGGATATCGTGCCATCTGAAAATGGCCTGCCGGCCAAAGTTCGTTTGGTTGAACCCCTTGGTGCCCATTTGCTTGTCACCTGTGACGTCAATGGCACTATGTTCCGTGCGATATTGGAAAGCGATCTGAAGCTTAAATCTGGCGACATGTTGAACCTTGCTCCTCAGCCGGACCGCATCCGCTGGTTCGACACGCAAACCAACCTCGCTGTCGCGTAACCCATCAGGTAGAACCATGAGTACCAATATTTTCAACCAAGCCGTCGAGATCCTCGCGCGTAACGACCAAGGGCACTACACAGTGCCAACGCATGGGCTTTACCCTTTTCAGTGGAATTGGGATAGCGCCCTGTCTTCTCTTGGCCAGTATTACGTAGATGAATCAAGGGCATGGACGGAAATCGAAACGCTGTTTGCGCATCAATGGGATGATGGAATGGTACCCCATATCATCTTCCACAAAGATGATGACGGCTACTATCCAGGCCCAGAGGTCTGGCAAACCAATCGACCGGTTCCAACCACGGGTATCACCCAGCCTCCGGTCGCTGGTTTTGCTGTACGTCGGTTGCTCGAAAGGGCCAAAGACACGGAAATGGCGCGCCGTCGCGCCGCCGCGCTTTTGCCTAAGATTGCTGCTTGGCATGATTGGTTCTACAAGGCACGTGACCCTGAAAATACTGGTTTGGTCGCGATTTTGCACCCTTGGGAGTCTGGCCGAGATAACTCTGTTGACTGGGATGCGGCTTTTGAACGTGTTCCAACCGAGGGGGTTGGTGAGTTTCAGCGCCGTGATCTAAATCACACCAATCCAGCGCATCGTCCAACGCAAGAGCAGTACAAAAGGTACATTTGGCTTGTTCAACTCTTCCGTGGCCTAAACTGGGACTACACCAAACTGCACGATGCTTCCCCGTTTCAGGTTGTTGATCCAGGCTTTAACGCGATCCTACTGCGGTCTAGCCAAGATCTTGCTGCTATGGCGGAGAGTTTGGGCGAAACCGAACTGGCAGCAAAAGAACGAACCCGATCAGATAAGGGACTTCGAGCACTCAACGACCTTTGGAGCGAGAAGAGGCAGCAGTATCTGTGCTATGATCGTGTGATAGGTGATGTGATCGACAGCCCATCTATTGGTGGTCTTCTGCCGGTTTTTGCCCACATCGATAAGGAACATTCCACAGCCATCGCACGGCACATCGACGAGCTAGGGAAGCGCGTGAAGTATCTGGTGCCTAGCCATCATCCCGATGACGAAAACTATGACGGCGCTCGTTACTGGCGTGGTCCGGCTTGGCTGATCGTGAACTATATGATTTCTGACGGTCTAAAGCGGGAAGGTCATCATGACACCGCGGCCCGCATCATCAGTGATAGCGTCAAGCTGATCGAAACCGGCGGTTTCGCCGAATACTTTGATCCGATGACCGGTGAACCATGTGGGGGTCTTCACTTTACTTGGACCGCGGCTATGGTGATCGAGTTTTTAAAACTTACCGGAGAGGTCGCATGAAGCGTTCCCGCATCAATCAAATTATGGCTGAAGCCGATGAGATGATCCGCCATTATGGCTTCACCTTGCCGCCTTTTGCCTATTGGACCCCGGAAGAGTTCAAGGCACGCACTGGAGATGCGCAGCATCTGGTTGAGGCGCGTTGTGGTTGGGATATCACCGACTACGGTGACGGGCGATTTGACGAGATGGGTCTGTTTCTGTTCACGTTGCGCAATGGGCGCCTTGCTGATCTGCAACGCGGTGGTGGCATGTGTTACGCGGAGAAACTGTTGATCTCGCGTCAGGATCAATTGTCACCGATGCATACCCATGTGATCAAAGCAGAAGATATTATCAACCGCGGTGGGGCAACTTTGGTCATCGAACTCTTCGGTTCCGATGATCAGGGGAACTTTGCAGGTGACGAGGGCGGCACTGTTTGGTGTGACGGGATACGTCGCGACTATTCGGCCGGCGAAAAGATCAAGCTGGCTCCCGGTGAGAGCATCACCCTGCAGCCTGGCGATTGGCACGCCTTCTGGGGCGAAGGCGGGGATGTTTTGATTGGTGAGGTTTCGACCGTCAATGACGATGAAACCGACAATGTGTTCCGTGAACCGATCGGGCGATTTGCTGACATCGTAGAGGATGAGGCGCCAACCCATCTACTCGTTAGCGACTACAGATCCTGGCTTGGTGCAGACTAACGACTGCGTTAAAACCGTAGCGTCTGAAGGGTGATCCATTTGGATTGCCTCTTGGAATTATGCCCATCACAAGTTGAACTGGCGACGCAAATGCGAATTGATCAACCTGAACGCTTCCTCTCTGAGCTCTTTGAACTTGCGGTTAAAACCGCGGATCCGATGCAGGTCATTCCCAAACATTTGCCGCCACGCCCGAAGGGTCGTTTGCTTGTCATTGGTGCGGGGAAGGCGAGCGCACGCATGGCTGAAGCTGTCGAGAGCGTATATGGACCGTGCGAAGGGCTGGTCATCACTCGCTACGGCTACGCGAGGCCCTGCAAAGGTATCGAAATTGTTGAAGCGGCGCACCCTGTTCCGGATCAATCGGGTGTGGATGCTACGGCTCGAATGCTAGATCTGGTCTCAGAATTGCAGCCCGAAGACACTGTGCTGGCTTTAATTTCTGGTGGCGGATCAGCCCTGCTTTGCTCGCCTATCGAAGGGTTAACCCTGTCAGATAAGCAAGCTGTTAATGCCGCCTTATTGGCGTCAGGAGCCCCCATTAGCGAGATGAATACAGTCCGTGCGCGGCTTTCCAAGGTAAAGGGCGGGCGTTTGGCTACAGCATGTTCACCCGCTCAATTGCTGAGTTTGATAATATCAGATGTACCCGGCGATGATCCTGCCGAAATCGCATCTGGTCCTACGGTACCTGGCTCTTCAACCAATGAAGAGGCGTTGGCGGTGATTGATCGGCATGAAATTCCTGTCGATGAAAAGGTCATCAGGCTATTGTCAGCTCCGCAGGAGAAGTTGTCTGGCAAAGCGACTGCGGGCACCTCCGTTATAGTCGCGGCCCCGTCGCAGTCTTTGGCCGCCGCTGCCGATCTCGCAAAATCCCAAGGCTGTGAGGTGACACTGTTGGGTGATGCGCTGGAAGGAGAGGCGCGGGATCTAGGCCGAAGTCACGCAGAGCTTGCACTCAAAGTACAATCTCAAATGACTGCGGGATCAGCACCGCATCTGTTGTTGTCTGGAGGTGAGTGTACGGTCACGCGTATCGGCAATGGAATAGGCGGGCCGAACGCAGAGTATGCTTTGGCTGCAGGTCTGGCTCTGACAGAGGCTGACGGCATTCATTTGATCGCTTGTGACACTGATGGCGTGGATGGGGCAGCAGAAGTAGCAGGAGCTTATTTTGGGCCCGAGACCCTGCAATCAGAGGAGCACTATGCCATCGCCGAAGCCTCTCTTGGGAACAACGATGCACATAGCTTCTTTTCGAAATTGGGTGGGCAAATCATCTGTGGGCCGACGCTGACAAATGTGAATGACTTTAGGGCAATTCTCATTTTTCCAAAATCTGAATCCTGATGGGCAGAGTGTTGATTGCGAAGTAAAAACAGGTAGATGACCATTGGTACTTCGTAGATCTAGCTCGATACACTCGCCCCGATATTGATCTTATAGATCAAGTTCGATTACGCCATTAGGCTCCGCCGCCCTTGATTGGCAGGTTATGATTGCAGTTTTCTGCTGGCTTCTGGATAGAACGTAGTCTCGGTGTTCCACCTCACCAGTGACGAGCCCACACTTGCAAACTCCGCAAATTCCATCTGCGCATTTGATGTCGATATGAATTCCGTTTTCCACCAGAATATCAGCCGCAGTTTTGTCTGCCGGTACATCCAGAAGCTGACCGGATTTTGCCAGTTTGATCTGAAACGGGTGGTTCTCATAGTCTGGCGCTTCGGGCACGCTAAAATATTCCAGATGGCGGTTTTCTTCGGGAAATCCGCCTTGTTCGGCGCAGTCCAAAATGGCCTGCATATAAGGCTCTGCGCCGCAGGTATAAACATGAGCCCCTTCAGAAAATGTGAGGATCTCATCCAGCTTTGCACGTGTGCCTTCTGAAGAAATATGCAGCCGCACTCTGTCCGCCCAGGGGAAAGTCGCCAGGTCGTCCAAGAACCCCATGGTCTGGCGCGAGCGGCCCGAATAATGCAGCTCAAAATCCTTGCCCAACGCGTGCAACCGATGCGCCATTGCGATCATTGGCGTGATGCCGATGCCACCGCCCATCAGATAAGACTTTGCGCCTTCTTCCTGCAGTGGGAAGTGGTTGATCGGTTTGGAGACAAATATCTTGCGACCTTCATTAAATATGCGGTGCAACAGCGCAGACCCGCCGCGACCCGCGTCTTCGCGCAAGACACCAATCTGATAGGTCGAGCGATCGGCTGGATCACCGCACATGGAATATTGACGCAAAAATTCTGGCGCGACCACGATGTCCAGATGTGCCCCGGCGGTCCATACTGGCAGGTCGCTGCCATCAAGGCTTTGCATCACGTACTTGGTGATACCCTCGGCTTGTTTGGCGGCTTCAGTGATCTTGACCTGCAGCACTGGACTATCTGAGAAGTCAGGCCGCATATGGGCACCGCTGTTGTCTCCATGAGCGATGCGCTTTTTGTATTCCTCTGCCGTGATCATCGCCTGATAGGCTTCGATGCCCGCTTCGCGATCCATTGGGTGCGGATAGGCGTAGGGCGGTGGGGCAAGGTTGGCGGGATAAACCGCCAAAGTTTGATCTTCGTATTGCAGATTAAGATCCTTCTGCAGCGTCCGCGCATTTATGGGCTTGTCGGTTGGGCGATAGCCTCCATCTTCCTGGATCTCTAAATCCCACCACCATTTCTTGACAGAGTTCAGCGAGCCGCGATCCAACATATCATCTAGTTTTGCCAAGGCAGGGGCTGTGCCCGGGATTTTCATCGCCGCCCAGCGAAAGGCGCTGTCAGCCAAAATGCCTTCAAGGTTCCAAGGACATGTCTTCATGCAGCGCCCGCACATCGCGCCGCCCGGTGTTGTGATCCGGTAAGTGGTGCATTTCTGGCTATCAGATTTCCAAATCTCATAGCCGTTGAACATCAGCTTCGGCCCTGCTGTAATCGCGCCAGACGGACACTCCCGCGCGCATTTCTTACAAGCCTCACAGAACTTTTGCAGGCCAAAATCAATGGGCTTGTCATGAGTCATCGGCAGGTCGGTTGTCACCACACCCGATTTCAGGCGCGGCCCCAGATAGGGGTTTAGAATGACCTCACCAATGCGGCTGACTTCACCCATGCCCGAGAGCAACAAAAGCGGAGGTTGCAACACCTCACCATCCATCACCGTATGTGCCTTGGCTTTGTATCCAAGATTACGCAGCTGGCGCGCAATCACACCCCCCAATAGGGAAAACCGAAGGTAGGCCCGCATCGACATTGCGACCGCAATCCAGTCATCGCCTGATGACCCCTCCATCGTGTCATAGCCCTGATCCACAATCATGCTGATGGCTTGATCATGAGGCGGATCGATCGGCTGACCTGCAGCGTCATGGGAATACCAGGACCAATCCGGACATCGGGATATACCGACCGCATCGATGCCCAGATAATAGCTGGTCGCTTTGATTAGATCATGAGCCTCTTGCGGGTTTAGCTTCACCTGCTCTGTCGCAGTTTCTCCGTCCTGCAACAACGTAAAGGCGCCAAGTGCCCGACGTTGTGCCATCGAGGGGGCGGACTTGCGCACGTAGTGCCCGCCTTTGGAGGCGTCTTGAACGTGTTTCCCCATGTCCCCGAAAAGAGCACGGCTAAACATATCGGTCCGTTTTGGCACCCGTGGGATACGCGCTTCATCGATGTAAGTTGTCGGGTTATCTACGCGTTTCAGCTTCTCAAAGGGATGCGCCCCGTCTTTGAAGTCACGCGTCGCAAAGATTGGTTCCTGCAAAGAAGGCAGCTCTGCAAGTGGCAGATCAGCCGCGATCTCAAAATTGGTTGTAACCACAGCTAAGCTGAAGCCTTCGCCGACGTAAGGTGCTAACAAGACACCGTTTTCCACCTTCGCTACACCCGCGGCCACGGCAACGCGGCCCAGATCAACATCACTGCAAGATAGGGTGTGGCCGCGCGCCTCATGGCCCAGGAGGCGCAGGTAGTTCGCGATGACCACTGCAGTTTCTGATGCCAAAATGGCAGACCGATGCGCGGCTGCACCTTGGATCCAGGTGGTGCCTACTTCATCTTCACGCGGATCACGTGGATGCGCGTAAAGAAAAACAATCGCATGGGTGTGGCTGTTGATCGACGTGGGCGGAGCGTCCATGGATTCCTTGAGATCCGCCATGATCATATCGACACCAGAGGCGAAGGTTTTAACCTGTTTGGTGCGCAGATCTTCGGCTAAGCGATCAATATCGGGGTTGTACACAGGTTCTGGCAAGACCGCGGCTGCTGGCAGAGCGCAAGTGCCAACAATTGTCGCGTCTGCAAAATAGCCAAAGGCCTTTAGGTGGTCTGCCCGTTCTTGTGGTTCCGATGGCGCATCTGCGACGGCTTTGTTCACCAAACCATCCCGGATCGCATCCAGCATCGCCTGATGATCCCCCATTGCATTCACGATGGACGCGGGAACATCTGGCTGGTGAAAGCGCAGTGGCTCGAACTCTGGCACCTCCGACAGATCAGTCTCAGTCCGACGCTTCAGAGTTTCTAGTTTGAGGCGTCCAAGGTGAACCGGTCGATCTTTGGCCGAACGAAACGTCATTCCCAGGGTGGCCTCCATTTAAAGAGTTTGGTTGGTGATTGTGTTCCCAAGATATGGGAGCAGCCTTATCGGTAATTAACAGCGGGGAGTTCTAGAACTCAACCTCAGGACTCAACGATTTGCCTCCGAGCATCAGATGTAAAGCTGTGTTGATGTCATCGAATGAAAGCTTGTGAGTGATCATTGAACTCTCAAGTCCAGATTTACTGGTGAATTTAGCCCGATTGCTTGCCGGCCATGCCCTGTTAAGCAATTGGGCTTCTTCTCACTTACTTGAGTAAGAAATAACACTCGTTAACTGAAACGATTGAGAACATAGGTGAGGGCGAGTCGCATCTAGCGAACTCGCCATTTGCTTTATTCCGCTGCGATCTGTTTCCGCGTCCAGGCGAATGGTTTGACAGGCTCATCAAGCGGCGTTTCCGCGACGTGGTTGATGTAGTTTGACATCACTTTCTGAGCGAGGCCAAGAATGACATCCAGAACAGCGCGGTGGCTATAACCGGCATCAAAGAAGGCTGCCATTTCTGCATCGGTTACGTTGCCACGGCTGCGCAACATAGCAAGCGTGAACGTACGAAGGGCTTCGAGTTTAGCAGATGGCAAAGGCGTTTCATCTCGAAGGGCGTTGATAATGTCATCAGACACTTTCATCATTTTGGCGATGCCAGTGTGCGCGGGAACACAATAATGGCATTCATGTTCAACGTTGATGGTTTGCCAGACGACGGTCATTTCATCCGCATCAAAAGCTGTCTCGGTAAAGAGTTTGTGTAGAACTTGGTAACCTTCAAAAACTTGAGGGCTTTCGGACATCACTTTGTGCAGACCAGGCAGGCGGCCAAAGGCTTTCTGAGAATTCTCCAGCAGGGGTTTGGAGGCTTCCGGCGCAGTTTCTAGGTCATGAGATGGGAAGGTGGTCATGAGCATTCCTTTATCAACAGTGGAGCCTCTACTTAAGTCTTTCTTGAATGATCGCTCAAGTATATAATTGAGCAATCACTCAATATTGAGCCAGCCCCATGCCCAGAACCGCCCAATTTGATCGAAATGACATTGTATCTCGTGCTCAGAGCCTCTTTTGGCAGCGCGGCTGGGCGGGGACCTCGATGAAGGATATCGAGAGAGTGCTGGGCATCCGGCCGGGCAGTTTCTACGCTGCCTTTGGTTCCAAAGAGGCACTCTATGCCGAGACGCTCGATTTATATGCGGAACGCGGCACCGCTCGCCTCCGGGCACTTGCGGATGATTTGGGACCAATCGGAGCACTGAAAGCTTATGTTCTTGGCTTTGCCGATCGCGAAAACAGTGATCGAGCGAAAGCCTGTATGCTGGTGAAAACACTGCTCGAAGTCCAAGGGCTTCAAGAGGCTCTTTCGGACAAGGCACATAGTCTTCTTGATCAGATGGAAAAGCAATTTGAGGCGCTTTTTGTTGCTGCTCAAGACGCTAATGAGATTGCAGCGCATTATGACCCGGCCAGTCTCGCCCGGCGCTATCAGTCGGACCTCATAGGATTGCGTGCTTCACTGGAACGCAAAAGCGTGGATGTAGAAGCGCTGGCCCAAGAAATCGCTGGAGAGCTCGATCAATTGGTCTAACCCCGATTGGCAAACGTTGTGCTTTTTGCCGTTGATGCAATCCAGTGAAGCGTTCCACGTTCGACGGTCCGAACGTGGAAAAAGTTTCAGCTAGATAAGTGATTCAACCACAACTGCAATACCTTGCCCACCACCTATGCACATTGTGGCAAGCCCATATCGACCGGATGTGCGTTGCAGCTCGTGTAAGAGCTTGACCAGGATGATTGCGCCCGATGCTCCGATCGGATGCCCAAGCGCAATGGCGCCACCATTCGGGTTCACTTTATCGGCGTTAAAATTTAGCGCCTTGGAAACAGCGCAAGCTTGGGCGGCGAAAGCTTCATTGCTCTCGATCACATCCAGATCATCTATAGTCAGCTGGGCACGTTCTAGCGCTTGCTTTGTCGCAGGAACTGGTCCCATTCCCATGACATTTGGAGCAACACCTCCCAGGCCATAGCTCACAATTCTCGCGACAGGAGTAATGCCCTTCGCTAGTGCCGCTTCCTCTTCTGCAAGAATGAGCGCAGCTGCGCCATCATTGATGCCGGATGCATTGCCTGCAGTTACTGTACCTTCCTTGCGAAAAGCGGGGCGCAGTTTTTCAAGGTTTTCGATTGCCACGTCATGCCGTACATGCTCGTCAGTATCGAAAACTATTTCTTTGCGACCCTTTTTTGCCGTTATGGGCAAAATCTGGTCCTTGAAATACCCGGCCTCGATGGCCTTTGATGCGCGGCGATGGCTTTCGAGCGCAAATGCATCCTGAAATTCACGCGATATATTGTCTTGATCAGCGATGTTTTCAGCGGTTACCCCCATATGGCCGTTTCCAAAAGGGTCAGTTAGGGCTCCGACCATCATATCGATGGCCTTAGTGTCACCCATCTTTTGCCCATGGCGTGCTTGCGTCAGAAGGTGGCCAGCGCGACTCATGCATTCGGCTCCACCGGCAAGCGCGATGCTTGCATTGCCAAGCATGATCTGCTCAGCAGCTGTCACAACCGATTGAAGACCAGAACCACAAAGGCGATTTAGCGTTAGTGCCGGAGATGTCTCTGGCACCCCCGCGCGCATGGCAACAACGCGACTGATATACATATCTTCTGGCTGCGTATGGATTACATTCCCAAGTACGGTTTGTTCAACGTCAGCTGCATCGATGCCCGCACGTTTGATCGCTTCTTCCGCGACGGCTGTACCCAGATCACAAGGCGACAATCCTGAGAGTGCGCCGCCAAACGTTCCGATGGCGGTTCTGACACCGGATGCGATTACAACGGATTTGGTCATAGGTTGTTCCTTTTAATGCGCTTTGTCACCAGTTGATTATGGCTCCAGAGCTAGTTGGGTTTTGGGGAGTTAGAGCTCTCAGAGACTGGTAAGACAGCTGCGAGTACGAAATCCTGAATCGTCTGGACGTAGGTTTCGACGGAAATGTTGCGTTTACGGTATTTCGCGCGTTTCACATACCAGTCCTGTAGAAGCGGTTTGATAAGTGAAGGAAGAAAGGGCGATACGTCCTCGCGCAACATGTTCTGCGCGACGGCGCGCTTAATCACGTCAGCGAAGACCTGCTCAGTAAACATAGAGCTCTCGATAGCCATTTGGCGTTCTTTTTCAGGAAAGCTTTTGGCTTCCATGAAACAGAAGGCGAACCAGGATAGCATTTCTTCTGTCAGGTGAATATGTGCCGCGATTAGCCAACGCAGATGGCTGATTGGATCTTTCGTAGCTTCTTCAGGCGGGTGCTGCAAAACGTCTTCCACCGAGGTCGCGACCTGAGAGAGGATCATATTGAGCAGTGTGGTTTTACTATCGAAGTAGGCATAGAGGCCGCCCATCGAAATGCCAGCTTCCTTGGAAAGCTCACGTAGCGACATTGCGTGAAAGCCCTTGCGGTTTGATATTGCGAGAGCTGTCTCGATGATCACAACCAACTTCTTGATTGCAACTTCGGGCTTGCGAATAGAAATTGTATCGCTGTTGCGCTCCAACATGGATCGGCATAGCGCTTCTGGAGAGTGGTCTAACGAGACGAGCACGGTGGCCTCCTTTTTGTGCGGACAAAGTCTAACTTTGCAGCAACTCTATATCCAATCAAGTGATCTACCTTGCTATTTTCTAACGAGCGATCGATCTCAGTTGGCTATTCTGAGCCTAACGGCATTTCGTCAAACACCCTCGCCAATGCCGAATTGGGAAGGGGATGGTCGTGTTTTTCGAGCAACGGTGCCAATATATCCGTGACTTCGCTGCGACCCAGCGAACGCATTAGCGCAATTGGAGGGTTGCCGAAGCGTAGTGCGTTGGTGGCACCGAGATCAAAAGCAATTGGCGCAGCAACATCTTCGGAAATTGCGTCGAGAACTGGGAGAAACACAGCCGCCATTAAGCGCTGGGCTATTTTGTCAGCTGTCTTTTGGGGCAGAGGAGCAGCGTCGTCTTCGATCTGCCATGAATTGCCCGCTTCGCCAATCTCGCGAAGTCCAACCGCCGGAGAGTAGAATGCTCCGAGGCTAGAAAGGTTGGAGACAGCATTGAGATTGATACTTGGCTTAACGATGTTCATCACAGCAAACGGGCCAACCGCGAGATCAAAAACCTCTTGAGCTATCTGGTCGATTTGACCCGTGGTTGCTAACCCGTCATCCAATATACGAACTGCTTCGTTGGTATAGGGGCAAAAAAACCTGTTAACGGCAAAGCCATTGGAATCCTTGCATGGGAGAACAGTCTTGCCAGTAGATACTAGAAATTCTTGTGCAATACGCAGCACATCATCATCTGTTTCGGAACCTGCGACAAGTTCAACAAGTGGATTGTGCTCTGCTGGGCTAAAGTAGTGCAGGCCAAGAAAGCGTTCGGGATAAGGAAGGCTATCTGACATATCCGAAACTTTCAGCGCACTGGTGTTCGTTGCCACGATAGAGTCTGCAGAAATAAATTCAGCGATGGATCTTAGCAGGCTTTGTTTGACGTCAAGGTCTTCAAAAACTGCTTCAATGATCAAGTCGGCTGATTGAACTTCCAAGAGTTTCGTTGAGACTGTCAGGCTCCCAAGCGCAGATTCACGTTCGGCAAGAGTGATCTTTTCTTTTTCGATCAGCCGGTCGAAATATCGCTGCCCACGGTTCTTAAGTCTGTCTAGGCTCTCCTGTTGAGTGTCGATCACAAGTGTTTTTAGACCCGCGGCCATACACCCAATGGCTATGCCACCGCCCATTGTACCTGCGCCTATAATTGCGACTGAACGTATTGCCATGACGGTCTCCCCAATTTCTTGCGACCTAAATATAGAACGAGCGCTCGATTGACAACTGATTAAATTGCGCCTAAAAAGAGCGAGCGTTCGATTTTGGAGGAGATTCGACGTGGACCCTAAAGATAACTTTGTTCCAAGGTTTCCAGGCCTTTCAAATAAGAGCGTACTCGTGACCGGAGCATCTTCGGGATTGGGTGTGCATTTTGCCAAACTTTTTGCCGAGCAGGGGGCGCATGTCACAGTTGCTGCCCGGCGTTTGGAGAAAGTCGACGCTCTGTGCGCAGAACTTAACGCCGCAGGGCGCAGTGCTTCTGGGCTCCAAATGGATGTTTCGGACCCATCTTCAGTCAGGTCAGCGATGCAGAGCTGTGACTTTGAAATTGTGATTAACAATGCTGGAACGACGGTGTCTGCAGCTGCGCTGGATCATAGCCCTGAGGACATTGACCGGATCATTGATACCAACCTGAAAGGTGTTTTCTACGTTGCTCAGGTCGCCGCCGAAGCAATGAAGGCCAATGCCAAGGGTGGCAGCATCGTAAACATCGCCTCAATCCTCGGAAAGCGCGTTGCGGGGCATGTATCAGCCTATGCGGCCTCAAAAGGCGGCGTAATGCAGCTAACGAAGTCATTGGCCCTTGAGTGGGCGCGTCATGGCATACGCGTAAATGCCGTGTGTCCAGGCTACATCGAGACTGAACTGAACCGCGACTTCTTCGCATCCGAGCCTGGTAAAGCGTTGATCAGACGCGTTCCTCAGCGCCGTTTGGGCCAGGCGTCTGATCTGGACGGAGCCGTGCTCTTATTGGCTTCTGACTTTGGCAGTTTCATGACCGGCGCCGACATTGCTGTTGATGGTGGCCACCTAATTTCATCTCTTTAAAGGAAAAGAAAATGGACTTTACCATTTCGCCAAAAGTTGAAGACTTCCGAGCGCGTATTGCGCGCTTCGTTGAAGATGAAATCCTGCCTGTTGAAGAAAATCGCGACAGCTGGGATGAGCACGGCAATATAGCCAAAGATTGGTTGTTAGCCCTTCGCGAAAAAGCGAAGTCTGAAGGGCTCTGGTGCCTGCAACTTCAACCCGAAACCGGAGGTCAAGGGTTGGATAAAGTAGGGATGTCGGTCTGCTATGAAGAAATGAACCGATCCATTTTTGGACCAGTCGTGTTCAACTCCGCAGCGCCTGACGATGGCAATATGATGGTGCTGGAAAAAGCCGCAACTGAAGAACAGAAAGCGCGTTGGCTGGCTCCGATAGTGTCGGGCGAGGTTAGCTCGTCTTTTGCAATGACAGAGCCTCATCCGGGTGGTGGGTCCGACCCGGGGATGATGTTGACCACTGCGACCAAATTAGGGAACAGCTATGTTCTGAGAGGGCGCAAATGGTTCATTACTGGAGCAGCGGATGCGAGCCACTTTATCACCATGGCACGCACCTCGGATGATCCGCGCCGCGGACTGACGGCCTTCCTGCATCACCGCGATGAGCCTGGCTGGCACATTGACCGCCGCATTCCCATAATGGGGCCAGAAGAACATGGCGGGCATTGCGAGATTGTCTATGAGGACATGGAACTGCCGGCGGATCGAGTCCTGCTAGGGGAGGGCTTGGGACTTAAAGTCACCCAGATGCGGCTCGGCCCGGCTCGCTTGACCCATTGTATGCGTTGGCTGGGTCTGGCCAAGAGATGCACTGAAATTGCTACCGAATACGCCAATAACCGGCATGGGTTTGGTGTCCGACTGGCGGACCGTGAGAGCATTCAGATCAAACTAGGTGATCTGGCAATGGGGATCGAAATGGGTCGCCTGCTGGTGATGAAAGCCGCATGGGCAATTGATCAAGGTAGCTTTGCACGCAAGGAAGTCTCGATGGCGAAAATCCACGTGGCTAACCTGCTACACAAGGCGGCCGATGTTGCCATTCAGATCAATGGCGCTCGTGGCTACAGCTGTGACACAGTCCTTGAATGGATTTATCGCTACGCCCGCCAGGCCCGTCTCGTAGACGGGGCTGATGAGGTGCATCAAATGGTTCTAAACCGCCATCTAGCGGATCAGAAGCGAGATTTCTGGAAATGGGAAACCCATTCAAACTGAGAAACGGTCCGGGGAGTAGCCTTGATGTTTGGTGAGCCACATTTGGCACCGCGTACAGTGAATTTTCAGCCTTTGACGCCGCTGAATTTCCTAGAGCGCGCGCGCGCAGTTTACGCTGAGCGCCCGGCTGTCGCCTGGCGCGAAAAAACTTGGAGCTATGCCGATTTTGATTCCATTGTCGCGCGAATGGCACATTGGCTGCGACAGCAGGGGATTGTCGCTGGGGATGTCGTCTCCCTGATGCTGACAAACCGCCCTGAGCTATTGGCAGCGCATTATGCAGTTCCGGCGCTTGGCGCGGTACTGAACACTGTCAACACCCGGCTCGATATCAGCGAAGTGAATTACATTCTGGATCACGCTGGTACAAAGCTGTTGCTGACAGACAGATCGGTATCGCTCGATTTCAGCAACCTTTGCGTTCCTGTACATACCCTGTGCAGCAGCGCTGATCAGACAGACGGGCTCACCTTCTTCAGCGGAGACGCTCCGGCGCTTGATCTGCTCACGGCGGTGACAGATGAAAATCAGCCGATCGCCCTGAACTATACATCTGGAACGACCGGCAAGCCGAAGGGTGTGGTCTATACGCACCGCGGAGCCCAGTTGAACGCAATAAGCAATGTTACGATGATGCAGTTCACACCAGAGACCCGCTATCTCTGGACGCTTCCGATGTTCCATTGCAATGGCTGGACCCATACTTGGGCATTAACCGCAGCCGGTGGTTTGCATGTTTGTTTGGATAAGGTTGATCCCGCACTGATCGTTAAGACCATTGCTGAACACAACATCACTCATATGTGCTGTGCGCCGGTCGTGCTCTACATGCTGATGGATCAGATGGAGATGCCAGCGCCCTCCCGCGTTCGGGTTGGAACCGGCGGCGCGGCCCCAACGCCGACGCTTCTGGCAGGGCTTAATGCGCTCGGATTTGACCTGACCCATCTCTACGGACTGACAGAAAGCTACGGCCCGGCGACGATTAATGACCCGGGATCGGAAGGGTCAGATGACGTTCAGCAGCGCGCTCTTGCCCTGGCGCGCCAGGGGCGCCGCCATGTCAACACCGGCGGTGTATTGGTCGTTGACGAAAGTGGAGACAGCGTTCCTGCTGACGGAGAAACCATGGGCGAGATTGTTCTTCGCGGCAATACCGTCATGGCAGGCTATTTTCGAGATCCCGATGCGACCGAAAAGGCTTTTGCGGGTGGGGTGTTCCATACCGGCGACCTTGCGGTGATGCACAGTGACGGACAGATCGAAATCAGGGACCGCTCCAAAGACATCATCATTTCTGGGGGGGAGAATTTTTCGAGCCTCGAAGTGGAAACGACTTTACACCAACATCCTGACATCCTGATCGCAGCGGTGGTGGCGGCTCCTCACGAGAAATGGGGGGAAACCGGTTGGGCCTTTATCGAGACCCGCAAGGGGCAAGCGATAGATATCCATGCACTTGACGCTTTCTGCCGTGAACGCCTCGCCGGGTTCAAGCGTCCGCGCCGCTTTATAATCGGACCGTTGCCCAAGACAGCGACTGGAAAAATCCAAAAATTCTTACTTCGTGAACAAGCCAAGGAGATGGCAAACAATGAGTAATCTTGACCTCTCTGCGCTTGAGAACTGGCTTGCGCAAAAATTGCCGGGGCAAACCGGGCTGACCGCAGAACCAATCACCGGTGGTCAATCCAATCCGACTTGGTTTGTCACCTGGGGGCAGCGCCAGCTGGTGCTACGCAAAAAACCCGAAGGTCAGATCCTACCCGGTGCTCATGCTGTCGAACGGGAGTTTCGCGTTTTGAAAGCGCTGGAAGCGACCGATGTGCCTGTCCCGACAGCCCTGTGGCTGGAAGAAGACGAGAGCATTATTGGCACACCCTTTTACGTGATGGACCGTCTGGAAGGTCGCGTTATGTCCGACTGCACCTTGCCGGATGTTTCTCCACAAGACCGGCGCGAAATGTATCTGGATATGGCGCGGACCATGGCGCGAATGCACGCGGTTCGCCCCAATGAAGTAGGGCTGGGGGACTATGGTCGACCGGGAAACTATTTTGAGCGTCAGATCAGGCGTTGGTCAAAGCAATATCTGGAATCAGATGGGCCGCGCATCCCCGCGCTGGATTTTTTGGTAGATTGGTTGCCTGAAAATATGCCCGGAGACGATGGCGCTACATCCATCGCACACGGGGACTTCCGGCTCGGCAACATGATGTTTCACCCGACAGAGCCGCGGGTTATTGCCGTACTGGATTGGGAGCTTTCGACTCTGGGACATCCCCTGGCGGATCTTGGATTTTGCGTGATGCCTTGGCATACAGCACCTGACGAATATGGCGGAATTGACGGGACGCCCTGGCAAGAAAGTGGCATTCCGACGCTAGAGGAATTTGTTGCTGAGTATTTTTCGCTCGCTCTTCCAACAAGCCCATTGCGCAGTTTTCATATGGTTTTTGCTCTGTTTCGCTTCGCAGTCATCTTTGTTGGGATTGCTGACCGCGCGCGGGCGGGGAACGCATCGTCCCAAGAAGCCGCAGAATTGGCTCCTCTTGCAGAGCGTTTTGCACGGCGCGCTCAAGAGATCATCGAAAAAGGTGACCACCTTTGGGGCGGAACCCGATGAACGCCCTCAAAGTCATAACTGGGTTCAATATCTTGATTGGCCAACTCGTGAGCTTGCTCATCTGGGCTGGCATTGTTGTGTTGTGCTTTGAAGTCATCGCGCGATACGGATTTGGGCAGCCGACGCTTTGGGCACATGGGTACACTCAGCGAATTTTCGGCTCTTACTTTGTGCTTATTGGGGCCTATACCCTTATTCGCAAAGACCACGTTCGGGTAGATATTCTTCTGAACACGGCTGGTCCGCGGGGGCGCGCGCTTCTGGATTTGTTGAACTACCTGTTCCTGATCCTATGGGGTGTGATCCTCACCAAGGAAGGCTGGTTGTTCTTTCTGGACGCGTGGCAGTTCAATGAATTGGACGACAGCGCGCTCGCTCACCCTATGTGGCCTCCAAAATTGGCGCTTTTTCTGGGCAGCTTGCTCATCACCGTACAGGGCATTGTATCTGCGATCGAAGCCATCTGGACGTTCTTCAATCCGAATTCTAACACGGAGGATGTTACCTGATGTCTCCTGAGCTCCTCACATTCGGCATGTTCGGCATGGTACTGCTGGCCATCATTTGTGGTGTATCCCTTTCATTTGCGATGGGTGGAACCGCTGTTGTCTTTGGCTACATCATGTTCGGTTCAAACGGCATGTATTCCATCGTCTCAACAATGTTTGGCGGCATGTGGTCGATCCTTCTTTCGTCGATCCCCTTTTTCGTCTTCATAGGTGTTGCTCTTGCGCGCTCGCGCATTGCAGAAGACCTGTACCACGCCTTCTATCTGTGGTCGGGCCGAATGCCGGGCGGTCTGCTTGTAGGAACTTCGGGCTTTGCCGCTACTCTTTCCGCGATGACTGGTAGCTGCGCAGCATCAACCATCACCACGGGCATGGTCGGCATTCCGGCAATGGACCAGAGAGGATATGACCGCAACTTCGTGCTTGGTACAATCGGCGCCTCGGGCACATTGGGTATCATCATCCCACCGTCCATCACGCTCATATTGATTGGCATGCAGACTGGTCAGTCTGTCGGCAAGTTGTTTGTGGGCGGTATGGCTGCAGGCTTAATCCTACTTGCCGTCTTCCTGATATATGTGCTGTTTCGCGCACTCAGCAACAACAAGCTTGCGCCGCCAGCCTCTGAACGCACGCCGTGGGCCGAGCGCCTGTCTTCCTTGAAATCCGTGATCCTGCCGCTCGTGGTTATCTTATCCGTTCTTGTGTCGATCTTCGCCGGGATCGCCACACCGACCGAGGCTGCAGCCGTCGGCGCGGCAGCGGTAACCTTTTCGGTCGCCATTCGAGGCGAACTTACTTGGACCTACATCAAGGAAGTCAGCCATGGGTCAGCCACGGTCACAGGTATGGTGCTCTGGATTGTATTTGGTGCGTCAGCCTTCACTGCGATCTATGGAAGTGGCGGTGGAACAGCCTTCTTGCAAAATGCACTGCGTGGCATGGATATCGAGCCTTGGGTCATGATTTTGTTGATGCAAGCGGTCACGCTGGTCCTAGGCATGTTCCTTGACCCAATCGGCATTATCCTTTTGGTATTGCCCATTTTTTATCCGATAGTTGCCGGTCTTGGTGTGGACCCGATCTGGTTCTGTGTGCTGTTTCAGTTGAACCTCTGCATCGGTTATATTTCACCCCCATTCGGCTACAACCTGTTCTATCTCAAGACCCTAAGCCCCGAGACACCAATCACTCAAATTTACAATGCAGTACTACCCTATTTGGTGCTGATGCTGTCCACCGGTGCGCTGATTTTCTTGTTCCCAGAAATCATCACAAATTTCACGAACGACTAAATTCGTCTGTCAACTTGGAGGAAAAAAATGACCGACACTACCAAAACTTCACGCCGTGGTTTCTTGACGGCAACCGCTTCTACAGCAGCGGCAGCTGCGACCGGCAGCATGCTTGCAGCGCCACCGGCAATCGCGGCAGGTAAAATCACCTGGCGTATGCAAACCCACTGGCCGACAGGCAACTGGTATTACGAGGACGTCTTTGTAAAGTTCTGCGACCGCATTACTGAAGCGACGAATGGCGAATTGACCATCACACCTGTGCAAAGCAACGGGATTGTTCCGACCGGCGAAGTGTTGAATGCGGTACGTCGCGGTCTTCTGGAAAGTGCTTTCATTTATCCAGCCTATTGGATTGGTCGTATTCCAGTCGCCGGCCACCTCAACGGACACATCGGTGCCTGGTCCAAACATGAGGAAATGGCGGCCTTTATGTATGAAATGGGTGCCTTGGATGTCATCCGAGAGGCCTATGCAGAGCAGGGCGTCTTCCAAATCGGTCCGGTTTCCTACTCTGGTTTGACACTTTACTCCAACCGACCTCTGCGTACGACAGAAGATTTCTCAGGTTGGCGCGTTCGCTCGACAGGCCCTGCAGCTCTCGTATTTACAAAAATGGGTGCGGCTCCGGTTTCCATTCCAGGAGGCGAGCTTTACCAAGCCCTTCAGACTGGAGTAGCTGAGGGGGCGCATTGGGGTTCCACGGCGACCGGCTGGGGAATGAATCTTCAGGAGGTGAACAAGTTTATCGCGGAGCCTGATCTGCTTGGCCACATGAATGGAGAAGTCTTCGCAGGCCTTAAGGCTTGGGAAGGTCTTGGCGACGATCTGAAAGCAACGGTGAGCGAAGTCGTTCGTGCAACCTCTGCTGATGCAAGTGCCCATTTCGTCTATCGCGATATGTTGTTTAAGAAGCAGTTCGTTGAAGAAATGGGTGGTGAATTGACCCGCCTGGACGACGCTGCGATTGCTAACCTGCGTCGCTACTCGATGGAGGTCGTCGATGAGTTCTCGGCCAAAGATCCGAAATTCAGCGGCCGTGTTGGTGAAATGTTGCATGAATTTCAAAAACTAAGAGGCCTGGCTTGATAGATCAAATACCCTCCCAGTAGATCTAGCCTCATTCGATGAACCGCAATAATTCATCGGATCAAGTCAAATAAAGGAGGTCATTGGCGGTAAAACCGCCAGTGGCCCATTGTATAAAAGAAGCTGTTTCGCTTTCAGCGCGATCGGCCGTTTGCGTGAATTGGCAAATAAGATTGCGGCACTCAGCAGAGGCGGAGTGACCGAGATGGCCAGACCAATCGACATGTGCAATCCTTCCCAAAACGACGACCAGTGAAGAGGCCACCGCACGGGAGGTATCCTTTGCGCTAAAGTTACGGGAGTTTCATCGCCACTGAGGGCGTTTGCAGCTTTTGCGTTTCAAGTTACCTGGAAGTCGGTGTGAAGGTCCTAATATATCAGTGACTATTCGCTGCGGGCCTTCCATTCGCGGTGCCTGATGACAGCGTTGGCTCCTAATGAAAATAGTGGTTCGGGAAGGAGAGGCTTGAGTGGAATTTCGGCACTGAAATGATCCGAAATATCCGATTGGACCCCCACGGCTAATTCTGCTGCAGTAATGCCGGTCAGTGTTCCCCTCGCAGTGCCCAAACCATTTTGAACACAGCCGGAATACACGCCTGTATCGATCTCACGAGCAACAGAGACGCCATTCAGACTGAGGCACAGATGCCCCGCCCAACTGTGCTCCATTTTCATGCCAGCAAGCTGCGGAAAGCGCTGATCAAATTTTTGCTGCATCACCGTTTTCGCGCGCTTCAGATCATTCTCGCGTGTTTGCATGTTGGGGCGAACTACTGCGCAGGTTCGGGTTACAATGCGATTGCCACCTTGTCCGGCATCAATGCGGCGCATCGTGGTGCCCATAGGATCGGACGGTGTAATGCCCCAACGGCTTTGCCCACCCAGATTCTTCAATGTGTCGACATCAAGTTCCGGTGTCATGGTGGCAAACAGGAAGAGTTGCATCAGCTTTCCGCGTTCCACGCCAAAGCTTTCAAGATGGCCGTTAACTGTCAGGATCACTTTGGCCGCTGATATCTTGGCTTTGGCGGTTTTGACGTGCCACCCCGCGCCATTTTTGGTGATCTCGGTTACCGGGCTGTTTTCAAATAACGCAACACCGTCTCGCGCCAGACCCTTGGCCATGCCCCGCATGATGCCAGCCGGTTGCAGCATCACAGTGCCCGGCGTGAAGAGTCCTCCCAAATAGTGAGGACTGCCGGTCACCTCATGCATTTGCTTTGCGTCCAGCAATTCGCATTCCTCGCCCAGCAATCGCAAGTGTTCAGCATAGCTTGCGTTGTGTCGAAGGGCTGCATCGCTTGCTGCTCCGTTCACCTTGCCCGTGGGGTCAAAGTAATTCGGATCAATGTGGTATCGCTCGACAGCATTGCCTATGAATTTGATTGCTTCGCGGTTCAAAGCGATCATCTTTTTGTCGTCGCCCGCTCCAGCATAGTCTTCTGATGTCAATTCGTGTGGCAGATCGATCATAAAGCCAGAATTGCGGCCCGATGCCCCTTCGGCTACGCGGCCCGCATCTAGCACGATAACGCGGCTGTCTGGTGTCAGTTCCACCAGACGCCGAGCCGCCGCCATTCCCGCAAAACCCGCGCCAATGACAACAAAGTCCGCCGTTGTGTCTTGCGTCAATTCCGCCGGCGCATCTTGTGGGCCCAGAATGGTATTCCATCCTGCGGGCCCGCGATGCACCGGCTGACGTTTTGCCTTAAAACCTGTCAATCGACGGCCTCATCCGCATCATCTGCAAGATCAATCCAAATGGTTTTCAGTTGTGTGTATTGATCATGCGCATGCAGAGAATTGTCACGGCCTCCAAATCCAGACTGCTTATAGCCACCAAATGGAGTCGAGATATCCCCTTCTCCAAAGCTGTTCACCGTCACGGTACCAGCGCGCAGGGCACGTGCTCCTCGGATTGCGCGTTTGGTGTTTGCTGTGAAGATAGATGCACACAACCCATATTCGGTGTCATTCGCAATCTGGATCGCTTCGTCAAAGCCTGTGACTTCAATCACCGACAAAACCGGGCCGAAGATTTCCTCGCGCGCCAATGTGTCGTCATTTCCCGGCACGTTCACGACTGTTGCATCCACAAAACCATCTTTGGCATTGCCGCCGATAACAACGTCTTTGGCCTGTGAAACATAGCTAGCGACTTTGTCGAAATGCGCTTGGGACACAAGTGCACCCAACCGGGTTTCTGGATCAAGCGGATCTCCGACGTTCCATTCCTTTGCATGCAATGCGACGCGTTCCAGCAGCTGATCTTTGACGTCCTTATGAACGATCAGGCGAGAACTGGCAGAGCAGTTTTCACCCATATTCCAGAAAGCGCCATTCACGATATGCTGCGCAACGCGATCTAGGTTCTCAGCGTCATCCATGACAACGGCCGGGTTCTTACCACCCATTTCAAGAACGACTTCTTTGGCGTTGCTTTCCGCAGAATAGGTCAGAAAACGTTTGCCGGTCACCGTCGAGCCGGTGAAGGACACCATGTCGATATCCATATGGCGACCTATGGGTTCACCTACCTCAGCGCCGCCGCCAGGTACGATGTTTAAAACCCCTTTGGGGAGGCCTGCTTCTGATGCCAGCTCAGCCACCCGCAGTGCTGTCAGAGTTGTCTCTGCAGCGGGTTTCACCACCACAGAACAACCCGCAGCCAATGCCGGACCGATTTTCCAGGCCAGCATCAAAAGCGGGAAGTTCCAGGGGAGAACCAATCCGACCACGCCGATGGGCTCGCGCACGACCATAGCGATGTGATCGTCAGATGCCGGTGACACCTGATCGTAGATTTTGTCGATGGCTTCAGCATGCCATTTAAGGCAGTGAATGGTTTCCGGCACATCTACAGTTTCGCAGTCATAAATGGTCTTGCCGCTGTCGAGGCTCTCCATGACTGCGAGTTCACGTTCATTGCGGGTCAGCAGTTTGCAAAACCGGATCAGCACATCTTTTCGTTCGCTCGGGTGCATCTTGCTCCAGCGACCGTCGTCAAACGCTTCGCGCGCTTTTTGCACGGCAAAATCAACATCTTCCTGGCCACAGGCCGCTATCTCAGCAAGGGTTTCCCCTGTTGCTGGGTTCACCGATGTGAAGGTTTTGCCAGAGATCGCCGGGCGGTATCCGCCGTCAATGAACGCACTGGTTGGCAGGGTCAGACCAGCAGCGATTGCACGGTATTCGTCTTGAGTCAGCAGGCTCATTTCGCGCCCTCCGATGTGATTTCTGCAATGGTCGCTTTGAGTACGCGCACCACTTGTTCCAAAGCGCGCTTGTCGTCTTTGTTCAGCCCTTTGAGCGGCGGCCGCATGCCTCCGGTTTCAAAGCCGTTCATCGCGACGCCATGTTTGATGGTCTGGATGAACTTGCCACCCTGTTCGAGCACGCGCATCAGTGGCAGCATGGCCGACATGATTTTGCGACCCTTCACAAAGTCGCCCTCAATCACACAGGCATTGTAAAGCGCGACATGTTCTTCGGGCAGGAAGTTTGATCCGCCACAAACCCAAAACGGAGACCCCCAGGCAAAGAACTCCAGCGCCTGATCGTCCATACCGCAGCCCATTTGAATGTGCGGGTAGTCCCGCGCCAGAAGATGCACGCGGTTGATGTCTCCGGAGCTTTCCTTGATGCCACAGAAGTTTCGGCTGCGGCCCACACGATCAAGGAACTCTTCGCCCATCATCGTGCCCGTGCGATGCGGGTAGTTGTATAGCATGATCGGCAGGTCGGCAGCCTTATCTATCGCAAGCGCGTTGAGTGCGTTTTCACGGTCAGTTGGCACGGAATAAGCTGGAGACGCCAAAAGCAGGGCCTCGGCGCCAATATCCTTGGCGCCTTTCGCCAAGGCAATGGAATCCGCTGTCATCATCGCACCAGTGCCAACCACCAGTGGAATACGCCCGTTGATGCGCTCCTTGGTGAATTTTGCGATCTCGATGCGTTCTTCGATGGTCTGTGCGTAGTTTTCGCCCGTTGAGCCACCAGAAATCAGCCCATGAACACCTTTCTCGATCAGGTATTCAATCACGTCGGCCAACGCGTCCCAGTTGAAGGCGCCGTCTTCATGAAACGGCGTCACGACAGGTGTATATATCCCGTCGAAGTTAAATATCGGCGTCATTCATTCCTCATGCAGAAGTTGATTTCGAAAGCGTCCCCAAGGGCACGTCCAGAGCATCGGGCATCACATAGATTTCGATCTGTCCGCGGGACAGATTCCAGTGATCGTCTGCCAATGTTCCGGCAAGTTGTTCATCTCTTGTTTCAATTGCCGAAATGATCTGATCGTGCTGTTCGCTGGCCTTGGTGAGATTGCCGACCATTTCGGAATTCTGTGGTTGGTAGAACGTCGTGCCGATACGCGCATGGTCGATCAGCAAACGTTGGAAAGAGGGCTGCAAGTAAATGTTGCCCGCCATATCCCCGGTCACTTCATGGAAATGGTTGTTCGCCAAAGCCCGGTCCCCTGCGGAACCGTTGCGAAGGGCTGCCTTGAACTCCTGCTGGGCATCCTTAAGCCGTTCAATCTGGCTATTGGATGCGTTCAACGCGGCTAACCGAAGGATTGCTCCGTAAATCATGGGAGCAGCGAGGAAAAAGTCACGGAGGGTTCGGTAGGACAAATCTGAAACGCGCGCGCCTTTGTTTGCACGCAGATCCAGGTAGCCTGCTCCGCTCATCTCGCGGAAGACCTCCCGTAGAGGTGTACGGGAAAGACCAAAAGCGGCAGACAGTTCCGCTTCATCCAGGTCGGAACCTGGACGCAGACGCTGAGTGAGAATCGATACCTTCAAGTGATCGAACAACTCTTCTTTGCGTCGACGTGCCTCTTCTTTCATCCCATTTCCTCTGTTTTTACTCGGTTTTTTTCACCTTCAGTGGGAACAACTATTGGCCGTCCTACGGGGTTTTCTCAATCACCTTTTCAAAAATACAACTTGTGTACAATATAAAAACATGCAGCATACAAGAAAAAAATTCAGGGAGATTGAAGTGACAGATGCTTTGGCAGACCCGGTGATTGATTGCCGAAATCTTTGGAAGATTTTCGGAAAGCGCGCCGACGCCGCGATGAAGGCCGTTCAAGAACAAGGACTTGGCAAGCTGGAGGTGCGTGATCAGTTTGACTGCGTCGTTGGTGTTCAAGACGCGTCATTTACAGTCGGGCGCGGCGAAATTTTTTGCATCATGGGCCTGTCGGGATCGGGCAAGTCCACTTTGATTCGTCACGTAAACCGCCTGATCGAACCCACAACAGGCCAGCTATTTATTGAAGGTGAAGACGTTAACGCGCTCTCTCCACGCGACTTGCGCGAGTTGCGCGCTGAAAAAATTGGCATGGTTTTCCAAAACATGGCGCTGATGCCGCACCGGACTGTCATCGACAACGTCGCTTTCAGCCAAGAGGTGCGCGGATACGATCTGGAAAGCCGCAAAGAAAACGCCATGCGCGCTATTGATGCTGTGGATTTGAATGGTTGGGATCAGAAATACCCAGACGAACTTTCTGGCGGCATGCAGCAGCGCGTTGGTCTGGCCCGCGCCATTGCGGCCGATCCTTCAATTCTTTTGATGGATGAACCCTTCTCGGCGCTGGACCCACTTATTCGCCGTCAGCTGCAGGATAAGTTTATGTCGCTTTCGGCGGACATGAACAAAACCACACTGTTCATCACCCACGATCTGGACGAGGCGATCCGCATCGGAGACCGCATCGCGATCATGAAAGACGGTGCATTGGTCCAAGTAGGCACGCCGGAGGACATCGTGACCAATCCGGTGGACGACTATGTGGCGGACTTTGTCGCGGGCATTTCCAAGCTTGATCTCGTTTCGGCCGGGAAAATCATGGAATCTGTGGAAGCCTACGAAGGGCGCCGGGGTCCGATCGATGATGTAAATGCCTGGCCCGAGGCGCATCCCGACCAATCTCTGGATGATCTCGTCAATCTCTCAATCTCAACCCAGAACCCAATCATGGTCAAAGTCGATGGCCGCCCGATTGGCGTTGTGACCAAGAACGCTCTGCTGCGCGGCATCCAAGGTGATGTCGACGACCAGAGCGCCGTAAAGCACTGAGGAGCCCATCATGGAAGAGAATAGTTTCAGCATCCTTGATCCGTTTTCCTCAGTTGATCTGGGCATCGCGGAATCCGCTGATGGCGTAAAACAATGGGCGATTGCCAATCGCGGCATAATCCAGCCCATTAAAAACATCTTCAACGAAATGATCGTGGGCATCGACACAGCTCTGAATGCAGTGCCGCCGACGATCATGCTGATCTTGCTGGTCTTAGTTGCCTGGCAAGCGGCGGGTCGCCGGGTGGCTATCTTAGTTGGAGTTAGCATGTTCTGCCTGGGCTTCCTTGCGCCAAACGCCTGGGGCCTCGCGATGACGACATTGGCGATTGTGGTCAGTTCAGTCCTCCTGTGTTTCCTGATCGGGCTGCCGCTCGGTGTTCTGGCGGGAAAAAACGATCGGTTTGAAGCCACCATTCGACCTGTTTTGGACACGATGCAGACCATCCCAGCCTTTGTGTATCTGGTTCCGGTGGTCATGCTGATCGGCATTGGCAACGTGTCCGGTGTGATTGTCACAATCATCTTCGCCCTACCGCCGCTTGTACGCCTGACCTCATTGGGCATCCGCGGCGTGAACCCATCTGTTGTCGAAGCAGCAAAGGCCTTTGGCGCCAACCCAAGGCAAATCTTGTTGAAAGTTGAACTACCGCTCGCCACCCCGACCATACTGGCTGGTGTGAACCAAACCATCATGCTCTCGCTTTCGATGGTTGTGATTGCCTCGATGATCTCGGTGAAGGGTCTCGGCAACGAAGTTCTACGCGCCATGGGGCGGTTGGATGCGGGCAAGGCCCTCGTCGGTGGCCTTGGCATCGTCATTCTCGCGATCGTTTTGGACCGGATCACCCAGGGCATGGGGCAATCGGGCCGCGAGCGCGGGCATCGCCACTGGTGGCAGGGCGGTCCGGTCGGGCTGATCCTGCGCACCACAGGAAAAATAAAATAACCAACAGAGGAGCGACTCTATGAAAAAAACAACAGCAATCGCAACATTGCTTGCAACGACCCTGATGGGCGGCGCAGCAATTGCGGACAGCATGCCAGGAAAAGGCGTCGACGTACGTCCGATTATGGCGCCATCTCTGGAAGAAACCTTCCAGCACCGCGTTTTGTTCCGCGCGCTTGAAGACCTTGGTTACACTGTGGCTGAACCACAAGAGGTTGAATATCAGACCATTCACCTTGCACTGGGCACTGGTGATGGCGACTTTACTGCCGTTCACTGGAATGCGCTGCACAACAACTTCTTTGAAGAATCTGGCGGAGATGCAGTTCTTGAGAAAGTCGGCACCCTGGTTGACGGTGCTTTGCAAGGCTATCTGATCAACAAGTCGGCATATGACGCGGGTGTTCAAAACCTTGGTGATCTGAAGGATCCGGAAGTCGCCAAAATGTTCGACGCTGATGGCGACGGCACTGCCGACCTCGCGGGCTGTGTGCCGGGCTGGGGTTGTGAACGCGTCATTGAGCACCAGCTGACGGAATTCGGCCTGCGTGACACCGTTTCACATAACCAAGGCGCATATAACGCCATCATCGCTGACACCATTGCCCGCAGCAGCGCTGGCGAAAACATCCTTTATTACACCTGGACACCTTACTGGGTATCCGGTGCATTGGTGCCAGGTGAGGACGTTGAATGGCTGGCGGTGCCATACAGCTCCCTGCCAGATGGCGCGACAGCAAACACCGAATTTGAGGGCAAAGACCTTGGCTTTGCAGTCGACAGCATTCGCGTAGTTGCAACTGACGACTTTCTGGGTGCAAACCCAGCAGCAGCGAAATTGTTTGAATTGGCGAAGATTTCCATCAATGATATCTCCGCGCAGAATAAGCTAATCTCTGACGGTCAGGATGGTTCCGACGATATCGACCGGCATGTAAGCCAGTGGATTTCTGACAATCAAGCAGAGTATGATTCCTGGCTAGCGGCAGCACGCGCAGCGGCACAATAAACTTTGCTACATCTGAAGGGCGAAGTGGCACGTGCCACTTCGCCCTTTTATTTGCGGACAAACTACGATGACGAAACATATTGTCTTCTTAATGGTCGAAGAGTTTGCCAATCTGGCATTCTCATGCGCTGTGGAACCGCTCCGCATCGCGAACATGATCAGTGGAGAGGAATTGTATAAATGGACGCTCCTCTCTGATAACGGAAAGACGGTTACCTGTTCCGGTGGTATCGTAATGCAGGTCGATGGCGACTTTGACGAAGTTCCTAAATGCGATCAGCTTTTTGTGCTTTCTGGGTCGAATATGCAGAAGCATGCGTCGGCCCATTTGATCAGCACACTGCGCAAACAACGCGCCATGGGAAATCCGATCGGAGCGCTATGCTCCGGCGCATGGATCCTCGCAAAGGCTGGGTTTCTGGACGGTATGCAGGCCGCCATTCACTGGGATTTTCATGACGCATTCATGGAGGAATTTCCCGAAGTGAATCTAGTGCGCAACGTCTTTGTATCAGACGAGAAATATGTCACCGCTTCGGGTGGGACGGCCACGGCTGATCTGATGTTGCATCGGGTGGAAATGGACCATGGCAGCAGCCTCGCGATGGATGTGGCGGACCAGATGGTTTATTCTGGTGCGCGCAATGCTTCAGCAGAACAGCGTGTCTCGCTTCAAGCGCGCAACGGCATGCGTAATCGACATCTCGCGAAAGCCCTGCAAATCATGCAGGACACGTTAGAAAACCCCATTTCACCCGCAGATATTGCCAAGGATATTGGCATTTCTTCCCGTCAGCTAGAGCGTCTCTTCGGTCGTTACCTGAATTCCTCTCCCAAACGATACCACCTGGAAATGCGGTTAGAGCGCGCTCGGCATTTGCTGATGCAAACCGAAGCATCCGTAATCGATGTGGCCATTGCCTGTGGCTTCGAAACCACAGGACATTTCTCCCGAGTTTATCGCACGGCCTACGGCGTTAGCCCATCTATGCAGCGATACAAATAAAGCTGCTTCCCGGATAAATGTCGGTTTCTGCAAGGACTCTTCGCCCATCAGCACGAGGCGGGTCAAAGAATCCGCGAGTCTCTGTCTAAAGGAGACCATGAATGACCCAGAAATCAGCTACGCGCACTCGTGCCGGTGGCCGCTCCGCTCGCCGAGCCGTCCGTACCGCCACGAATTTTGACATGCTTCCCGGCCTGACCAACACACTGCCGCTTTGCGAAGTAATGGACGGTGCGCAGGTTGAGCGCATTCACAACGCATCGATGGACATTCTGGAAAATGTCGGCGTGCAATTCCGTGACCCAATTGCCTTGGAAGATTGGAAAAAGGCTGGTGCCAAGGTTGTCGATGAGATGGTGTATCTGGATCGCAACTTGGTGATGGATCTGATCGCGACGATTCCGTCCGAATTCACCTACCATGCGCGGAATCCCAAGAATAACGTTAAACTCGGTGGCCGGAACTCTGTGTTCGTGCCAATGACAGGCGCGCCTTTCATTCGTGACCTCGATAATGTTCGCCGCAACCCAATGATGGAAGATTTGGCGACCTTCCACAAATTGAGCCACATGATGCCAGCGCTCAATAGCTCAGCGCACCATATTGTCGAACCTTACGACCATCCGATCAGCCAGCGTCACCTGCGCATTACTTATTCGTCGATGAAGTATTCCGACAAGATGTTCATGGGCATGACCACAAGCCCAAAGAACGCCGAAGACGTCATGGACATGTGCGCCATCCTCTTTGGCGAGGAATTCATGGAAGAAAACCCCGTCACAACTGGCAACTGCAACGGCAACTCGCCGCTGGTTTGGGACGAGACCATGCTGGGTGCGATGCGGGCCTTCTGTAAACGCAAACAGCCAGTGCTGTGCTCCCCATTCGTTTTGGGTGGCGCAAACACTCCAGCCAGTGTGCCAGCTACGGTCGCTCAGCTGAATGCAGAAGCCCTGAGCGCATTGGCTTACACTCAGGTTATCCGCAAAGGCGCCCCTGCCATCTATGGCCATTACCTGTCCACCGTCAGTATGAAATCTGGTGCTCCTATGGCTGGCACCCCGGAAATCAGCTTGATGAACTTCATGATCGGTCAGATGGCCCGTTTTTACGAAGTGCCTTGGCGTACATCCAACACCTTGGGCGGCGCAAAGACCTTCGATGCTCAAGCTGGTTATGAAAGCAGTACAACGCTTTCCGCCGTTATGCACGCAGGTGCCAACTACATTTGGCACTCAGCGGGCTGGAACGAAGCTGGCATGCACTGCTCAATCGCAAAGTTTGTTGTCGACGCAGAACAATGCGCTATGGCGTATCGCATGGCGGAGGGTCCGAAATGGCACGACTTTGATCAAGCCGTTGCAGCTGTGTCTGACGTTGGTCCGGGTGGTCACTACCTTGGCCATGAGCACACGCAAGAAAACTTTCAGACAGCTTTCTTCATGCCGGAGCTTTTTGACAACAATTCAATTGAGCAATGGACTGCGGAAGGCGAAGTGGAGATCACTGAACGAGCTCTCAAGTATGCGCGGCAACTGCTTGGTGAATACCAGGAACCGACACTGGATATTGCCAAGAATGAGGAGCTGCTGGAGTATATTGCGCGCCGTGAAAGAGAAATTCCGGCTGCTGCTGAACTCAATCAGGAATACTAACGTACATCGCTAGCTCGAAGTCGCTTTCACATCAAGAAAGCCCATCTGATACATAATTAATTCCGTTTGGATGGGCTTTCGGAATGTGCCATTTGGGCTTGCCCAAGTCTTTGCTGGGACACAGTTGGTAGATATTAAGAACCATCGGTTCGATAGAATAGCGATGCAAATGATATTTCAGCCCCGCAAATAGAATTGGTTGTGTACTATATGGCCGATTCAGAAAGCCATTCAAACACGCGTCTGGCGCGGCTTGAGTTTTCGTTGTGTAGCTTCAGATAAAACCCCAGATTTGTATTCACGGAGTCAGGCAAAAGGCGCACCAATTTACCTGATTCAAGCAACTCCGCTGTCAAGCTGTGCCAACCCAGCACAGCGCCCATATCGTCTTGAGCCGCCTGCAAGGCGATGGAGTAGTTGTTGACTCTGTGCTCAATATTGAGCGTGCCTTTGAAATTTTTGGCTTTGCTCCATTGTTGCCAGTTCATCCATTCAGCCAGTCCATCGGCAAGCTGGATCAGTGGCACGCCTGACATATCTTGAATGTCCTCGACATTGTGTTTTTTGGCAAAACGGGGACTGGCTAGGATCGAGATATTGCCGTGAAAAAGGTGGCGGCAGGGCAGGGTTTCGCGTGTCATATCACCGTAGTTAACGCTGATATCACAGGCCGGCGTATCAAGAGGCATGTCACTGACGATCTGAGCGACAGAGATATGCCCGTGGCTTTTCCAGAATTCTGCGAGGCGCGGGGTAAGCCAGAGGGAGCTGACCGCAGGTGTCGACCCGATGGCTACAGAAGACCGCCGGTGCTGCGCCCGCAGTTGCGACAGTGACTCGTTGATGCCCTCAAAAGCGCGTTGCAGGGAAACCAGAAGATATGCTCCGCTTTCGGTCAGTTCCACGCCGCGGTGAAAACGGTGAAAGAGCTCGCAGTTCAGGTCACTTTCCAAGGCTTTCACCTGATGACTGATCGCTGCCGGTGTCACACCAAGTTCCTCAGCCGCCAGTTTGAAACTGGCATTTCGCGCTGCGGCCTCAAATGACACCAGCCATTTTGATGAGGGCAGATCATAGGGGCGATTGGGCAAGGTCAGTATTCCTTGTGTTGAATGGTTCGCCCTAAAACACGACGCTGTGGGTGAATCTTGAATTAGTTCAAGTATCTCAAGCTTACTTTTTTTGCAGTTGCAAGGCCAGCGGTGAAGGCAAAAAATATGCTCAAATTTTGCTGATGGTAGCGCCCCTTGCAGAAGGGCGTGTGCAACGGAGATCCCTATGAAATCACATGCAAAGGTAGTTGTTGTCGGAGGAGGCTGTGTTGGCGCTTCGATTCTCTATGGCCTGACAGAACACGGCTGCAACGACGCCGTCATGCTGGAACGGACAACACTGACATCCGGTTCAACCTGGCACGCAGCAGGATTGCTGGTGACCTTCGTGCGGTCTCACAACGTCTCCAAAATGACTTTGGAAACCATTCGCATTTATTCTGAAGTTGAAGAGAAACTGGGTGCCTCCGTTGGCTTGCGCAAAGTTGGCCAACTACGCGTGGCCAACACGCCGGAACGCTGGGACGAGTTTCAAAGCTACCTGTCGGTTGCTGAGGCAGCTGATGTTCCATGCCGTCTTGTAACGCCGGAAGAAATTGCGGAACTACATCCCCTCCTGAACCAGAGCGACAGCATTCAAGGCGGTATTCTGCATACAGAAGATGGCTATGTGAACCCGGCCGACATTACACAGGCAATGGCAAAACTTGCGCGCGATGCGGGTGCCACGATTTATCAAAACACCGAAGCGCAATCTTACGAAAAACTGGAAAACGGTCACTGGAAGGTAACCACCAACCAAGGCGAAATCACCTGTGAACATCTGATTTTCGCCACAGGAAACTACGCACGCGAAAACGCGCGCCGTGTCGGCATTGATCTGCCTTGCATCCCAATTTTGCACCAGTACTGGACCACGGAAACTGTGCCTATGCTGGTCGACCGCAAAAAACAGGGTCTGCCAGAATTCCCGATCCTGCGCGATGAAGACTATGGCGCATATCTGCGTGAAGACACCGGCGGCATTCAGTTTGGCCCGTATGAGTTCGAAAAAGACCTGAAGCTCTTCGCCGAGGATCGCGTTCCCCCAACCTTTGGCGCGGACCTGCTGCCAGAAGATTTCGAAGCCGTGGAAACGCAATGGGAACGCGCCATTGAACGCGTTCCGATGCTGGGTGAAGTTGGTATCAAAGCCAACACCCGTGGCCCTTTCCAGATGACGCCGGACGAATTGCCATTGGCCGGACCGGCGCCAGGCCATGACAATCTCTGGCTCGCAGAAGGTATGCCGGGCGGCATCCTTTGGGGCGGCACTGTTGGCAACCAATTGGCGCAATGGATCCTGAAAGGCGCGCCGGGCATCGACATGTCTGAGCTGGATCCGCGTCGATTTGGTGACTTCGCGTCCAAACGTTGGACAATGAAAAAAGTGCGTGAAACTTGGGGAACGCATATGCATGCGCATTTCCCAGGCGAAGATTTTTACTCTGCCCGCCCGATGCGCACTGTGGGATCTTATGATCTGCTGACCGAGAAGGGAGCCGTTTGGACACTTTACAACGGTTACGAATTCCCAAAATGGTTTGCGCCATCCCCAGAAGAAGCAATCCCCGCGCATAGTTTCCGCCGCACCTACGCCTGGGACCATGTGGAAGCCGAGGTTCAGACGACGCGTGATGAAGCAGGCTTCATCGAGATGTCACCGATGACCAAATTCACAGTGCGTGGATCCGGCGCGGCGACATGGCTTGACAGCATCATGGCCAACAAGCTGCCTAAGGTCGGGCGTATGACTCTGTCTTTGCTGCTTAATGAACGTGGCGGCATGGATGGCGAATACACCATCGTGCGCTATGCCGAGAATGATTTTTATCTTGTCTCGACGCCCAACGGTCAGGTCTACAACTGGGATCAACTGTCCAAGCTGATGCCAAAAGATGGCTCTGTTGTGATGGAAGACATTTCCGAACAGATGGGTGTTGTTGCTTTGGCTGGGCCGAAGTCCCGCGAAATCCTGCAGCAGTTCACCGACAATGATCTGTCCAACGAAGCTTTCCCGTGGCTGTCGGCGCAAAAGGGTGAGTTTGGCTTTGCCAAAGGCGTTCACCTGCTGCGCGTGAGCTACACAGGTGAACTCGGCTGGGAGCTTCACCACCCTGTGAACTACAACCGCCATATCGTGGAACAGCTTCTTAAGGCAGGCGTGCGGCCATTCGGGGCACTGGCGCTGGAATCCATGCGACTGGAGAAGTCCTATCGCGCGATCAACCGTGAGATTTGCAAAGATATGACGCCATATGAGGCCGATCTGGGTCGTTTCGTGGCGATGACAGAAAAGGTGCAGGGCGTCGTTCGTGAACGCAATTTCATCGGTAAAGAGGCCTTGCTGAAGCAGAAAGAAGAGGGCGGGTACAATACACTTGTCACTCTTAAACTGCCATTCTGCGATACTTCGGTGATTGCATATGAAGCGGTCTACCAAGACGGCGAAATCGTCGGTCGAGTGACCTCAGGCGGTTTCTCCTATTACTGCCAGCACGACATAGCCATGGCGCTTGTTCCGCAGGAGCTGACGGCTCCCGGCACTCAAATGCAGGTGAAAATTCATGGAGAGCTGCGCGATGCCGAAGTGATCGACACCTGTGCCGTTGACCCAACCAGCGCTCGCGCGCGTGCATAGTCCGGAGTTATAGCGATGAACACTCAAACAAGAGAACGATCAGCCCGTGGTGGACGCGCTGCACGGGTGGCTGCCCGCACCAATCCGCCGCCAGTCTACTTGTCTACATTGAATCGAAAAGTCGGTCCGATAGATCTGTTGGGTCCCGAAGGTGTGGAGAAAATCCACAACGCGGCTATGACGATCCTAGAAACCACGGGTATCGAGTTCCGTGATCCGGTCGCATTGGCTGACTGGAAGAAATACGGCGCGAAAGTTGACGGGGAGCGTGTCCGCATTGGTCGTGACATGCTTATGGATCTGATTTCCACAGTGCCAGAAGAATGGGACTATGCAGCACGTAATCCTGAGCGTTCGTTGAAAGTGGGCAAACGCAACTCTGTTTTCGCCAATGCTTACGGCGCTCCCTTTGTCTACGGCTTAGACGGTGTACGCCGCCCCTCAGTGCTGGAAGATGCACACAACTTCTTCAAGTTGAGCCAGATGAGCCAGTCCATGATGGTCCCTGGCATTCTTCCGGTTGAGCCGCAGGATGTGCCGGTGCCACAGCGACATCTGGAGCTTGTTCACGCCGCCCTGACCCTAACTGACAAACCGATCAAGGGATCTGTGCTGTCTGAACAGGCCGCACGGGATTCCGTTGACATGACACGCATCGTCTTTGGTGAGGAGTTTGTCGACAATAACGTGGTGATGGCCGCGCTTTTGAATTGCAATACACCTCTGGTTTGGGATGAAACCATGTTGGAAAGCTTGCGTGTTTATGCAGCAGCGAACCAACCTTGCTTGCTTTCTCCCTTTGTTCTTGCGGGCGCTTCAACACCTGCAAGCCCACAAGGCGGTGTGGCTCTGCTGATCGCGGAATCTTTGGCGGGTATGGCCTATAGCCAGATCATCCGGCGCGGAGCGCCAATGGTACTTGGTGTAGCGATCATGGGTGTTTCCATGAAAACCGGTGCACCCATGATGGGGTCTCCAGAACCGGGTTTGATGAACCTTCTAGTTGGTCAGATGGCGCGTTTCTATCGGGTGCCATGGCGAACATGCACCATGTGGACGGGATCCAAATCGCCTGACATGCAGGCGGCTTTTGACACTGCCAACACCATGTGGCCGGTGTTGCTTGGTGGTTGCAATTACATTGTTCACTCCGCTGGCTTCCTCGAAGGTGCGCTTGGTGTGAGCTATTCAAAATGGGTGCAGGACGCGCGCCAACTTGAGAATTTCCACCGTTTCTTCAGCGGCCTTGCCGAAGAAAACCTCGACGCGATTTTGGATGACATCGCCGAAATCGGCCCTGGCGGGCACTTCCTCGGCACCGATCATACGCGCGAAAATCCAATGCACATGAACCCTCTGCAAAACAACGACAGCTTTGAGCAGTGGGAAGCAGAGGGCGCTAAAGATGCCGAAACTGTCGGTCTTTTAGAGGCTCAGCGCATGTTGGACACTTACGTTGAGCCCTACATGCCGCCGGACAAACGTGGCGAACTCAATGAGTTTGTTGCGAAAAAACGGGCCGAGTATAGCTAAGCCACTGATCAAAGGGCGCGCGGGCAATTGCCAGCGCTGCCTGAGTAAATGCGTAAGAGGACTTAGAGAATGACAAACCCGTCTACACAAATTCTGTCGTTGGACGAGATCCGCAAGTTGGCAAAATCCGTGCTTGTTAGGGCAGGTATGGATGCAGCGGGCAGCGACCTAATAGCTGAAATTGTTTCGAGCTCCGAAAGGGACGGGCCACGCAGCCATGGCCTTCGAATGCTGCCTGTGTACGTTCAGAGTTTCACGTCTGGTTATGCCAACCCTTCGGCTTCTCCAAAAATCGAGAAGATCGCTCCCGGTGTTCTGCGCGGCGATGGCGACAATGGTTATTATCAGCTTGCAGCCGCTGCCGCGCGCGATGAATTGATTGCTATTGCCCGTGAACAAGGCATTGCCTCATTCACTTGTGCCAACTGCCATCACTTGGGCGGTCTTCGATTTGACACAGAGCCTTTGGCAGCGGCAGGTCTTGTCGCCATAGGCGTTGTGAATTCGCTTTCCATGGTCGTGCCTCAAGGTGGTGTCCGCCCCGTCTTTGGCACCAACCCGATGTCTTTTGCCTGCCCACGTCCTGGCCAACCGCCTATCGTCTGGGATCAAGCATCATCCATGGCCGCCATGATGGACATCAAGATGGCTGCCGCCGAGGGGCATGAGCTGCCCGTTCCAGCTGGTCTCGACACCGATGGGAACCCAAGCACAGATCCGAATGAGATTATGACCACGCGGAGCTTCCTGCCGTTTGGGGAGCACAAAGGCGCAGCGATTGCATTTATGGTTGAAGTTCTGGGCGCGGCTTTGGCGGGCGGAACTCTGGCGATCGACAATGAAAATCGGTTGGCACATGGGGCGTTGAACGTGAAAGGCGGTGCAACTCTGATCGCACTTGATCCAAGCCGCTTCGGAAACGCAGGGTTTGATGCCGCGGTGGCACAGATATGCGGTGCGATTGATGGCAATGGTACGGCGCGCATTCCGGGTGATGGTCGGTTGGGCAAACGCACCAAAGCGGAAGCTGAAGGTGTCGAAGTCAGTTCTGAACTTCTGGCCGAACTTGGCTATACATCAGGAACTTCTGAGTGAAACATATTGCAGTCATAGGCGGCGGCATCGTCGGGATTTCCTGCGCGCTCGCTTTGCAGAGTGATAGGCATGAGGTCACGGTGCTGGAGCCCGGACCTATTGGGGAAGGGGCCAGCTGGGCGTCTTGCGGGTGTCTGGCCGTAGGAGAAATCGTGCCTCTGTCGCAACCCAAAATGCTGATGCAGGTGCCTGGTTGGCTGATGGATCCCGAAGCACCGCTGGCCGTGCGTCCAACGTCTTTTCTCGGATTGCTACCTTGGTTCACACGTTTTACGTTGAATTCGTTCCCTCACAAAATGCGGGCAATAGCAGCGGATCTTGCGACGCTGACATTTCAAGCCACGGATGATTTCAAGGCTCTCGCGGCAGATATTGGTCATCCGGAAGTTCTTGTGGAACGTCCGATACTTAAGGTGTTTGACGACGATAAAGACAAAGCCACGATGGGCGCGGCTTTTGATCTGGCTCGCGAAATGGGTTGCACCATCGACGAAGTCTCCGGTCAGGAAGCCAAGAATATGGAACCGGCCATCGCGGGTGATTTTCAGCACGCCGCAATTTTGCGTGATTGGAGCTATGTCACTGACCCTGTTCAGCTTGTAAAGCGGCTAACAGAAGCGTTTCTGGCGCGGGGCGGCACTGTAAAATCTGCAGCTGTTGCTGACTTCAGTCGCGACGGCTCGGTTGTTCGGTCAGTGCGATCTACCGACGGCGAAGATATCTTTGCCGACGAGATTGTGATTGCCGCTGGGACAGGTTCCAAAATGCTGGCGCGCAAATTGGGTATCCGCCTGCCTGTCGAAGGGCTCGCTGGCTATTCAACGCTATTGCCGGAAAGTGGCGTCGATCTGAAACACACCGTGTTTTATCCAAAGGGCGGCTTTGGGATCACGCCGTATCAGGATGCGCTGGCAGTTGCTGGCACCGCCGAGTTTATGAATTTGGATGCAAAGCCGAATTGGCGTCGTGCAGAGGTTCTTGTGAACCACGCACGCCGCGTGTTGCCCGGCTTGAACACAACCAACTCAGAACGCCGCATGGGACGGCGCCCTTTCACCCCCGATACGCGACCTGTGATCGGTCGCAGCGCTCGCCTTGCCAACGTGATGTTTGCAACGGGTCACGGCCAACTTGGCCTGACATTGAGCGCAACAACTGGTCGTCTTGTGGCTGCAGAAATTGCAGGGCGAGCGCCGCATGTTGCCATCGAAGCGTTCCATCCGGACCGTTTTTCCAGGCGACAAAACTACTCTCCTCACGGAGCACATTAAAAAAGGAACAGGGAGTAATGTGATGTCAATAAAACCTCCATTTACGGAGCTTGAGATAAAAACTGAGGATGACGGTTTTTATAAAGACGCGAGTTTGCCGATCGCCTTGATATCCAAGGGGATCATGGTTGCACTGGTGCTTTGGGCCCTAATTTGGCCCGGGAATGCTAACAGCACGTTGGGTAGCTTGAACTGGTCCTTGCTAGAGGGCTTCAACCAATTCTACATCATCATTGTCGGGCTGTTTGCTTTCTTTCTCTTCATCGTAGCAGCTTTGCCATATTCGGGCCGTAAGGTCATGGGTACACCGGGAGAAAAGCCTGAGTTTTCAAACTTTTCCTGGTTCTCCATGATGTTTGGCGCCGGTCTGGGCGTGGGCCTTATGGTCTATGCGACGGCGGAACCTATGGGGCTTTGGGGCTCTAACCCGGTTGTGGTCGCGGGCGCGGTCGAAGGCAGCTCTGAAGCGGCCGTTGAATCCGCGTTCCGTTACACTTTCCTGCACTACGGTTTCCACGCCTGGGCGATTTATGTGATCACCGGTCTGTCGCTGGCTTACTACGCCTATACCCGTGGTATGCCACTGACCATCCGGTCTGCGCTGACCCCAATTCTGGGCTCTGCTGCAAATGGCTTTATCGGCCACATCGTGGACGTTTTGGGTGTTGTTGCGACAATCCTTGGTGTTTCTGTGACCATCGGTTTCGGTGTCTCGCAGTTTGTTGATGGTCTTTATGCCGTGACCAACATGAGTTGGTTGGTCAACATGAACGGCGATGTACCTGCTCCGAGTACGGTTGGTCTGATCACAGCTCTCGTAATTATTATGGGTCTGTCGATCATCTCTGCTGTCTCTGGAGTTGGCCGTGGAGTGAAATACCTCTCCAACCTGAACATGGTGCTGTCGCTGATCTTACTGTTGACCTTCATTATCTTCGGCTCATTCCTGTTTGCGATGACGACTTACGCTACCGCAATGGTCGACTACATCATGCATTTCATATCGTTGTCGTTTGAGGCCTACGGCCCACAAGCGGCGAGCGAATTTGCAGCGGGTCTGCCAGAAGCAGCCAAACCATTGGCGGATGATCTGATCGGTGGCGCAACCAATGCTTGGGGCAGCTTTGATGGGTTCAAGTCTGGTCTAACAGGTGCAGCTGCGGAGCTTGACGATACCACACTGCAAGCCGTTTATGCTGCGGGTGCCGATGGTCGCCTGTTCGGTTGGCAAGCCGGTTGGACAACCTTCTACTGGGCTTGGTGGATTGCATTCTCGCCATTTGTTGGTCTGTTCCTGGCACGTATTTCCAAGGGTCGCACAGTTCGCGAGTTCATCCTTGGCTGCGTTATCGCACCTGCGTTGGTCTGTTTCGCTTGGATGACCATCCTGGGTGGCACAGCGGTTGATTTGGAAGTGGCCGGCCTGGCTGATCCGTCCATTGCAGCGGCATCAACCACAAACAAACTGTTTGTGGCGCTCGAGAACATCCTGAGTGAAGGGCTTTATGGCATCATCGTTGTGATGTGCGTTGTGTTAATCATGACATTCCTCGTGACCTCCGCGGACTCAGGCATTCTGGTGATGAACACTATTATGTCTGGTGGCGCTCAGGAAACCGGCGTCAAACACCGCATTATCTGGGGTCTGATCCTGACAGCGGTGATCGGCACGCTGATCGTCGCAGCTGGCGAAAACAACCCGCTGGATGCACTCAAAAACGCAATGATCATCGGCGCTCTGCCATTCACAATGGTGATGGGCTTGATGATGGTCGCACTTGCGAAAGCGCTCTATCGCGACAGTCAGCGCGAGAAGACAGAAGCCGAGGGCACAGCACCTGCTGAGTAACCTAAATACCTGGTTCGGCGGTGTTTGTACCATCGCCGAACCAATTCCAGAGTTCAGTTTCAACCCGTCCAGCGGACAAACAAGAAAGCACGTCGCGCATGAAAATCAGCGAGATCTATATCTATTCACATGATCTCCCGGTTAAAAACGGCCCCTACACAATGGCAAGCGGAGAGGTTTGGTCACTCGACACTACATTGGTGAAACTTGTGTCAGATAGTGGTCATGTTGGGTGGGGGGAGACCTGTCCCATTGGCCCGACCTACGCGGAAGCGCATGTAGGCGGTGCCCGAGCAGCCTTAGTGGAAATGGCTAAGGGTCTGATCGGCGCGGATATTTGGCCTGTATCTCTCAATCGGGCGATGGCTGGTCTGCTAAACGGACATAACTACGCGAAAGCTGCCATTGATATTGCAGCTCACGACCTACTCGGCAAACAGCTTGGGGTGAGCGTGGCAGAGTTGCTAGGCGGTGCGGTGACCGATCGCGTGCCTTCCTATTATGCCACAGGCGTGGGTGCACCGGATGACATTGCACGTCTCGCGAAGGAAAAACTTGATGAAGGATACCCGCGGCTGCAGGTCAAAGTTGGCGGCCGCCCTGTCGAAATCGATATCGAAACCATCCGGAAGGTCTGGGAGCAAATAGGTGGCTCTGGCATGCGCCTTGCCGTGGACGGAAACAGAGGCTGGACAACACGAGATGCTCTACGGGTCAGCCGTGAATGCCCGGAAATTCCATTTGTTATGGAGCAGCCCTGTAATACTATCCAGGATCTTGAGAAAATTCGCTCTCAAGTCAGTCACGGCATCTATATGGATGAAAATTCGATAGATCTGAATACGGTGATCTCCGCCGTTGGCACCGGATTGGTGGATGGCTTTGGTATGAAGGTCACCCGCATTGGCGGGTTGCAGAATATGCGGGTTTTCCGCGACATCTGTGAAGCCCGAAACCTACCGCACACGTGCGACGACAGTTGGGGCGGAGACATTATAGCCGCCGCCTGCACGCAAATTGGCGCGACCGTAAAACCGCAACTCAACGAAGGTGTTTGGCTTGCAGCCCCCTACATTGAAGGTCACTATGATCCTGAAAACGGTATCAAAATCATAGACGGCCATATCCAGAGGCCAACCGGTCCGGGTCTGGGCGTGGAGCCGGATGAAACACTGTTTGGCGACCCAATCGCCTCGTTCTAGGGAGACAAGAATGATCCCACAGACAATGCACGCGGTTCACTTAACCGGTCATGGTGGATTGGAAAAACTGGAGTACCGCACAGATGTCGCGGTACCCGTGCCGACATCGGATGACGTCCTGATCCGCGTACTGGCGGCCGGTGTGAACAACACAGACATCAACACCCGCATTGGTTGGTATTCCAAATCCGTGACAACAGACACTGATGCTGGCGGCGCAGGCGGGTTTGATGGCGTAAACGAGGAAGATGCAACCTGGTCCGGCGAAGCGCTTCAATTGCCTCGTATCCAGGGTGCAGATATCTGCGGTGAAATCGTCGCTGTCGGTGAGGGTGGGGACGCATCTCGTATTGGGCAGCGTGTCATCGTGCGTAACATGCAACGCCACCATGCCGAAGACCGCCCATTTGAGTGCCTGACCATCGGAAGTGAAATAGACGGTGGATTTGCGCAATATTGCGTGGCCCGGTCTGACGAAACACATGCGGTAAACTGTGACTGGGACGACATCGAACTCGCAGCCATTCCTTGCGCCTATTCCACTGCGGAAAACATGCTGCATCGGGCCAACTTAGGCGCGGAAACTGTGCTGATCACAGGCGCGTCCGGGGGGGTTGGTTCCGCCGCGGTTCAGCTGGCCAAGCGTCGCGGTGCGACAGTGATCGCACTTTCGTCGGCATCCAAAGCGGATGCGGTTAAAGCGCTTGGTGCAGACCGCGTGCTAGACCGCAATGCAGACTTGGTGGCAGAACTCGGCGAAGGCACAATTGACGTTGTTGTGGATTTGGTCGCAGGAGAGAAGTGGCCAAGCCTGTTAGACGTTCTGCGCCGGGGCGGACGGTATGCAACAGCGGGCGCAATTGCTGGGCCGATTTGTGAAATCGACATTCGCACGCTCTATCTGAAAGACCTGACACTCTTCGGCTGCACTTTTCAGGAAGACGTCGTGTTCGAGAACCTCGTTAAATACATCGAAGCTGGTGAAATTCGTCCGGTGGTCGCTGGAACTTACCCGCTGAGCGACATCGCTCGCGCGCAAGAAGACTTCCTGACCAAGAAGCACACCGGGCAGCTGGTGTTGATCCCACCGCAGGACAGCTAATGCGCATTGAGACGATTGAAGTATATCAAGTAGACCTGCCCTACGCCCAAGGCTCCTACAAGCTTTCGGGTGGGCGGGTTTACAACAGCTTTGATGGCACTTTTGTCTGCTTAACAGCGGATGACGGAACAGAAGGTTGGGGTGAAAGCACACCTTTTGGATCAAACTATATTGCCGCACATGCCTTGGGCGTCCGCGCCGGCATCGAAGAAATCGCGCCGCATTTGATTGGGCGCGATCCGCGAGATGTTGAACGCATCAACGATGCTATGGACGAAGCACTAACAGGGCACAACCACGCCAAAGCCGCGCTGGACGTAGCCTGCTGGGATCTCTTTGGTAAATCTGTGGGCCTGCCTGTCTGTACGCTTTTGGGTGGTGCAACTGGTACGCCTTTGCCGATCATCAGTTCGATCTATGCCGGAGACCCTGAAGACATGCGTGCGCGCATCGCAGCGCATCGCGCCAAAGGCTATCTCGGTCATTCCATCAAAGTTGGTGCTTCTGAAGAAGAGGGGGGACCGCTACTGGATGCCGAGCGGATCGTCGCCTCCTTAGCAGATCGGCAATCCGGCGAATATTTCATTGTTGACGCCAACGGCGGTCTAACGCCTGAGGCCGCACTGCGAATGTTGAACGCGCTGCCACAGGGTTTGGATTTCGTATTGGAAGCCCCCTGTGCCACATGGCGAGAAACGCTGTCGCTGCGCAGGCGTACGACTGTTCCGATCATTTTGGATGAATTGATCCAGCAGGACCAAGATGTGGCTTTGCTTGTGTCGGAAGATGCAGCAGATGGCATTGGCTTGAAAATCACGAAATCGGGTGGTCTCACACGGTCTCGGCGCCAGCGCGACATTTGCCGCGCCACAGGTCTGAGCATGTCTGTTCAGGACACAACCGGTTCGGTTCTGGCTTTCGCGGCCATAGTGCACATGGGAGCCACGGTACCCACAAGCCTTCTGCGCTGCATCCTGGACACCCGGGATATGATCAATATTCCAACCGGTCAGTTTCATGCTCCGATCGAGAATGGAGGCGTTATGCCGACAAAAGCTCCGGGGCTGGGCGTGGCAATCAACCGAGACCTTCTGGGTGATCCCATCATGTCCTGGGGTCGTGGGGCCTGACGAATTGCAGGGAGAGGCATAATTTGGGACAGCATTTTTGTTTCTTGCTATTGGATGGGTTCTCCCACCTGTCCTTTTCCTGCGCCGTCGAACCACTCCGTTTGGCCAACCGCGCGAGTGGCGAAGAACTCTATAAGTTTACTTTAGCTTCAGAAAACGGAGAGACCGCGACCTGCCTGAATGGTTTCAAACTTGCCGTCGATACGGATTTCGCAAATCTGCCAAAGTGCGACCGTCTCTTTGTACTCGCGAGCTATGACATGAAAGCTGGGTTGACCCCCGCGCTGAAAACCGCGTTGAGGTATGAACGTGCGCGCGGCACCAAAATGGGCGGCCTGTGTTCTGGCGCTTGGATCCTCGCGGAGCTCGGTTTTCTCAACGGCATGCGGGCAGCCTTGCATTGGGAATTTCATGAAAGCTTCCGGGAAACCTTCCCTGATACGGAAGTCGTACGTAGTGTATTTGTCAGCAAAGAGAAGGTGTTGACCGCAGCAGGCGGCACGGCAAACGTTGATTTGATGCTCTCTTTAATCGGCCAAGAATATGGTGAGGAGCTGGCGATATCCGTTGCGGATCAAATGGTTCACAACTCCATTCGAGATGAAACTGTGGGCCAGAGAGTGTCGTTTCAAGCGCGTGTCGGTATACGCAACCCGCATTTGGCGAATGCCGTTGAGATCATGCAGAACTCGCTCGAAGAACCGACTTCTACAGCAATTGTAGCTCACCAGATTGGAATCTCGACACGTCAGCTGGAGCGACTATTCCGAAAGTATTTACAGATAACGCCAAAGCGTTATCAAACCGAGCTACGGCTGGAGCGCGCGCGGCAAATGCTGCTTCAGACGGAGCAATCTATCACTGAGATTGCCGTCGCTTGCGGCTTTGGAAGCATCGGGCATTTCTGCAAGGTCTACCGCAGACGCTATGGGGCAACACCGAAACATCAACGTACCAAAGTGGTCTAAAGCTATATCAGTTCAGAAGGGGCACATGGTTTTGCCCATGGCCTGAGATTTTCTCTTTAAAACCAGAGAGACGAAACAATGTTGAAGAGCAAAACGGGCTTATTTGGTCAGATAACTCTGCCTCTCAGTTTGCGATAAATGCCTGTCCAACCTTTAGATAAACGCCTTTCGATTGATTATGAACGTTGCCTGTGTGGCTCAACAACAGCAGGCGCTCAAAACTGATCGCAGAAATAGCTGCGTTTGTGATCCCTCAGAATAAGAGTCGGGAGGCACTAAATCGGATTGGCCGCGATGTAACCCGAAGCGGCGTGCACCCGGTGTCGATGTCTGAGAAAAGTCTTCGCAAACAGATCAGGCTGTTCGGGCGGCGCGGCGCGAATGATAGGTCCACACCATCCTCGACAAATCTAACATTCTCTCTGATACCAAAACACGCAAACGGGCTTTTTGGTAGCGGAATTGGAAGGTTTCCACAGCTTCCAGAAACAGAACCTCCATCAAGTTCGCAGGTATTCTCAGGGCTTTCGCGGCCTCAGCGAAACTGAATCTCGCACCCAACCTGACCCTTATCTGCTGCAGATAGCCTCAAGCGCGTTCAGCAAATTGTCGATTTGAGCCTGTTTGTGTTTGGCACTGACACCCAAACGCAGCATCGCCGTGTTGCCAGGGCTGGCGGGCGGTAGGATGAGATTGGTATAGAACCCCGCCTCGATAAGTTGGTGCCAAATCGCGACGGTCTGCTCTGGCCCACCGACCGAAACCGAAAACACCGGGCCAGGCATGAAGTCTTGCTTGCCCGAGATGTTCGACAGTCGTTGTCGGACATGGTCGCATCGCGACCGGAGAGCCTTTCTCAGTACATCGCCCTGTGCGATCGAAACATCGAGCCCCTTTGACACCGCCGCAAGCGTTGCAGGTGGCAAAGCGGCGCTGAACACATAGTTCACACTCAGGAAGCGCAAGAGTTCGAATTCGGCGGAATTGAATGTCGCGAAGCCGCCAATTGAACCAAGTGCCTTGCTGAATGTGCCCGTTATAATTTCCACCTCGGATAACAAACCGCATTCCTCTGCGACACCCAGGCCTCTACGACCAATGGTGCCGAAAGAATGAGCTTCATCGACCATCATAGTGAATGGTCGGATGCCACGAAGGGCCAAAATTTCCTTCAGTGGCGCGACTGTGCCCGACATGGAATACAGACCATCAACCACAACGAGCCAGTTGCCGTCCTCATGGGCATATCTTTCGAAACGTGACGTCAGATGGGCCACATCGTTGTGCCGAAACCGGGTCATTTGGGTGCCGCTCAGACGCACACCTTCGTAGAGGCTCGCGTGACACTCTTCATCAACGAAGATGCGCTGAAATTGTTCACCCATGCCCCCGAGGAGCGAGGCATTTGCCCCAAACCCGGTGCTGAAAATCATACTGCATGGTCGCTCATACAAGTCGCTGATCTGCTGCTCGACCTTCAAGCTTAGCGATTGAGTGCCCCCTGCCAGTCGCGACGCAGTCGCCCCGGTGCCATAGGTGTCGATTGCTTGCTTTGCAGCTGCGACGACGTCGGCTTGATGGCTGGTGCCCAGATAGTTGTTCGTACCGAAATTGATGACCTCACGCCCTGCATGTTCCAGAATGGTTGGGTCAGGCGTGGCATCGAGCACCATGCCCAATGGAAGCTCCTCGAAGCCAGCAAAAAGATCTGCCTGTTGATCAAGACGCCGTAACTTCTGTGCAGTGTCCAAAAGTCCTGCTGAGCGAGCGTCCTCCACTAATTCCTTAAAGTCATCCGCAGATTTATTGCGCCATTTGGCGAGGTAGTTTTCGTTAGGCATCAAGAATGCTTAGCCTCAGGGAATTTGTTGTTTAGGCCATTCTTACGTAAAGCGCGCGCCATGGAAAGCCTGTGCCTTCAATCTTACCTGCGAATGCGCTCTGCCAAAACCGGTATTAGTCAAGGAGCCGAGGATTTGAGGCGACTGATTGCGCAATATGAGTTGAGGTTTGACGGCGGTGAAAACTCTCAATCCGGCCGGAAAAGGCCAATCTATTCACGCGGAGATGCGACTTAACGGTGCCAGCCAAACCGCTCTGAACCAAAGGCTTATGCCATTTAAGTTCATCGGATTTAGTCTTGTAATATTCAAAATGTTCTGAGGAAATCAGGCCGCGGAGCGCCGAGCGCCTCCGAGCACCGAAAAGTCTCCATGGCTTCAGGAGGCCAGCATAGTGATATATTGAAACTGGCCAATGCCGAGGCGTCGACCCCACAAGATGATTCCAGCGGTAGCCCAATCGGGTGTAGCCCCCCTGCAGAACGGCATTCAGTGCGCATTGATCATTGAACGTAAGTATATGCGGCCGGTCCCGTAGGACTGAAATGGCTTCTTGGCCAATTTCGTGGTTGGTCCATTTCAAAGAGTCAACCACCAGAAGGCCTGAATTGAAGTACCCCGCGCCCTTCGGCACACCAAGTTTGTTGGTAATCACCTCAACCCGATCGTCGGAAATAACAGCCGTATCGTTCACAGCCGCCAGGGGCGTTTCGCCAAGGTCAAGCTGAGCTAGCGGACCGATATCATCGACAAAGCGTGTGTCGGCATCAATGATAATTACGCGATCTGACAAATTCCGCAGAAACTCATCAAATCGCAATATCCCGAACATCGCTTGCGATTTGCCACGCGCACTCGCCCAAGGCTCGCACCAAGTGCCGTCGACCTCCACAAAGTCAACATCCAGCTCAAAACGGGCCAAAAAAAGTTCGGCGCGGTATTTGGACGACGCGTCAACGTCGTGCAAGAGGATCGTCACATGTGGCAGAGTTCCGACATTATTTTCGACAAGCGAGGCGATTGAAATGCAGGCCAGGGGCAGAAATCCCTGATCGACGGAATAGACGAGTGCGAAGTTTTTCACCTCGGCGGCTTTATTCACATGTTTCATCGGCGCGAAGCAACTTTGCCATATCCAACTTGAAATGGGTGATCAGGTTTTGCAGGTTCTTGTCGTTGCCGTCTCCCCGTACGTTTCCTCGCGACAGCCTCTCACCGTTCCAGTGTGGAATAGAATTATATTCCTTAGCCGTCTCTGTGACTTGAACGCATGTCGTCCCGATCCGTGACGACATGACTTTCAGCCATAGATCGTCACTTGTTTCACAGATTTCGCGAAACAAGTCAGCTTTGAGTGTGTCGGAGTGAAGGCTGCCGGGCGGGTACAGTACACCGCCAACACCCAATGGTAAAAGCGACGCCGAAGGCTTGGTATTTGAGCCGGGAGGCCAATCGATATAGCACGCAACCTGGTTCTTAGGTGTTAGTACTATTTCACGCGACCGATTACAGATTATGCTCTTCGGATGCATTTCTGCTTTTTTGACCAACCCCTCCAGCCAATTTCTTGGATAAATCTTATCATCGTCGCAGGTCACAATTGCTTTATCGGGAAAATCCTGCAGCGCGTGGTAGATTTTGTTCAGTGATTTGACATTCGTATCCACAAAGCGGATCTGAAACCGCTCCCCAACCAGTGATTGCAATTTCGGTGGTATTTCACTGATTGTTTCACGCGACGACAGATAAAGGACAACAGCGTCTGGCTTCACGCTTTGAGACAATAGCCCCGCGATACAGATATGCAGCTTCTCAAATCGAGCTGGGTAGCTGGTCAGGCTGACAACAACATTTTCTGCCCGACGCGCCGACTTACGTGACGCGCGCGACAAATTACTTTGAAAGGTCAACTTTAGCAATGCGGGGCCATAGGCAAGATGTTCGCGTAGATCCGTGACGAACGCATTGCCGCGCCGAATGTATGGCCTCTGCGCTGGGCGTTCTTGGGCAATTGGTGCCGGCGCTTCTTCGATTTTACGCGCCAATCTGGCCACACCTGCCGGTGAGATATGATAGCGAACATGGGCCACATCACACCCTTGTAGCAGCGCTTTTGAGAGCTGGTCTTCTGTTTGAAGTCGTCTGACCTCGCCACCCAAAAGGGCGATCTGAGACCGGTGTTTAAACATTAGCCCTCTCCAAAGCACCCTTTGGTTGCGCGGATGTAAGTCAGCGAGATGGCTGAGTTCATTTCGGGCCAAATCTAGCCAATCATCGAAGAACTGCCTGACAAATTTCGAATTACGCATAACGATAAAGCCGGCATTCGGCAGGCGTATTTTCCGGTACTCGAGAGCAGCCCGTATATTGAAAGGTAATTCGATGGCCCCAACGCGAGCCGTATCCGGTGAAAAGACCAACGCCTTTGGAAAAAACCGCTCTAAAATGGCATCCATCGAAAGGTCTGGATTGCAGACATAGGTGTCAGCATCCACGAGCGTCACGATCTCAGCAGTACTCTTCGCCAAATGCTGGCGCACCATTTCAATTTTGCTCCAATTGACATGCATGTCCGGAATGAGCCGCTCTGAATAGCGAAAGTAATTGTATCCTTTGCGTTCGCAATAGGCTGCCCAAAGAGCGCTTGAATGCTGCGCGTAATGATCAATTTCTGGCGTCGCCAACATTATGACATCGCAGCTTTTTTTACGACTACTCATAAACCGATATGCCCTTTTGTCTCTGTTGCAGTAAACGCGCTGGCCGTGACCGGTTCGACCGATCCAGCTTCAACCCGCAAAATGCTGTCAGCGATCGACGTCCATGCCGGGCGATGGGTGACCGCCAAAATCGTCAGCATACCACGCAAGTCTTTGATGTTTGAGCATATTGCCATTTCAGTTTCCGGATCGAGCGCGCTGGTGACTTCATCAAGAAGCAGTATCTTTGGCTCGGTGACAAGCGCGCGCGCCAACGCAAGGCGCTGCCGCTCACCACCTGAGAACCGTGTACCCATTTCGCCAGCATTCGTCTCAAGCCCGTGGGGCAGGGCATCTACGAAAGTATCAGCACCCGCCAAACGCAGCGCCTTTTCAATCGCTGCATCGGTAATATCAGGGTCGCCCAGCGTGATATTCTCGCGCAATGTTCCGTGTAAAAGCGTCGTTTCCTGGGGGACATACCCAATCATTTGGCGCAAAAGGCCAAGGTCGATCTCTGCCAAAGGAGTATCGTCTATAAGAACCCGGCCTGAATCTGGTTGATACAGTCCAAGCAACAGGTCGATGAGGGTCGACTTGCCCGCCCCGGATGGTCCGATCAGTACGGTGATTTCATTAGCTTCAATCGTAAAATTCGCGTTTTTAATGATCGATTTACCATCGTGTCCAAAGGAAACTGCATCAAAAGTGCAATCGCGTTCGATGCTTGGCACTTTGTGACCCGATCGCTCCTCCTGCATGGCTTCAAGTTGTTCAACCTGATCCTGCGCACTCCAATAGGCAGCCTCGGCACCGGCGACCTGCTGCAGGCAACGTTGGCTTTGCTTTAGCGTTTCGATGGCGCGGATAGAAAGAATGCCCATGATGGCCAATTCAGAAAACGGAATTTCCAGCCAAACATTCGCGATATAGATCCCGATCAGAAGCGTGCCGACGAGAAACGCGTCGCTGACCGTATAAACGGTATTCCCTAATATGGATATGCGCCGGCCTGAGGCTCGTATTTGGCGGTTTTGTTCTTGAATGTGCGCCTCAATGTGCGCTTGGCGATCCATGGCGACGATCGGCTTAATGTTGGTCAAAGTGTCTGACAGAGAAGTCGATAGTGCCGAAAAACTTTCAGTCTGACGTTTGCCTAATATGCGCGTGCGTTTCACCAGAAAACCAAAACACAGATAGAACCCGAGACCGACAACAATCCCGATTATGGTTAACCCGAGTGACACCAACACGGCAGCGGCAAGGTAAAAGAATGCTTGTATGGAGTAGCTGAACAAACGCGCCGACTGGCGGTAAGCCACGACGGCACGGTTTGTATTATTGACAATTTCATTGGTTAGCTGCCCGGCCTTGCGCTGCACGAGAAATCGCCAATTCGCGCCAAAAAGAAGCTTTAAAAGTTTCGTACGAAGGCGCGCGGAAACATCAATCTCGGCAAAGCTTGAAACGTTCAAAGCAAGATAAGAAAGGCCATACTTGGCGACAAACAAGATAAAGAGAAATACAATGAGTTCGCGATTTCCTGGTTCCAATCCCACGGTTGAAAGGGCGCCAAGCGCGATCTGAGCGAGTCTGGACTGCTCTCCTTCAACCGTTGATGAAAAGAGCGGTAACAAAGCGCCGATGCCGATGATCTCTAGCGCACTGGCTAGGACTAGCGCCATAAGCACAAGAAACGGTTTTGAGCCCTCGGCGTGGAAGAAGATCTTGAATGCGCTGCTCATCGTTCCCTTGCAGTTCGTCTAATCGCAGTTCCTCGGCGTGAACTTGCCCTACAAAGCCGGGTATTGCCAGCGCAAACGCTGGACGGCACCCTATGAGATCAATGCGTTTCAGACATGGGTGATCCGTCAGAAGTTTTGGTGTCGCGCGCCAAAGATACTGAAAAGATCCGTTGATAGGCCAGCGCCACATCGGCCCATGTGGTCATGTCTTTGCGCAATTTGGCTTGGAAGCGGCGGGCAAGGCTGCCGCGTTGCTCTGGGTCAGCGCACAAGGCGTTGATCCGAGCGGTCCAGGCTGCGGCGTTTCCACTTGGCAAAAGTATACCCGTTTCACCATCGCGGATAGCGGACGGGATTCCATCGACATCCGCAGCAAGGCAAAGCGCGCCATTGTACGTCGCCTCCTGAATAACCAATCCGAAGCCCTCGAAGTCGCCTTCGACCTTCAGGTTAGGCATCACGTATATATGGCTATGAAGGTATATTTGGTTCAAGTGCTCGCGCGGCAAACGGCCCAAAAGGGCGACCCGCCCCTTCAATTCCGGTCGCTGTGATATGTCCTTCAGTTTGATGTAGTCCGTCTCTGCGCCGACGGCATGGCAGAGCCCTTGGAACAAAGCGTCGGGCAAGAATTTGCGCAAAAACTGCAACATAGGACCTGCACCCGATGCCGGGCCAACAACCGCATATATTGCATCGTCGGGGAGGTCTGGTAGTACATTCCCAGCGAACCAAGAAAACCCTTTTCGCGGGACCGGCCTGCCTGCGGATAGAACAATGACCTGTTTGTCGCAATCTATGCCGTGCTGTTCTTTGAGCCATTTTGCGAATTCGGGATCTTTGCTGTCGCTCCAATTGGTGTCGCATGCATTCAACACGATGCTGACCTTTTTCTCGGGGACCCCGCGTTCAACACAGCCCGCTGCTGTTTCCGCGCTGACCGCGATCACGCCTTCAAAACGCTTTAGGAACGTTCGCACCCACCATTGGTAGGCACGCATTCCGAGATACACGTCCAACCCGTGAACGGTCACAAAAACCTTCTTACGCGAGATCAGGAATGGCGTGAGAAAAATCCCCATCAGGCCATCATTCCCGTGGATAACATCGATTTCACGGTCTTTTATTAGACGTATCGCTACCCACGGGATGATGATCAAAAAGAACAGCCAGACCGGATAGCGGCTGTTGTAGGCAATAACGCTACTCTCGCCGATTTCTTGGTAGTTGCGGGTCAGCGCATAACTTTGTTGCTGCATGCCACCAAGGCTTGGCGGGTATTTATGCGTGACAAACAAGATTTTCGGCGCGTTGCGTTCCATCACATCACTCCGACCGATCAGTGCGTTTCTAAGAGGCTTGCATAGGCATTGCGCACCTGACGATACGCTGCGGCCTTGGTGAAGGTGGCGCTTCGGACGAGAGCCGCATCTCCCATTCTCCGTCGCAAGTCGTCGTTCTGCACAAACTCCGATAGCCTGTCGATCATTGCGCCTACATCGTCGGCCGGTTCAAGAAATCCCGTCACACCCTGATCAACCAGTGATCGGCTGCCAGTGGCGTCGGCGCAGACCGCTGGCAACGCTGAAGCCATCGCTTCAAGCGTGACATTGCCAAAGGTTTCGGTGAGGCTCGCAAAAAAGAAAATATCGGACGAAGCATAGGCGCGGGCCAAATCGTCGCCTCCTTGAAAGCCGGTAAAGATTGCCTCTGGAAGTCGCGCTTCAAGGGAGGTGCGCTCCGGACCATCACCAACAACAACAGCGCGAAATGCCAGTCCACGTGCCTTCAATCCACTGAGCACGTCAACCAAAACACCAAGGTTCTTTTCGCGCACCAGTCGCGACACAAACAAAACCACAATCTCGTCGGAGCCAATCCCTAGGTCCTGCCGCCATTTGGTTGATCGCTTGGTTGGACTAAACTGATCGGAATCGACCCCGCGCGCCCATACCACGATGTCGCGGCCATAGCCCGCTTGTTCAATATCGTCAGCCATCGATTGGGTGGGCGCGCAAACCCGGTCAGCTTTACTGTAGAAGTTTCGCAAATATTTTGATGCGAGCGAAAGTGCGAAGCCAGCTCCATAATAGTCGAAATATGTTTCGTAGCGCGTGTGATACGACGCCAGCACCGGGATGTTGTGCCGTCGAGCGTAAAACAGTGCCCGCCAGCCAAGAATATCGGGCGCTGCGATGTGAAAAAGCGTTGGCTCGAAGGCATCAAGGCGTTTCTTTGCGCTGCGCCCGAGCCCAACCGAGGCGCGATACTCCCGCCGCCCGGGCATGGGGATAGACGGCACAGATACGAGCGTGCCGGCATAGTCGAGCGCTGAGTGCTTAGCTGTTGGTGCGAATACGAGCACCTCAACGCCGTCGCGCTCCAGCTGTTCCACCAGCCGGTTCAACGTCACGGCGACGCCATCAACAATATAGTCATAGACACCCGAAAAGATTGCAAGACGCAGCGGTCTGTGACTAGATTCCAGTTGCGTTGTGGGTAAATCCAAATTGGGTCTCTGCATCTGGATGCTGTGGTGGCGGTATGAAACGATACAATTTGATAGGAGCCATAACGGCCTTAGTAAAGCTCAAACTCGTCCTGCTATGTGCCACGCTTGGCGTCGCGGCCGCATCGCCGGGCTATGGCCAATCGCTTTGTGCGCCTCAATATCCCGTGCCCAAAGATGAGGGCGTTGTCTTTTTCATCCAGCGCTCCGGCAACTCAAACACGATCGTCTATGTGGCCAACCAGCTGGCGGATGGCGCGATTGATCCAGATGATCCGGTCGAAGGTTACTGGCGATATCTAAGTGGGAGCGGACGCAAGGGGCCGCTGCGATTTTTAGAAAGCCAATTGGCCTTTGGCGTGAATGTTAAACCGCTAGCTGGGCAGCCTGGCAAATTTTCGGCAAGTCTGAATGCCGCGCCAAATATCAAAGTGCGCCTTGAACCCACTCCTGACGGCCAGGTGCGCGCAGTGATGCCGGTCGCGAACCGAGAGGCGCAGCTGATCTGTGTTTTCGTTGAATGGCGCGAGGGGCTTGGCGGGATTCCCAATGTGGTCCACGTCGACTTTCACGGGCTAACACTGGATGGCGCGGAGCATGTCATTCAGCGCTTGCGTCGCTAATCGGTCCCATCGGCGTCAGGTGAACCCGGCGGTGCCCAGCCTATGCGCATTGATCTAGCAACCACAAAGTCGATGAGCCAAACTGGTGCAAATTTTTGCAATCCCAAAACCAAGCGGAGTGGCCAAGGGAAAGTAATTTGCGCGGCTCCCTTTCCAACACCGGCCATAACCTTTTCCGCTGCGCGCTCAGGCGTCCAGCAAAAGGGACGCGGCATGGCGAGCGACTGGCTCATCGGCGTATCGATAAAGCCCGGTCGAACAACCGTGACCCCCACACCTTTCTCAGACAGCAAGCGGCGCAGCCCGTCGCCATATATCTGTACCGCAGCTTTTGACGCGCAATAGACAGGCGATTGGGGAACGCCGAGAGAGTCCTGAATTGACCCGACAATAACAATTTGGCCGCGCCCACGCGCGACCATTTTTGGCGTGGCGGGTGTCACCGTATTGACGACACCGACAGTGTTGACGGAAAGGATGTTTCGCGCCTGCTCCCCATCTTCACCAGAAGGCGGTGCAAGGGCCGCCGCTCCTCCGAGCCCCGCATTAGCGACGAGAATATCGATTGGCAGTGCATCGTAACAACGCGCCAACCATGCCTCCATCGCCGCCGCATCGGTCACATCGAGAGTTGCAGTATGCACATTCGCGCCAGCGCGCTCGCAGGCAGTCGCCACCTCTTCCAGCCGTTCGGCATTGCGGCCCGCAAGCGAAAGCATTCTGCCAGGGCGCGCATAACCAATCGCCAGGGCGCGTCCGAGCCCGCTTGTCGCGCCAGTGATTACGACATGTTCAGGGTCTGTGATTGGCGTTGCACGTCTCATTCCGTCCGCAATCCGTGATCGTTTCTATCGATATCGTCCTGCACGCGCTGATCATGACCATAAAGAAAGACCAGGGTTCCAAGCGCTAGAAAGGTCGGCCAAATCCAAACCGAGACCAGCAAGGGCACGAGCCCGCTTTCTCCAAAAAGCGTAAGTGTCGTGGTTCCGACATGGACGGCGTATCCTATCGCTACGACAGCCAAAAGGCGCAACGGTTCGGTCTGCGGTTTGAACATGGTCAGAGCAAGACCGGCTCCAACCAACGCCATAGCGATGCAAATCAGAACATCCGAGTAACGTTGCTGATAAGCAGCCCTAAATGATAACGCGTTTGGGACGCTTCCCTGAGCAGTCGCAAGTTGCCGCAATGGCCCAAGTGGTAAAAGATGCGGGTCGATTCCGATATAATCCGCCCAAACGGGACTAAGCGGAACTTGCTCGGCAATCGACGAGAAGAAGCTTTCGTCTGCACGGGCAAGCCAGCTCCAGCCATCTTCCGCCCAGGAAAAGGACCAAACCTTACCGTTCTGAAACTCCCAGCCTCCGGCCGCAGGCAATGCCGTGGCCTGATCAGCGGTGATGATCGTTTCCAATTTGCCCGATGGCGCAATCCGGTAAACGACGACCTCTTTCAAAACCGGGTCTGGCCCGAAGGCAATGCGTCCGTTGAACACTGTTCCCTCTGTTGCGAACCATTCCGAAACAGCGGTTTCTTTGCGAGTGAACCCGGCCCCATAGTTCCGATAGCCCGCTTCCGCCTGTGCTTGGGCTGAATACGTGCGGGTAATATTCACAGCGCCAAATTGCATGGCACCGATGACCACGCCAAAGACCAATGCGGGCACTACAGAGTATATTGGCGCGCGCCCACTGCCGAAGATCATCGACCGCTCATTGGACTTTGACAACGCGAATTCCGCCCAAAGCACACCCATCATCGCAGCGACTGGCAACAGTTGCGGCAGAACGAATGCTGCGCGCAGGAAAACGTAGTGCACGAGCACCCAAAGCCCATCGAGGCCCCCAGCGTCATCATTCAATGACAACACACGCGTCATTCGGCCAACCACATCCAGCGCGAGGATTATTGCCAGAACGATGCCGCCAAATACCAGCGCACGGCGAAAATAGAGCCCTGCCACATAAGAAGTTTCCCGTCCAAACAGGGCTCTCAGATGACTCACCGCAGGCTTTTTCTGCCGGGATGGAGATGAGTTGGCGCTCATAATCGTGTTTCCAACGGTTGAATCAGGCCGCTCTCGCGTCGGATAAAACCGACAATCAGCGCAATCCAAATGATTGCCGCCACGGTAGCGATGCCTGCAAGCATGGTGACCATGCCTGCACCGGTCAGCGATTGCACCAAAAAAGTTCCCAAAAACTGTGCTGACAGAACTAGCCCACCGGCCAGCGGCAGCGCAAATAAATAGGTCCGTGGCGTTGTCAGTGTCGCTGCAAGTAACGCCACAAAAGGCGCGAGCAGACACAGGAGATCTCGCAGAAATCGTTCGGCCAGCGTTGCAGCGGCATCTGCATCCTCTTTTCCCGAACTGAGCAGTTCCAGATTGGTCCAGTCGGGAACACGGCTGCGGCGCTCTGGCAATTCGGCCGTTTCAGGCTCCTGGAATTGGATAAACATTTGCTCTGACAATGCGATTTCGGCGGTCTCAGACGCGCATCCATCGCAAGGTTCAGTGCTTTGGGAAGCCGCTTCGTCGGTACTAAATTGATAGACCGCGACATCACCTAATATCAGACCAAGCCCAAGCTCTTCTTCAACTGGCGCTCGAAAGCTGTGGTGAGCGGTTACAAACCGGGTGGTTCCATCATCGAGGCGCTCGTGGATGAACAATCCCCGGGCGGTTTCGTTAAACCGACCAGAGTCTGCAAAAAACACGTAATCGCCGACTGCATTGAACTCACCCGCTGCGATCCGCCCCTCACGCACGGCATCGTTTTTGATATCGAATAAGGTTTTTGCCAGATGATAGCGCGCAAGCGGCTCGGCATAACCTGAAATCAGATGCGAAACCAAAATAGCGCCAAGGCCTATGCCGAAATTCATCTGCAGAAGACCTTTGGTCGTGAACCCCATCCCCGCAAAACTTGCGAATTCCCCAGATGCCCGTCTATTCATGATGACCAGATAACTGCCCACCAAAACGGCAAGCGGCAACGCGATCACGAGGACACCTGGAACGGTCAGAATGGTCAACGCGAGAAAGTTCCAAAGACCGGCTTGGTGTTCAATCGCTTCAGGCAACAAATCGGCGACCACGACATTTGTCAAAAATATCGCCTGCGCCCCCAGTAAGACGAAGAACGCCAGCCTGAATACTTCGTAAGCAAACACCGCACGGTAGCGGCGCAGGATAGGGCCGGATACTCGGCGTCGGATCAGAGCGTTCGATTTCAAAGTCGAAACGGCCGATGTTTCAAGCGAAGCTGAGACATAAAGTAAGATCTACAGGTTCCCAAGCGCGACCTGCCGTTGGGTCGAAATCCCACATCTAAAAGTATCATCACGCCACCTTTTCGATTGCCATATTATATGTCTATCGTTGGTTTGAAATCTACTTTAAAACTGTGAGCGTTAAGTCTCGATGCGGTATGCGTCGAAGCAAGTTTCGATGAATGGGACCGTTCCGACGCAGATGCACCGCACAGAGCCCCAATTTCAGCCGGCCGCCGGTTCCTTGCGCATTCGCGACGTCAAAAAAGCGCTGCAACAACAAGATATTGTTCGTGGCATCAGCCTAGTGGTTGAACCCGGTCAAATTGTCGGACTGTTGGGGCCAAATGGTGCAGGCAAATCAACTTTGATTGGTCTGATTGCAGGGGTGCAATTGCCCGATACAGGCAAAATCGAAATTGATGGGGTCGATGCTACGAAACTGCCCCTTTATGCGCGCGCTCAGCTTGGCGTGGCATACCTCCCACAGGAAGCTTCCGTCTTTCGCGGATTATCAGTCGAAGACAATATTCTTCTGTATCTCGAAGCAGTCGAGTCTGATAGGGCTGAGATATCCAGACGCCTTGAAAGCCTGCTGAATGAATTTGGCCTTACCAAGATTAGACGTCGCAAAACGGCGGTCCTGTCTGGCGGCGAGCGTCGGCGCTGCGAGATCGCGCGGATGATCGCGGGCGATCCGAAATATGTGCTGCTTGACGAGCCTTTTGCCGGTGTCGATCCGCTCGCAATTTCGTCAGTGCAGCAAACCATAATCCGGCTAAAGGAACGCGGTATGGGAGTTGTGATTTCCGATCATAATGTGCGCGAGACGCTGTCAATCGTCGATCGCGCCAACATTATGCATGCGGGTGCGCTGCTGGCCCAAGGCACAGCGGAAGAGCTCATCAAAGATTTGAATGTCCGCAACCTGTTTCTGGGCGATATTTTCAACCAATGAAGGCAGGAAAAATTACAATAGAGCCCGTAGAAGGCGCAAAGGCGATGTCAGAGTTTCTGGCGCTGCCGGCGCGGCTTTACCAATCTTTTCCCGAATATATTCCTCCGCTTATGCTTGACCGACGGGGCGTGCTCGACCCCCAAAAGGCTCCTTTTTTCGAACACGGAGAAGCGCAGTACTGGCTGGCGCGTCGCGATGGAAATGCTGTTGGCCGGATTTCAGCGCAGATCGACCATGCGCAGCTTGGTGGCGATTTCACTGAGGCTGGGCTCATTGGCTGCCTTGATACGATTGATGACGTTGACGTGGTGCGCGCATTGCTATCAGTGGCCGAAGCCGCACTGCGAGAGAAGGGCTGTGCTTCTGCGATGGGACCATTGACGCTGTCGATGAACACCGAACCAGGTCTTATGATTCAGGGCCAGGATGAACCCCCAATGATCGGTACGTCCTGGCATCCAGCCTATATCGCAGAGCATCTTGATGCCTGCGGATATCGCTATGCCAAGGATCTGCATTACTGGCGTATCGCCACCGATTCCAAGGCTTTTCAAGCGCTGCGCGACAGGCCCAAAATACAAGGTCGTCTAAAGGGCCACACCATCCGAAAACTTGACCTAAAAAACATTGCCAAGGAAGCCCAGATCATCCGCGAGGTGTATAATGACGCCTGGCAAAACAATTGGGGTTTCGTTCCGCTGACCGACGCTGATCTCAATGCGATGTCGACGGATTTAAAACCCTACATGCGCCCCGAATGGGGTGCCATTATTGAGCGGAACGGAAAGGCAGTTGGGGTCGCAGTACTTGTTCCTAATCTTTATGAAATAACCTCGGATCTTGGCTCTAATCCGTCTCCTTGGGGATGGATCAAACTCCTGTGGCGCACGGTGTTTCACAAGTTTACATCCGGGCGGATCATTGTGCTGGGGGTGCGCTCAGAGATCAAGCACACGGTAGGTGGCGCGGTTGTGGCAATGTCGCTGGTTGAAAAATTGCTTGATGAGCTGACAACCTATCAACCCCGTAGCGCATGGGTCGAAGCCGGATGGGTGCTTGAGGACAACACAGCACTGGTCCGTTTGCTGGAGCAATTCGGCTTTGCAAGAACGCGGACCTTCCGTATCATGAGAAAAAATATTGCAGCAGAGGAGGCGGAAACACGTGACTGATAATACGAGTTCAGTGGCAACTTGGCCTGAAGATCTGGAGCCCGAAAAACTTGATCAGATCATCGCCATTATCGCCAAAGAAGGCATGGTCGACATAGAGTCAGTCACTCCCGGTGCCACATTGGAGTCTCTGAGCATCGCGTCGGTCGACGTGGTTTCAATTTTGATGGCAGTTGAAGAGGACCTCGGTATTTACGTTCCCATCGACAACGAATTGGCAGCCGCCAAAAACCTATCTGAATTTATCGCTAAAATCGCATCGCAAGGAGACGGTGAATCCGACGCCGGATCACCGGCAGCCATTTGAGCCGGGTCGCGATTTCAGGAATTGGCGCCGTTAGTGCGGCCGGTATCGGCGCCGAGGCCTTATGGCAGCTTGCGGTTTCCGGTAAATCGGCAGTCCGTGCGCACGACTTCCCTGGCAACGAAATTCTTTCTGTTGGAATTTTTGGGGCGTTTGCGGATTTCGACCCTTCGGAAGATGAGGATGCGGCAATACTGAAGCGTTGCGATCGGTATTCCCAGTTTGCACATCTCGCCGCGCGTGAAGCGGTTACTCAATCCGGTATTGATCCGGAGCTCTTGCGGGGCCCTCGCACGGCCGTGTTCATTGGGTCTGGCATTGGCGGGATGACAACGCTTGATGCGGGCTACAACCAGCTGAATTCAGGTCGCCGGTTCATGGACCCGTTAAGTGTCCCGAAACTGATCCCGAGTTCAGCAACCGCTCATGTCAGCATCCAATATGGTGCGCAGGGGCCGTCATTCGCCGTTTGCAGCGCCTGTTCGTCGGCAAGCCAGTCCATCGGGCTGGCGATGATGCTGATCCGCGCCGGCGTGGTCGATCGCGCCATCGCCGGGGGAAGCGAAGCTTGCCTGACGGTTCCAACGATCCGTGCATGGGAATTGCTGCGTGTCCTGTCACCCGACGGATGCAAACCATTTTCCAATAACCGCAATGGGACGGTTCTGGGTGAAGGTGCGGGCGTAGTCTTGCTTGAATCCGAAGCGTCGCTCGCTGCACGCGGCGGCGCGCCAATTGGATGGCTGAACGGCTATGCAACGACAAGCGATGCCCGCGACATGCTACAGCCTGATGTCGATGGGGCCGCCGCTGCCATGCAGGGTGCGCTTGACGATGCGGGGCTTTCAGCGGACGACATTGATTATATCAACGCCCACGGGACGGGTACGGTTCTCAATGACGTCAACGAAGCAACCGCCATTCGTCGGGTGTTTGGGGATGCAACCGACAGTCTTCTGGTATCTTCGAGTAAATCCCAGACGGGCCACTTGCTCGGGGCATCTGGCGGGATAGAGCTGGCTATCACCCTCGCCGCTGCACGCGCGCAAATTGTACCGCCCCATATCAATTGCGCTGAGCCTGATCCTAAATGCGAGATCACGCTGGCCGCCGACATCCCCACGAACCGGCCGATCCGGTATGCATTGTCTAATTCCTTTGCATTCGGCGGGATGAACGCTTCTTTGATCCTAGCGGCGCCAGAAGTTTGACACTCGACAAGCCTAATAGGAATGCCAAAGTCGGTCCGATCCCGATTTGCATTTCCGTGACAAAATTAGCGGATTTTTGTGATGCAACAGGCTTTGGTAACAGCACCTTGGACCGCGAAGGGCCCATTCCCTTGTCTTACATTCCAACGCTACTGGGACATGACACGGTCAAACCTGGCTTGATCGAAGCGCTTCAGACACTTGGCCATGATGGTGCAGAAGAGGGACTTCTTCATTTGCGTCAGGACGTGCAGATGCAACAAGAAATGATGCCTGATGAAGCCTATACAATATGGCTTTCGTGCCAGCGCGACGAGGCGGGGCGTGTTATCATTTCTGGTGTCATCAAGGACCGTGAAGGCAGACATGCGGCTCAGTTTGAAACCGAGATGATGCGCGTTTCGGGTAAGACAATTATATGATCGGTGCGCTGACCATAGGCAGCCAATTGGTGCCCGAACAGGTGGGTGCGGTTTCAACCGATGCTCTGGTCCCATATTTGGAACAGGTGGGCGATGACAATCCTTTGCACCGCGACCCTGCCGTCGCAGTTAACGCCGGCCTGGTAGGAATTCCAATACCGGGCCAGCTTCTCCTTTCAGTGATGGAACGCTATGCGAAAGCCCGCACCGAAGGGTATGCTCTTCAACGCATAACGGTGCAGTTTGTTTCACCAGTCTTTACGGAGAAGCCCTTTGACCTAACCGGGCGGGTCGTCGCCCAACACGAAGCCGAACGCGTTTTGGTTCTGAGACTTCAGATGCACCAGAATGGAGAGCGATCTGTGGTTGGAGAGGCGAGGGTCTCGCTGCATGGTACAAAGGAAAATTGGTGGAGCCTAGGGGGAACTCCAGAAAATCCATAAAGCATTGATATTGAACACTATTGCAGTGTTGTGTTTCGTTGTGTGTCACACCTTAGTGTCACACTTGCTGCAATTGCAAGTTGCGAGTTTCTATTGTCGGGCTTTGAATACTAGAAGGATGCGCAATGCGTGCCTGAATATCCAATGGTTCTTATTATACACTTAATGTCAGAGTGAATTGTTGGACTCGTGGTTCACTAATTGAATACTGATATTGAACTAGTAGATTTCCATCTTCGATGGTTTTGTAACAGATACCGGGTTTGCACCTGATGGGTTTAGATGTTGTGATCATCAAGCCGCTAACGGGTTAAGTCGTCTGCCTGATAACAGTAGTATACTTGGTGGCGCATCCAATCAGCTTAAGAGTGGCGTAGCAAACCAGCTAAAGTGCTATAATAGTGGTTTATTACTATACTCTGAAATCTAAGATCTATCTGTGGACTACTAGCTCGAAGAGTTTGCGGTTCGTATTGCTATCTTATTAAACTAGGTAATTTCCATCTTTGATGGTTTTCAAACAGATACCGAGATTGTTCTGTCTGTGGAGGAAGGGCTAAGCGCTCTCTCAACGGTTTAAGATTAGTTGAGACACCTTTCTGTATATCTAGATACCAGTTTTAGAGTATATCTAGATTAATACAGAAGTAATCTTGGAGTATTAATTATCCTCTCCGTCTGTGGAGGGAGGGTTAAAGTAAGCATTTGTCTTGCAAGGATTTTTCTTCACAGGTGTGTTGCGAATTTTGTCTGCTGAATTAGCACTAGCGTTATGTAGCTATTTGGCTAAAACTACGTTGCTCCGACAAGGTTCCTTCGGACGAAGAAAACAGATATCGCCAGAACCTCTGTGCGCCGCGCTCAGTTCGGGTAATGTCCTGAGCGGGGTTGGGCTGGAAAATGCGCTGACAGCGCTTGCGAGCGCGCTCAGCGGCTCTCAAGCCGATCTAGTACGCGCTTCACCTGAGAGGCTTGCCATGAGCCGCCACGGGCCGTGGCTACGCCTGCCTCATTCAATCGATTTGCGATCTCTCGTAGCGGTTCCCCGGCTTCACGAAGTGGCAACACAATGCCCGCCACCTTCTCAGCCCTAGCGGCTGCATTGGCTTTGACTATTTCGTTTCGTTTCATAGTCGCATCTCGCAGCCCGCCCAGCTTAACACCTTTGGCCTTTGCTTCTGCGAGTGCTGCCTTAGTGCGTGCTGAGATGAACTCTCGTTCCTGTTCTGCTAGTGCAGCGTGGATATGTAGTTGGAACTTGTCGGCATATGGCATCTGCGCGACCCGCAGCTTTACTTTCTTGTCGTCCATGATGGCGGAGATAGTGGAGACCTTTCGGGACAAGCGGTCGAGTTTACTCACCAACAGGGTCGCTCCTGTCTTACGGCAAACGCCAAGTGCCCGGTCGAGCTCCGGTCGGTCGTCATTGGTCCCACTTAGTACGTCGGTACATCGCTCCAAAACGCTGTAAGGTTTGTCGTTAAACTGACTTAGGAACAACTCAATGTCTCGGTCCTGTGCTTCTAGGCCAAGCCCACTGCGGCCCTGCTCTTGTGTGCTTACGCGCGTGTAAATTACGTACTTTTGCAACTGGATCGTTCCCACTTCCATTCGAATGTACTGAAGTTATGGTTCGATGTTGCAATCGTCAAGGAGGGTTGTGGGTGTAACAGATGTGATGACTTAAGGGGGGTATGGGGGAAACACGTCCGGTGAACGGAATAGATATGTGCTCAAAAAAATGTGTCGAAAATTTTAGATCGGTAAGGTGTGCAAGGTAAGCTCATAGCTTTCTGCGCTGCTTCGCCACTTCGTAGGCAAGTGTGTACGCTGCCTTCTCAATTTGAGAGCATCGGAAAGGTTCAGACTTGCGAGAATTAGTGCCGAATTGCCCACTTGTACAGGCGCTATCTAATCGATTCAGACAGACTTGAACACTGCGCAAGCTGTCGAGTCTTTTCGAGAACAATTCGTCGCAAACGTGGCCAAGAAATAGTAACCTTCCGGTAAGCGCGCCTTCACACTGTTCATCTCTTCCATTCGCACACCAGTAGTCTTTCGATAAGTCGCGAACTTCGAAAACAACTTGCTTCAAAAGAGTTACATCCGCATCCCTAACAGAGTCGAGCTTGTCCGAGCGCTTAAAAACTCGCGCCAGCAAAACTTCCACACCCTTCACGGAAAGCGCCGCTGCAACACCGATAGCCGCTGACAAAAACGGCGAGATGGTGGTTTCAGGCAATTCTATGTGTCCTTGCGCTGAGCTTGCGTTACGTATTGTTCGATGAGAGCAACATATCGGGAAAAACCGGGTTCGTTCGCAATGAACTTAAATCTCTTTAGAACATCTTCAGGCGTAAAATCATGCTCACGCACAAGCCCCCCGAAAGCCTCTTCTAGGAATGATGACGGGTACCCCGCAGCACCGTCCAAAATGACGCTAACTACATCGTCGTCATTGCGTTTCATGGCGGGGAGTAAATACTCCTCTCGGAACGTTGTTCCGTTGCCATCGCCATCTTCAACGTAGCGACCGCCTGGGAACTCCGTGTAGTCCTCAGCAATATTAATCAATTGGTCCATCTCACGTCATTCTCCAAGGGCATGGGTGGGGATAGTCCACTCCACTAGCGTCCCGCCTATATGCGACTCATGATCTCTCAACTCAACCGTTCCACCCTTTAAATATAGTAACTCGCCGGTTCCGCTCAATATTCGAACTTTAGCACCTTCGAAGCCATCAACCAAAGACACAACATCTTGCAAACCTTTGCCGTGTCCTCCTTCAAGAGATGTCCTATCAACTTCCAGCGCAGCCTGTATCATTTTTGAAGAGTCATTGAGTGCGCTTCCAAGTGGCAAGTGAGACAGTAATTCTCTGACTTTCTCCCACCCTTCCCAACGGGGAAGCGTTGCTGCAATACCTACGCCTTGATCGTAGACAATGAACTTTACGCTTCCGTTGGCTGGGTTCCAACTGGCGGTAGCCCACCATCCCTCTGTGGCAGGCAGAAACTCCCATTTGTGACCTTTTGGATATGCGTGTTTTGTGGCATTGTATGCCGCTTCCACAAGGCCGTCATAGACGGAGGGATCTTTGTGAAGAACTTCGGATATTTGCGATAGCGTTTTGAGCAATCGCGCGTCCAACAGAGTGCTACTCACCATTGGAAGTACAGTGATTTCTTTCGTGTCGTCGTGAACGTCTTCGATGGGCGATGTCACGCCGAGCAGATCAAAGAACCCCAGCCCCGAGAGCAAGGCATGCACGTTTGAGTTCCAGTTTTTTGTGTTCCGAGGCTTGATCTTCTTTCTAACTGTGAGCCGCCACCGATCAATCTCAGCAGCCAGCACAAGCGCGCCAGCCACTGAAATTTCCTGAATAGGTTCAAGATCGAGAAAAACCGTCTCATGGTGCCCATTTTCATCTACTTTGAGTGCTGCAGCCTTTAGTTCCCGGAGGCAGTTGACTGTTGCGTCGTAGTTGTTTGAAAAACTGAAAACGGATGGTGGAATGATCCGAACCTCAGTAGGCGCTTTTTTTGCAACCTTCCGCTTCTTTTTACTTTTGCGAAGCTGTTTACGGTATAGGTCTTTTTTCCATCTTGCTTGAGCGGTGCGTACAAATGCTATGCGGCGTTTGAAGGAAAGTTTTTTCAATTAAATTAGGCCTCTAAATTCAGCGCTCTTCCGCGCAGCATTCACGTAATTGCTCGTAAAGAGCAGGGGATGCCAACGATTTGGGTTTAAGTTCTGTGTTCTCGAATGTAGCGGTATTTGATGTACATTGGACGTATTGAAGTCAATGTGCAAACCGCGTTCTCAAGCTCTGGCCCCAGTGGGAAGTTGATCTAAAACTCCTTATAAAGGTGATCCATTCCAACCGCATCATACCTGATCTTACATACAGCATTGTGTAGCACCTTTACCGGCACCTTGCCGTCTCCATAACGACCTGACATGCCGGGGAGTGCGTGGCCAAGAAGAATATCGTTTAGGTCCGAGTTAATCCCAACATGACGGCAGGCATCCTTGAAGTTGTGCCTAAATGAGTGAAATGAGGTCTTAGGCGTCTTCGCCCCGATGCTCTGGATATAGTTGCTAAAGTCTTTACTTGCCTGATCCGAATAGTAACCGGAGGACCCCAGTTTTAGTTCTGGGAATAACCGGTCTCCGCCTTTGTCTCTTTGGTGTTTGGCGTATTGAAGGACGCCTAGTTTCGTTAGTGTTGGGTGTAGCGGGACGACTCGGTGTTTTCCAAACTTAACTCGCTGCGTCCCATCCCCCTCGTGGATCTTAAGAAATGGAATGCCGTCTTCATCGTCGATGTCCTCAATGCGCAACTGGCATAGTTCATTCAAGCGGGCACCTGTCCAAAGTCCAAGAAGAGGAAGCCAATACCAACTAGTCGCGCTCATGTCCGTGGAGCCGGGTTTGGTCCGGAACCGCTTTGATTTGCATCCTGTGTAGAGTGGGCTGTCAAAGATGGTTTGCAGTTGCTCCATCGAGAACGGGTGATGTTCGTCCCTTGCCGAGGTGACATTTGTCAGTTTCATCGGGCCAAATATATCGGCTACGTCTGCATCCAATTGCTTATCGGCCCATTTCCATATCGCTTGCATTCTTCCGAGCGCCTTATTGACGGTGTTAGTTGCGATAGTTGGGAGAGCGTATTCCTTGGCAGCCTCGATTGCGTCTTTGGCGGGTAAACCTCGAGTTTGGGGTTTCTTATTTCGGTTGGCGGGAAGCGAGAGTAATGCTGTTTTGAATTCACGCGCGTCCGCCTTGAGGTACGTCAAGATTGGGCGGTCGCCTTGCAATTCGATGAAAAGTTCTGCCCACGATTGGTAGTCCTCCAGAGCTTTGGGAGACCACTCACCCGCTGCTTTGGCGTCTGCAAGGCGCTGGGCAAACAACTCGGACAGAAGCGGGCCAGATGGCTGCTGTGACGGTGTTGCGCGGGTTGTGCAACGGGAGGCATCATCAGTGGTCATGGGCGCTCTGACAGAGCTGTTCAAGGCCGTAGAGAAGTTGTAATGGTTCAAAGACTCCGCATGGGCCTCCATAGCCTCATACGAACCTATTTTCGCCTTCCTGATCTCATCTAGTATCGCCCAAAAGTGGTTCTTGCAGTCCTCGTCGGAGATGCCCGCAGATTCGCAAAATGCTTTGATCTCGCTTCTGACGTTTTCACGCCCCATCATTCTCCAGAAGTCTTCGTTTGGCATTTTTAGCAAATCAACGCTCTGGCGATGTCGTGTTTTTTCCTCGTCGGTCAGAGGCCCAAGAGAACTGCGTCTAGCAATGCCCCTTTCCAACTGTCCAAGAAAGTAGGTTTCAACTTTTGCCCGGAGTTCGCTGTGTTCCATGCCCGTCGTGTCCATGTGAGACATTAATGATTGGCCGAACACTGCAAGATGTCTGGAGAGAGTTCCAGCCTCTAACGGGCATCTCGTACGCAATGACAATCTAATAGTTTTGCGCGTTTGGCTTGGATCAGTCCTTGGCAGTGGCCAACGGAAGTAAAAAATGCCGTGTCGGGACTTTGTAAGATATGCATGTAGCCGCATTGTTGTGTCACACCTGTGTGTCACACCACTCTAATGTTCGGCTATCATATTGAACTGTAAGTGTACCGTGCAGCAAAGTTTTGCCTCTGGCACTAAAATTTATTCAATAAAATCAATGGGCCTGTTTTCCACTTCGACACTTACTTTACCTTTTTGGAAGCATAACCTTGCCTCTCACAGGCCAAAAAAATAACCGGCGCGAGGCCGGTTAGAGTTTTAGATAACGTCTGATCTTCGAAAAACGATGCTGTTTCTACTTTTTAGATCCAATGGAAAGGCGCCGATTTCCAGACATCGCAACAGTTCTTCATCTGGGGGTCTATCATTCTCGCGAGCCAGTTCTTTCAGACTGATGTGATCCCTTCGAAACTGATCAAAGGATCTGCTGTCGATGCTCGTTCGAATGTCTGGTCCATCGGCATCCTTAGTCGTGACCACTCTGAGCAAACGTTGATCGATCAAGCTGTTAAGAGCTCGCATGTTGATATCCAGTTGCGAACTGGCAGAACCAAGGCTCAAAGTGTTCGCGGTGCTGAGCCGGAGCAAATCAGACAGAGCATAGATATTCACGCATAGGTCTGAAAACTTCCCTGAATGTTTGGATGTTCGTCGAAGCGGGAGTTTGTGCTCAAGGATAAGATTTACCGCTTTCGCGATGGGGCATTTGAACCGTTTTGCCGCAGTCGTGATTTCTTCCCAACCGTCGGTGGTTTCTTGATCCTGATCGAGTTCTTTGAATTGCGCTCGGAACCTTTCCAGTTCCTTCGGATGATAAAGCGGTGATGCTTTGGGATTTGAAAAGAACTTCTTGATCAGCCCTGCTGCCGATAGCTGCCGCAAGACAAGGTAATGCATGCCAAGCGCATCGGATGTTTCCGAGGCATTCCGCAGCTGTTCAATGTCGGCTTTGATTTTCAGGATAAGGTCTTCATCAATGTACCGTTTCAACTCATAGCTTTTGCCACTTTTTGCGATTTTCGCGATGCCAAGATCAACTAACCGCATTCCCAGGTGTTTTTGAGAGATGCCAAATGTTCGACTTGCCTTGGATATGGTGAATACGGTCTGCTTGGGGCAGGGCTCCCCCAACACAACTGCGCCGGTGGGGATTGGATAGTTCGTGAATACAAATTCCCGAGCCAGATCGCGGATGACATCAAAAGCCGGGTCTTCGTCCCGTTCACGGAGCCAATCGAAGAAGAGTTTGAAACGTGTCCGATACAAGGTGTGGTCGATAGGTGCTTTGCGCTGGAAACGCGCGAGAGCATCTTTGACCAGCCAAGCCCCATGCCTCATTGTGGTGAAACCATGTGCGCCAGCCTCGATCCATTCTTTCGATGTCAGCGTATCGCGGTGTCGATCCGGGCCGAAAAGCAATAGAGCACCAAGGTTCTCAGCGGTCTGTGACGCCACATGAAAGGGAAGGCGACCAAACCAGGACTTGTCCTCCGTACCTCCGATCCTCCTCCGCAGGTGTTTTTCAAATTCTTGAGTTGCGGGATCAATTGGTTCGCTTTGGGTGATTGCCGCTGTATCTAGTACTTCAGCAAAGTCGAATTGTGGTTTACCTGATTTCGAAGCAGGCAAATCCTGAAGAGTGCAATTGTGTATGTGACAGCTTCTGATGGAGTTGAGCTGCCAAATTCCGCGATGTGCCGGCAAGCTCTTTGGATCGAGGTTTCGATCTTCCTTCAAGCATTGAGGGCAAACCTTTGTACGGTTTCTGGTGAAACTGGTGAATTTTAGTTCAGCTTTGCCAAGCTGAAACCATCCTCGTTCAAGCACGCGAGGGGTCCAGAATTTCAACTCATCTGCGTCGACGGCGGCTAGCATCGCTAACCGCTCGATTTGAACACCGTCTCCAACAATCAGCTCTTTGTAGTTGAGGCCAACATCTGAACAGAAATTCACCAAGCGCCCGATGCCATTTCGACGTGCAAGGCGTGAGGCGAGAGAGAAAGCCGTCTCACCGATCCTAAATGGGACCAGGAGCGGGAGCCGCTGGTTAAAGGTATGCATGCTCGCTATCCTTTAGGGCAAAAACCTGACGTGTATTGATCCGGTAGTAGTCGGATGCAATGAACGGATTGAGGGCAGGGGAGCATGCTGTGCGCGCCAGATAGGCCTGTTCGAAATGTCTCCGCTCAACGGTGGTTGTAGATTCAATGAATGCCTCTTCAATCGCTGCCAAGATAAGCTCGATCACCAATCCGAACTCGTTGGCGGCTGCGTGAATGATGCGCTCCGCAAAGATGAGTTCTGATATCTCTGAGTTCAAAGAGACCTGGGCCGCCGACGCGTATTCTCGGAGAAGATCCTGGATATCTGGTGCCTGCAGCGATGTCGTAATTGGTGTAAAGCGCACGGACTTCATTCTGCGAGAAAGCTGGGGGTCGTGATTAAGAATACTCTCAAGTTCGGGTGTTCCCGAAAGTAGTATTCCAACAGGCCATTCAGGGTCGCTCATGAGCGATTTGAGCATAGACGCAATCTCGTTCAACTCTGATCGCGATCCCCGTTTGCTTAGGTCCTGTGCCTCGTCCAAATGTAGGAACAGGACCTCCTGTTCTCGAAGCTGATGGTGTACAAGATCCCAAATATACCAAGCCTGGCGCTCACTGCTCAGATTGAAGTTCAGGGCGCGAAGGATCTTCTGGCCAACGAATTTCAGTGTTGCTGGGGAAGGGATCTTAACGCTCACGATAGCCGTCGGAGACAGCCCGTCAGCTCCACCCTCCTTTCTGGCTCTCGAGATGAGTTTGTCGATAGCCCTGCTTTTGCCTGCGCCGGAACCGCCTGAGAGCGCGATGCCGTGCGCCTCGTTCACTTCACCAGCATTGATGTCTGCCAGGCGCTTCTGCATGAGAAGTTGAAACTGATTGTAAAGTGGGTCAAAGCGCTCGTGCTGAACAAACAACTTCTTCAGCTCAGTCATTTTCGCGGCGGTTTCAAACATATCAGTCATTGTCGAAGGTCCACTTCTTTGAGGGCTTGTGAGTTGGGATCGCTGCGTTGATAGATGCATCACAGGCTATTGGTACGTTTTTCGAAGATGCTGAGTGCTCGTCTCGCACAGGCGGAGATATCAAGATCCCCTCAGACAGTGGATCGAGACCGTATCCGTCTGGATCGTCAATTTCAGTTTGAGTACGTAAGGAGAAACGGAACGTTCCTTCGTTGCGCTCAATCTCTTCGTCAGTCGTATGAAACGGGGTCAGTTCCATTCTCCGCATGGCGGCGCGATTTACATCACTGATGTCCGACAATGCCTTGCGAATGATCGGAACAGTTAACTCCGCCTGGGCACTATATTTATATGACAGGGCGCGTTTAGCTTCCTTCAACTGGTCGTGGGATACACCATCCATACCGGGCACGTTGGAGCGGGCAGGGTGCCAGCTGTCGCCGACCTTCACCATTATCCACCCCAGATCACGCAAATCGACGCAGATTTCTGCAGTGCGATTAGGAGAATGGTTGAAAGCCTCCTTAAGTGCATCGCAACTGTAGCCAATGTCAGCGAAGGTCACACCATTCCCTTTGATGGTTCGGACGAACTTGCGACCAAACGCGAAGCGTATCGCTTGACCATCTGGGAGAGCAGGTGGCGGAACTTGTTGTGTCAGCCGCTCCCAACAGTCTTTTGGTGTCTCTCCTCCCAATGAGCTGTGCGGCTCATTGTGGTACACATCGACAACAAACCGCACGATTAGCTGAATGAGTTCGTCATCTGTGAGACAAGCCATTTCTTTAGACGGATAATCGCCTCGATCTTTAGGGTTGAACCCTGTGCGACCACTAAGTAGAGGGAGCAAATGATGCCCCAAATTCTTGAAGTACCTTTCAATTTGTCCGCGCATCCAAGGCATCCCAGCGGGTGGGTATTTTAGTGTGGTGCCGAGCGCTGAAGCCGCCGCGCGGAACTCTACTGAATAAAACTCTGGCCCTTGGTCTGTAACTAACTCCCCCACGGGGCCACCTTCGTGCCAACTACCATCACATCCACAGGCCGCCGCGATATCCGACTTGTCGGAATAGACATCTCTGAGAGTTTTGACCGCCACGTCGGCGGACGGGTTTTCTGCTAACCGAAGCGCGAGGATCACTTTGGTCCGGCAGTCTATGGCTGCGTAAAGCCAACGTCGGCCACGCTCGAGAGCCTTTCTGCGCTCAGGCGGTAGAAAATCCAGAATCCTGAAATAAGAAAAGACGCTGATCAAATCGAGCTTGCATCCATCCATTTCAACACGCTCAAGCGGATCTTCGACGTCCACACCAGTCTCGTAAAGATTGAATTTACGGTTTGCTGCATCAATGCCTTCGCGACGAGCGCAAACACGGTAAGGGGAGGCGAGCCTTAAGCGATCGAAAATGGCGCGCCTCGAAGGGACAGTTAAAAGCGGTTCCCCGTTCTGCTCTCGACGTTCATTCTCTGCTTTGATGTCGTCCAGCGTTCTGGACACTGCTTTGGGTTTCGAAATTTTCTCCGCGCAGTAGTGGTCGATGACCCGAAGTGCATACCGTTCGGTATCTATGCACCAACGCCGGTTTCTGTTTCCGGATCGTTTTTGCTTAGGGAGTAGGGCTACAGGATTGTAGCCTGCCCGGATGTAGGTGCGGCGCCACTCAAGTGCGGTACGTGCGCAGGGTAATGCTCTACTCTCAAGCTTTGCCCCAGCTCGCCGTTTTTTGCGATTGCTATAGTCTTGTCCATCGAGGGAGTTTACTTCAACTGCGATGAGCGAAAGGTTGCGGTGGTAGTCAGTCTCGGTGAGCTTGATTTTGCCGTCGGCGTGTAGCTTCATAACGGCTTTTACGACTGCCTCGCTCCAGAGGATCAAGGATTGATCTTCATGTTCCAATTCACCAATTGACTCGCAACCTGCACTCTCGTTGTTGAGTTGTTCCTCTCGGGAAAAGAACTTGGGATAGTACCTGAAACTTGGCGAATTTTGCAGCTCGGCTAGGCGTTCATTTGTGAATGTTTCGCAGACCTCAGGGTTATTGAGCCGTTCGGCGACCATGCCAACGCTTGTAATTTCAACCGGCCGAAAACCGATATCGTTATGCGTGAACATATCAGTTGTGCTTCGTTGGTTAGGATGTGTCATGATGCTTCCTCAACGAGAGATGGGCGTGTTTGTGCGAGCTTGCGCGCTGCTGCACGCGCTGCTTTGCGGTTCAGTTGATTTTCGGTGACAAGGATCGTTTGATCGGCAAATTGTTTAGGCATTGCCTGGGCGACCAACTCTAGTTCTTCGGTAAAGCCTATTGATGCTGCTCGGTCTTCTGGCTTGATCGCGACGGCGACCTTAGTGCCGTCAAGCATTATCACCAGAAAGTCGAAGGTGTGGGACGCTGGGCGGCCATCGCGGCCAACGTATTTGATGGCGGTTGGCTGGTCCCAGATGTCGAAGATGTCTTCGCGGATGAGCATCAAACACAAAAAGCGGTATTCAAGCTCGCTTTCGAAGTGCAGTTCCCTTGGCCATCGAAAGGCTGGCAACATTGCGATGAGAAATCCGCGCAGGCTTGCGCGTGATCTGCTCACAACCTTTCGGGTCGCACGGCTCGGATGAGGCATGCGGTAGATCTTTGATTTGGACATGTTTGTTGTGTCGATAGGCACGCCGAAGCAGTACCCACCGATTTCCTCTTCATAGAATTGGATGAATTTGTAGAGCCCGCTGACTCAATCAGCGGGTTGACTACGTTTAGTTTTCAGGTGATGAAGAGGCGTCAGATCTACATGTTTGACGTTTCAAAGGGTCTTCCTGGTTCCAACAGGAGGGCCTTTTTTATTGGCATTGGACTCTTTGTCTTCCCTGATCATGCTCGATTAGGTGTTTTGCTCCTTTGCCGGATAGAGAGATGGGAAGAGTTCTTCCAAAGGGACCTCAAGCATTTTTGCCAATGAGGCCTCAACTCTGCGCGAGCGCGTACGTCCCGCAGCAACAGAACCGACCAAAGTTGCAGAGACGCCGATTTGAGCTGCCGCGGAAGAGAAATTCTCCCCTGACATCTCTAGAAGATAGCGGATACGCGCTCGATTTTCTCGATCGCAGTGCTTTGCCTTCTTCGTCAAAACATCACCCTTTGAAATTGCCACAGTTCCGAATCACTCGTGTAGTGCCACAGTAATTGATTCGTTATCAAGAGCCTTGGTGCTGGTCGTATCCTTCTGAAATTGCTAATTTTTCGTGGCGATGCAGATTTTTTCTGGCTATGCAAATTTTTCCGTTTGAGGCGGATTTTTCCCCAAGATTCCGATTTTTCCCGTTCGTTCCAATTTTTCTAACCAGCGCACGGATGCTGATTTCCAGCAACTTGTTGAAATGTCGGATGTTCTTATCCATCGTCGTGAAATCGCAGTTTTTGCCATTTCTTCGGGACGCTTGTGATATTTGCGGTCTAGTGCTTTATCAGAGTGCATTTTTAGGCTGAAATCGGCGGAGAAAATATCAGTTTGGCGACATCCGGACACCGAAGCAGAGAGAATTTTTTTGGTGGAAAAAACTTCAGATTATGACGCACTTTCAGGTAAGGCGTTAAGGTTAGAGTGAAGAATGTCCAAATTGGGAGGACCCAATTATGAAAACGATGACTTTTGAAGAAGTAGATGTCGATTTCGGTTCGATCTTCACCGAAGTCTGCGAGTCCCGTAAACCAGTCCAAATCTCACTCGGTGATGAAAGAGCAATCGTCATGTTGCCCTTGGCAGACTACATCTCTTTCGACGAAACAAGTTATCTGTTGGGTTCGCCAAAGAACGCTCAACGGTTGATGGAGTCGATAGCGACCATCAAGTCCGACGCGGAGTAGACGAAACGTGAATGGCCAGCTTTCCGGCAGAATTCTAAAACACAGTTAGAAGAGAATGATGTCGCACCTCTTCGCGGCGAGTTCTCACAACTTTGGAATTATGGGCGGGAAGCTGACATTCGCTGCGACCCGCACTAATGTCGAGTTTGCGGACAAAACTGCCTATCCACATCTTCCTCTGAATGTCCGGTCGCAGCCCAAAGCAGCCATTCATTTGCTCGAGACGGAGCACGGTATTTGTTAAATAACGCCAAAGCTGATTGGATCTTGACGATGATACGCATAGTTGTACGATTGCCCTACTCTTAGCTGGGTGTTTTTAAAAACGCTCTATGCCGGGTGATTTGCCAGGCTGATTTTGATTGAACGACTTTGGGCGCCGACTTCGAAATGTTTGTCGTCACCGGTCGTTCCTCCTCGGAGCCGACAAACATTTCGAAGTCGGTCGCTTAAGTAAGAGAAAAGAATGGATCACCCGCTGCTTAGCGATACCAATAAAGAGCTACGCAGTAGGGTGATCCAGCTTTTGAAGAATGGCTTTAGCATCCTTCGCCAGAGCAACATTGTTTTCGTTTGCGGCGGCAACGAAGACGAAGACATGCGGCGTCAGTTTCAAAAAAAGTTTGCGGCGCTACTACCTGAGCATGAGTTCTTCGAGCCTGAGTTTGCCATGCTTGATTATTTTTCAATGGGAGACACCGAACCATTCGACATCGCCGACTTTGAGAAGCTGATTGGGGACCTTTCCTTGGCCATTGTTTTATTTCCCGAAGCACCTGGATCGTTCGCAGAACTGGGATATTTCTCAGGACAAGAGGACCTTGTTAAGAAGATTGTCTTGGCATTAGATTCCAATCACCAAAGATCTGACAGTTTCATATCTCTTGGCCCAGCAAGCAAGGTCGATAAAAAGTCTATCTTCAAAACATCAATTCAGATGGACTATCAAAACCCCGATTTCAGTTTGGTGTCGCAAAGAATTGTTGATCGAGTGAAGCTAAAGGGGAATCGCAGACAGTTTTCCGTAGTTGAATTCTCAAAAATGAGCTCATTTGAGTTGTTTGCATTGGCTCACCAGCTAGTCGAACTTCTGGTGATCGCCACAACCGATGACATTGAGTTTTTTTTGACAGCTCTTTTTGGAAACCACTTCAGTGCAAGTAAAGTGAAGAAAATTATTTCAATCTTGTTGGGTTCGAAGCGACTTATTGAAATTGGGGACTATGGTCATCTCACAGTGCATGATGGCAAACCTCAGGCTCTTCAATTACGCGACGGCTTTAAGACAGCTCATAGCGAGCTGACGGTTGATATCTCCGCGCAACTTTTTGCTGCCGATGGTGATTTCCAGGCGATCTTAAAGGAACTGGACTGATGCTGATTCAACAGATCGCAAGAACTACAAAACTTGACGTGCAAGATCTTCGGCATCTGGCTGCAAGCGCAGATCGACGGTACAAAGTTTACCTCATCCCTAAACGGGGGCATGGGCACAGAAAGATCGAGCACCCAAGTCGTGAAATCAAGGCCCTGCAAAGATGGATTACCAAAGTAATCATCGACAGATTTCCGGTCCATCATGCTGCGACGGCCTACAGGAAGGGGAGCGGCGTTAGAGAGAACGCGGAGAGACATAGGACGAGTAGATACACAAACCGATATGACTTTGCGAATTTCTTTCCATCATTCGGTCAAACGCAGGTCGAAAATTTCGTTAAACAAGAGGCTGAAAAGCTGGGCATGCCTTTTGATGACGACGATTTGCGATTTGTCGGAAATATCGTGTGTCGATTTGGCCGTCTGTCAATCGGCGCACCAAGTTCACCGGCGTTGACGAATGCCATGATGTTTGATTTTGACAGGGCACTTTTCGACTGGTGCCAGTCTAAAGGGCTTATTTATTCTAGATACGCAGATGACCTTTTTATTTCGGCAAACGAACCGGACCGACTAAAAAAGCTTGAACCACTGATCGCGAAAGCAAAGAGAGATGTCGCTCACCTTACGCTTCGACTAAACAGGCGTAAGACAACTTACTTATCCAAAAAATATGCCAGGCGGGTCACAGGTGTGATCATCACTTCGGACCATAAATTGTCGATTGGCCGCGAAAGAAAACGTGAAATAAAAGCGCTGGTTCACCGTTGGTTAAACGGTAAACTGGATGCTGGGGAGATTTATTATATGCGTGGCCTACTGGCTTTCGCTCGCGATATTGAACCTGAGTTCGAAAAAAACTTACGTTCAAAATATGGAGATGGCGTGATCGACGAGGTTCTGCGGCACCCAAATTTGGAGGTAGCGCCAGACCCAGAGTTTCAACCAATTCCATGGCTTTGATTTCAGTTCCTGAATGGAATTAGCCCATTGTCCAGTGCATTTGCTCAGGTCTTCTATTGGACAACTCATTCTACTTTGCAAAGTCTGCTACATCTGCGCATAGCAGTCATTGGTGGTTCGCGCAGCATCCAGAAAACTGGGCTCTACTGACACCTTCGCCGCGATGTTCACGAATGTTTGGCTCGGGCCGTCTCCGCGCCGCAGCCAATGACAGGAACGCGCCCGTTCCAACCTTGTGGATCATCAGTTCTCGCCATCGAAAATGCGTTTACGGGAACCAGACGTTCGGCGCTTCGGTTTCATTCAACAAATCAGCACTCTCAGCAACTTCTTACAGGTTCAATGAGATATAAGCTTGCACTTGCAACATATACGTATGCAAGCTACGTTCCCATAGGGAGGAACTTCATGGACATCAACGAGAACGAGAAAGCAAACAGTGCATCATCTGGCTTTGTCCAGCTGTTGGCGTTGTCCTGCTATCTTGGCTTGGCTGTGTTGATCGGTTGGCTCTGCATCATAGGGAAGTCAGTTATCCTGCCAGTCTTAATTGGCGTCATTGGCGTCTATCTCTATGTGGCAGCCGCTGATGCACTGGCAAGGTTTGGAGGGATGAAGAATCTTCCAAGGGGAGTTCGAAGGTTTACCGTAATCATATTTTTCTTAGCAATTCTCTCACTTCTAGTCCTCTTCATTGCGCAAAACGCACAGAGCATTTCCGAGACGGTACCGGTCTATGCAGAAAACCTTGAGGTTTTGATGACCCAGCTTCTGGACAGCATGGGCTTGGAAACGACGATCGACTGGGAGAGTATTGGTACCACAGTATCCGAAACGGTCAGTTTTGGCACGATAATGGAATACCTCATATCGGTTGTTTACTCATTTGGTTCTGTAGTTGTCTCCGCGTTACTCTATGCCGCTTTTCTAGCGGCTGAATTGGATGACTTGCCAAAGAAGACAGAGAAGGCCTTCGTTGATCAAGGTAAAGCCGCTAGTGCCATTTTGATGGCCAACAACATCAACAAGCGGATTGGGAGTTATCTAGGCGCCAAAACGCTAGTGAATGCGATTTTGGGAGTGGTTTCGTTCGTGATCCTCTTGCTGCTTGGCGTCGAATTCGCATTATTTTGGGCGCTGCTGATCGCGCTCTTCAACTATATTCCCTACATCGGATCAGTGGTCGGCGTACTCTTCCCGGTTGTCATTGCTTTCCTGCAAACTGGCAGCTGGATATTGGGTATATTGGCTTTTGTGACCTTGATGGCTGCTCAGATTTACGTCGGCTATGTTCTTGAGCCCCGACTATTGGGACGTTCGGTCAATCTCAGCCCATTTATGGTTCTGCTTGCGCTATCGTTCTGGATGGTCGTCTGGGGGTCTATCGGGGCCATTCTTGCAGTGCCTCTGACCGCAGTGATCATGATCATCCTTTCCGAGATCCCCTCAGTGCGACCCATTGCTGTCATGATGTCGGAACGTGGAGATGTCTGAGGTCACCAATTTCAGATTTCTCAAGGTTCACATACACCTTGTTAGATCGTTGGCGCGGACCTTTTCAGCGGGAAAGGTGGTCGGGTTGCTGATGATCAACAGCTCAGTCCTGGGAGCGGCGACTGTATTCTATTGGCTGGTCGAGCGATGGTCATTGCTCGATTCAGCGTATTTCGTCGTCGTGACGGCTGCCACGATCGGCTACGGTGATGTGGTGCCACAAACCTCAGTTGGGAAATTGTTCACCATTGGTTTTGTCTTTGTAGGCGTCGGTCTCTTCGTGGTTTTGGCCACGAGCGTCGCGTCGGAATTTTACAGACATGTGAAAGAAGACCCCATGATCCGCGACGCATTGGAAGAAGTGGAGGCGCATATTGATGGGCATAACCGAGAGACTTAAACATCTCAGCTGGCTGGGCCTGGTTTTGGCTGTGGTGTTTGCCGGAATGTCTTTGACGCCATCTTTGATACCTCGGAATTTTCTTGTCCAAGGTATTTTGACGGGGCTCGTCTTTTCTGTTGGCTACGCACTAGGCCGCGGATCCATCGTCGTTCTGACTTACTTCGAGCTGCCTGCAAAACGACATAACAACGCGTTCTTGTTAGCCCTAGCCAGCGCCTTGTTGTTTTTCGGCTGGTCCTGTCTACGCACAACTACATGGGCAAATGAATTGCGGGAAATCATGGGCATGGAGGCAGTGACAGCTGTCTTCGTAGTCCAAGTCGTTGCGCTGGCCAGCGTTGTGATCTTGGTTTGTTTTTCGATTGGTGCTGGTGTCAAATGGCTGTGGCGCAGGGCCGTTGAAAAGATCACGCATGTCTTACCGGGACGGGCAGGAGCACTTCTGAGCTTCCTCAGCGTGATTCTGGTAACGATTTTCGGCATCACCGGCGGTTTGGCCAATCTCGCGGTGGACATTCTTGATGGCATCTACTTCGTCTCAAACAGAACATCCGAAGAAGGTGTGGAACAACCTGTCAGGTCTTCCCAGGCGGGCAGCGACGCGAGCCTGATAACCTGGGACAAGACTGGAAAATGGGGTCAAGACTTCATTGTGAGCGGGCCATCTCGTGAGGATCTGAAAGCATTTGGCCTCGAGAACGCTCAGGACCCGATCCGGATATACGGCGGCCTGGAGCTAGCAGAAACTGAGTCTGAACGCGTTGATCTGGTTCTTACGGAGATGGACCGGGTAGGGGCGTTCGATCGCTCCATTCTGGTGCTTGGCACCCCAACGGGGACAGGCTGGCTTGACCCCGGCGCAGTGGACGCACTGGAGTACATTCATGCCGGCGACACAGCCATTGTTGGTCTCCAATACTCTTACACACCAAGTTGGATGACGATCCTTCTAGATCCAAACCGTTCAAAGCAGTCATCGAAAGCTCTATTTGATGCCGTTTATGATCGCTGGACTAAAATGGATGCCGAGACTCGGCCAAAACTCTATCTGTTTGGCCTGAGTCTGGGTTCAATGGGGTCCGAAGCTGCAGCGTCGCATTTCGCGACATTAAGTGACCCGATCGATGGTGCCCTACGCAGTGGTCCACCCTTTCCATCTGACCTATGGCGCGAATTGGTTGCCTCCCGCACGGAGGGTAGTCCGATCTGGCTTCCCCGTGTGGGAGATGGGTCTCTGTTGCGTTTTACCGGCAGGGAAAGCTCGCTGAGGGATGGGTACTCAGAATGGGCAAATCAACGCTACGTCTATATCCAACATGCCAGCGATCCGATGTCGTGGTTTGGGGCGAGCCTTCTATACGCACGACCAGACTGGTTGTCTGACGAAGGTCGTGCGGAGGATATTTCACAATATTTCGATTGGTATCCTGTCGTGACGTTCTTTCAAGTTCTGTTCGACATCCCGATTTCAGCTAGCCCGCCCTACGGCTTTGGACACAGCTTTCTTCCAAGCAGCTACGTTGATGCCTGGCTTGAAGTCATCCCTTCTGAGACCTGGACCAATGAGCAAACGAGGATGTTGAAAACGCAGCTTGATGCGGAAGTTGATTGAAGTTGGAGCCCACGGTCTGAAGCGAAAACCGTCAAAGCATTGGCCACAATATCTCAAAAGGAGACAGATGATGAAAGAAGCAAACAGTGATCCAACAGTGGGCGGAATCGTGTACGGAGTGGGTGTGGGCGCCGTAATTCTCGGCATCATTGCGATTGCCGCCCCGATCTTCACCACAATAGCCCTCAAAGTAATGCTAGGCTGGATGCTCTTGCTGTTTGGTGCATTGGTTGTGTACGCGGCGCTGCGTCAAGGTGGCCCTTCACCTCTATTCAGCTTTTTGATCGGTGCAATCTGCCTGTTTGTGGGCGGTTGGTTGGCATTCTTTCCCCTGACCGGCCTTTTGACACTGACCATCATCTTGGCGATTCAGTTGGTGGGGCAAGGCATACTCGAGCTGATTGTCGGGGTTACTTCAGCATCTAAACCCGGTAGGGGCGTGATGATCCTTTCCGGCATCGTTGGGGTTGTAGCGGGTATCTTTGTGTTCGCAGGTTTGCCAAGCACGGCCTCATGGGCATTGGGGTTAATGTTCGGTTTGAGCCTTTTGACTTCCGGTTGGGCTTATATGGCGATGGGCGCAGGTTTGAAGAAGATGGAAAGCACTGTGGGGTAGTAAATCGCATTACTACCAGACGTGGAGCAGGTGCGACAGCCGAGTATTCAGGGTGGGGATATGTTTCAATCACGCCAGGATGCGTTCAAGTTGAGGCACGACCCAACTTGGAGTTCGGATGTGAAGCGTCGTCTTTAAGGGTTTCGGAAGCAGTCCGATCGCGGGTTTCAAGCCACCGGTCGAGGCTTCCGAAATCAAAGAAGATGGCAATAAGAGCCGGAAACACAAAAATCACAAGAAATGTGGAAGCCAATAGGCCGAAGGCTACGGCAACGACCAAAGGCACCAGTGTTTGTGCCTGTGGGCTACTCTCGTAAATGATCGGCAGCAAACCCACAAAAGTCGTTGATGATGACAAGATTACAGCGCGGAAACGGTGATCTACGGCTGAAACAACAGCGCTCTCATAGTTACCATCTTCTACAGAGCCTTCGAAAAAAGTCAGGAAGAGGATCGCGTTGTTTACTACGACGCCTGCAAGCGAAGCGAAGCCAATTAGACTTGGCATGGACAAGTCATATCCAAGCGCGACGTGCCCCAGAATGGTGCCAATGAGCGCAAATGGAATCGACATCATGACGAATATCGGCATAGCGTAGCTATGGAATTGAAATGCGAGAATGATGTAGACCCCCACCAAACCAAGCAAAAGTGAGGTCGCAATAGACATCATTGCAGTGCCTGTCTCTTCAGCCGATCCACCAATCCCAATTGACACGTCCGGATAATCCACCGCCATTATTGGCCCAAGTTCGTCAGTGACTACGTCCCCGATGCCCGTAGCGGTTTGTGTCGAATTGTCGATATCACCGATAATCCTGGCGACCATTGCGCCATCTTTTCGTGTGATCTGAGCAAATGTAAGGCCGGGTTTCAGGCTGGCTATTGAGCTCAGCGCCACTTGTTGCCCCCCGGGCAGACTGATCGAAAATTGTTCTAATTCTCGCATTGAGCGAATTTCCGAAGACAATTCTACGCGAACCTCGCGCGTTGTCGCGCCCGTTTTGAAGTTGTCTGTCTCGGTTCCCGAAAATGCTGTTCGAAGTTGGCTGACGACGTGTTGCTGCGTGACGCCGAGGCTGTAAGCGTATTCGTTCAACGAGACAGAAATCTCTGGTGTTCCGCCGTAGAAGTCCTGGTAGGCACTGATCACGTCATCTCGAGATTGCAAAAGGCTGAGCAAGACGCCCGCCGCTTTGGCCAAGTTTTCAGCATCTCTCCCGAACAACTCTACCTCAAGATCGTTGCCGCCTGGACCACTTTCAGATTGGGTAAAATTGATTTGTGACACGTCCGTGATCAGACCAGCGTATTCCTTCCACTTGGCCAGCACTGTTTCCGCCGACACATTGCGTCTTGCTGCTTCAAGCAGATCGACCGACACGGTTGCAGTATGCGGACCGTTGTCTTTGACATCGCTGTTTTCTGAGAAACGAACAAGGTGTCGCAGGACCAGCGGTAAACCGCCTTCGGTTGCTGGCGTGAGCTCCGCGTCAACCCGCTCCAACGCAGTTATCAATGTTTCGACGACGGTTTCAGTGCGGTCAAGTTGACTGCCAGTCGTCAACGCAACCCTGACCTCAATGGTGTCGGCTTCCGTTGCAGGGAAACCTATGATTTTTACGGTGCCATTCGCGATTAGACCAACACAAACAATCAAAATGGCAACTACTGTACCGACCGTGAAATAGCGCAGCCGAACCAGCGCTACTACCGCGGGCAGGACAAAGCGCCTCTTAAAAGCTTCCAGAAGACGCGGCACGAGACGTTCTTCCTGAGGTTTACCAGAACCCGTATGTGAAAGGTGGCGTGGCAAGATCAAAAACGCCTCTATCAAACTGACCGATAGAGTGATGAGCAAAACGATAGGAATAACTTTCAGGATCGCCCCAAAGGTGCCGCTCAAAAACATGAGCGGTCCGAATACGCAGGCTGTCGTTAAGAAGGAAGACAAGACCCCAGGAAAGACTTCGCGCATCCCACGGTAAGCTGCCTCTTGTGGCCCGACCTCGCGCCGCCATTTCGCGATGTTGTCGGCAATGACAATACTGTCATCCATGATCAGCCCAACTGCCATGAGCAACGCAATCAGCGAGATCATGTTGATGGTCACACCGACTTGGCTCATCAAGAACAGACCCACCAGAAAAGAGAAGGGCAGGGCGGCCGAAATCCAGATCGCTTCGCGGAGCGAAAAGAACATCAACATCACAACGATCACGAGGGCGAGCCCTTGAATGGTATTTTTGACAACAAGGTCGATGCGATCAGCGACTGTCGCGGTCATGTCATTTGTGACTTCGATCGCGAAGGGGGCAGGGTATAAGGACCGCTCTATTTCCAATAGCTCGGTGACCTGCGCAAACGCATCAATTGCATCATTTGCTTTTGCCTTGGTGATTGAAATAATCGCCGCCTGGTTGCCGTCGATCAAAGATTTTGACTCAGGGTTGGTTGCTCGAAGCTCGATCTTTGCAAAGTCCCCAAGGCGAACCAAACCTCCGGACGCATTCCGGAGAATGATCAAGTCTTCTAACTGAGGGATGGTTCTTCGCGTCTCATCGAGACGCAAGGCGATATCACGATTTGATGTGCTCAGCGAACCTAGAGGCGCTTGCAAGCTTCGTGATTCCAGAATGTCTGCGACATCCTGCGCGCTGACCCCATATCGACGTAGTTCCTCTTGAGAGAAGCTGACGATGATGTCGGATTGGGAGACGCCCGATACGCTTGCGCCCGCTACCTGGCTGAGTTGTCCGATACGGTCGGCCAACTCTTCCGCATATCGCAGGAGGCCATCCTCAGTATGAAGGCCTGAAACTGCTAGCAAAGCGATTACCTCGGTGCGCCCGGATATGGCCACAACAGGTGGCTCCACCTCTGTGGGAAAGGTTGAAATCGACGCTGTCCCTGACGAAACATCGTTAAAGAACTGCCCAATTTCACCACTCTCGGACATTTCAAGAGTAGCAGTCGCACGACCTTCGACAGATTGGCATTGAAGGCTGTGGAGGTCACTTGTGCCACTGAGGGCTCCATCTAACTCAACACATATCTGCTCATCGACATCTACCGCCGACGCGCCGGGGTAAGTGACATCAACTGTAACTATGGATGGGCTGAATTCTGGAAATGTCTCCCGTTCGATGGAACTCACGGTTATCAAGCCAATCAAAAGACCGGCGAGAAGAATAAGGTTGGCGGCATTCGGATGATGAGCGAAGTAACGCAACATGGCTTTACTCCGCTGAAACGGCGGCTAAGGGCATCCCAAGCACGGCGGGCTGCGGATCCGATAGGACGATCAGGTCTCCTCGCTCCAAACCCTCTGAGACTAGAATATAATCGCCCGAAACCGCCCCAAGTTTCAGAGCACGAATATCCAGCCGGTCAGTTTCATCAGCAACATATGCAAAGGGTTGGCCATCGACGCCGTATCGAACAGCATCACGCTCAATTAAGGTAACATCAGGCAATGGTTGACTCGTGAGTCGCACTTCAACAAATGCATCGTTGGACAACGGGGGACGTTGCTTGCTCGGATCGATGTCACCTGGATTGGCCACGCGAACCACAATACCGACTGTTCCGGTTTCGGCGCTGGTAATTCCGATGATCCGCACCAGGTCGGCGTCCCACTCATGTATGAGGTCCCCAACTGTCAGACGAACTGTCGCTGACAGATCCATGGCCTGCACAACCGAAAATACTTCACGTGCATCTTGCGGGTCGATGAGCTCTGCCACCGACAAGGTTTCTGCACTGCTAAAAAGATCCGAGAGTTGAGCCGGTTGGAACTCAGCGACAATATTGCTTGCCGATATGTCATCTAGAGAGAATAGGGTGTCTCCCGCACGAATGAACTGATCGACGGCAACAGCAACCTCCTGCACCCGGCCCTCAAATGGTACGTTGAGCTTTGTGGTACTCAGTATGTTTCTTGCATTTTCAACCTCAGCCCTGCGCGTCTTTATAGCAGCTTCCAAACTTTGAGTTTGAACTGGCAACAGAGCCAGAGTGTTCTCCAGGCTCAAGACCGTGCGCTGTTGGCCCAACAAAGAACGACGGGCGCTTTCGACCGCAGTTTGAGTGCTTGACCCCCGATCTACCAATGATTGCTGGCGGTCAACCTCGACTGCAAAAACCGCTTCAAGTTCTTTCTCTAAAGCAAGGGTCCGACGGGTGTTGGCTTCGCTGGCAGAAAGTTCGGCTAGAGATATTTCAGCTTCTGCCAGAGCCGCATCGGCGATGGAAAGTGCGACTTCATAGTCTTGTGGATCAACTTCGACTGCCAGTGCACCAGATGCGATAAATGCGCCTTCCTCTATAGATGGATCAAGCCGCAAGATCCGACCACTCACTTGCGCTACGGCCTTCCAACTCCTGACTGGCTGAACATAGCCATAACCGACGGCTTGCGGCTGGAATACAATTGGCTCGATGACCTCGACGCGAACGGGAAGCGGTTTCGGTTCGACAGCCTCTTGGGAGAGCGTTTCGCCAGGACGCGTCATCCAAATGAATACGGCGGCACCAGCAAGCAGAGGCGGCAATATCCAAACTACGCGTCCAATCATGCTACCTCCCAGTTTATAAAGTTATTCGCCGGTCATGCGCTTACAGATCCACACTCCGGCTGGTAGGCCAAGTGCGCCTGCAATGGCAAAACACCATATTGCGGTTTTCGTCGTAAAGTTATCGGTCAGAATTAGGATCAGAATTCCGATGCCGGTTAGAAAACCGGCACAGAAAAACTGCATAATCGCAAGAAGCCAATGGTTCATGCGTTCAACCGCTTCCAAACATAGTTGTAAACAGAAAGATCAACGAAGTCAGAAGTCCAGTTAGTAGCGCACACACTGCCCCAAGCCCAAATCCGATGCTATAAAACTCAGTGCTTGAGAAAAGGTACGCGATGCCAAACGCAAAGACCGCGCCAATCAGAACGCGAACGCCCAATGAGAACGCGAGCGGGGCATCCCCGGTCACACCAGCCTCCTGCGCGAACATGCTTGCAATCCCTTGGCGAACCACTCCGCCGAAGGGAACCGGAAGCACGCCGGCAAGAAATCCCCCCCACAAAGTGCTCATACCGATTGCGGCGACGATTGCTCCAACGACGCCACCCAATAGGGTCACAGCGAGGTAAGTTCCTAAAAGGACCATCGAAATATTGAAGGGAGCTTCTTTCATTGTGTTTTTTCCTGTCAGTTCTCTTGTTGTTTCACCGGAACTCAAAAGCTTCAGTGTGGATTTTGTTCGCGGCCACACCTTCAGACTTCAGGTCCTTAATGATCGATGAGGTCATGACGCGTGGTCCGCACAAGAAGTAGTCAAAACTCGTCATCGACGTGCCCAGCTTCTCCTTTATTTTTTCCACTTTGCAGAATTCGCCATTGTTGGATTCCAACAAAATCAGCTTCATATTCGGCATCATCGTCAGTTTTTCGCGCAGCTCATCAAAGAAGAGCGCCTCAGCCCCTTCGCGAACGGCGTAAACGAGATAGATTTCGCGATCATCACCATCTTTGAGACCCCGGATTGTGGAGAGGAACGGAGTCACACCAATGCCGCCTGCGATCCAAACCTGCTTGTTGTCAGCATGGCTGGTGTCGAAACGTCCGTATGGTCCACGCACATCAACTTCCAATCCTGGGGTCAATTCTTCACGTACTTTCCGTGTCCAATCACCAAGGACCTTTATTGTGAATCGAAGCTTGTCCTCGTCCGGAGCGCTGGAAATTGTAAATGGGTGGGGTTCAGAAAAGCCATCACCCTTCACCTCTACGAAAGCAAACTGACCCGGCTTAAACTGAAGCGCATCTCCAATTGGTGAAAGGACAACTTCAGTCGCGCGCTCCATCTTGTTTACGGCGTCGATGACGTAAGTTTTGGCGGACGCTCTATTCATGCCAAACATGCTGTATCCATAGGAAAGAATACCAACGATCCCTGCCAGAATGAGCAGCAAACCTGACGGACCAAACCGGTCAAAGAAAAACTCCGGCGCTGTCATGAAGTGGGCGACAATCAGGACGAACACCACACCCATAAGTTTGTGCGGCATTCGCCAGCGATGATACGCGATCTTTCGATTCAGGGTGACAATGACCAAGACAACCAACAAGATCATGCCCGCCATGCCAAGCGGCGAAGACGGGAACGTGACATCCGCTGTCGCCACAATGCCTTCTGGGATTTCTTTTGGCGACGCAAAGAAATGGACCAAAACAAGGATCGTGGCGATGACACCGCACGTTTTGTGAACCTGATACATGCGGTCCAGGCCGCCGAAGGCGTCTTCCAAAACTGACGGACGTGTCGCGAGAAAGATGGACGTCGCCATCAACAGGAACGCGATACCTCCAACAAGAGTAGCGCCAAGCGCTCTCGGTGAAATTTCATCGTTGGCGAATCCGATGTGAAGCAGGGCGAACAAACCAAGTATTGAAACGATTCCAAAGATACCGGCACGCTTGGTCATTGGAATGGACCCCTATTCTTCTGGTTTGAGGGCTGCGCGGATTGCCACCAAAACTGTGAAACCGCCAAGATATTCGTCTTCCGTCAGGATGGCGTCGCCGTTTAAATCCGCTCGCTCAAAGCCAGCGAGGCTGTTTTTGCGATGTTCAGTCTTTGATACCAACTCGTCGCCGTTCCGATCTGCCACGGCGAACATAACTTTGAGGGCAGTTTCATAAGCCAAAACGCGATCATTCTCTTCCGCCAAAATGCGAAATCCGTAATCCCAGCCCATCCACTCTTCCAGATTGAGCTTTCCATTGTCATCCTGGTCCATGGATACGAAAAGCGACTCTCGAAATTCTTCAACATCGCCTTGATGGATGTATCCATTTCCATGAACATCAATATTTTCAAAAGCCAGTTCTGCCAATCGCTGGCCCTCCGGTACGTCCTGCGCGAGTGAGGCCATAGGGATGAAAGTCGCTAGCACTGAAGCTATGACACCGTTTCGCATGATCATTTTTGGTCTCCTTAGGACTGTGGATTAATAGATGAACCCCGGCACGGTTTAAGCCCTAGGCGCCAGTGCCGCTCTAAATACAAGTGACGGAACATAGCCTTGTTCATACTCCTTTGTTGACAGCGTCTCATCGCCATCCAAATCTGCATGTCGCATGAAATCTTGCGTGCTTCGTTCGAGTTCGGTTTGATTTATGAAGCCGTCCTGGTTCCTGTCCCGCAGGGCAAAAAGGATACGCTTTGCGGCGCCGAAGATGTCTGCTTCATCACGTTCTGTAGCAAGTCTTTCGAGCCCAAAATCAGAGCCGAAAAACTCTTCTTCAGACACTGTATTATCTTGATCGTAGTCCATGCCGAAGAAAATGCTACCGGCCATCTGGGTCAGCTCAGCAACATCAATTTTACCATCTTTGGATGTATCGGCGGACTCGAAAGTCGTTTGGATAACATCGCGTCCCGCTTCTTGAGCATTCATAAAAGTTGGGACTGTGAGCAGAGCCAAAGCCGCAACGGATAGAATTTTGCTTTTCATTTTGCGCTTCCCGTTGTTCGGCCAATTGTGAGCCGAATTGGCCTCTCTAACCGCAAGATAATCTGCATCTGTAACACTTGCAATCGCAAATATTGTATAGGCAAGCTGGCAGTGGTAGTTTCGGTTGCGCCATTAGCTTGCACATGCAACAGTACGGAATGCAAGATTTGAAGTCAATCGGCGAAGGTGCAATAGTTGCAATGAGCAAGAATAATGCCAGGCAATTGGGATGGAGCCTTAGCTTCCTGATGAAATTATCGAAACAGCCAGGGATGCGCAAAGCAAGTTTGGGTTTCTTAATCCAGATAATGGCGCGGCGAATTGAAGACGGAATGAAGTCGCTGCTGAATGAGCACGAGATTGACATTAAGAATTTTCCCAATCTCATAACACTGAGAGATCACGATGGGTTGTCACAGCGCGAACTCGGCCGGTACATGGATTTCCCTGAATATTCGACTAGCCGCCATGTAGATAGCCTTGTACGAGATGGCTATGCAGAGCGCCGACCTGATCCGAATAGCCGTCGCGCCGTTAAAGTCCATCTAACAAAGATAGGCCGGGAAAAGGCTGATTTGTTGCCAGGCATCATTCGGGAGTCGAACAGAAATGTCTTGAAAGGCTTGGAACCCGAAGAGGCGGAGCAACTGCTTATATTGCTGCAAAAACTGGTCAGTACAACGGAGAAGTAACTTGTATCTGCAACTCACGCTGGTAAGCGACTGGCATTTGGTGCAGCCCGATCTTTCAACACTTGAAATCTACGCTTTGGCTGCTTTTCAAGAGCAAAGCTCAATTGAAGGATTCTGTTCGCATCTCCTGACAAAACTGAAATTTGTTTCATTGATGAAGTAACCTAGGATTCTCAGCGGACTTCTACTGAAACGCTGTGGAATTTCTTGGCAAAAAGCAGCCAGGAGAGTCAAATTAGCGGACGCAGCTGCCATTCGATAACTCACTCAGGGTGCGTTTGCAGCGAATGTCTGCTAAGCGGGGCAGGTGCTGCTCCGTTGCGCGGGGGATGATATTAATTTTTCCAGCTCGCTTCTTTCCAGGAGCTGGAACAACTGAAACAACGTCTTTGATAACTTAAGCAGGACGATCTTTTTGCAGATCGTGGGCGTTTTGCATCTTAAGCCAAAGCTCAGGGGAAGTGCGAAATACGCGAGCTAATCGGCGTGCGGTATCCGTGGTTATTTTCGATTTTCCACCTAAGATCTGCTCAACGCGACTGCGTGGAACACCAAGGGCTTTGGCTAGCTTTGAAGAAGAGAGTTGAAGCGGATTCATGTACAACTCCGTTAACACTTCTCCGGGGTGCATAGAAAATTGTAGGGTATGCATTTCAAACTCCAGATCGCAACTTTGAGCACCATACCACAACAATCGGGGCTCTATTTCTAGAATAGGAACATACTTATGAGCGAACAAATATAACGAACTCAGGTTCCGTATTGCAAAAGATAAACCTTGGATTTTCAAACGTTAGGCACAAAAGCAAAAGGAAGAATTATGCTTCCCAAAAGGCAAAACTATGCTGCACGGTACAGTAAGGATTTGGTGGAGCCAAGGGGGATCGAACCCCTGACCTCTACAATGCCATTGTAGCGCTCTCCCAGCTGAGCTAAGGCCCCAAAACCATGTGACGTTTCCGTCTGTGAGCGCCTAACTAGGCGCTTCGCTGGGCGGGATCAAGTGGAAAACCCGCCCAAACGAGATCATTCGTCGTTGTCGTCCGCAGGGACATCGGCGATGTCGTCCAGAGAGACGTTATCATCATCGTCTTCATCCAAAACATCATCATCCAGATCGATGTCTACAGCGTCATCATCATCCAGAACTTCTGCGTCGTCCGCGTTTGCAGCTTTCGCTTTTAATGTCGCCGCATCTTCGTCATCTGCTGCGATCATGCGGCTCTTGCCGCCGTCCATTTCAACCACTTCACCAGTGTAAGGGCTGACGATTGGATCTTTGTTCAGGTCGTAGAAGCGCTTGCCAGTTGTAGGGCACAGGCGCTTAACGCCCCATTCTTCTTTGGGCATGGGAATCCCCCTAAATCACGTGAGTCTTGTCGACAGTTCGGGCCAAGTGCCATAAGTGGCAGAGCAAGTCAAAGGGTAACGCGCGCTCAGCCGCGTCGGGAGTGCAATGACACAACATTTTCTGTCAGGAGAGCCGAAAATCGCCGTCAATCTGCGTCGCAGTGCGCGGGCTCGGCGGATTAGCCTGCGGGTCTCTCGCTTAGATGGAAAGGTGACTTTAACCCTGCCCACGCGGGTGCCTGAGAGAGAGGGGCTGGCCTTTGTAACCGAAAAGCAGGAATGGATTCGTCAACAGATTGCGGATCGTCCCGAACATGTGCAGGTCGACATTGGCGTTTCACTTCCTTTTCAGGGCGATTTACTTGAGATCGTAACCGGTGCGGGCAAAGGGATACACATCAAAGACCAATCGCTGCTGGTCCCGTCGGCGCGAAGAAGCACTTCGAAACGGATTGAAAGCTTTCTAAAAGAACAGGCGCGGTCTCGATTGGCTCAGGCCTGTGATGACTATGCAGCTGCTCTCGGGAGCGATTATACGAAGCTGACCATGAGGGATACGCGGTCGCGTTGGGGATCATGCACCTCGACAGGTGGGCTTATGTTCTCCTGGCGTTTGATCATGGCGCCAGAAGAGGTGCTGCGCTACGTCGCTGCGCATGAGGTTGCGCATTTGGATCAAATGAATCATTCGGCAAAATTCTGGGCGCTAGTTGAGAGGTTATACGGACCGCATCAAGCAGAACGCCGCTGGTTGAAGCAGCATGGTGAGAAACTACATCGCTATCGATTTTGACGCGGCGATTTGTCAATTGACCTTCTGCGTCTTTGTGATCACATTTCGGGAATGCTCTCTCAAACGCGCGCGCCCGAAACATCGTCCTCCGCACATGATCGCGTTTATCGTGGTCTTAGAACCCGGATCATGCATGGGGAGATTTCGCCAGGTCAAAGCCTGACTCTGCGCGGTATAGGCGCGGAATATGGCGTGTCGATGACACCCGCGCGTGAATCTATTCGCAGGCTTGTCGCTGAGGGTGCATTAACGCTGACATCATCAGGGCGCGTGTTAACGCCGGAGCTTTCGAATGATCGTATTGAAGAGTTGGCGGCTCTGCGCGCGCTGATCGAGGTTGAGCTTGCGAGCCGAGCCTTGCCACGGGCCCATATGGCTCTGATAGATCGCTTGCAGATGATCAATAACCACGTGGCTGAGCGTGTCGCGCAACGCGATCCGGTCGGCTATATTGCGGCGAATTTGGAGTTTCACCGCACGCTCTATCTGCGCGCGCAGGCGCCTGCGATGCTGGCAATGGCAGAGACCGTTTGGTTGCAGCTGGGTCCGACGATGCGGGCCCTTTATGGCAAATTGCGCCGCACTGAACCGCCGCAATATCATCGACTGATTTTGGCTGCATTGAAAGCGGGCGACGAACCGGGTTTACGCTTGGCAGTGCGGTCAGATGTGACGCAGGGCCTGCGCCACCTGACATCTTAAATCCTAGGCCGCGAGGCCCTTGCTGCCCATTCCCATGAATTTTTTGCGGCGCGCTCCGATGATCTCATCACGGCTCATGCCCTTGACCTCAGACAGCATTTCACCAATCGCTTTACCAACGGCTTCAATCGCCAACGCACGGTGACGGTGTGCACCGCCAACAGGTTCTGTAATGCTGCGATCCACGACGCCAAGCTGCATCAAGTCTGCCGCGGTCAGGCGAAGGGCCTCAGCCGCTTCACGCATCTTGTTGGAGTCCTTCCAGAGGATCGAGGCGCAGCCTTCTGGGGTGATGACGGAATAGACCGAGTGCTCCAGCATTGCGAGTTTGTTGGCCGTTGCCAGCGCGACCGCGCCCCCAGAGCCGCCTTCGCCAATGATTACGGAAATCACAGGCACGCCGACTTGCAGACATTTCTCAGTGCTGCGCGCGATGGCTTCGGATTGGCCGCGCTCTTCTGCGCCTTTTCCTGGATAGGCACCTGGAGTGTCCACAAGCGTCACAATTGGAATATTGAACTTATCGGCCATCTCCATCAGGCGGATCGCTTTGCGGTAGCCCTCTGGGCGCGCCATGCCAAAGTTGCGCTCAATGCGCGATTTGGTGTCATTGCCCTTTTCCTGGCCGATCACCATGACCGGTTGGTCATTAAAACGCGCAAGTCCACCCATCACCGCATGGTCGTCGGCAAAATTCCGATCACCTGCCAATGAGGTATATTCGGTGAAGAGTGCATTGATGTAGTCTTCACAATGCGGGCGGTCTGGATGGCGTGCGACTTGGCATTTCCGCCAAGGCGTTAAGCTCTGATATAGCTCATCCAGCATTTCACTGGCTTTACGGTCCAATGCCGCTGCTTCGTCAGAGACATCCATTTCCTCATTTTGCCGCGCCATGGCCCGTAGTTCTTCGGCTTTGCCTTCAATCTCGGCCAACGGTTTTTCAAAATCGAGGTAGTTAGTCATTAGTCACTCCGCGCACTTGTGCGTCTCGGTATATGACCTTGCGTGAGAGGAAATGCAACTCATGCTATTAGGCTTGGGATCAATGAAACGATCAAAAGTGCGGCCATTGTCCAGTTAAACGCGACCAATCTCTTAGGATTGCTCAGGATAAGTCGAAGTTTCTGCCCAAGTATGGTCCAGGAGCTCACACATGGTAGGTTTATCGATCCAAAGACCAGGGCAACCCATAGGACTGCGATGAACTCGCGACCCGGTGCGTAGAGCGTGATCGCAGAAAGCGCCATGGTCCAAGCTTTTGGGTTAACCCATTGAAACAAAGCGGCCTGAAGAAAGTTCATCGGTTTCGCACCCGCGCTCATACCCACTGGGCTTGCTGAGTGAGCGATTTTCCATGCGAGCCACAGCATGTAGCCGGCACTTAGCACTTTCAGGATTGTATAGCTTGGTGGCCAGGCGTCAAAGAGCTGCATCAAGCCCGCGCCCACCAGCATCACCATAACGGTAAACCCGATCCCAATTCCCAGCATGTGCGGGATGGTTCGGGTAAAGCCGAAGTTTGCACCTGAAGCCAAGAGCATCATGTTATTGGGCCCCGGTGTGATGGACGTCACAAAGGCAAAGGCGACCAAGGCTGTCAGTATCTCATAAGTCATGTGTGCAATACTGATTGAATTTTTGGCGCTTTTGGTTGCGTTCTTGTGCGTTTGGCGGCAATTATCACAACTAATGGCTAAGAATGACCAAATCAACGACAGTATATTGCGAGAGCTTTCGCGCGATGGGCGGATCAGTAATCTCGATCTCGCGGAGCGAGTCGGGTTGTCCCCGTCGGCCTGTTTGCGACGGGTGCAAGAACTTGAGCGGAGAGGGGTGATTTCCGGCTATCGGGCAGTGCTTGATCGTGGCAAGCGTGGCATCGGTTTCGTCGCCTATGTGACTGTTGGTTTAAATCAGCACACCAAAGCGGCACAGGAAGCCTTTGAACAGGCTATTTCACGGGCACCCGAAGTGATTGAATGCCATAATATCACGGGTGCTGTGGAGTATTTGCTGCGTGTTGAGGCCACAGACCTCGTAGCCTACAAAACATTCCACACGGATGTCTTAGGGATATTACCGCAGGTTCACTCAATCACCAGCTATGTGGTGATGGGATCGCCGAAAGACGAACGGAGTTAATTTCGGCAACCCGGAGAGAGCTTGAACCGGGTTGCCAGAACGGGCCATGAATTTTGGGGAAACCTGGCCCGAAACTTTAGCTTGCAGCGATCAGCTCTGCCTGTGCCACAATCACCTCAGCCTGTTTGATCGAAGCGATATCGACCAAACGACCCTTGTAGACGGTTGCACCTTCACCTTTGGCTTTGGCTTCTTCCATTGCAGCAAGGATTTCGCGCGCTTCGGCGACGGCTTCTTCGGATGGGGTGAAGACTTCGTTGGCTAGGGCGATTTGCTTTGGATGGATCGCCCATTTGCCAACCATGCCTAGCGTTGCAGAGCGTTTCGCCTGAGCGATAAAGCCAGCGTCATCTGAGAAATCACCGAACGGGCCGTCAACAGGCAGTACGCCATGTGTACGGCAAGCGGCCACAATTTTAGCTTGCGCCCAATGCCATGGATCGGACCAATGTTTGTCCTCTCCACGCTGCATGTAATAGTTTTCTTGCGTGCCGCCGATGCCGGTGGTCTGCATGCCCATGGAAGCCGCAAAGTCGGCCGCGCCCAAGCTCATGGCCTGCAGGCGAGGGGAGGCCATTGCGATTTCTTCTGCATGCGCGATGCCAGCAGCAGATTCGATGATGACTTCAAATGAGATTTTCTTTTTGCGACCCTTGGCTGTTTCGATTGCTGTTACAAGCGCATCAACAGCGTAAATGTCTTCTGCGCAGCCAACCTTTGGGATCATGATCTGATCCAAACGTTCATCAGCCTGCTCCAGCAGATCAACGACATCGCGATACCAATAAGGTGTATCCAGACCATTGATGCGCACAGACATGTATTTGTTACCCCAGTCGATGCTGCCAAGCGCTTCGATGATATTGGCGCGGGCAGAGTCCTTGTCGGACGGGGCGACAGAATCTTCCAGATCAAGGTTGATCACGTCAGCTGCAGATGCCGCCATCTTTTCAAAAATGGCTGGGCGGGAACCCGGCCCAAACAATTGGCAACGGTTTGGGCGCGCAGGGGCCGCAGGTTGAATGCGGAAGCTCATCTGGAATCCTCCAAGCAAGGAAATTACGATTTTTTCTGATTTCTGATTATTAAATTGCGCAAAGGCTCGCAATCCTATTTTTTGCATTCGCGGCAAAATTACGCTGCGTTGCGGCGATTTCGAATGGTGTGCAGATTCTTCGACAAATAAAGTCTGAGTGAAACATTCTTCGAATAATGCTGGATATTGCTAAGATATATTTCGCAAAACCGGGCTTATCTGACGTAAACAGCAATAAATTCTCGTCAAAATGATGGATTTTCCCTGAGATTTACTAATTCTCAAAGGGACCGCGGCAATGATCGAGACTCCATATCTGCTTTTCTTGGGCGATGCGCCTGACATGTTGGCCGCGAAAGTGGCTATTGGTATCCGCGACTGGCGTCCTGAGAACGCAGTCGGTCAGATCAGCTTAGAAAACTGCGGCGCTGATCTTGGTCTGACTGAAATGACTCTGGAACAGGGGCTGGAAGCGGGCGCGAAAACTCTGGTTGTGGGCGTAGCCAACCGCGGCGGCATCATTTCCCAAGCTTGGAAAGAGGTACTTCTGAAGGCGCTTGAGATGGGTTATGACATTGCGTCTGGCCTGCACAATCTGCTGTCTGACGAAGGTGATCTGGTCGCTGCGGCGCTGATGCATGGTCGTACTTTGCACGATGTGCGCATTCCTTCCGTTCAGTATCCAATCGCAACCGGTATTCCTCGTTCCGGTAAGCGCTGTCTGGCGGTTGGTACCGACTGTTCTGCAGGTAAAATGTACACCGCGATGGCGATGGATGCTGAAATGCAGAAGCGTGGCCTGAAGTCCACCTTCCGCGCGACTGGCCAAACCGGCATCCTGATCACAGGTTCTGGTGTTCCACTGGACGCCGTTATTGCGGACTTCATGGCGGGTGCGGTTGAATATTTGACGCCTGACAATGATGAAGATCACTGGGATATGATCGAAGGTCAGGGCTCTCTGTTCCACGTGTCCTATTCCGGTGTGACCATGGCACTGGTGCACGGTGGTCAGCCTGACGCGCTGATCCTTTGCCACGAGCCAACCCGCACACACATGCGCGGTCTGCCGGGTTTCAGCCTGCCAAGTCTGCAGGAGCTGCGTGACGTTGCTCTGACACTGGCAAAAGTTGCAAATCCGAATGTTGTTGTTGCTGGTATCTCCATCAACACCCAGCACCTGTCTGACGAAGATGCGACAGCTTATTGCGCGAAGGTCGAAGAGGAAATGGGTCTGCCAACTGTTGATCCATATCGCCATGGTGCCGGTCGTCTTGTAGACGCGCTCGCAGCGATCTGATTAGTAAAGGGCGTCTGGCAACAGGCGCCCTTTTTCCGTCGAAAGGACTGACGAATGAACATCACCGTGACCGCGGATACGTTCCGATTGGCACAGGTATTCACCATCTCGCGCGGCTCTCGGACCGAAGCCAAGGTCTTGACCGTGAAAATCGAGAAAGATGGTGTCACAGGCTGGGGCGAATGTGTGCCCTATGCACGTTACAATGAAACTCTGGAAAGCGTGACCGCTGAAATCGAAGCACTGCCTGCAGAGTTCACCCGCGAAGAGCTGCAAGACTTGCTGCCTGCAGGCGCTGCAAGAAACGCCGTTGATTGTGCGATGTGGGATCTAGAGGCAAAGACCGCTGGAAAATCAGCTCGCGAACTGGCCGGACTGGACGCTCTGGCACCAGAAATCACGGCTTACACGCTTTCCCTCGACACACCCGAGAAGATGCAAGAACAGGCGGCTGAAAACGCGTTTCGCCCGCTTCTGAAGATCAAACTTGGCACGCCAGATGACATGCCGCGTCTTGAAGCAGTGCGTGCGGGCGCGCCTGACTCAACCATTATTGTAGATGCCAATGAAGGCTGGTCTGCAGAAGTTTATGCTGATCTCGCGCCGCATCTGGTGCGTTTGGGAGTGGCATTGGTTGAACAGCCACTTCCGGCTGGCGAAGATGACGCTCTGATTGGCATGGAGCGCCCAGTTCCGGTTTGCGCCGACGAAAGCTGTCATGACCGCACCAGTCTGCCAAAACTCAAAGGCAAATATGATGTGGTGAACATCAAGCTCGACAAGACCGGTGGCCTGACCGAAGCGCTGAAATTGCGCGATGAGGCGCTGGCTGAAGGCTATAAAGTCATGGTTGGTTGCATGGTGGGTTCGTCGCTCGCGATGGCCCCGGCGACCCTGGTTGCGCAAGGTGCGATGATCACGGACCTTGACGGGCCGCTGCTTCTGGCCGAAGACCGGGACGTACCATTGAATTTTGATTCAGCCGGTGTGCATCCACCCAAACCGGCACTCTGGGGTTGAGGAGACCATTATGACCCGTACCGTTTATGTGAATGGCGAATACCTGCCAGAAAACGAAGCTAAGGTTTCGATCTTTGATCGTGGTTTTCTCTTCGCCGATGCTGTTTACGAAGTGACTTCTGTTCTGGACGGCAAGCTCGTTGACTTTGAAGGACACGCAGTGCGTCTGGAACGCTCTCTGAACGAACTGGATATGCAGGCGGCCTGCACCAAAGAAGAGCTGCTGGAAATCCACCGCAAGCTGGTTGAACTGAACGAGATCGATGAAGGCCTGGTTTACCTTCAGGTGTCTCGTGGTTCTGACGGTGATCGTGACTTCGTGTTCCCATCGGAAGATACAAAACCAACACTGGTTCTCTTCACGCAGAACAAGCCTGGCCTGGCGAACAGCCCAGCATCGCAAAAAGGTGCGAAGATCATTTCCATCGATGACATCCGCTGGGGTCGCCGCGACATTAAAACTGTTCAGCTGCTTTACCCATCCATGGGTAAGATGATGGCGAAGGCGGCCGGTGCCGATGATGCTTGGATGATCGAAGACGGCTATGTGACCGAAGGCACCAGCAACAACGCCTACTATGTCAAAGACGGCACAATTGTAACGCGCCCGCTGTCCACCGACATTCTTCACGGCATCACCCGAGCGGCTGTTCTGCGTTTGGCAGAAGAAGCGCAGATGCAGATCGAAGAGCGCCTCTTCACCATTGAAGAAGCCAAAGAGGCGGATGAAGCCTTCACGACTTCCGCATCCGCATTTGTGATGCCGGTTGTTGAGATTGATGGCGCACAATTGGGTGACGGTACTCCGGGCCCAATCGCGAAGCGTCTGCGTGAAATCTATTTGGAAGAAGCTCGCGCAAAGGCGATCTGAGGCGTCACTAAATTGAAATGCAAAAGGGCAGGTCTTGGACCTGCCCTTTTTTGTTATTTCTGCTGGTCTGTAACGTTCTCTTTGAACGCTTTTTCAAACTCTTTCTGTTTTTCTGGACTCGCGTCGGTCTGATAGTTGGCTTTCCATTCGTCCATGGTCATGCCGTAGAAAATCTCGCGGGCTTCGGTTTTGTCCATCTCGATGCCACGTTCATTTGCGGCTTCCTGATACCAGCGGCTCAGGCAGTTCCGGCAGAAACCAGCGAGGTTCATCATGTCGATATTCTGCACATCGGTACGCTTTACCATCAGGTGTTCGCGCAGTGTGCGAAAGGCTGCTGCTTCGAGTTCGATGCGGGTTTGATCATCCATTGTCATTTCCTTTGTGAATGACGCGCCGAGCATAGGTCTCGCGCTGAATTTCTTCGGGGGCGACCGAAAGCGCCCCCACTTCGGGGAGGTGTTCTAGCATAACCGCCAGCAAGTCTTCGGCCAGTTGTTTGCGTACCTCTTCGGGACGGCCCGCCATCATTTTCAGTGTCAGATGTGCGAAATTCGGTTTCGCCGCACCTGTCAATGTGTTTTGGCATGCCGTTGACCGGGCGCGGATGTCCTCTGGCCCAAACACGCCGCTATCAGTCGCGGTTTGGAACAGGGCCTGAACCAGAGACGAGATGTCATAACGATCTGACAATTCACTGGAGTGTTCGAGGATCAGATGCGGCACGACAAAGTCTCCTTAGTATCCGCTACGGTTGAAGGCGTCTGTTAAGACAGGGTCCAATCGTTCCGCCCAGGCATGTTGTCCGGTCTCATCCGTGATGAGATCCTGCCGCACTTCGATCAGCACGTTCATGCGGTTCCTTTGCAAGGCAATACGATCAACGGAATCACCAGGGAGGTGTCCGTGGTACGGTTCGTTATTGCCGACGGTCAGATCGCCTTCCTCTTCCAGACGCTTAATAACGTGCGGGCGTAGATTGCGAGGGTCGTGGGCGGCATGCAAAATCGCGATTTCCCAAGGTCGGGGGGATTTGCCGTTCAACTTTGGCGAAAAGCTGTGCATGGCCACGATAATCGGATCTTCGCGTCTATCAGCAAGCTTATTGAGCGCTCTGTGGTAGGGGTCGTAGTAGCATTCCTTTCGGCGCTGCTCTTCCTCTGCATCGATTTCCGCGTTCGCCGGAATCAATGTGCCATCATAAAGACGCATGATCAGCGTCGGATCGTTGGCGCCGCGATTAGGGTCGATCACAAGGCGAGAGAAATTCGAGGCAATCACTGGGGCATTCATCAATTCCCCGAGTTTCAGGCCCACGCCAAGTGCGCCAATGTCATAGGCGATGTGGCGTTCCATATCCTCAGGTACAAGCCCTAAGTCGCCGCCGCTGACCTCGGTAGGAACGGTATTGCGCGCATGGTCTACGGTAATGATCCAGCGGCTTGGACGGTCTTCTCCATAAATGTGGTAAGATTCGTGTGTCATCTGTGTGTCGTTTCCTTCGCGTACCCAATATGCGACGCGCTTAGAAAAGGGAATTGCGTAAATTTTGCTGACGTTATAGCTAGCGTTAACATTTTAGCTCTGGGGATAGAAAACCGATGAGACGCCTGCGTAACGTAAAGATTGTGGCCACCCTTGGTCCGGCTTCAGAAACCTATGAAACCATCCGCGCGTTGCACGAGGCGGGTGCGGATGTGTTCCGCTTGAATATGAGCCACGGCAGCCACGAAGAGATTCAGGTCAAACACGAGATTATCCGGAAGGTCGAAGATGACTTAGGCAGCCCTATCGCCATTCTGGCAGACCTGCAGGGGCCGAAACTGCGAGTTGGTGTTTTTGCCAATGACGAAGGCGAGGATCTGGTTGAAGGCGAAAAGTTCCGACTGGACCTAGATGAGGCCCTTGGTGATATCAAGCGCGTGAACCTGCCACACCCAGAGATTTTTGCGGCTCTGAAACCAGGTGCGCATTTGCTCGTCAATGACGGTAAAATCCGTCTGCGCGTGGAAGACTGCGGCAAGGATTTTGCTGATTGTATCGTTGTGACAGGTGGCCGGATATCGAACCGCAAAGGCGTTAACGTGCCCGACGTGGTATTGCCTCTGGCAGCGCTGTCTCCAAAGGACAAGAAAGATCTCGAATTTGTTGCGGAACTGGGTGTCGACTGGATCGCGCTTTCCTTTGTGCAACGCCCAGCCGATGTTCTGGAAGCACGCGAAATGATACGTGGTCGTGCCTCGGTTCTCTCCAAAATCGAGAAACCAACTGCGGTTGAAAACTTTGACGAAATCCTGGACGTCTCTGATGGCATCATGGTGGCACGCGGTGACCTCGGTGTTGAGCTGCCCGTCCAGAACGTTCCACCTATCCAAAAACGTCTTGTGCGCCGTTGTCGTCGCGCGGCCAAGCCTGTGATCGTGGCGACCCAGATGCTGGAAAGCATGATCGAAAGCCCGATGCCAACACGTGCTGAAGTTTCTGACGTCGCGACAGCGATCTACGAGGGTGCGGACGCGATCATGTTGTCTGCTGAATCAGCCGCTGGTTCCTATCCGATCGAAGCTGTGACCACAATGGACAACGTCGCGCAGGAAGTTGAAAGCGACGGCACATATCGTGAGATTATCGAAGCATCGCGCAGCAGCAAAGGTGAAACCGTTTCCGACGCGATTGTTGCCGCGGCACGCGAGATTGCAGAAACCACAGAAATCAGCGCGATCTGCTGCTTTAGCCAGAGCGGCACCACAGCCTTGAAAGTCGCGCGTGAGCGTCCGCGTGTTCCTATCATTGCAATGACCAGCCGTCTGGGTACGGCGCGTCGTCTCGCTCTGACTTGGGGCACCACCTGTGTGACTACTGGTGAGATAACGCGGTTCAAAATGGCGGTTCTGGCCTCTGTTGGGGCAGCCAAGCGGCTGGAGATGGCAACCGAGAAGGATCAGGTTGTTGTGACTGCCGGCCTTCCATTCAATGTTCCGGGTACCACCAACATCGTGCGCGTTGCACCTTGCGACGAACGTTTGATTTCTGCCACCGAACCTGAGTAATATTCTGCCCATCGGAGTTCCCTCAGGAGCAAGGGATGGGCAGTGATACTATTCTGACGATTGGGCTGTTTCTGGCAGTCTTTTCGGTGCCGGCTTTCTTGTCGGCACTGTCTGATGGTCGTTCAACAAGAGCGGCGTCCCTTTGCATTATTTTGGCCGGTATTGCGGTGGTTAGCGCGGTCTCAACCAAACCCGGCGGTTATACAGCGGATGAGATTCCCCGGGTTGTGATCGACCAGATTGCAAGTCTCATCAGATAGCCCCAAAAAACATAGCCGAATCCTCTTGCGGGATTGGCAATCCGGGCGTATACGGCGCCTCTATCCGCGCGTCCGGCTGAGTGGCATGCCGAGTCGCGTTTGTACCGACGACTATGAAGGAGACGGAAATGCCTAAGATGAAGACCAAATCGAGCGCCAAAAAGCGCTTTAAAGTGACAGCAAGCGGCAAGGTCAAAGCAGGCCAAGCAGGTAAGCGTCACGGTATGATCAAGCGCACCAACAAATTCCTGCGCGACGCACGCGGCACGACAACTCTGTCTGCGCCAGATGCGAAGATCGTTAAATCATACATGCCGTACGCACGCTAAGGAGCTCTGAACTATGTCCCGCGTTAAAGGTGGTACCGTAACCCACGCCCGTCACAAGAAAATCGTCAAGCAAGCGAAAGGCTACTACGGCCGTCGCAAGAATACCTTCAAGGTAGCGTCCCAGGCGGTTGATAAAGCAAACCAGTACGCAACACGCGACCGTAAGAATCGTAAGCGTAATTTCCGCGCACTGTGGATCCAGCGTATCAACGCAGCTGTTCGTGCACATGACGAAGCACTGACATATTCCAAATTCATCAACGGCCTGAACCTGGCTGGCATCGAAGTGGACCGTAAGGTTCTGGCGGATCTCGCCGTACACGAGCCAGAAGCGTTCAACGCAATCGTTGACCAAGCTAAAGGCGCGCTGGCAGCGTAAGCTGACCCATCGCACTGAAGTTCCGACGCCGCGCTGAATAAGCGCGGCGTTTTTCGTTGGTACTACTGGGTTTTCATCCCGTATACATCGCGGCGTGAAGGGCTGAGGGCTGATGGATCACAAGAGCTTTGTAAAGGAGATGGATCGCGATCACCTCGCTGCATTGATGCAGCGACGGGATGCGCCTGGTCTTTTGCACCTTGCGGGTCACGTCGCGATGATCGTCTTCGGCGGCGTTTGGATCATGCAGGGCTGGTTTCTATGGCCGCTGGTGCTGATCTGGCAGGGTATCGCAATCAGCTTTCTGTTTACGCTGGAACACGAAGCCACCCACAAAACCCCGTTTAAAACCGGCTGGCTGAACGAATGGGCCGGATCGATCTCTGGGTTTCTGATCCTGCAGCCCTTCTTTTGGTTCCGTTATTTTCATCTGGCGCACCATCGCTACACCAATATTCCGGGGAAAGACCCGGAGCTGGTCACGGGCTACAAGCCTGAAACCCGGAAGGACTTCTTCTGGTACCTGACCGCATTGCCGTATTGGAACGGCATGATACGTCAGATCAAACGCAATGCGCAGGGCAAACGGTTCCGCGACTACGTGCCAGAGAGCGCCTATTCGAAAGTCATCCGCGAAGGGTGGGTCATCAGCCTGCTCTATGCGCTGTCTCTTGTTTCACTGCTATTTACGGATCTGCTCTTTTGGGTCTGGATGTTGCCGACATTCTTAGGGATGCCGTTTCTAAGGCTCTACCTTTTGGCAGAACATGGCCGCTGCGCCTTTGTTTCGGATATGTTTGAGAATACCCGGACGACCTATACGACACGGCTGGTACGCTTCATCGCGTGGAACATGCCTTACCATGTGGAGCATCACACAATCCCGGCGGTGCCGTTTCACAATTTGCCAACTTTGCACGACGACATCAAAGGCCATCACAAGGTAACGTCGGACGGATACACCGCTTTTGCGAAAGAGTTTGTTGAGAGCGCGAAGCCTCAGTAAAGCGCTTCGTACGGCACTTAAGGTGTGACTGTATCCACTCTGGGGCCAATCACGATTGGCAAAAATCGGATCACGAACAGTCCGAAACCACAAATCCACAGCGATGAACTCGCCTGCAACAGCAGGTCAGAGAAGGTCAGCCCGGCAAGGATGCGCAGGACGGCAGAGACGATAACCATGCCGAGAAAGACTGCTTCCATCGGGTGTGATTTCAATTTGCGTCCGGTGTGTCCCAACGAGGCGCGCGTCATCACGGTGAGGGTCATCACCCCGATGGCACCGGCAGTCAAAGCGTGCAGCCCAGCCGTGGGCTGTATCTCAGGCACCATGATCGCAAGCGCCAAAAGCAGCATGCCCAGCGGCATAAACCCATATCCAACATGAAGGGAAACCAACAAAGGCTCTCGCCATGTCATTGCCGACCGCCAGCGCGCCAGTCGCAGGACGTGCAACAGGCCCGTAAGAGCTAACACTGGCGCAGTTACCCAAACATCAGGATGCAATGCCCAGAGGGTAAGGGCTGGAGCTGTGGCGATCAGTACCAGACCGTCAAATCTATTAAATGCAGGTGGAATGGCGTCGGCGCCCTGCGCTTTCAGCCAATTCCTCGTGAACATAGGGACGATGCGACCGCCGATAATGCTGATCAACAGGATCAAAGCCACAATACCAAATCGTGCACTTCCGCTCTGGCTCGCAAGCCCGTCGCCGATGGCCTGCCAGTGAAAGGCGAGATTGGCAAAAGCGAAAGTGGCAACAACGGCTACCACAAGGAAGTTCCTGCGGTTGTTGGCTGCAATCAACTCGCGTGCGCTAACCACGCACAATGCGATCGGAAAGCTGACGTCGATCAAAGCTGCCAAGATAGGTGACGTCGAAGGCAGCCAAAAGACGGCAGCCCGACCGGTCACCCAAATGCCGGTCAGCAGTGCCAATGATGTTCCTTTCACCGCTTCGCGCCCTGTCCAGTTGGGGATAGCCGTCAGCAAAAAGCCGGCCAAAGCCGCGCTGCCATAACCAAACACCATTTCATGCACATGCCAGTCCAGCGCCACCCAGGGGTGATCGAAAGTCGTGAGCCCGCTCGATATGGCAATCCAAAGCAAGACACAAAGCGCCGACCAGATGGCACCGAGCAAGAACATCGGGCGGAAGCCGGCGGAAAAGAAATGAGAGAGCATAGGCAGCCTTAAGTCAGAAAACGGGTCGATTGTCGGTGGCGATATGGCTTCCGGTGCGCACTATATGGTTTGCCCGTCAGAATTGCACTTTGTCATACATCAAGATGGGCCAACGATCTTGCACCTCGCGCCACGACTCGTTAGCAGGGGACGACAAATTTGGAGGCCTCGATGGACGATCTCAGAGACAAGTATATCGGTCTGATTGCAGATGCTGCAGATGAAGCAGCCATCGAAGAGCTGCGCGTGCAGGCGGTTGGCAAAAAAGGCGAAGTCGCCCTGAAAATGCGCGAGTTGGGCAAGATGAGCCCGGAAGAGCGCCAGGTCATGGGCCCAAAGCTGAATGCACTGAAAGATGAGATCAACTCTGCGCTGTCCGCCAAGAAGGCAGCACTTGCGGATGCGGCTCTGGAAGAGCGCCTGAAAACAGAATGGCTCGACGTGACCCTGCCGGGTCGTGGCCGTCGTCAGGGCAGCATTCACCCGATTTCTCAGGTGACTGAAGAAGTCACCGCGATCTTTGCCGATATGGGTTTCGCCGTGGCCGAAGGCCCGCAGATCGAAACCGATTGGTATAACTTCGACGCGCTGAACATTCCGGGCCACCACCCGGCACGCGCCGAGATGGACACTTTCTACACACACCGCGCCGAAGGCGATAATCGCCCGCCGCATGTGCTGCGAACGCATACCTCTCCGGTGCAGATCCGCTCCATGGAGAAACTCGGCGCGCCGATCCGCATCATCTGTCCGGGTCGCGTCTATCGCGCGGACTATGACCAGACACACACACCGATGTTCCACCAGATCGAAGGTCTGGCTTTGGACAAAGACATCTCGATGGCGAACCTGAAGTGGGTTCTGGAAGAGTTCTTCACAGCCTTCTTCGGCACCTCCGTGAAAACCCGTTTCCGCTCTTCGCACTTCCCGTTCGTTGAGCCAGGCGCAGAAGTCGACATCCAGTGCAGCTGGGAAAATGGCTCCGTGAAAGTGGGCGAGGGCGACGATTGGCTCGAAGTTCTGGGCTCTGGCATGGTGCACCCGAAAGTCCTTCAGGCTGGCGGCATTGATCCGAATGAATACCAAGGCTTTGCCTTTGGCATCGGCATCGACCGTCTGGCCATGCTGAAATACGGCATCCCGGACCTGCGCGCCTTCTTCGACAGCGATCTGCGCTGGCTGCGCCACTACGGCTTTGCGTCTCTGGACCAGCCGACACTGCATGGCGGCCTGACCCGCTGATTGCCTTCAACCGAAATTGACTGACGGAACAGACCGATGAAATTCACTCTCTCTTGGTTGAAAGATCACCTGGACACCGACGCAAGCCTTGATGACATCCTCTATGCCCTGACCGACCTTGGTCTGGAGGTGGAAGAGGTTCACAATCCTGCCGACCGTCTGAAAGAATTTACCATCGCGAAGGTTCTGCATGCGGAGAAACACCCGGATGCGGACAAGCTGAAAGTCTGTCAGGTGATGACGGACGAAGGCGAGAGCCAGATCGTCTGCGGCGCGCCAAACGCGCGTGAAGGCATCACCGTGGTTCTGTGTAAGCCGGGCAGCTACATTCCAGGGCTGGATATTACCATCAAGGTCGGCAACATCCGAGGCGTGGAAAGCCACGGCATGATGGCGTCTGAGCGTGAGCTGGAACTGTCTGACGAACACAACGGTATCATCGAATTGCCATCCGGCGAGGTGGGTGAGAAGTTTGTCGATTGGCTGGCGGCCAATGATCCGGCGAAAGTCGACCCTGTGATTGAAATCGCCATCACTCCAAACCGTCCGGACGCTCTGGGTGTGCGGGGCATTGCGCTTGATCTGGCAGCACGTGGTCTAGGCACCATGAAGCCAGCCAAAACCGCAGATGTGACCGGCAACGGCCCGAGCCCGATCACCATTTCCATCGACGAAGATACCCGTGAAAACGGCTGTCATGTCTTCGGTGGTCGCCTGATCAAAGGTGTGAAAAACGGCCCATCTCCGAAGTGGCTGCAGGAGCGTCTGGAAGCGATTGGTCTGCGTCCGATCTCTGCCCTTGTGGATATCACCAACTTTTTCACCTTTGACCGCAACCGTCCTCTACATGTCTTTGACGCAGACAAGGTCAAAGGCAACCTGCGTGTACACCGCGCGGTAGGTGGCGAGACCCTCGTGGGTTTGGATGAAAAAGAATACACCTTCTCTGCAGGTCAGGTTGTGATCTCTGACGATGAAGGCATCGAGAGCATCGGTGGTATCATGGGTGGTCTGGCGACAGGCTGTACGGGTGAGACAACCAACGTCTTTCTTGAGGCCGCTGTCTGGGACCACATTCAGATCGCGATGACTGGCCGGGCTCTGAAAATCAACTCCGATGCGCGTTACCGCAACGAACGCGGCATCGACCCTGCTTTCAATATGGAAGCACTGGACCTTGCCACTGCGATGATCATGGAACTCTGTGGCGGCGAACCGACTGAGGTTGTGGTTGCTGGCGAAGTGCCTGACGTGAGCCGCGCCTATAAGCTCGATACAGATCGGGTTCAGTCTCTGGTGGGTATGGAAATTCCAGCTGAGCAACAGCGTAAGACGCTGGAAGCGCTGGGTTTTGTGCTGGAAGGCGACATGGCGCATGTGCCGTCTTGGCGTCCTGATGTGTTGGGCGAAGCTGACCTTGTGGAAGAAGTCGCGCGTATGGCGTCTCTGACGAAGCTCGAAGGCAAGCCATTGGCACGCGCAACCGCAGGTGTGCCGCAGCAAATCCTGACACCGCTGCAAAAGCGCGAACAGATCGGTCGCCGCACCACCGCGTCGCTCGGCTACAACGAATGTGTCACCTATTCCTTCATCGACAAGAAATCCGCGACGCTCTTTGGCGGTGGCGATGACGCGACAATGCTGGAGAACCCGATCTCCAGCGAGATGAGCCACATGCGCCCAGACCTTCTGCCGGGCCTCCTGCAAGCCGCGGCGCGCAATCAGGCGCGTGGCTTCATGGATATGGCGCTCTTTGAAGCGGGCGCGGCTTTCCAAGGTGGCGAACCGGGTGAGCAGCACCTGCAGATCTCTGGTCTTTTGGTTGGCCGCACTGTTGGCAAAGACGTGCACGGCGAAAGCCGAGGTGTAGACCTGTTTGATGCCAAAGCAGATGCCGAAGCTGTTCTGGCGGCGCTTGGCGCGCCAGCCAAGGTGCAGATCCTGCGTGGCGGCGACGCTTGGTGGCATCCTGGCCGTCATGGCCGTGTTTGCCTGGGGCCAAAGAAAACACTGGCAGTGTTCGGTGAAGTGCATCCGAAAATTCTGGAAGAAATGGACGTTAAAGGCCCTGCTGTGGCTTTCACGATCTACCCGGAAGAAATCCCAATGCCGCGTAAATCGTCTGCAACTCGTCCGGCGCTTAAACTGCGCGATCTACAGGCGGTCGAACGTGACTTTGCCTTTGTCGTTGACGCCTCTGTCGAGGCCCTGACGCTGGTCAATGCAGCCGCTGGTGCGGAAAAAGAGCTGATCGAAAGCGTGCGCGTCTTTGATGAGTTCAAGGGCGAAAAAGCTGAAGCGCAAATGGGCGAAGGTAAGAAATCTATCGCCGTTACGGTGCGCCTGCAGCCAACCGACAAAACGCTGAAAGAGAAAGATATCGAGGCGGTTGCTGCTAAGATCATCGAAAAAGTCAGCAAGGCGACTGGCGGCACTCTGCGCGGCTAAGGCGCTGAAAGTTAATCTGAAAAGCCCTCCGGTTTCCGGGGGGCTTTTTTCGTTTGATCTTGTTTGCTATGAGGTTGTCGTTCGGGTTGTTTTGGCCTGCATTCGGCTGTGACACGGAATTGGTGGTATACTCGACCCATTCACCAGCAAGGGAGATGGATCATGGAAGCGACCAAGATCTCAGAATATGCCCGTGCGCTCTATAGTGTTCATGGCGACAAGGCCGAAGCAGAAGCTGCGCAAAAAGCACGGGAGAGTGAAGATGCAGGCAATGCGCCAGAAGCTGAAACCTGGCGCTCGATACAACGTGCGATCTCGCAATTGCGTGGGCCCTACGTAAGCTGATTGCCTTTTGCGAAGGTTAGCCTTTGCGCGATAGAAATTCAGCGAGCATGTCATAAACCAGTCGAATGCGTCGGCTGGTGTGAAGCTCGCGGTGCGTTACCAACCAGGTTGGAAAGACGATTGGCTCAACATCCGGCAACAGTTTGACCATCTCCGGCGCCACGTCGCCGACCGTTGCCCCCATGACGGAAACGCCAAAACCTTCGCGGCAAAGTTGCCAGGCTACCAGTCCGTTTTTTGATCCGATCCGAATGTTTTTCTCGGTCAGATTGATGCCCAGCGGTTCCATGAAGCCAATCATTTCCTGCTTGTCGCCAAAGGAAATGAAATCGAAATTCTCAAGGTCTTTTAAATCCTTAGGCTGGCCATGATTTTGAACGTAGCTCTTGCTGGCATAGAAATAGGCTTTGGGTTCCGCTACCAAACGCGCAATCAGATCAGGTTGTTCAGGGCGCACATGGCGGATGGCAATATCCGCCTCGCGACGCATGATGTCCTGAATGTCATTGGCTGCGATGATGTCGATGGATAGATCCGGGGCTACTTCCCTTAAATCCTTCAGGACTTCGGGCAGAAGATAGGCCGAGAAGACGTCTGCCGCAGTGATCCGGATTTCACCATCAATGGCTTGTGATTGCCCGGTCGCGACTAGCGAAATCTTGTTGGCGGCCAGCCCCATCTCCTTCGTATGTTCCAGCATTTCAACACCTGCCCCTGTCAGTTCGAGCGTGCGCCCCACGCGCTCAAACAACATGACACCAAGCTCTTCTTCCAGCGCCGCAACCTGGCGGCTGAGAGTGGGTTGCGTCAAGCCAAGCTCGCGCGCGGCCGCGCTGAGAGACCCTGTTTCCGCTGTCGCAAGGAAGGCGCGGATATGGTTCCAGTCGGGTTGGTGTGGTGTAGCATTCATGCATTTACGTATAAGCAAACTGCGAATTTCGGCAATTCCTAATGTTTTGCGTATTTGTATTCTACGCCCAGAAAATGACACAGCGGTCACCTTGGGTGATCCACTCCAAGAGGACAAAACCATGGGCAACGCAGAGGCGTTTTGGGATGGCATTGCGGGGAAATACGCGAAGTCTCCGATTAAGAACCAGGAGGGCTATGAATATACCCTGAACCGGACACGGAGCTATTTGAAGGCCGATGACAAGGTCCTGGAGATCGGCGCTGGGACAGGGTCTACGGCTCTGCTTCTGGCCGAAGGGGTTGCAGAGATAACGGCGACTGACCTGTCAGATAAAATGTTGGACGTCGGGCGCGAGAAAGCTTGGAATGATGGTATCAGCAACATCTCGTTTGAACGCTGCTCAGCAGAGGAGTTGCCAAAAGGGCCATTTGATGCGGTCCTGGCGCATAACTTACTTCATTTAGTTGAGGATTTGCCCGGTGCATTGAAGGCTGCTTATGACGCGTTGCGTCCGGGGGGTGTTTTTATCTCTAAGACCTTCGTGAAGCCGACCAAAGGCTTCCATTTTAAATATCGCATGATGCGCCTCGTGCTTCCGGTGCTACAGAAGCTTGGCAAAGCCCCATTTGTTGGCATGTATTCGGTCGAGGAATTTGATGCAGAGATCGAACGCGCAGGCTTTCAGATAATTGAAGCGGGTCACTATCCTGCGAAGGAAGCCCGCCGCTATATCGTCGCCCGGAAACGCTGATCCAGACTTGGTGGTGGACGCGCTTTGGCATTGTGTGAATAGTGCCTCCGAATAATGGAGGCATCTCATGACCCTAAAAGTGTATCTATCCGGGGAAATTCACACCGATTGGCGGGAGCAAATCATCGAAGGGGCCAAGGGGCTGGATGTGGTGTTTGACGCGCCGGTCACAGATCACGATGCGAGCGATGATTGTGGAGTACGCATCTTGGGTGCTGAGGATCAAAAGTTCTGGCACGATCACAAAGGCGCAAAGCTGAATGCTATTCGGACACGAAAAGCCATTGCTGACGCGGATGTTGTCGTCGTGCGTTTCGGTGAGAAATACAAACAGTGGAATGCCGCATTTGATGCGGGTTACGCCTCCGCTTTGGGTAAATCCCTCATCATCCTGCACGGAGCGGATCACCAGCATGCTTTAAAAGAAGTTGATGCTGCGGCTCTGGCCGTTGCAGAGGAACCCAGTCAAGTCGTTCAAATGCTGCGTTATATTTTGACGGGTGCTTTGCCAGCCTAATACCGCGGCGGGTCGGAGCGGGCAATTATTTGCCCGCTTCCTCACCCGCCACATATCAACTGTTGTGCTGCTGCGATCAGCCCTCGCGAGGTGGGATGTTGGAGCCTTTCACAACCGAAGGCCGTGCGTTGAACCGCTCGATATAGTTCTGAACATTTGGCAGATCATGCAGCCCCACAAGCTCATCCGCTTGATAGAAATGCAGGCCTTTGAGCCAAGGAACGATGGCCACATCTGCGATTGAAAAGAAATCTCCGGCGATCCAATCCTGACCACTCAGCTGCTTTTCGATCACCGCGAGCAGGCGTTTGGCTTCGTTGACATAGCGTTCACGCGGACGCGGGTCTTCAATCTCGCTGCCTGCGAATTTCACGAAGAAGCCGATCTGGCCAAACATCGGGCCAACACCACCCATCTGGAACATCAGCCATTGGATGGCCTTGGCTTTATCCGCCGCAGTTTCCCCTATCAGCTTGCCAGATTTTTCTGCCAGATAGATTAGGATCGCTCCACTTTCAAAAAGGCCAAGAGGTTCGCCATCAGGTCCATTCGGATCAATGATCGCAGGGATTTTGTTGTTTGGGTTCAAGCTCAGGAATTCTGGGCTCCGCACATCCGCATCCGCCAGGGTCACTCGATGCGCTTCGTAGGGGATGCCCATCTCTTCCAGTGCAATGGCCACCTTAACACCATTTGGGGTTGGGAAGCTAAAAAGCTGCAGTACATCAGGGTTTTGAACAGGCCATTTTTTGGTAATTGGAAAGGCTGAAAGGTCGGTCATTGTGGTTTCCTTGCTTCGGTTACGGGGAAGATATGATGAAATTCCCGTCGTTTTAGTCGCTTTTACGTGCGTTTATGGGCAGGGTTGTGTGCAGTGGCGCAGAGTGAATGCTTTGCACACATGTTAAGGGGACAAGAGGGAACGCAATATGTTGCAAGAGTTCAAAGATTTTATCGCCAAGGGCAATGTGATGGACATGGCCGTTGGTATCATCATCGGTGCGGCTTTCACCGCAATCGTGAAATCCATGGTGGGTGATTTGATCAATCCGATCATTGGCCTGTTCATGGGCGGGGTCGACTTTACCAATAGCTATCTGGTGCTGTCTGGCGAAGTGGCTGCGGGTGCATCGCTGGAAGCGGCGCGAGAAGCAGGCGCGGCTGTGTTTGCACATGGTGCCTTCATCATGGCTGTCATCAACTTCTTGATCATTGCCTTTGTGGTCTTCATGCTGGTGCGCTACGTGAACAAGGTGAAAGAAGCTGCGGAATCCAAAGAAGAGGAAGCGCCAGCCGAGGAGGCTCCAGCTGGTCCAAGCGAGCTGGATGTTCTTCTTGAAATCCGCGACGCTTTGAAGAAGTAGTTCAACCAGACGCCGTTTGGGCTTGAATTTGGGCCGAGTAGATAACGCTCGGCCCTTTATAATGAAAAGGTGAGTTATGGAATTCCTCTTGGAATTTGCGCAGGGACAGGCTGGATTGGTGACCAATGCAGTCAAAGCGCTTTTGGTTTTGGTGGTGGGTTGGACGCTCGCCGGGCTTGTGTCACGCCTGATCCGCCGGAAGGTGCTGTCCAGTGAATCTCTAGACGATACTATCGGAAGCTTCATTGCTTCCATTGCCCGTTGGGTGATTTTGCTGATCGTTGCCGTGGCGGTACTTGGAATCTTTGGGATCGAAGCCACGAGTCTTGTGGCCATATTGGGTGCGGCGACTCTCGCCATAGGTATGGCGCTGCAGGGAACGCTATCTGACTTGGCGGCGGGTTTCATGTTGATCATCTTCCGCCCTTATAAGCTGGGGCAATTCGTGGATATCGCGGGCTCTGCGGGCACGGTGAAAGATATCAATCTCTTCGTGACCGAGCTTGCGACCGCGGACAACGTGCAGATCATTGTGCCAAATGGTCAGGCCTGGGGTGCAGTAATCACTAACTTCTCCCATCATGCGACCCGCCGATGCGATTTGGTCTTTGGAATCGACTACGGTGATGACATTGAAAAGGCGAAATCCATCATCTTAAACCTTGCGAATAACGATGCTCGGGTGATGTCTGACCCAGAACCTTGGGTTCGTGTGACAAATTTGGGTGACAGCTCTGTTGACATCACGGCCAGACTTTGGTGCTCTGCCGAAGATTTTTGGGAATTGAAGTTTGGAATGACCCAGGCGGTCAAAGAAGCCTTCGATAAAGATGGGATTTCAATCCCTTACCCACACACGGTGGAAATCAAGCGCGAAGCTTGATCCACTATGAGGGCGGGCCTTTGAGGGGAGGCCCGCCCGCTTTCCTTACATCAGGACAATGCGAGAAGAGCCGGTGTCTTTGCGCATCTGATGCACATGGGCGATCTCAGGATCATTTATCCAACCCAAAGCGGCGTCACGATCCTCAAACTGCAATATCACAGTTACATTTGGGGCAGGGCCGTCGCCCTCGATCACTTGGGCCTCTCCCGAAACAGCCAGTGGCTTTACGCCGTGTTTGGCCATCGCTGGGCCTGCGGCTTCGCGATAGATTGCAAGTTTGTCCTGATCTTCGACGGATAAGGTGACAAGTGCATATGCGGTCATTTCTGTGCTCCTGTGTTGTTTGCCGCCAACCTACGTGCGCGCCTTTTGATCAAAAATGATCATTGTTGCGTAACTTATGTGCGATTACTATCAGGTGATGCTGGACTGGAATGATTTGAGATTTGTGCTCGAAACAGCGCGTCATGGCGGGACGAGCGGGGCTGCGAGGTCACTCGGGGTCAACCATGCGACCGTCGCACGCCGGATATCGGCAGCTGAAAAAGCCCTTGGTGCGCGGCTGTTTGATCGGCTTCCAAGTGGGTATGTGCCCACCGATGCGGGTCATGACGCGGTTCAAACCGCCGAGCAGATGGAGGCCATGCAGGCTGACCTTGATCGGCAGATTGGCGCGCGGGACACGGAATTGCGTGGACTGCTCCGTGTCACGGCTTCGCAGCTTTTGATCCAATGCTGCCTTGCACCTATTCTGCGGGATTTCTCAGATCTCTATCCTGAGATTGATCTGCAGCTGATGGCTACAAATACATCTTTGAATCTCGCGCAGAGGGAAGCGGACGTGGCGATCCGTTTCTCTAGAAATCCTCCTGATACTCTCGTTGGGCGGAGATTGTTTGAGCAGCGAGGCTCGGTTTATGCATCACGCAGCTATTTGGAGCGCGACAAGGGCGATCAAACTCCGCTTGATTGGATACGCTTTGCGCATTGGCCGGGGCCACCCGCGGAAATTAAAGCGGTGCGTGAATTGCGCCCACGCTTGACCGTGGATGACATGACTGCCGCCATTGGGGCTGTTCGGGCCGGTATAGGCGCCACTCGCATGGCCTGTTTCTTGGGTGACAGCGACCCTGAGCTTGCGCGCGTACCCGGCATGCCGGTTTTTAACCAACTGCCATTGTGGGTGCTGACCCATGCTGACCTCAAAGATGTTCCACGCATTCGGGTCTTTTTGGATTTTGTTGCAGCCCGACTAAACGCGCTGCAACCGCTTTTTAAGGGTGAATGCCCACAGGATTAGGCCAGGTCGTCTTTGCCTTCGATGAGAAAGTGGAATGACTGAGATCCAGCGGTTCGCGCGGCCAAATGTGGCGCGTACTCCTGGTCCGCCATGAACCCTTCTGCGGCTTCCTTTGATGGCCATTCGATGACGATGCGAAGCGCTGCAGGAGTGTCATCCCCTTCAAGTTGCGAGTGGTTTGCCGTGCGTGCCAAGTATTTGCCGCCATATTGAGCAACCAAGCGATTTGCTGGTTCCAGATAATCCGGAATCCATTCGTCGGTGGTTGGGGTAACTGCGAGTACAGAATAGTAAGCCAAATTAGATGTCCTTTTTCCTCCGCGGTATTGCGGTTATGCGAACATATTGAATAGATTGGCGTTATAAATGGCGTGAAAGTACAATCAGAATTCGGAAATTGGATATAATGGATACGGACGCTCTGAGGTTATTCATTCTAGCGGCTGAAAAGCTAAACATCAGCGCGGCAGGGAAATCGCTTGGCCTTGCGCCAGCTGTATCCAGCGCACGGTTGGCGAAACTGGAAAACAGCCTTGGAATTGAATTGCTGCATCGCACCACACGTAAGGTTGCCTTATCACTGGAAGGAGCCAACTTTCTACCTTTCGCGAGGGAAATCATTGCTCAGGAAGATGCCGCCCGCGCAGCGCTTGGTATTGGTAAAGTTGACATAAAAGGCACGCTGAGGTTTGCTGCTTCAAGCAGCTTTGCACAGCTCTACATCGCACCTGTGTTGCCAAAGTTTCTTATCCAATGGCCTGATGTGTCTTTAGACCTGCGTTTCTCAGATACCGAACAGGATTTGTTGGAAGGCAGCTTCGATTTAGCGCTCCGAAATACAAAACCAAAGGACTCTAGTCTGAAGGGGCGCAAGCTTGCAGATGACCACAGAATTCTTTGCGCTGCTACCTCCTACCTGGATGAACGTGGCCGGCCCGAGTCCATCGAAGACTTAGCCGAGCATGACCTGATTGTTTTCAAAAGCTGGGAAACCCGCCCGCTACGGGATCGGAGCGGAGCCGAGGCGGGTCAGTTCCCACCCCCTGATGCAAGAAGGCGAATATTGATTGATGACGGAACCAGTCAAAAGGTCGTCACCTTGGCAGGGGCGGGGATTTCGGCAAATGCCTTGTGGAGTATCAGCTCAGAATTGAAGTCTGGTCAGTTGGAGCAGGTTTTACCCAACCATCGTATCGATGACGGAGCGGTGCTTTGGTTGGTTTTCCCAAAAAGCAACGTGCTGTCACCAAAAGTGCGTATCTTCATGGATTTCCTGATTGCAGAAATCGGAAGGGCGCCGCCTTGGGAAAGCAAATAGAGGCGCCCGTAAGCGCCCCTATTTGATGTTTAGGCCTTAAGTGCGAGGCTCGGTGCCAGCACATCGATGCCGAGGGCTTTGCCAACCGCGTAATAGGTCAGCTGACCCGCGTGCACGTTCAGACCGTTCAGCAGGTGAGGGTCATCCTCACAGGCCTGCCGCCAGCCCTTGTCCGCCAAGGAAAGCATAAATGGCAGCGTGGCGTTCCCCAGAGCCTGAGTTGATGTGCGTGCCACTGCTCCCGGCATGTTTGCCACACAGTAGTGCATGATGCCGTCTACTTCGTAGATCGGATCAGCGTGCGTGGTGGCTTTAGAGGTTTCAAAGCACCCACCTTGGTCAATCGCCACGTCCACCAAAACTGCGCCTGGTTTCATCTCGGAAAGCTGCGCGCGCGAGATGAGCTTTGGAGCAGCTGCACCCGGGATCAGGACTGCACCGATCACCATATCTGCTTCGCGGACCAACTCTGCAGTTGCGCCAGCGGTGGAGTATTGGTTCTTGAAAGTGCCGCCAAAGACGTCATCGAGATATTTGAGGCGAGGTAGAGAACGGTCCAGTACGGTTACGTCTGCGCCCATGCCTGCTGCGATTTTCGCAGCATGGGTCCCAACAACGCCGCCGCCGATCACAACAACTTTAGCAGGGGCAACACCCGGTACGCCGCCCATCAGGACGCCGCGGCCACCGTTGGCCTTTTGCAGAGTATATGCGCCGACCTGTGGTGCCAGCCGACCAGCCACTTCAGACATTGGCGCCAGCAAAGGCAGGCCGCCGCGATCGTCGGTTACTGTCTCATATGCAATGGCAGTACAGCCGCTTTCCAGAAGGTCATGTGTTTGCTCTGGGTCCGGTGCGAGATGCAGGTAGGTGAACAAGAGCTGGCCTTCGCGCAGCATCTTGCGTTCCACCGCTTGAGGCTCCTTTACCTTCACGATCATGTCCGCAGTCGCAAAGATTTCTTCCGCCGTATCAAGTATCACCGCACCAGCTGCGTGATAGTCCTGATCTGTGAAACCCGCACCCATGCCAGCACCGCGTTGGATCACAACATCATGGCCGTGGTTGACTGCTTCACGAGCAGCGTCTGGTGTCATACCGACGCGAAACTCTTGTGGTTTTATTTCTGTTGGGCAACCGATTTTCATTTTGCTTTTCCCTGTTAAATCGATGGGACCATCATCCAACAGTGAGTAAAAAATTTGCTGCTTTTTTGAGCAGAATGAAAACATGCATTTCGAAGAATCTTCGTATAATGTCGAAAAATGTGCAAAAGGTTTCGGATATATGTCACTTGATAACACAGATCGTCGCATTTTGAAGGTGCTTCAAAAACGGGGGCGAATCTCAAACGCTGAGCTTTCAGAGGCTGTGAACCTCTCGCCATCCGCCTGTCACAGACGTGTGCATCGCCTGGAGAAGGACGGCTATATTCGCGACTACGTCGCCTTGCTTGACGCGCGCAAAATGCGGGTCCCAACCACAGTCTTTGTGGAAATCACACTCTCTGGGCAGGCAGACGAGGTGCTTGAGTCATTTGAGAAAGCCGTCGCGCGCATTCCTGACGTCTTGGAATGTCATCTGATGGCTGGCACGGCGGACTACATTCTAAAGGTTGTCGCAGAAAACACCGAAGATTTTGCGCGTATTCACCGTCAATATCTCGCACGCCTGCCAGGCGTCGCGCAGATGCAGAGCTCTTTCGCGCTGCGCACTGTCTTCAAAACAACGGCTCTGCCAGTCTGAATAGTATGAATTAGGATGTGGAGGGCCAAATCTGTTTAGCCCTCCAATTCGATTAGTCGGCTGCAGCCAACTTATCTTGTGTCTTTGTATCGAAATCGCTGGCGTCATGGCGTTCATGAAGCTGCATCTCAGGTTCGCCGAAAGGTCGGTTGACCATGCGTCCGCGCAGCACAGCCGGACGCGCATCGATCATCTTCGCCCAGCGCATCACATGCGTGTAGCTCTCGGCATCCAGAAACTCCGCGGCATTATAAAGCCGGTTGAGCAAAAGCTGCCCGTACCATGGCCAGATCGCTATATCCGCGATCGTGTACTCTTCTCCGGCAATATATGTGTTCTCAGCCAACTGGCGATCCAACACATCAAGCTGGCGCTTGGTTTCCATGGCAAAGCGATCGATCGGATATTGCCATTTCTCAGGCGCGTAAGCGTAGAAGTGACCAAAGCCTCCGCCCAAATATGGAGCGCTGCCCATTTGCCAGAAGAGCCAATTCATTGTCTCTGTGCGCTTCGCGGGATCTTTTGGCAGAAAGGCCCCAAACTTCCCAGCAAGATAGAGCAGGATTGATCCTGACTCAAAAACGCGAGAGCCGGTCTCGGTGTCCTTCAAAGCGGGGATTTTTGAATTCGGATTGATCTCGACAAACCCGCTGCCGAATTGATCTCCTTCGCCAATGTTGATCAACCATGCATCATATTCTGCGCCTTTGTGGCCAGCTGCCAGCAGTTCCTCCAGCATGACAGTCACTTTGACCCCATTTGGGGTCGCGAGTGAGTGAAGCTGCAGCGGGTGCTTGCCGATTGGAAGCTCTTTGTCGTGTGTGGCTCCTGCGATTGGACGGTTGATGCTGGCGAACTCCCCGCCATTTCCTTGTTCCCAAACCCAAACTTTGGGAGGGACATACGTATTGTCTGTCATGACGGCTATCCTGCTAACTCATTTGCGGTCGTAGGTTAGCGAAGTAAGCGCCAAGGTAAATGGCGCCTACTCAGATCACACGAAGTTGACCTAACTTTCTCAGGCTGGGGCGGGTTCGATCTGACGAGCAGCAAGTTCTTTATCGAGAACCTGTAGGTTCCAGGGGTCATTCTGAGCGGCGCGTGTTTGGATTAGCAGATTGCGGAAGCTGTCTTCCTCCTCAACTTGTTCATCTAAAAACCAGTTCAACAGAGATTGAGCCGCATAGTCTTTGGCGTCAGAGGCCAGCCCATAAAGTGCATGGATTTGAGCTGAAACGCTTTGCTCCATGGCAAGGGCGGTTTCGATCGCCTCGATAGGTCCTGAAAAAGCTTGCTTGGGCGCGTCAATGGAAGTGAGCGTTACATCTGCATCGCGTTTCACGACGAAGTCATAAAACTTCATCGCGTGCTGGGTTTCCTCAGTGGATTGCGCGCGGAACCATTGCGCAAAGCCTGGAAGATCAATTGAATCAAAATAAGCCGCCATTGCCAGATAGTTGTGCGCGGCAGAAAGCTCTGCATTGACCTGATTGTTTAGAGCCTGCGCGAGATCGGGTTTCAACTGCATGTTCATTCCTTCAAATATGTTGGGTGCTGGCGGCGGCTTGCTCTTACTAATTTAGAATAATTCTAAAATGGATCAAGATGGGTTAAAGACAAAAAGAAACCCCCAAGGCGAACCTTGGGGGTTATCTATTCTCTGTGTCCAAAGCTGGATCTGCTTAGAGCAAACCTTCGCGCTGGGCTTTCTTACGTGCCAGTTTACGGGCACGGCGGATCGCTTCAGCTTTCTCACGCGCTTTTTTCTCAGACGGCTTCTCGAAATGTTGCTTGAGCTTCATTTCACGGAAGACACCTTCACGCTGCAGCTTTTTCTTCAGGGCACGAAGCGCCTGATCGACGTTGTTGTCGCGAACACTAACCTGCATGTGGTTTTCACCACCTTTCTAAGTTGAAGTTGCAATAAAGATTGCAGGAGCTCGCCCTATAGCAAAGGCGATTTGATCTGTCTAGTATGCCCGCGAACCAGCAGGAGAGCCTCATGAGCGAAGAAATTAAGGGTCGTTTGATCGAATCGGCGCTGCCACATGTGGCCTTTGACGGCTGGGGAGAGGCGACTTTTAAGGCTGCGATCAGCGATTCCGGTGTGGAACCAATTGTCGCAAAGGCGGTTTGCCCTAGAGGCGCGGTCGACTTGGCAGCGGCCTTCCATAAGCAGGGTGATGCGCAGATGGTCAAAGCGCTCGCTGAGGCGGAATTGGATGACATGCGGTTCCGAGATCGTATCGCCCATGCAGTGAAGTTGCGCCTTCAATTGATTGAAGACAAAGAAGTGGTGCGTCGTGGGTCTACGCTTTTTGCGCTGCCAAAATATGCCGGCACCGGCTCTCAATTGATCTGGGGCACGGCTGACGTCATTTGGACTGCGCTAGGTGATACCTCTGATGACATCAATTGGTATTCCAAACGTGCAACCCTCAGCGCGGTTTATGGCGCTACGGTTCTGTATTGGCTGGGAGACGATAGTGAAGGGCATGAAGCCACCTGGGCTTTCCTTGACCGACGTATCGAGAATGTCATGCAATTTGAGAAAGCCAAAGCTGCGTTTAGCAAGAGCCCCTTTGGCAAGGTATTTGCGGGCCCCATTGAGGCGCTATCCAGAGTGAAAGCGCCAACTCACGCAACCAATATGCCGGGACGCTGGCGCTAATCGAAATCTAACAAGAAAGCGGAGACGTTCATGAGCGAAGCCATGCGCGCAATCGAAATTTCTGAGCCGGGAGGCCCAGAGGTTCTACAACTCAGCGAGCAGCCGGTGCCAATGCCGGGTGCGGGCGAAGTTCTGATCAAAGTGGCCTATGCTGGTGTGAACCGCCCAGATGCGTTGCAGCGCGCGGGGCTCTACCGCCCACCGCCCTCTGCGAGCCCATTGCCGGGCCTTGAGGCCTCCGGTTTGATTGCCGCCGTCGGACCAAATGTCACTGAGTGGCAAGAAGGTGACGAGGTTTGTGCCTTGCTGCCGGGCGGTGGCTATGCGGAATACGTTCTGACCCCAGCAGCACATTGTTTGCCTGTACCTAAGGGCATGGCGCTGCGTGAAGCAGCCTGTTTGCCCGAAACTTTCTTCACCGTTTGGAGCAATGTCTTTGATCGCGCTGGCTTGAAAGCAGGCGAAAAGTTCCTCGTGCACGGCGGAAGTTCTGGCATTGGGACGACAGCAATTCAGTTGGCCAGTGCTATGGGAGCGCGTGTCTTCGCAACTGCGGGATCTGATGAAAAATGTGAAGTGTGCCGTAAACTTGGGGCTGAGCAGGCGATCAACTATCGCGAGGGTGACTTCGTCGAGGTGATGAAGGCCGAAGGTGGCGCAAACGTGATCCTTGATATGGTTGGTGGTGACTACCTCCCGCGCAACGTGAAAGCTCTGGCCACAGAAGGGCGCCTCGTTCAGATCGCTTTCCTGCAAGGACCAAAGGTGGAGCTGAACTTTGCACAGGTCATGCTGCGTCGATTGACGATCACGGGTTCGACGCTCCGCCCTCAAAGCGATTTTGCAAAGGCAAAGATTGCAGAGAAGCTACGGGCTCACGTTTGGCCTTTGCTGGACGCAGGCCGGATCGCTCCGGTGATTGATTCCGAATACCCGCTTGAGGAAGCGTCCAGTGCGCATGCGCGAATGGAAACCAATGCGCATATCGGGAAAATTGTGCTGAAGGTCTGATCGGGGAGGGGGCTTTGCCCCCGAGTGAACTGGTACAGTCTCCCCCAGAGTATTTTTACAAAGATGAATGGCAGGTTGAGGATATCAGCCTGCCGTTCGCTCGTTTAAGTTCGGAACCAGCCGAGGCGCTGGAACAGGAGCCAATCAAGGATCAAAGCGACGATCAAAGATGCGCCGACCAATGGCAAAAGTACCGACAAGAAGATCACCAAGATGATCATCATCGGACTGAGTGCAGCTTCAGGTGCATGCGGTACACCAAGCTTGCCTGCTGGCCGACGTTTCCACCAAGCAACAAAGCCGGTGATCGCCAAGACAAACGCCAAAATGGCCGCCATGGTATTCTGGATCAGGTTCACGCGGCCGTAGAGTTCCCCTTGGTGAAATGAGATACCCAAAGATACTGCTTTGGCGACTGGCGGGTTTTCCGAGAAATTGAACCGCCTTAGGATATCACCGCTGTATTGATCCACGATCAGTTCGGATTGCTCAAAACGATTGCTGCTGGCAGAGCGAACCCAGAATGCAGCCCTTTCATTGCGCGGTGGCCGCATTTCATATGGCGCTTTCAGGCCTTCCGCCTTGGCAATGGCAAAGACCTCTTCATAAGCGATTTGCGTGCCTTCGGAGGCTGTGGAATTCGGCGCAGAACGGCTGAACCTTAGGGATTGCGATTTTTGTCCTGTTTCGCTTTGCACGTAAGATAGTCCGCCGCCCCAAACGTCCGTCCAAGGTAGGCCGGTAATCAGTATTGGCACAACAAGAACGGTTGCAAGCAGCCCCGTGAAAAGATGCGTTTCGCGCCACCAGCTGCGGCCGTGTTTTGGGGATCCCTTCGGTGGCCGAATAGCTTGTTTCAAGCTTCGGTTACCGCGCGGCCACCACAAGTAGGCGCCTGTGATGAACATGACGATGGCCCAGTGCGCCGAAAGCTCAACGAATTTCGTGCCGAATTTTCCTAACAGCAATTCGCCGTGGAATTTCTTGAGCAACCGCATCACGGTTTCATCTCTCGCGACTGCGCCAAGAACTTCTCCTGTGTAGGGGTTCACCCAGGCATATGAGCGAACCTTTTGGCTATCATTGAACTCGAGAAAAGTGCTGCGCGATGGGTCATCAAAGCTGGTCACGCCACGTAGCCGTGTGATGCCAGAGTGTTCCTTAAGCGCAGCAATTTGTGACGCTAAGGGGAGTGCCGGACCGGCGACCTCCACATGCATACGGTCTTCATAAAGCCAGTTTTCGATTTGGGGTTTGTACAGATAGATGCCGCCGGTGATGGCCAACATGGTCATGAAAGGCAGAACATAAAGAGAGGCCAGAAAGTGCCATTTCCAGACAAGACGGTAGAAGGCTCCTCCGGTCGTATGAGACGCGGATGGAGCCGGTGCAGTTGCATCGGTCATTTAGATTATTCCTATGTAGATCTGAGGGTTGAGTGTGTTCAGATCGACGTAGGAGGCGCGCGCGTTGGCGCGTGAGGAGAGAAGTTTAGCGTAGCCAGCTGCCAGTTTTCCTTAATGGAAAACGCTTTGTGGAAGCTTGCCGCAAGGATGTGCCAATAAGGCGATTCAGCCTGATCCACTTGCGTGACGTCAGAGAGTGTACAATGCGCCTCTCCAATTTCTTCGGTGTTCAGAGGTTCACCATCCGGGCCAAGCGTGACAGAGATATATTCGCTTCCAGTACAGATAATCACTGTTTCAACGCCAGGGATGAATTCAACCAAAACAGCAGAGATACGCGGCAGCGTCAGCGCGATGATCAAAAAGATCAGCGCCGCGTAGCGTTCATAAATCTGGAAATAGGTTCGAAAACGGGTCACTGGCATCGCACAATTAGTTGCTGGCGTTTTACGTGGGTCACGAAAAAACTCAATGCGCAGAATGCCTCAGTGGGGAAATCTAATTTGCAGGGGTTGAATTTTGTATCAAATGAGACATCTTTGTCTCATGATTCGAAAACGACTAAATACTGAAACGGCCATCTTGGAAGCAGCCTTTGAGATTTTCGGGAAAAACCCCGGAGCCTCATTGTCAGATGTTGCCGAACTGGCTGGCGTCGGGCGGGCGACCTTGCATCGGCATTTTGCCGGGCGGGATGAGTTGATCCGTGCTCTTGCACGAAACGCTATGGACGAGCTGGATGCGGCTGTGGATGAGGCGGTGAAAGGTGCGCCCTCATACACAGAGGGTTTACGCCTTGCGCTTGAAGCGATGCTGCCGCTCGCCTCTCGCCAGATGTTTCTTGCGACAGAGGCCGCCGCCCAGACAGGTGACATCGCCGAGCGTATCCAATCTGACTTTGATGAATTGGTCAGAGATGTGAAAAAAGCACAAGCCGAAGGCGGCCTGCGCAAAGAAGTGCCCGCCGAATGGTTCGCACGAGCTTATGAAAACCTAATCTATGCAGGCTGGGAAATGGTGCGCAACGAAGAGGCGACATCCAAGCAAGCCGCCGACTTTGCATGGGGCCTGCTTTCAGAGGGAGCAAAAGCATGACGATTGAAGGTCTGGAGATCTTGGGAACGCAGATTGATGAAGCGTTCTTTATGATTGGTATCGCGATCTTGTTAATTGAGATCGCCGAAGCCCTGTTCAAAGGCGAACACAAGGGGCGCACCTTTGCCGAGATGCTTGTCAGCGCCTCCACACAAATCCCCTATTTGGTGGTTGAGATCTTTATAATGACTGGGGCCTACGGCATTTTCTATATCCTGTCCGAGAACCTTGTGAGCTGGTCCATCCCAATGACGTGGTGGGGGTTGGCGCTGGCTGTCTTGGCTGCGGATATCACCTATTATTGGGAACACCGCATTGCGCATGAGGTGCGTATCCTTTGGACGCAGCACGCCGTGCATCACTCCTCGCGGGACTATAATATCATCACCGGTATTCGCTTTGGGCCTTTGGAAGGCATGTGGTCTCTTATCGCCCATCTGCCGTTGGTGTTCTTAGGGTTTTCCCCAGAAATGATCTTCTTTGGGATCATCGTGGTACTGGCCTATCAGACCTGGATTCACACAGAGCTTATCGGAAAGCTGGGGCCACTCGAATGGGTTCTGAACACGCCATCGCATCACCGGGTGCACCATGGGTCTGATCGAAAGTACCTCGACAAGAACTACGGTGGCATCACCATCATCTGGGATCGACTCTTTGGAACATTTCAGGTTGAGGAAGAAACGCCACGCTATGGTTTGGCACGAGATTTTGACACGCGAAATCCGATTTCTGTGTGGTTCTCAGAATGGCCCGGTGTGTTTGCCGACTTACGAAAAGCGCGGACAACACGGGAAGCCTGGCAATATCTTGTGAACCGCCCTGGATGGCAGCCTAAAGACCAGCGCCCAACTAAGACCCCTGCGGAATAGACCTAGCGCACAGGATCAAAGAGCGCATCCGATAGAGTGCAATCTTTGATTACATCGCGGCCGCAAGGTACCGGATCGAGGTCTTTGGACAGGCAAATCCGGGCCTCTTGAATGTAACCCTGCTTGCACGTCACCGTGAGACCCTCGGGTGAAAGCCCGGGGTTTTCTTTTAGAAAGACTTCTTCGATCAAATGGGCAGGAAGGCGCACAGATTTGTCGAGCTTGCGTAAAATCTGAGGGCGCTCGATCCTCTCATAAGCCTCTCTGGAAAGCTCAAAATAGCCGCTTGCGGACAGACCAGAACAGGTGCCGTGTTTCTTCCATTGATGCCAAGCCAGTCCCGATGTGCCCATGATGTCAGCCATGTCACTGGTCATGCCACGTGAAGGAGCGCGCTCTGAGGTCCGGCAATAGCTTGGCCATCCACGATGGAATTGCGGCCAGAGCCCGTGCAAAATCCAGCCATGATCCTCTCGTGGATCACATTGCGGAGAGCCCTTGGCATCGCCTTCAATTGCGCACCAGTTTGGTGACCAGCTGAGTGCAAGAACGTAGTAGTCAAATTCACCCGCCTTTTCACCTTCAGCCAATGCCGATGTCGTCAATCCAAACGCCAGAAGGGCAGAAACCAGAAACCGCATTCACTCTTTCCTTTTTCACTCAAGCGCACTATATCGGCTGCAAGTTCCCCGACAACGGAAACCCGCATCCCCCCAAAGGATGCCGTCAGACGCAAAGTCTGACGAGGGGACACCTGTATTCTAGGAGGCCGAAATGGCGAAACCGATTATGGCAAAAGCCACCGCTGTGTGGCTGGTTGATAACACCACAATCAGCTTCAAGCAGATTGCGGACTTCGTGGGTATGCACGAGCTGGAAATCCAAGGCATCGCAGACGGTGATGTGGCTGGTGGCGTGAAGGGGTTTGACCCAGTTGCCAATAACCAGCTCACTCAAGAAGAGATCGATGCGGCAGAGAGCAACCCGCTGCACAAGCTGAAACTGAAGTTCAACGCCGCAGCTGTGGGCGAAGAAAAACGCCGTGGCCCACGCTACACACCGCTGTCCAAGCGTCAGGACCGTCCAAATTCGATCCTGTGGCTGGTAAAGTTTCACCCAGAACTCTCTGATGGTCAGATCGCGAAACTGGTTGGCACAACCAAGCCAACAATCCAGTCGATCCGTGAGCGCACCCACTGGAACATCGCAAACATGCAGCCAATCGATCCGGTTGCGCTGGGCTTGTGTAAGCAGACCGAGCTGGACGCAGCGGTTCAGAAAGCGGCGGCGAAACAAGCGGCTGAAGGCAATGTGATGTCTGATGACGAGCGTCGTAAGCTTGTGTCCACAGAGCAATCTCTGGAGATGGACGCAGAGCCACGCATGCCATCCGCGATTGAAGGTCTTGAGACTTTCACTCTGGGTGCTGGTGAAGACACTGCCGGTCTGGACGATCCTCGCGAAGAGGAAGAAGAGAAAGACTTCTCTGACGCCGACAGCTTCTTTGACCTGCCAGGCGACAGCGATGACGAGCAGCCGTAAGGCTTTCATCGCATAGATTTTCAGAAAGCCCGCACCATTTGGTTGCGGGCTTTTCTTTTGGCGGTCAACATAGGCGTATGACTGCGGTTCTTCAAAAGTGGATGCATAAAGCGCAAGTTTGCGCAGCGGAGCTGGTGCTTCCGGATGGGTGCCGAGATATTATTCGGATTGATCATCCAAACGGGCAATGCGAGTGGCGCGTGACGCCTCTTCAGGCCGCGCCAGAAATTGTTGAACTAACTCCCGGTGCAGATTTGACGGGATATCGATTGTCCCCCGGTTCGCATATTTCGGCAGATTTCCTGTGCGGATTGGAGCAAGGAATTGAGGTCAACGGAAATGACATTCATCACGAAGTAACCGCCCAAACACGTTCCGCTGAGGCCATCCGATGCCTATCAGAGGCAGAGGGCGTGGAACGTGCCGCAAGGGCCAGTGGCGTTTCCGTGCGAAGCTTGCACCGCCTACTCATCAAAGAAACAGGAAAGTCACCGATTTTCTGGCTGCGTTTGGCTCGTGTTCGGCGCGCCTCACAAGATCACCAGTCGCCTCTGGCTGCGGTTGCCGCCGATCATGGGTTTTCAGACCAGGCCCATATGGCGCGCGAGTTCAGACATTGGTTTGGTCTAAGCCCGCTTGCGCTGCGATCAAATGCAAAGGTTCAGCATCAGTTGGCTCAGCCCGCGCTGGCGACTGGGGAACAGATCTCCACCAGAAATCCATTGATGTCGGTCACGTAGGACGTCGTTTGTCCCCAGGGTTCTTCTCGCGCCTCTTGCACCAAAGTGGCACCGGCCTCGATTGCGGCCGCAAGCGCTTCAGCGACGGTTTCGGTTTCAAAGGCGATCTCACTGGATGGGCTTTTCGGATCCGGTCGTGAAGGTGATTTCCCAAGCGTTTTCATAAGCTCAATAGAAGAAAACGCGAGTTTTGTGTCGCCGGTCAGAAGCTCCCCGTAGTCGCCACTTTCGTGCAGAAATCCAATGTGGAGTCCAAACGCGGTATTGTAGAATTCAAGCGTTCTTTTGACGTCGTCAACGTAAAATATTGCGTAGCGCAGTTTCATGTGTGCCTCTCGTTTTCCAATATCCGTCTAAGGTAATTCAGAGGTAAAAGCGAAATCTTGAAGATTTCGGCCAATATCCAACACCGCCAAAGATTTAGATTGGTTTGCGGGCCTTCAATGCGGCTGTGATGGTGCCTTCATCCAGATAATCCAACTCCCCACCAATGGGCACACCCTGTGCGAGTGAAGAGATGGTCACCGTATGTTCCAACTGATCAGCGATGTAATGCGCAGTGGTTTGCCCGTCGACAGTCGCGTTTAAAGCAAGGATCACCTCACTCACGCTTTCTGTCGTCACCCGGTCGATCAAGCGCGGGATGGAGAGGTCTTCGGGGCCGATGCCATCCAGAGCGGATAGCGTGCCGCCCAGAACATGATAGCGGCCTTTGAAAACGCCTGCGCGTTCCATTGCCCAAAGATCAGCGACATCTTCGACGACGCAGATTTCCCCGGTTGCGCGTTTTTCGTCTGCGCAGATGTCACAGATGTCCGTGGTGCCGACATTGCCGCAGTTCAGGCATTCTCGCGCAGTTTCGGCAACGCGCACCATGGAATCTGCAAGTGGCGTAAGGAGCATGCCGCGTTTGCGGATCAGATGCAGCACTGCCCTGCGGGCAGAGCGGGGACCTAGGCCCGGCAGGCGGGCCATCAGGTCAATCAGATTCTCGAGATCACTGCTGCTCATTCTTCGGGCCTACTCTGGTGCATCTGTTGCGCCGGTTTTGAGTATTTATACAAAGAAGAAGCAGGGGCGTCTTTAGAAATTAGAACGGCAGTTTGAAATCTGCTGGCAGGCCAAGACCTTCTGTGATCTTGCCCATTTCCGCCTGAGATTTTTCTGCCGCTTTGGCTTGTGCGTCTTTGATGGCTGCAAGGATCAGGTCTTCTGCGACCTCCTTTTCGGATGGCACGAAAATCGAAGGATCGATGTCGAGCGCTTTTAGATCGCCCTTTGCGGTCGCGGTCGCTTTGACCAGGCCCGCACCGCTTTCGCCGGTCACGGTCATATTGTGCAGGTCATCTTGCAGCTGCTGCATTTTTTCCTGCATGTCCTGCGCTTGTTTCATCATCTTGGCCATATCGCCAAGCTGGCCCAGTCCTTTGAGCATGGGGAACTCCTGAAAAAGTCGATTCAGTCTTACCTAAGCGCTGCGAAGATGAGGCACAAGGCAGGTTCAAATATCATTAGATATCAACTGTGCCTTCAATCACGATGTTCACTGCTCCACCGATCCAGAGTTTATGATCATCCACCAGGTCTCGTTTAAGATAGACACGGCCGAGGCGATTGATAACCGTCCCCTGAGCAATCAGGAGTTCTTCAGTCAGCCGACCTTCCCGCGCGAGCCATTTTGCAATGGCGGAATTCAAAGACCCGGTGATGGGATCTTCACTCATCCCAGACGAGGGCGCGATGTTGCGTACTTCATAGTCACACTCATGGCCCGCCGGATGTGCGCCGATCAGCGTGGTTCCGAAATGCTCCGGCCATTGCGTGGTGCCTGAGTCAACCGCCAGCACATCTTCTGCTGAGTGGAGTTCGAACAGGAACCACTCTGGCCCGTTGTTAAGGTGCACGGTCGATTTGATCTGAGCGTCGTTCAGCCCCATCGCGGATTGGCGCAGCGCACGGGCGTCTTTTGGCATTTCAGCGATATTTGTGTCAGGTGCCACGAAGGCAGGATTCTTCCCGGAAACATCAATTTCGACGATGCCAATCGCGCATTCCTGTCGGACAATTCCAGATGTCGCCGGTTGGCCACCAGCGTGCAGCCATGACATGCAGCTTCCAAGTGTCGGATGCCCCGCAAAAAGCATCTCGCGTCCGGGCGTGAAAATGCGCACGCGGTAATCAGCTTCGGGTGTTGTCGGCGCAAGGAGGAATGTCGTCTCAGCAAGGTTTGTCCAAGCCGCGAAGCCGAGCATATCTTCAGTGCTGAGACCTTCGCCATCCAATACAACAGCGAGGCCGTTACCCTTTCCGGGAACGTCAGAGAAAACATCGCATTGGATGAACCGGCGTTTCAAAGATCAGTCTTCCTCAAATGGGTCCCATTCGTCTTCGACCTCAGGCAGGGCCTCAGCCAATGCCTCATTAGCGATCTCCTGTTGGGATTTGATCTCAGTGATCTTCGCCCTAGGGAAAGCATCAAAGATAGCTTGCACGAGCGGATGTGCGCGGGCCTCTTCGCGCAGCGCTTTGGCAGCGGCGTCTTCAACCTCGAAGATCGAAGGTTGACCGCCTTCATTCACCAAAATCACGGCCCAGCGTTGATGCGTCCAACGTTGCAATGCGCTGCCGAGTTTCTGAGCCAAATCCTGCGGGGCGTTTGGCGCTGGTACAAACTCAATCCGCCCGGGACGATAGCCAGCAAGGCGCACATATTTTTTAACGTTATTCAGAAGCAACCCGTCACGACGTTCTTTGATCAGCTCAATTATGTGATCAAAGGTAGCGTATTGGGCGAGTGCATTTTCAACTTGAGGTGCCAACGCGGTCACAGTGCCACCAGGGCCGCCAGAAACTTGGCTGCTGGAATGAGCCTGCGTGGCTCCACCTTGCTGTGGCACCGGGGCTCCTCCGCCACCGCCGCCATTTGGTGGAGATGGTGGAACGGGTGTGTTTTGCAGTTTGCGCACCAGTTCTTCTGGGCTTGGTAGATCGGCAACGTGAGTCAATCGGATGATTGCCATTTCCGCCGCCATCATCGCGTTCGGCGCAGCGGCAACTTCTTCGATGGCTTTCAGGAGCATCTGCCACATGCGGGTCATAACGCGCATTGGCAGGTTTTCTGCCATGGCTTGGCCGCGCGCGCGTTCATCAGGGCTGATGGTCGGGTCGTCTGCAGCTTCAGGCGTGATTTTAACAACCGAGACCCAGTGGGTGATCTCAGCTAGATCCCGCAGCACGGCCATGGGGTCAGCCCCATCGGCATATTGCGCCGAGAGCTCATTTAAGGCACCGCCTGCGTCGCCTTTCAGGATCATGTCATAAAGATCAAGAACACGCCCCCGGTCGGCGAGACCCAACATGGCGCGGACCTGATCGGCGGTTGTTTCACCCGCGCCATGGGAAATCGCCTGATCTAAAAGCGAGGTTGCATCACGCGCCGACCCTTCCGCGGCACGGGTGATCAAAGCCAATGCATCGTCGGCGATTTCAGCACCTTCAGCAGTGGCAATCTTGCGCATCAAGGCGATCATGTCTTCGGGTTCGATGCGGCGTAGGTCAAAGCGCTGACACCGCGACAGCACCGTGACCGGGACTTTGCGAATTTCAGTAGTCGCAAAGATGAATTTTACGTGCGCGGGTGGCTCTTCCAATGTCTTCAGCAGCGCGTTGAACGCGCTGGTAGAGAGCATGTGCACCTCATCGATGATGTAGATCTTATAGCGGGCGGAGGCCGCACGGTAATGAACCGAGTCAATGATCTCGCGGATGTCGCCCACGCCCGTGCGTGAAGCGGCGTCCATTTCCATGACGTCAACATGGCGGCCTTCCATGATGGCAGTGCAATGCTCGCAAACGCCACAAGGCTCTGTCGTTGGTCCGCCATTTCCGTCAGGGCCAATGCAGTTCATGCCTTTTGCAATGATCCGTGCCGTAGTGGTCTTACCTGTGCCGCGAATGCCTGTCATCACAAAGGCCTGGGCAATACGGTCGGCGGCAAAGGCGTTTTTGAGCGTGCGCACCATGGCATCTTGGCCAACAAGGTCAGCGAAGGTTTCCGGACGGTATTTACGGGCCAGAACCTGATAGCCGGTTTGTTCGCCAGTGTTTTGTGGGTCGCTCATGTTTTGCCTTCTGAATCGGGTCTCACGCAGGTTAAGGCCAGAGGGGCGGCGCGTCCACCGGATTGGCAAGGTGCGATGTTGGTTCACGCGCCGCATTGCGGAGCATCTCGATGGGCGCTTTCGGCGTTGATGCCACACTTGTCTCGCGTTAGGGTGACCCTGGCCGACGGGACGGCCACCAGGTTCGCGGAAAGCCAGACGCATCCCTTTAGTATATTTAAACCGACATGATCGGCTTTCCGACCCGTTGAGCGAACCATGGGTGTGAGAGGGAAACCGATGCTAAATTCTCAGAACACACTGAAACTCGACCAATTGCGCCGTATGGCCAAGCGATTGGCAAAAGATCACGCACTTGGCTTGCCAGCGGCCCGGGAAAGGTTGCGTGTTCATCCACCCCGTCCAGAGGGAACCGAGCTGCGCCATGCAGATTACCTGCATGTCATTGCGCAGGAACACAATTTTTCCAGCTGGCCGGCCTTGAAGCTGGCAGCAGAAACCGTCGGGTTAGACCGCGCAGCCCTGCAACAACGATTGAAAATGGCGCTGGCGCATGGGCAAAATCGCGTGGTGGCGTTTCTGCTAAAAGAACACCCCGATTTGCCTGAAGGGCTGCTCGGTGTTCAGATCGCTCTTTATGACTTGGCAGCTGTCGAAGCTGCGATTTGGGCTGACCCGAAAGCGGCAACACGTAAGCTTGGCCCGCGTTCCCCGATGGCGCATCTTTGTTTTTCAACCTGGCACCAAACGCACCCCGAATTTTCAGATGACATGATGGCAATCGCGAAGCTGTTGGTAGCACATGGTGCGGATGTAAATGACTCCATTCCCGTTGCGCCCGACAATGATCACCAGCTGTCGGTTCTTTATGGTGCGCTGGGCCATGCGAACAATATGCGGCTTGCAAAATGGCTTCTGGAAAACGGAGCGGATCCGAATGACGGGGAAAGCCTCTATCACGCGACTGAGCTTGGGCATCATGAAGGGATCGACATGTTGATCGCGCACGGGGTTGATCCGCGCGGTACCAATGCGCTGCTCAGGGCGATGGATTTTGATGATCATGTAGCGGTGCGTAAATTGATCGCGGCAGGCGGTGACGTGAATGAATTCGCCGCCGAAGAAGTTGGGGGAGAATTGCCTTGGGTTCTGCCTGCACTACACCAAGCTGCGCGTCGGATGTGTGGGCCGCAGATGATTGATGTGTTGATGGAGGCTGGTGCTGATCCTTCTTTGCGGTACAACGGCATGACCTCCTACGGGTACGCTCGGGTGTTCGGTAATCGCGATTTGGCAAAGGCCATAGAAAAATGTGGCAAGGCCCCGGAATTGACACCAGAGGAAATCCTATTGGCGAAGGCTGCCGATGGCGTCGATACAAATGGGCAATTTGTCGATACAGCGCTCCTGCCGCAGACCTACCGGGAAATGCTCTGCACCCTTTTGGCAATGCCCGACAAGCTACCGCATGTGAAACAGCTGGTTGCGTTGGGCTTGGAGTGGGATCGCCCAAACCGTGAAGGGCTGACACCGGTTCAGCTTGCAGGGTGGGAAGGGTTGCCCGAAGTCATGGATTATTTCCTGAAGCTGAAACCAGATCTGGGTCATATCAACGATTATGGCGGCACTCTGTTGTCCACAATCATTCATGGATCGGAAAACTGCCCGAACCGTAAAGAGCGGGACTACATTGCCTGTCTGGACCTGGCACTGACCGAAGGAGTTGCTTTGCCGCGACGTGCCATCGATCTGGCGGGGGATGAGGCTGTCGCGAATTTTTTGGCAGACTGGGCAGAAGCCCATCCCGGACAGGTGATTGAAGGCGGTTTAGGTTAAGGCGCAAAAAGTCTATTTGCCTTAACCTGAACTATGCAAAGATACTTCCCGGCGAGTGTGACTCGCCGGGAGGTTTTGATGGCGCATATTGCATTTCATGCATTGTCTGTTGGGGGAGGGGTCTTGGCGATTTCCCAGCTTCCGGGGCTTGGGGGCGACTACCAGGGCGATCTTGAGGATATCCGAGAATGGCAGCCTTCCATCGTTCTCACATTGGTAACGTCTGGTGAGTTGGCAGACTTCGGGGCCGAAACACTCGGCTCCGAAATTCGAGCACGTGCCGCCCGTTGGGAGCATCTTCCTATCACTGACTTTGGTGTACCCGACGCAACCTTCGAAGCGGCATGGCCCGATGTGGCTGAGAAAGTTCTGATGGCTTTAAAGGGTGGTGGCCGCGTGCTGGTGCATTGTAAGGGCGGATGCGGACGATCCGGTATGGTCGCTTTGCGGCTGATGATGGAAGCTGGCGAACATATTGAAGAAGCACTTGGGCATCTGAGGGCGGTTCGCCCCTGTGCGATTGAGACGGACGCTCAGTATGAGTGGGCGCAAAAAGGGCGCCGCAGAAAACTGCCGCGCCCCGGTGGATTGCATTGTAGCTAAATTAGCGCCCCTTGCGCTTTTTGTTGCCTTTGACGACCGATCTGACGTGACGACTGAATGTCTTTTGCCGCAAGCGGGCTTGAGCGAGTAACTCAGAATTACAGAGGTTCTCGCGTTCCAGCTTGCGCCAACGTTCGACACGTTCTGGGTCGATGTCTCCTGCTTCCAGAGCTGCCCTGACTGCGCAACCGGGTTCGGTTTCATGGGCGCAGTCGTTGAATTTGCACTGTTGAGCAAGTGTTTGAAGGTCTTCAAACACGGCATCTAACCCGTCCTGTGCATCAAAGAGCTGCAATTCCCGCATGCCCGGTGTGTCAATCAGCCAACCGCCGTTAAGCATTCGTTTCAGGAACCGCGAAGTCGTTGTGTGGCGTCCTCGCGCATCATCTTCGCGAATGCCAGCAGTTGCGTCATTGCCGCCCGTCATACCGTTGGCCAAGGTGGTTTTTCCTACACCTGATGACCCAACGAAAGCGGCCGTCTGACCTGGCTTCACCCAGTTCATTGCAGCTTTGACTTCACTTGGGTCTTTGGCATTCAGGGTTTCCACCACAGGCGCCATTGGCAGCATTTCAATTTCGCGCCTAAAATCGGATGGGTCGTCGCATTGGTCCGCTTTGGTTAGCAGAACAACAGGGTACGAACCCGCTGAATTTGCCAACGCCAAATATCGCTCTAGGCGGGCGATATTGAAATCAGCGTTACACGAACTGACGATAAACAGTGTGTCGACGTTTGCCGCAATCAACTGCGGTTTCACCTCGTGGCCTGCGGCCCGTCGTTGCAAGAGCGTTTGCCGCTCTAGAATCGTTGTTATCCTGAATTCATCATCTGCCAGAACCCAGTCACCGACGGCGATCGCGCCGGTTTCGTGATCCGGTGACAAAAGGCGATTGGTGCCCTCTGGTGAGAGCGCGGTTACGCTGCTGCGATGGACTTCGGATACGCGAAAAGGTTGCACGTCTTCAGTCTCTAACTGACGCGCAAAAAAGGAAGACCAGCCGAGGTCTTGTAAGCTATATGTCATTGATTTGCCTATGAAACATTTTGTTCAACGACCTTGCTGCAGTGCAAGGCGCGAGCTGGTTCAGGCAAGGCAAGCCTTGTCTCAGGCCGCTGCCCGAAGGGCGGTCATGACAATCATAAAGTCCCTCCGTTTGTTTCATGCGACGCCAGATGGGCGCCTTTAGGCGAGGTGAGAGGCTGAACATCGACCCAAGCGGGGCTCGTTACGGCTGCTTCCTTCCGGATCTGACCGGGTTGGCGAGGCGCTTGCCCGCGCCAACCTCTCAGGAGCCGATACAGGCCGAGCCAGAGTGGAATGCAAGCAAGCTGGATCTCAATCAATCGTCGAAATTAATGGTGAATGGCACGAAGCCATCTTCCCCGATACCATGCGCCGTGATCTCGATTTCCGGGCGATGACCCTGCGCAAAGAACGGCAAAACACCGGGGCCAATCGCGGCCCAGGCTGATGCACCTGGGATATGCGCGAAGGACCAGGGCGAGGGCGGGAGATCTTCGCGGCAAACCCCTTTTGATACGAATTCTGTAAGCAGAGCACGCGAGTCTATTGCGGGGATCTCATATTCGAGGCACTGGTGCACGTTCGGGAAATTACCACCGCCACCAGCGCGATAGCTCGTTGTTAACATGACAAAGTGCTGATTTTCAGAAACAGGCTTACCGTTCCAACTTAAGCTGTAGACGCGCTGACCTTCAGAAACCTGTTCACCCAAGACGTTGAATTTCGCAGGTTGCGACAGGTCTATCACGTAAGAAACACCAAAAACCGTATCAAACCCGTAGCACGGGAAACTGTCGTTTCTTAAACTTATGCCTTTGGTGCCTGGTAGGATTTGATTGAAATTTGAGGCCGACATCTCCAGCCAATCTTTCAACTGTCCCCCATTAATGCGTTTGGCCACCAATGTGTTTTGAAACGGGTGTAAGTTGGCCAAGTCCCCTCTGGTTATTGGACCTTTGGGAACGGCCACAAAATTGTTGGGGCCTCCGCGGCCCCCACCTTTAAAAGGGCTTGCAGCGGTGATCAGGGGCAAGTCGTCGGGCAGATAGGTTTTCAATTCGTGACGCGCAAAGTGCAATTGAGCCGCCGCAACCAAAGCCACTGCAGAATCCCCAGGAAGTCGGGAGTAGTAACTGTGCACAGGTGTGTCTAGCGTGCCAATGTTCTTGCGCAGTAAAGCCGCGCAGGCGGCTTCAAACGCATCGGCAATCGCGCGAATTTCATTTTTCTGGTCCGGGAAATCAGAGGATTCTTCTGCGGAGGTTGAAATCAATCGAGATTGTGCATCAAGGATATCAAACCCTTGTTCACGGACTTCGAGCTCCAAAGATATTTGCCCTAGAAACGCGCCATTGAATCCCGGCATGATCGCTGGAATTCCGCAGATTTTTCCGGTGGAATAGTTAACATGTTCTGTATTTTCAACAGTATCATCGGGCAGCGCTTGATGGGTATGACCACAGACAATGACGTCAATATCGGCCAGTTGCGCGATCGGTATAACAGCGTTTTCTTGCCTTGCCCCGCTCTCTGATGCTCCTATCCCACTGTGAAGCAATGCTACAATGATGTCCGCCCCGGATTCCCTCAGAGCATGCGCAGTGTCGTTAGCGGACTGGGTAATGTCTTGTGTTTTGAGCTGTCTATTTAATACCCCCGCATTCCAAGCGGTCACTTGTTCAGGCATGACCGAAAGTACGCCGATTTTAAGCCGCCGACTCCGTCCATCTTGGTCGAAAACCTGCCGATCCAGCAGAAGGTGGTTTTCCCAGCATTGATCTGAGCAATTTATGTTGGAACCGATCACTGGGAAATTTGCGGAACCAAGCGTGGTTTTTAGAAACTGAGGCCCATAGTCAAATTCATGGTTTCCCAAGCCAGCTGCGTCGTAACCAAGGCGGTTCATCGCTTCGATCACTGGATGGCCCTCTTTCAGTTGGATATCTCCAGAGGCGACAAAATCGCAGATCGGTGTGCCCTGTAAGAAATCGCCATTGTCAAACAGCAAGCAATTCGGCTGTTCATCTCTTATACGGTCAACAAGAGTTGCAATGCGGCTAAGCCCCCCTTGAGTCGGAGCATTCTCATTCCCACTCACCAGCACTCCATGCACGTCAGATGTGGCCAAAATAGTCAGTGAAATTTTATTTGTGTGAATTTCAGGGTTCGGCATCCGGTTTCGTCAAAAAGAGAATCAAAAAGGGCGGGTATTCAGCTATTTACAGTCTATTCATCTTAAGGTTGTGTCAACGTTGGGACGTGGAATTCAAGATTGAAATGCCTCGAATTTGAAAGACAAAGCCCAAAATTCTGGCTATCCCCGCTCTGAGGAAAGGATCGAGCATGGCGCATTTTGAATCAGTGACGTTCGGAGGCGTGGGATTTGACCGCGCCGCCGAACTTCGAGGCGATGATACGAAGATGGCTGCGATCAAACGTGATCGCGAAAGCCGTTCGATTGTCTTCTGGCGGGGCAAACCCTTGGTGAGTGGAGAGGGTGACAAAGAACTTGTTCTCCTCGAATTGGACCACTCGATTTTTGAGCATGCTGCTGAAGAACCGATCTTTTTGGGGCGTGGGGAAGAAGGGTGTCTCTTTGCTCAAGACATCTCTGCTTGGGAACCGATGAATCAAGACACGCCAGATGGGAGCTTCCTTGATCAGACAGAGCAGCATTATCCGGGGTTTCCCGCGGATCAGGCGTTTAGCGAATTGCGCACAATCATGACCCGATTGTCTGATCGCGATGCCGAGCTCTGCGCAATGACGCGGTCACTGTTGTCATGGCACGCGACCCATCGGTTTTGTTCCAAGTGCGGTGCAGAAAGTCATATCGATGAATCTGGGTGGCGCAGACGTTGTGACACGTGTTCAGCGCTTCATTTCCCGCGCACTGATCCTGTGGTGATTATGCTGGTCACGCAAGGCAACTCGGTTCTTGTTGGTCGCAGCCCCGGATGGCCTGATGGGATGTTTTCGCTGCTGGCTGGTTTTCTGGAACCCGGAGAAACGCCCGAAGCTGCGGTACGCCGTGAAGTTTTCGAAGAAGCTGGCATTCGTGTGGGAGCGGTCGAATACCTTGGAAGCCAGCCTTGGGCGTTCCCATCCTCTTTGATGCTGGGCTTTCATGCAGAAGCTTTGGGAACCGAAATTACCCTCGATCCGGTAGAGCTGGAGGACGCGATCTGGATGACAAGAGAAGAGGTCATGCTGGCCTTTTCAGGGGAGCATCCAAGAGTTCGCCGCCCCAGAAACGGTGCCATTGCACACTTTATATTAAAGAACTGGCTTGAAGATTGCCTTGATTGACGCCAGAATCTCACCAAGTCGACAATCATAAACGTCCAACGACCAAAGAGCAGTTCTATGGAATTTACCGCACGTGAAGATGTAGACGTACCAATTGAAGACGCATTTGATCTTCTTTCAGAATACGACGTGTTTGAACGCATGGCGATGCGTAGAGGGATCGAGGTGCAGCGCCACGAGCCCAACGCGCCGATTGGCGTTGGCACCAAATGGACCGTTGAATTCGCGTGGCGTGGCAAAGACATTCCGATGCGCGCAGAGATCATTCGTTTCGATCGTCCGGATTGGATCGAAATCGAGGCGATCATGCCGGGCATGGACGTGACTGTGTCCTTCGAATTGCTCGCACTTTCAAAAAAACGCACGCGCTTGCACTTTAAAGCCAACTCAAGCGCCAAAACTTTACCGATGCGCCTGCTGTTGCAATCGCTCAAGCTCGCCCGCAGCAATATTGACAAAAAGCTGCAGGAGCGAGTGAAGCTTCAGTGTCGCAACTTGGAAGAACGTTACTATCAGGCCGCCTGATTACTCGTAGTGGCGCGTCTTGGCTGCAGGATAAACTCCCAGAACTGAAAGGTAGTTGGTGAAGTAGTCCAACTCCTCCAGCGCCAGTTTCAGCGATGGATCATCCGGGTGACCTTCAACCTCTGCATAAAATTGCGTGGCTGTGAAACGACCATCGACCATGTAGCTTTCCAATTTCGTCATATTGACCCCATTGGTCGCAAAGCCGCCCATAGCTTTGTAAAGTGCTGCAGGAATGTTGCGAACCTGAAAGACAAAACTCGTGATCATACCATGACCTTTGTCACGTCGATCCGTCTGTGCCTCAGGCGCCATAATCAAGAATCGCGTGGTATTATTGTCGAAATCCTCGACGTGGCGCGCCAGAACATCCAAACCATAGATTTCGCCTGCAAGCTCAGAAGCCAGCGCAGCGGACGACTTATCTCCGACTTCAGACACTTCCCGAGCCGCCCTTGCGTTATCAGGGCTGACGCGACCACGGATGCCGTGTTGCTTCAGGAAAGTTGCGCATTGCGGCAACAGAACCAGATGGGAATGGGCTTCTTTAACCTCTTCAAGCTTCGTTCCGGGCACCGCAAGCAAGTTGATATGCACGCGAACAAAGGCTTCATCGATAATGTGAAGTCCGCTTTTTGGCAGCAGCCGATGGATGTCCGCAACGCGTCCATAAGTTGTGTTTTCAACGGGTAGCATTGCTAACTGCGCATCCCCATTTTTGACGGCGTCGATGACCTCTTCAAAGGTCGCGCAGGGTAGGGCCTCCATGTCTGGACGTGCGTCGCGGCAGGCCTCATGTGAGTAGGCGCCGGGCTCTCCCTGAAAAGCTATCCGATGTGTCATTTCGTTTTTTCCGTCATTTTCCCGAAGAAGGGCGATTGGTCGCGGTAACTATACCTTGCGTTCCGCAGAAGGAAGCGGATAGATACGCCGCAAACGCCACGAGATGGAAACGTAGCATGTTCGACACGATGACACTGACAAAAGTAACTGGCGCTCTGTGCGGCGCGCTTCTGGTATTCCTGCTGGGTGCATGGGCGGCTGATGCTCTGTATTCCACCGGTGGTGGCCACGGTGCCCACGGTGGCGAAGAAGCCAAGCAAGGCTACGCGATCGAAGTAGAAGTCGCGGCGGCTGGCCCTGCAGAGGAAGGCCCATCCCTGGAAGAGCTTCTGGCAGCTGCGGACATCGGCAAAGGCGAAAAAGTATTCGGCAAGTGTAAAGCCTGCCACAAGCTGGAAGACGGCGCTAACGGCACTGGCCCGCACCTCTTCAACGTTGTTGACCGCGCGGTTGGCGTACAAGATGGTTTTGCTTATTCCGGTGCAATGGTTGCAGTTGCGGAAACTTGGTCCGCAGAAAACCTCGATGGTTTCCTGGCGAGCCCAAAGAAATTCGCACCGGGCACAAAAATGGGCTTTGGTGGTCTGAAAAAACCAGCAGACCGCGCCAACCTGATCGCTTATCTGGCGACTATCCAATAATTTAGTTCTCAGCTGAGAACTTTGACAGGCCGTTGCTCATGCAACGGCCTTTTCTTTTTGCGATCCTGTTCTAGTTGGAACTCAAAGGGTTAGGATGCATCTGCGCACGGGCTGATCACCACTTGTTTATGCATTCTTAGCTTGAATGCCGGCGGGGCACAGACATAATCTAATGTAAAAGAACGCGTAGAAGCGTTGCTCATCAGCAGAAAGGGCCCATAGATGGCAAAACATGCCGAAGAAAAGAAGTTCCTAGAATTTTCACGTCGACATGTATTGGGGCTTATGGGCAGCAGTGCAGCAGCCATTGGATTGGGTTTACCCGGTCGTGTCTACGCGGATGATGATGAGATGATCCGGTCCCATGGGTATTCGTTCTTTGGAGATTTGAAATATCCTGCGGACTATCCTCACTTTGACTACGTCAATCCAAACGCTCCGAAGGGCGGTCAGATCGTCCTGTCAGCGCGGGGAACCTTTGATGGCTTTAATCGCTGGGCTTGGCGTGGCAATCCTCAGACTGATGCTTCGGTAGTCGCGGAATCAATGTTTGCAGAAATGCCTTGGGGCGGCGGTGCGCCTGCCGATTCCTTGACAGATTCCTACAACCTAATTGCGCGCGAAGTTGAGTATCCGAAAAGCAAACGTTGGTGCGTCTTCCACATGCGCGATGACGTCGTATTCCGTGATGGGTCCCCTCTGCGGGCGCAGGATGCGGCTTTTACGCATAACCTATTCCTCGAACAAGGCATTCGGTCCTTTGCGCGTTCGGTGAGCCAGCGGATCGAAGGTGTTGAGGTCATTGATGATCACACGCTGAAATACACATTTGTTGATGGGATTTCGCGACGCTCTCTGATCAGTCAAGTTGGTGGGACACCGATCTTGTCTGAAGCTTGGTACAAAGAAACCGGTGAACGTTTGGACGAACCATCTGTCATGTCGCCCATGGGGTCTGGCCCGTATCAGGTCGGCGATTACGAATTCAATCGCTACGTGGTTTATGAACGCAATCCGAATTACTGGGGTTGGGATCACCCGGCGAACGTTGGCCGTTTCAATTTTGACAGCGTGCGCATTGAGTATTTTGCGGATGCTACAGCGGAATTTGAGGCCTTCAAAACTGGCATCTACACCTTCCGTTCAGAAGGTTCGACCAAGCGCTGGGCAACGGGCTACGATTTCCCAGCCATTGAAAAAGGGCATGCTGTGCGCCAGGAAATTCCGAACGGGAATGCGCCAAGCAATAGTGGCATGATCTTCAATACTCTGCGCGCGCCTTTGGACAATCGGAATGTCCGTCAAGCATTGTCATTGGCTTTTAACTTCGAATGGACCAAGGAATCGCTGCAGTTCAATCTGACCACACAGCGTAATTCCTTTGTTGAAAACCAGGACTGGATGGCTGATGGCCTGCCAGAGGGCAAAGAACTGGAGTTCTTCAAAGCGCTTGGTGACGTGGTGCCGGAGGAGATTTACACAGAGCCTGCGGTGATGCCGCATTCGTCCCGTTCGTCAAACCCGATTGATCGTCGCAATAAGCGTACAGCCCTAAAGTTGCTTGAAGCAGAGGGCTGGTCTGTGAATGACGAAGGCAAGATGGTCGATGCAGACGGCAATCAGATGTCATTGGATTTCCTCGTGATTTCAAGCTGGGATGATACTCGGAAGGCGATGATCGAAACCTACAATAATACGCTTCGCGATTGGGGTATCGAGGTCAATGACAATGCCGTGGACGCTGCGCAGGGACAGCAACGCTTCCTTGATAAAGACTACGATATGATCAACACGCGCATCTTGAGCTTCTCTACGGTGGGCACGGGACTAAAGCAGCTCTTTGGCGCGGAAACCGCAGAGGTTTCATCCTATAACCCGTCTGCACTGCGCAGCCCGATGGTGGATGCGATTGTGGATGCCGCGCTTGAAGCGAATTCACGCGAGGAAGAAATCACCGCGCTGACAGCTTTGGATCGCGCGCTGCGCTACGAACGTGTTATCGCACACGCTGGCTATGTCCCTGCGTATTGGGTGGCCTATTACGACATGTTGGAACGCCCAGAGAAACTACCGCCTTATGCAGTTGGCGTGTTGGATTTCTGGTGGATGAACCAAGATAAATACGAGGCTCTTAAAGCCTCAGGCGCGTTGAGGTAACTGATCCTTGGGAGCCTATATTCTTCGGCGTTTGCTGCTCGTGATACCCACGCTTTTGGGGATCATGATTATCAACTTTACACTCGTTCAATTTGTACCGGGTGGACCTGTAGAACAGGTTCTGGCCCAGCTTCAGGGCGAAGGCGACGTATTTTCTAGTTTTGCCGGAGACGGCAATGATGTTGGCCTTGGTGAGGAGACTTTTGGATCAGATAGCGAATACGCTGGTGCACGGGGATTACCTAAGGAATTCATCGAAGAGCTTGAGAAAGAATTTGGCTTTGATAAGCCGCCGGTCGAACGGTTCTTCGATATGATGTGGAGCTACATCCAGTTTGATTTCGGCGAGAGCTATTTCCGAAAAATCGGTGTGATCGACCTAGTGCTTGAAAAGCTTCCCGTGTCTATCACTCTGGGTCTTTGGTCGACTTTGATTGCCTATATCGTCTCTATTCCATTGGGCATTCGAAAGGCTGTGAAGGATGGGACTGCCTTTGACACCTGGACCAGTGGTGCGATCATTGTGGCCTATGCGATCCCTGGCTTCCTCTTTGCAATCCTCTTGGTGGTTCTATTTGCAGGCGGGTCCTATTGGCGCATCTTCCCGCTGCGCGGCCTGACCAGCGATGGTTGGGAGGATATGACGCTTGTCGGGCAGGTACTGGATTACTTCTGGCACATCGCGTTGCCAGTGTTGGCCAGTACGATCTCTGCTTTTGCGACGCTGACTTTGTTGACCAAGAATTCTTTCCTGGATGAGATCAAAAAGCACTACGTGATGACCGCGAGGGCCAAGGGCCTGAGTGAGCGGCGCGTGCTTTATGGTCATATTTTCCGCAATGCGATGTTGATTGTGATTGCGGGTTTTCCAGCCGTATTTATAGGTGTGTTTTTTGGCGGCTCGTTGATCATCGAAACGATCTTCTCGCTTGATGGGCTGGGGCGTCTGGGCTTTGAAGCCGCGGTGGCGCGTGATTATCCGGTGATTTTTGGCACGCTCTTTGTCTTTGGTCTGATTGGCCTTGTGGTCGGGATCCTGAGCGACCTGATGTATGTCTTTGTGGATCCAAGGATCGACTTTGAAAGGAGGGAGGGCTAATGGCATTGTCTCCTATCAATCAGCGTCGCTGGCGAAATTTCTGCCAGAACCGGCGCGCGTTTTGGTCGCTGATTATCTTCAGCGTTGTCTTTGGACTGAGTCTGTTTGCGGAACTGTTGGCGAACGACAAACCGATCTTGGTGAAATATCGCGGTGATTTTTATACGCCTGTCTTTACCTTTTATCCTGAGACCGCCTTCGGCGGTGATTTTCGAACCGAAGCCGCTTATCGTGATCCAGAGGTGCAATGTCTGATTGCCACAGGTGGGATGGACCTGTGTTTTGATGAACCTGAAGGATATATCGAGGACGCGCGGGACGCTGTGATCGAAGGCGAGGCGGTTGAAAAGGGCTGGGCGCTTTGGCCGCTTATTCCGTATTCTTATGATACGCCTGTGGATCGTCCGGGTGCTGCGCCATTGGCCCCGGATGGGCAGAACTGGCTTGGGACAGATGATACCAAGCGCGATGTGGTTGCGCGCGTGATTTACGGGTTCCGCCTCTCGATCTTCTTCACTTTGATTGTGACCACATTGGCAAGCATTGTCGGAATTATCGCAGGGGCCATTCAGGGCTATTTCGGTGGCTGGGTTGATCTGATTTTTCAACGTGTCATCGAAATCTGGGGCGCGACTCCGAGCCTCTATATCATCATCATTCTCTTTGCGATCTTGGGACGAAGTTTCTGGTTGTTGGTCTTTCTCACGGTGCTCTTTGGCTGGACAGCCTTGGTGGGCGTCGTGCGAGCAGAATTCCTGCGGGCCCGGAACCTAGAGTATGTTCGGGCGGCGAAGGCTTTGGGGGTCTCCAACCGTGTGATCATGTTCCGCCACATGCTACCGAATGCAATGGTGGCGACAGTGACTATGCTGCCGTTTATCGTGACCGGAACGATCTCGACCTTGGCAGGGCTGGATTTCCTTGGCTTTGGTCTGCCGTCGTCAGCCCCCTCGCTTGGAGAGCTGACCTTGCAAGCCAAACAGAATCTTCAGGCCCCTTGGCTTGGCTTCACCGCCTTCTTTACATTCGCCATTATGCTGTCGCTTCTGGTCTTCATTTTCGAAGGCGTGCGCGATGCATTTGATCCACGAAAGACCTTTTCATGAGCATTCTTGAGGTAAAGGGCCTGCGTGTGTCCTTCCGTGTGGAGGGGCGAGATTTTGAGGCCGTCAGAGGCGTGTCCTTCTCGGTGGATCGTGGAGAAACCGTCGCTTTGGTCGGTGAGTCAGGTTCCGGCAAATCCGTGACCGCGCTTTCGACAGTATCCCTGCTTGGTGCAAGCGCCACCGTGTCGGGATCGGTGACATATGATGGTCAGGAGATGGTGTCAGCGGATGAAAAGCTGCTGCGTAAGGTGCGCGGGAATGACATCAGCTTCATTTTCCAGGAACCGATGACCTCACTGAACCCTCTGCATACGCTGGAAAAGCAGCTGGGCGAGTCGCTTGCACTTCACCAGGGGATTGTCGGCGACGAGGCGCGCGAACGCATCTTGGATTTGATGAACAAAGTTGGAATCCGAGACGCTGAATCCAGGTTGACATCCTATCCGCACCAGCTAAGCGGTGGACAACGGCAGCGCATCATGATCGCGATGGCTCTGGCGAACAAGCCAGACATATTGGTGGCAGATGAACCGACGACAGCGCTGGACGTGACCATCCAAGCACAGATTTTGGAGCTCTTGGCTGAACTGAAGAAATCCGAAGGTATGGGCCTTTTGTTTATTACCCACGACCTTGGGATTGTGCGTCGGATCGCGGATAAGGTCTGCGTCATGAAAGATGGCGAGATTGTCGAAGCGGGGCCGGTCGCTGAAATCTTTGCCAATCCACAGCATGAATACACCAGAAAACTGCTAAATGCTCGTGCCGCAGGAGCACCGGACCCGGTGGCTGAGACCGCGCCGGTGGTGGCTGAAACCAAGGGCTTGCGTATTTGGTTCCCAATCCAACGTGGCCTTTTGCGTCGTACCGTTGGTCATGTGAAAGCGGTGAATGACGCAACCATGACCGTTCGAGCAGGTGAAACGCTTGGGGTGGTCGGTGAGAGCGGATCAGGCAAAACGACGCTTGCCTTGGCCATCATGCGCCTGATCGCATCCGAAGGTGACATCCGCTTCATGGATGAGGACATTCGCAAGCGCAAAACCAAAGAATTGCGTGCACTGCGTAAGGACATGCAGATCGTCTTCCAAGACCCGTTTGGCAGTCTCTCTCCCCGTATGAGTTGCGAGCAGATCATCGCGGAAGGGCTGGGAGTGCATGGCAATCCGGATGGGCGTGACCCGCGTGAGTTGGTGGCGGAAGTCATGGAAGAGGTTGGGCTCGATCCGGCGACAATGGACCGATACCCGCACGAGTTTTCTGGTGGTCAACGCCAACGTATTGCCATCGCAAGGGCTATGATCTTGCGACCCAAGTTGGTGGTGCTGGATGAACCGACTTCTGCGCTGGATATGACTGTTCAGGTGCAAATTGTGGACCTGCTTCGTAATCTGCAGAAGAAATACGGGCTCGCTTATCTATTCATCAGTCACGACCTGCACGTTGTGCGCGCGATGAGCCACAAGATCATGGTGATGAAACAGGGCGACGTTGTTGAAGCTGGCGCAGCTGAAGACGTGTTTACAAATCCGAAGACGGGCTACACTCAAGAACTTCTTGCTGCGGCAGACTGATCAAATCGCTGCGCTATGGCGTGCTTTGCTTTGATCGTAGGCATCAAACGCGCGTGCTATTAGTCGGGTGAGAGGGCGTACTTCTGTTGGTACCAAAAGACCCTCATCAGACACATTCAGAAGCCCATCAAATTTCAGGTTTACCGCGTCGAATATGTCTCGAAGATCGTCCTGCGAAATGGCGAAAGTTTCAACGATCTCTTTAGCATTGACCGCAAAATCACACATGACCGCCTCGATGAGACGGGCATTCAACCGATCCTCGTCGCTGAATTCATGACCGCGCGATACCGAGAAAGCGCCCGATTGAACGGCCTTCGTATAAGCGGCTGTCGCAGGCGCATTCTGTGCGTATCCTTGCGGGAATTTCGAAATGGATGAGGCACCAACCCCGATCAGAACGTCTGCTTGATCATCCGTATAGCCCTGAAAATTGCGACGCAGTAGACCCTTCTGGGCAGCCTTCGCAAGCCCGTCTGTTGGCAGCGCAAAGTGGTCTATACCAATTGCATCGTAGCCATCCCAGCTGAACAATTCTGCGGCTGTTTCAAAGAGTGCCAGCCTTTCTTCGGGGGTTGGCAGAGCATCGGATGGGATCAACTGCTGACGTTTGGCCATCCAAGGCACATGGGCATAGCCATAGAGCGCGACGCGATCAGGAGATAGCGAGAGCAGTTTCTGCACGCTTTCCGTTATCTTTTCTGGCGTCTGATGCGGCAAGCCAAAGAGGATGTCAGCATTCAGGCTTTCAACGCCGCGATCCCGGATCATATCGATAGCGCGCTTCGTGACCTCATAGCTTTGCAGGCGACCGATGGTTTCCTGAATGCCTCGGTCGAAATCCTGCACACCGATCGATGCGCGATTCATGCTCGCCGCTGCAAGCGCGTCCATGCGGGTTTCGTCAATTTCATTTGGATCGATTTCAACCGAAAACTCTCCGCCCTCAGCCATTGGTGCGAGCTCGAAGATGCTTTCTGAAAGCGCCGTGATCATATCGGCGGTCAAAAGTGTTGGTGTACCACCGCCCCAGTGAAGGCGTGACAAAGAAACACCTTTTGGCAAGCGTGATTTCAATAATGCAAGTTCGCTTTGTAAAACCTCAACATAGGCAGCAACGGGGGAGGCCGTTTGCGTACCCTGCGTGCGGCAGGCACAGAACCAGCAGAGCCGCCGACAGAAGGGAACATGCACATAGAGAGAAACCTCTGAATTCTCGGGGATTTCCGACAGGCATGACTCAAAAAAACCCGCATCAATATCATTGCTGAAGTGCGGGGCGGTGGGGTAGCTTGTGTAGCGAGGTACTTTCGCGTCAAACAGTCCCAGATCGGCGAATTGCTGTTTTGGTCTCATGAAGTTAGCGTTAGGGGAGCAACAAAAGCTTCTCTTTGATACAGATCAAGGGTGTTGAAAAACATGTCATTGGAATTGCCAACCGGCGCACCACGAGACTGCGGAGACTGCCAGATTAGGCACCGCGCGGTTTGCTCTCGTTGCGACGCTGACGAGTTAACCCAGCTTGACGAGATCAAGTATTATCGTAGCTACGAAGCAGGCCAGACTGTGATTTGGTCCGGTGACCAAATGGATTTTGTTGGCTCGGTTGTGACAGGGATCGCGACTTTGACGCAAACGATGGAAGATGGGCGTACGCAGATGGTAGGGCTCTTGCTGCCCTCCGATTTCGTAGGGCGGCCCGGCCGCGATATCGCGCCTTATGATGTGGTCGCGACATCAGACATAGTGATGTGTTGTTTCCGCAAAAAGCCGTTTGAGGCGATGATGGAGAAGACGCCGCATATTGCGCAGCGTCTTTTGCAAATGACCCTAGATGAGCTGGATGCTGCCCGCGAATGGATGCTTGTGCTGGGTCGTAAGAAAGCGCGCGAGAAAATCGCTTCGCTTTTGGCCATCATAGCGCGGCGTGATGCGACCCTGAAACTGGCGACGTTGCAAGGGACGATGGAATTCGATCTGCCGCTGACCCGTGAGGCAATGGCAGACTATCTGGGTTTGACGTTGGAAACCGTCAGCCGCCAGATCTCGGCGCTAAAGCGTGATGGGGTGATTTCGCTGGAAGGCAATCGCCATGTCACGGTGCATGATATGGATCGCCTGCTGGAAGAAGCAGGCGATGATGCGGACGGTGGTGTTCTGATCTGATCAGTGCGCCATGAAGACAGGGATTTCGGCCTGCTCCAACATATGGCGGGTCGCGCCTCCCAGGATGGATTCGCGGAACCGCGAGTGACCGTAGGCCCCCATGACAATCATCTCCGCCTCGGTGTCCTGCGCATGACGCAGCAGAACATCAGAAACGCGTGGCATGGATTTTGACAGAACGTCGATTTCCACGCGCACGCCGTGACGGGCGAGGAATGTTGACAGCAGGCCACCCGGATCAGACCGGTTAGGACCATGGGTCGGCGGGTCAATTACCAAAACGCGCACTAGATCAGCCTCAGCCAAAAGCGGCAAGGCCGCTTTAGCAGCGCCAAGCGCCTCCTGACTTTCGTTCCAAGCCACGGTGATCGATTTCGGCTTCGAAATGGTTTTCCCGCTTTCCGGGACCACAAGAACCGGAGCGCCTGCATCAAACAGAGCGGCTTCGATGGTCGTCTCCATTTCATACCCATGGTTTTCGCCATAGGGTTTCGGCAGGATCATCACATCTGAGAACCGTGCGCGCGCGGCGACATGGCGGGCCACATCTGTCATCTGAGAGACACCAGCCTCCACCGCCCAGCGGCATTCTGTATTCCTTAAGAAAGTCTCTGCCACGCGTTCAATCGCCTGGGCTTCTTCGCGCGCCTGGTTGAGAGAGGTTTCTACCACCACAGCGCTGGCTCCTGAAAAATAGTAGCCCATCTGACTGCGATCTACGCCGAGGGTTAAGACATCCAGATGCGCCCGATGCTCGCGTGCAAATAGGCTGGCCTGTTTCAAAGTCTGCTCGGCAAAATCCACATCGGTCAACACGGACATCACGGATTTGAAGGGCATCGGAGCCTCCTTGATAAATGATTAGAGAACTGGGTCGCTGAGACCCCTTAAAAATCAGCCTGCGCGCGTAAGGGGCGAATTTCCTTGATGCAGATCAAGGCAGCACATCCCCAGCAAAAGCAAAAAGGCCTCAGTCTGAAGCCGCCCGTGGTCCGTTTGGATTCGTCCAAGCGCGCCAGCTGGGCAAGACAAAGGGACACGAAATGATCAACACTGTGAAGCTGATCGTGCTGGGCCTCATCACGCTAGGAGCGATGATTGCGGCCAACTATGCGCGCGACTTGGCCTATATGGTGCAAGCACTTGTGATTGTGCTTGTTTCCGGTGGGCTTTTTTTATGGGTGCTGCGGGGAACGGGTGAAGAAAAGCCGGTACCTTCGCAGTCCGAATATATGGATGACGTGATCCGGGCAGGCGTGGTTGCCACGGCTTTCTGGGGCGTTGTGGGGTTCTTGGTAGGCGTTTTCATCGCATTCCAATTGGCCTTTCCGGTTCTTAATTTTGAATGGACACAAGGTATCGGCAACTTTGGCCGTCTGCGCCCGCTGCACACCAGCGCGGTAATTTTTGCCTTTGGCGGCAACGCTTTGATTGCGACATCCTTCTATGTCGTGCAGCGCACCAGCGCCGCACGTCTCTGGGGTGGCAATCTTGCGTGGTTTGTCTTCTGGGGCTACCAGCTGTTCATCGTGTTGGCAGCACTCGGCTATGTTCTGGGTGGCACGCAGTCCAAAGAATATGCCGAACCTGAATGGCATGTGGACCTTTGGCTGACCATCGTCTGGGTCGCTTATCTGGCCGTGTTCCTTGGCACCATCATCAAACGCAAGGAAAAGCACATCTACGTGGCGAACTGGTTCTTCCTGAGCTTTATCGTCACCGTTGCGATGCTGCACCTTGTGAACAATATGACCATTCCGGTCAGCATCTTTGGCTCCAAATCCGTGATCCTCTGGGCAGGTGTTCAGGACGCCATGGTGCAATGGTGGTATGGCCACAATGCGGTGGGCTTCTTCCTGACAGCGGGCTTCCTGGGCATGATGTACTACTTCATTCCGAAGCAGGCTGAACGTCCGGTGTTCTCTTACAAACTGTCGATCATCCACTTCTGGGCGCTGATCTTCCTGTATATCTGGGCGGGTCCACACCACCTGCATTACACTGCGCTGCCTGACTGGGCATCGACTCTGGGTATGGTCTTCTCGATCATCCTTTGGATGCCAAGCTGGGGTGGTATGATCAACGGTCTGATGACGCTCTCTGGCGCATGGGACAAGCTGCGCACCGACCCGGTGATCCGGATGATGGTGATCTCGCTTGGCTTCTACGGCATGTCGACCTTCGAAGGTCCAATGATGTCGATCCGTGCGGTGAACTCTCTGAGCCACTACACCGACTGGACTATTGGTCACGTGCATTCTGGTGCGCTGGGTTGGAACGGTATGATCACCTTTGGTGCTCTCTACTTCCTGGTACCGGTTCTGTGGAAACGCGAACGTCTGTACAGCTTGACCATGGTAAGCTGGCACTTCTGGCTCGCGACTATCGGGATCATCCTTTACGCGGCCTCCATGTGGGTGACCGGCATCATGGAAGGCCTGATGTGGCGTGAAGTGGATGCGAACGGCTTCCTCGTGAACTCCTTCGCCGACACCGTTGCCGCGAAATTCCCAATGTATGTGGTGCGCGGACTGGGTGGGGTCATGTACCTCGTAGGTGCGATCATCATGTGTGTGAACCTCTGGCTGACTGTACGCAAGGCTCCGGCAAAAGAAGCCAGCCTGACCGTCGCAGTTCCAGCAGAATAAGGAGGGTCTGAGAGATGGCTATTCTTGATAAACACAAAATCCTAGAAACCAACGCGACGCTTCTGTTGGTGTTCAGTTTCCTCGTTGTGACAATCGGGGGGATCGTGCAGATCGCCCCACTGTTCTGGCTGGAAAACACCATCGAGGATGTGGAGGGCATGCGCCCCTACACCCCGCTGGAGCTGGCTGGCAAAGACATCTACATCCGCGAAGGGTGCTATGTCTGCCACAGCCAGATGATCCGCCCAATGCGAGATGAGGTTGAACGCTACGGTCACTACTCTCTGGCGGCAGAATCGCAGTACGACCACCCATTCCAATGGGGATCCAAACGGACAGGGCCAGACCTGGCCCGTGTGGGCGGTCGTTACTCTGATGACTGGCATGTGGATCACCTGATCGATCCTCAATCCGTCGTTCCAGAATCCATCATGCCTAAGTATGGCTACCTGACAAACAATCGGATCGATGGTGAATACATCGGGGATCTGATGAAGGTGAACGCCATGGTTGGTGTGCCATACACCGAGGACATGATCGCCAACGCGCAGCTTGATTTCAATGCGCAGGCTGATCCTGATCTTGACTATGATGGCCTTCTGGAACGCTACGGCGAAGACAGTGTCAGCGTCCGTAACTTCGACGGTCAACCGGGTACAACCGAAATGGATGCCTTGGTGGCTTACCTGCAAATGTTGGGCACACTGGTCGACTTCTCGACCTTCACGCCTGACGCGTCACGCTAAGGGAGGGAACAATGGAAACTTATTCTCTCCTACGTGAATTCGCAGATAGCTGGATGCTGCTGTTCCTCTTCACCTTCTTCCTCATGGTGATCCTCTGGGTGTTCCGCCCAGGTTCCAAGGCAGAATATCAGGACACAGCAGGCATTCCATTCCGCTACGAAGACAAACCCGCGCCAGACGCCGAGACTGAGAAGGAGGCGCAGAAATGAGCAAGAAACCTGTTCAAAAACAGGATATTCCAACCACTGGACACGAGTGGGACGGTATCCAGGAATACGACAACCCTATGCCACGCTGGTGGTTGTGGACCTTCTATATCACCATCATCTGGGGCATCGGTTACACCATCGCTTACCCTGCATGGCCGGGGATCAAAGGCGCCACTGAGGGTCTGTTAGGTTACTCCACTCGGGCCGAAGTGGCGGCTGAAATTGACGAGGTGAACACCCGCAATGAAGCGATCAATGCGCGTTTGGCATCTGCTGAACTCACCGCAATTGAAAGCGATCCAGAGCTGAACGGCTATGCCAAATCTGCCGGTGCCGCGGTCTTCAAGACGTGGTGTGCGCAGTGTCACGGCTCAGGTGCAGCTGGTGCCAAAGGCTATCCAAACCTTCTGGACAACGACTGGCTCTGGGGTGGTGACATCGAAGCGATCCACGAGACTGTGACAGCGGGTATCCGCAATGAGGACAACGACCTCGCGCGGTATTCTGAGATGCCCGCTTTCGGGCGCGATGAACTTCTGGAAGACGAGCAGATTGATCAGGTCGTGAACTTCGTGATGTCTCTGAGCGGTGAACCAATGGACGCAAGCATGGTGACCGAGGGCGCAACAGTCTACGCAGACAACTGTTCCTCCTGTCACGGCGAAGCGGGCCTAGGCGACCGTGATCAGGGTGCGCCAAACCTCGCAGATGCGATCTGGCTCTTCGGTGGGTCATACGATGATATTCGCGAGACGGTTGTGAACAGCCGTTTTGGTGTCATGCCAAGCTGGGATACCCGCCTGACAGAAGCTCAGATCCGCGCGGTGTCAGCCTACGTTCACCAGCTGGGTGGCGGTGAATAGCCACCTGCACATGAAACAAAAAGGCCTCCGCATTTTTTGTGCGGGGGCCTTTTTTGTTAGAAATTCGACGTGAACCCGAGCCGCGCTTCCAAGCCATTCGTTGTGAACCGCGCAACGTTGGACTGGGTCCTGTTGGCAGCCAACGTCATACTGGGAGAAAATCCGAAATAAGAGACACCCTCAAACACGGCTGTTAAACCAGCAGAGACGGATCGATCACGGCGGCCATCCAGCGACAGGGAAAACTCGTCGTAGTTCTTGTAACCAAACCCCGCGAACAAAGAGAGTTTGGTGTTCCAATAGCGTTCAGCCAACTCGTAACTGACCACAAAGCGATTGTCGGAGTAAGTGAATGTTTCCTCATCCGCGTCATGAAAGCGTCGCTGCAGGGTAAGCCGTAAGACATCCTGATTAGCCAGGCGCTGGGCATAAATTCCTTTCAAATCATACACTCGCGTATCGACTTGGGCTGCGGACAATGCGTTTTGGTTTTCTGCGAACCCGCTGATCGTCAGCGCTGCATCTTGCCCAAGCACAAAGTCCTGAGACAGGCCGAGGCGGGCGTAGTTGCGCAAGGGGTCGCCACCATACCAGGTTCTTCCGACCTGAAGTGCGATTTCCGAGGGTCCAAGGCCCTCAAAGATGTTTTGCCGATGACGCAAAGAAGCTTCTACTTGCGTGTAAGCATAGTCAGATCCTGACACTCCGGGGGCAGCCTCCTTTGCGGATTGGCTCAGTGAGTAAGTGCGGCCATAGAGTGAAAGACCCGCGGCTGTGACGCCGGTTTCGCTCTCACCCAAGTTATATAGAAAATCCACCTGACCGGAATATTCGATACCTGAAAGCGCGAGACTGCTTGGTGCAAATTCGAATGTGAAATCACCCAGCGAAAAAGTTCTATCAGCGGCACCGCCATTCACATTGTCAGAAGGCGCGATAGAGAATGAGAGACTTGTGGCGAGCGGATTGGATTTGCGGATGGCGCTCATGTCCTCTCGAAGCTGCAGTGCATCTTGCGGAGTCTTGGCGTGATTGGTGGCGCGGCGCAGCCAGAATTGTGCGGCAGTGAAACGGCCAAGACCAAAGTAAGCTGCGCTGACAAGTCGTGCAGATTGCAGCTTTTTAACATCTGAATTGGCATGGGCATAGGCCGTTTGCCCCAGGTCTCGCGCAAGATTGAAATTGGAAGACTGCAACGCTTCCTCTGCACGAACTAAACCGGTGTCATCTATAGAAAAAGTGGACTGTGCATGTGCCGACAGTGCAGTTGCCGAAATAGTGGCGGCGCAGATTAGCGGCTTGAAGGCACCGCGTAATTTATGAATTTGAGCCATTTTCATGTCGCCGGGGACATATGTTCGAGCGGATTGTCAACGCAATCCGGAGGCGGGAAAGGCAATAAAACAAGCAATCTGCCGCCCATGATGCGCTAAAGATCGCCGGTTGCTTCAATCGCGCGGGGACTTGCCGACGGTTGATAGCATTTTCAGCATTATGTTGCCTTTCTGGCGTCCCAATTCTTGTCCTCCTGTACAGAGAGTGACCCTGCAACCTACATCCTCGGCTATAGGCAAGGAGCAGACTATGAAGTGGTTCATCCCGATTTTGGCAGTTTCGGCGCTTTCCGCATGCGGTGGCGCAACAACAGGTGGCGGTTCATCTGTATTACCAACAAGCACAACGGCGCCGCCGGCTGCGACAATGCCGCCTTCAACCTCGCCACCATCATCCGGAGGCTCAACACCACCGCCAACTGGGGGAGGGGCCAACAACGCGTCCTTTGCTACGCTTCTGAATGATGTGCGTCTTACAAACGGCGCTGGCAACGTTGCCTTTGATGCCCGATTGGCAAACGCCGCTCAGGGTCATGCGGACGATATGCGGGCCAATAACTATTTCAGTCATACGGGTTTAAACGGATCGTCTCCTGGGGATCGCATTACTGCGGCCGGCTACAACTGGCGGACCTATGGCGAAAACATCGCACGTGGTCAGCAGTCTGAAGAGGCCGTTATGACCGCCTGGACGAACTCGCCCGGTCACCACGCCAACAACATCAACCCCAATTTCGAAGATTTTGCCTTGGCCAAAGCCGGGAGTGGATCAAATACCTATTGGGTTCTTGTGCTGGCGTCTGAACAGTAACTCAGTGCACTCAGCGTTTGGCGAATATTTGTCGCCCAAAATTGGCTGATTGATCTGCATCAAGGCAAATCACGCCCGAATCTGCGAATCTAACATCAACGGCGAAATGGTCCTCCCACAAACGATCATTTCGCTGACAGTTGTCCACCTTGAGGAGCGTGGGCAAATGGTGCCGGACTCTCGTCCTGTTCGCGCGTTTCCTGAGGGCCCGGCACCGAACTCTCCCCAAAACTCTATATCAAAACCAGCCAAAACCAGTTTTCTTGGAAAAGGTGCGTCCAAAACTCAGAATTTGATCTTGGTCAAAGTCTGCAAGGCTCGCGCCTGCGAAAACGAGGCAGCCAATTTGCAGAGCGAGCCACGTCCTTGAGTAACAGCGATTCCTCCCAAAGCCTCTATGCCGCACGCGAACCGGTCTTCCCGAAGCGTGTTTCCGGCAAATTCAGAACCCTCAAATGGTGGATCATGGCGGTGACCCTTGGGATTTACTACCTCGTCCCGTGGATCCGTTGGGACCGAGGACCGGCTTTGCCGGACCAGGCAGTTTTGGTCGACATGGCCAACCGTCGTTTCTTCTTTTTCTGGATCGAGATTTGGCCGCATGAATTTTATTTCATTGCTGGCCTATTGATTATGGCTGGGCTTGGGCTCTTCCTGTTCACGTCAGCGCTTGGGCGCGTTTGGTGCGGCTATGCCTGCCCGCAGACCGTCTGGACAGATCTCTTTATTCTCGTGGAGCGTTGGATCGAAGGCGATCGCAACGCCCGACTGCGTTTGCATCGCCAGAAGAAATGGGACTTCAGAAAGCTGCGGTTGAGAGTGACCAAGATCATCGCCTGGCTATTAATCGGTTTGGCGACAGGCGGGGCTTGGGTCTTCTACTTTGCTGACGCGCCAACCCTGATGGTGGATTTGGTCACCGGGCAAGCGCATCCGATTGCCTATACCACGATGGCGCTTTTGACTGCGACGACCTTCTTCTTCGGTGGTTATGCGCGTGAGCAGATCTGTATCTACGCCTGCCCATGGCCGCGTATTCAGGCGGCGATGATGGATGAAGACACGTTGACTGTCGGGTACCGTGACTGGCGTGGGGAGCCTCGTGGCAAGCTTAAGAAAGCTGTGCAAACCGAAGATCCTCAGGGCGATTGTATTGACTGCATGGCCTGCGTGACAGTGTGCCCGATGGGGATTGATATCCGCGATGGTCAGCAGATGGAATGTATCACCTGCGCGCTGTGCATCGATGCTTGCGATGACATTATGGACAAAATCGGAAAACCACGTGGGTTGATCGATTACATGGCAATCAGCGACGAACCATTGGAACGTGCAGGTCAAGCGCCTCGCCGTGTTTGGAAGCACATCCTGCGCCTGCGTACGATGGTTTATACAGGTCTGTGGTCTTTGGTTGGTGTGCTTTTGGTTGTGGCGCTGTTCATGCGCTCCGATATTGACGTAACTGTTGCGCCCGTTCGCAACCCAACCTTCGTAACACTCTCCAATGGTGACATCCGCAACACTTACGAGCTGAGGTTGCGGAACAAACACGGTGAAGAGCGCCCGTTTGCCGTCACGATTAAAGGGGAGGCTGATATGCAGGTGATCCTTGAAGGCCAGGAAGGCGAAGCTGTGACGGTTCCAGCAGACGCGATGCGTCTACAGCGAGTCTATGTGGTGGCACCCAAAGGATCTGGCGCTGCGGATGGTGCGCTGAGCGATCTACGCTTCTGGGTTGAAGATACCCAAAGCGGAGAGCGGGTGCACAAAGACACTGTATTTCACGGGAAAGGGGAATAACGATGACGCGCGAAAAACGATTTACCGGTCGCCATGCAGCGATGATATTTGTCGGTGCCTTTGCTGTAATCATCTCAGTGAATCTGGTTCTGGCTTTCAGTGCAGTGAAGACATTCCCTGGGCTTGAAGTGAAAAACTCATATGTTGCCAGCCAGACTTTTGACGATCGCAAGGCCAGTCAGGAAGCCCTAGGGTGGGACGTTTCTGCTAAGGCCACTGGCGGATTGGTGATCCTCTCAATCAAAGATGCAAATGGTGCACCAGTTGCCGTTAAATCTCTTGATGCTGTGCTTGGACGCGCGACGCATGTCAAAGATGACCTAACTCCGGATTTTCAGTTTGACGGCCGCGCCTATGTGGCCCCTGCTGAACTGGGAGATGGCAACTGGAATATCCGTATGAAAGCGGAAGCATTCGACGGCACCGCTTTTGAGCAGCGTGTTATTTTGCGGGTGGAACACTAAACGATGACAATGGTCTCTGCATGCCCAGCTTGTGATGCTCTTCCTGCAGCTGAAGCTGTTGCTGATCTGGAGCTCGCGACAGACGCGCAGATTGCGCTGAGCGTTCCGGGCGTGCATTGCGGGGCTTGCATTGCCACCGTAGAGCGCGCGCTTGAGGCTCAAGAGGGTGTGCAATCCGCAAGGGTTAATCTAACGCTTAAACGTGCGACCGTAGAGGCGGATGCAGAGCTTGATGCGAGCCAACTTATTGGTGCTTTGGAAGCCATAGGCTATGAGGCACATGAGTTGGATGCCGGGACCCTGAGCGCTACAGCCTCTGATAAGGCAGGTCGTGATCTTCTGATGCGTGTCGGGCTTGCCGGCTTTGCGACGATGAACGTTATGCTTCTGTCCGTCTCTGTTTGGTCAGGTGCAGATAGCGCAACCCGCGATCTATTCCACTGGATATCAGCGGCCATCGCCCTGCCAGCTATTGCATTTACGGGAAAACCTTTCTTTGTAAGCGCGTGGTCGGCTCTAAAGGCACGGCGTCTGAATATGGATGTGCCGATTGTGCTGGCCATCGCCCTGGCGCTGGTCACGTCATTGTGGGAGACGATGCTGTCTGGTCATCATGCCTATTTTGATGCGGCGCTCACGCTTGTGTTCTTCCTTTTGGCAGGTCGCTATCTGGATCACCGGACCCGAGCCGTTGCGCGATCTGCAGCAGAAGAGCTTGCGGCGCTCGAAGTGCCGAGGGCGACACGGCTAAGAGCGGGTTCTGAAGAAGTTGTGGCTTTGGCTGATCTTGCGATTGGCGATCTGATTCTTGTGCGTCCGGGCGGGCGGATGCCGGTTGATGGTGAAATTGTAGAAGGCCGATCAGAGCTTGATCGCTCATTGCTGACAGGTGAGACAGCCCCTGTCTTTGTCGAAGAAGGCTTTGTTGTCAGCGCTGGGGAGGTCAATTTAACCGGTCCGCTGGTCATACGTGCTAACGCAGTTGGGCGCGATACGAGCCTGCATCGAATGGCCGATTTGGTGGCCATCGCAGAGAGTGGACGATCCCGCTACACTTCTTTGGCCGATAGTGCCGCCAAACTATACGCACCTGGTGTGCATATTCTATCTGCTTTGGCATTTGTGGGGTGGTATCTTTACACGTTTGATATGCGCACCGCCCTTAACATTGCTGCGGCGGTTTTGATCATCACCTGTCCCTGTGCATTGGGTTTGGCTGTGCCAGCTGTAACTACAGCCGCCAGTGGCCGCCTCTTCAAGATGGGCTTGCTTGTCAAACATGCTACAGCACTGGAACGGCTCGCAGAGGTCGATACCGTGGTGTTTGATAAAACTGGGACGCTGACCAAAGGTACGCCGGTTGTGCAAAACTGGGATGAATTGAATGCCGAGGCGGCCAGCGTCGCTCTAGCATTGGCGGCAGGCTCGGCGCATCCGCTCAGCCAGGCGATTGTGGCAATCGGAGATGGATTGGAAACTGCCGATGTGTCCGAAATCGAAGAAATTCCGGGATTTGGTGTTCAAGGTGTCTGGAATGGTAAATCCGTCCGTTTAGGGCGTGCGGAATGGGTAGACGCCATCCCTGTAGAGGGCAGTGCAGTATATCTGAACTTGGGCTTGGCCAAACCGGTTGCAATTCGATTTGAAGACGATTTGAGGGCGGGGGCCAAAGAAGCGGTTTCGATCCTTCAAAGCCAAGGCATCGAAGTGCACATACTATCAGGTGATAGCGAGGGTGCTGTCCAGACAGTGGCTGCAGATATTGGCTGTTCGAACTGGAAGTCTGACATGCTGCCAGAAGACAAGGCCGAATACATCTCAGATATCGCGGCGCAAAATCGCAAAGTCATGATGGTTGGTGACGGGCTTAACGATACGGTTGCACTTGCGGCCGCTCATGTCTCGATGTCTCCGGCTTCCGCGCTAGATGCCGCCCGTGTGGCGTCAGATATCGTGATACTGGGCTCTGATCTGTCATGTATTGCAGAAGCGCTTGAGATCTCGCGCCGCGCAAGACGACGTATTCGGGAAAACTTCCGCATTGCCACGCTCTATAATGTCATAGCAGTGCCCCTGGCGATCGCAGGTCTTGCCACACCTTTGATTGCCGCTTTGGCAATGTCGACGAGTTCAATTACAGTCAGTTTGAACGCACTACGTTTGAGGTAACCCATGACCGTACTCGGATTGCTTATTCCTGTGTCTCTTATCCTCGGAGGATTAGGGCTTTGGGGGTTCCTTTATACGTTGCGCAGCGAACAGTATGACGACCCGGATGGAGACGCGCAGCGCATCCTGAGTGGCGAGTACGACGACCGTCCGAAAGACTAAGCGGTTAGCTGACCATCAAATGGAAAGTTTCCTGCTTTTCCAGTTCACGCAATAGGAGCGCGGCCTCGCCAGATTTCAGGACTTTGCGGGCCGGGGAGTCGTGATGAGTAAATCCCTCTAACCCAGTTGGGACTTCAGAACCCTCAGAACTGAAACCTTCCGCAGCAACGGTACCATGAAAGAGGCTTTCCGCTGGCAGTCCATTAGCGGTGATAACTTCATGGTGCTCAAACAACACATGGTGAACCCAGATCGGTAATGCCACAGGTGCGTGACCAATTCCGCGGTGCCCAAGCAGGAATTTCGCGGCAATGAAAACCTCTCGCGATCCGAAGAGCTGTTGACAAAGATGATCAGAGATCAGAACTCTGTGGTTTGGCGAAATGTATGTATCGATGTGCGGAGCGCCAGCCCCCAACGCCTGTGCGGGGATGCGAATTGGTCTGGTTTTCGGATCGCTGGATTCATCAAGAGTCAAACATCGCTTTCCGACCCAGATCACAGTTTGCAAACCGTTATCTCTGGTTTCCAACTGATCGCCTGATACGATGTCTTCCACAGCCGTTTCACCACCAACCGATTTAATCTGAGTGCCAGCAAGAAAGCACGGGATCGTGCCCTTGGATGGGGCGGTATTCACTCCATAGCTTCCGCCACCATCGGTGGATTCGAGTGACTCACCCTGTGCGGTTCCGCCAAGCGCAGTGGATGTCATCCCCGCTGCAGGGCCATTGCTCGGCGTGAGCGTTGATTCAAAAGAGATGAATTGAACAACAACACCATTTTCAACAAGGGCGATGGCTCCATTTTTATGGACGCCATTGAACGTGTCTGATCCAGCTGAATCGATCGAATAGATATCCTTGCCAGCATTAGAGCTGTCCGGACTATCGAGATCATTGGTTGTTCGTACGGTCCCATTGGGATGATAGACAACCAGCTGAATCGTGCTTGGGTCAGTGCCTGCATCAAGAGCGATTTCGACAAAGTCTTGGTTGCCGGCACCGAGGAATTTGACTTCGGAAAAATAGGGATCTGGCATAGCTTGATCCTTTCACAGTCAGATGACCGGGGGGTTAACTTGGCCCGATCATAAAGCAGGACACTTGGCGCGCTTGCAGGCGCCGACAGGCTAAGTCTGCAGTGTCTCGGGTGAGCCCCATAAAGTTGGCGTCAAATCCGCGCTTGGATTTCACAACCTTTCGCAGTGAGCCATCAAGTGTACTCATCTCAGCGAGCGCCGTTTTCAGGAGCATTTTCTCAGCCGCATATCGGCTTCCGTACCGGCCAACATTGATACCCCAGTGACGCCCGCCAGAGGTAGACAAACGGGTGACGACTTGGGGTTCCGGATCTTCGACAATGACAGGTGTCGGGGCAGGGGCCGCGGATTTCTTCACCGATGTCGGGAAGAGCGAGGCTGTATTAGCTTGCGCTTCTTTTAGCGCGTTTTCGATTTCGACATTAATGCCATCTGTCGCGGCAATTGTTGTTGTCGGGGCAGGGGCGCTTGTTGTTGGCCTTAGAATAGGACGCAGGCTCTTTTTCACTGCTGTCGCAACACGCACGGTCTTTGCGGCTGGCTGTGCGCCAGACGTTCCTACGTTGCCTGCGTAGGCAGGGCGGGTTGGCTTTCTCAACGCCACGCGGCTTGGGGCGCGGCGGAAGCCAAGATCAAGCAATTCGGCCACCTTTGCATTGCGCGAAGCGGTGGAGCGGCCACCAAAGACAGTTGCGATAATCCGTTCGTTGCCACGCTCAGCAGATGCCACAAGGTTAAAGCCAGCGGCGCGGGTGTACCCGGTTTTGATGCCGTCGGCGCCGCGGTAGTTGCTGAGGAAACGACGGTTAGTGTTGGCCACTTCCTTCACACCTGCATGGGTCGATTGGCGAGAGAAGAGGTTATAATACTGCGGATAATCATAAAGCACGTGGCGGCCCAGCGTGGTCATGTCACGGGCAGTCGACATGTGACCGCTTTCGGTCAAACCGTGTGCATTTTTGAAAGTTGTGCGTGTCATACCCAAAGCCCGCGCTGTGCGGTTCATGCGACGGGCAAAGGCGGCTTCGGAACCCGAAATGGCTTCACCAATTGCGGTGGCCGCATCATTGGCAGATTTTACTGCTGCCGCGCGCACGAGATATCGGAAGGCAATACGCTGACCCGCTTTCAAGCCGAGTTTGGATGGTGGCTCTGCAGCGGCAACTTTGGAGATGCGGACCTTCGTGTCCATAGACAATTCGCCGTTCTGAACAGCTTCAAACGCGATATAGAGCGTCATCATCTTAGTCAGGGAGGCCGGGTGCAGGCGTGTATCGGCGTTACGAGAATGCAGAACTTTGCCAGAGCGAGAGTCGATGACCATAGCAGCATAAGGCGCTGCCGCCGCGGTGAACGCGGTCACGCATGTCAATAAACACGCTAAGAGGATAAATAGCCCAAAATGGGCCGGCCTGCTCTGCCGAACCTTCACGTTACTTGCCCTTACTGCCTCTGCCGCCAATTTTTTGGCTGACCTTTTCCTAAAGGCTAACACAGGGCCAATTTCAAATAAACCCTTTGATTCAAGGAGTTTGGAATTGTTTAACGGTCGGTAAATCCAACATCTTGCGGAAGCAATGAGAAGTGCTACTAAACCGTCGATTGTGGCGAGAATGTGGCGCTCGAATTATGGTAAATTGACCGCCTGGTAAGGACATTGATTCCGACAGACCAAAGCGACGAGATGCAAGCGGTTACTAAGATGGAGTTAGACAACAACCAGCTTCACCGCGGATATCGATCTGGATCAGGATTTTCGCTAAAATGGCATCAGATCGAGGCGAATCGAAGCTTGGGGCGGGTCAGGATTTCCTTAACTTGTCATCGGTTTGCAAAGATTTTAATGCGAAAACAGCGAATAAACGCGATCTGCATAGTGTGAGTTATACCGAAGGCCTTTTCTATTGGCGGCGACAGGTTATATACATCGCGGATACGAAAAACCGGAATGACATTTGATATGGCAACAGAGCCGTTTTTCATGGCGTCGGATAATGAGGATGACGGGGATGTTGGCATCGCTGTCAAAACGCGTGCGCGCACCAAGCGTCCGCCTCTCTATAAGGTGCTTTTACTGAATGACGATTACACGCCAATGGAGTTTGTCGTTCACATTCTTGAACGGTTTTTCGGCCTGACACATGCGCAGGCCTTTGAGATCATGCTGACCGTGCATAAAAAAGGTGTGGCTGTTGTTGGCGTATTCAGCCACGAGATTGCCGAAACCAAAGTCACACAGGTGATGGATTTCGCGCGTCGCCATCAGCACCCATTGCAATGCACGATGGAAAAGGAGTGATCCGAAGCCAGAGCTCGGATCGATAAGTTTCATGTCATCTTCCCGTTTGTCACTGGCGGTTGAAAGCGGTCAGTTGGTTCTGCCGTCCGAGGGCCGGATCGCAGTCTTCTCGCCCACAGCTGCCACGGATCTGAGCGCTTTGCCAAGAGATCGCGTTCAAGTCATCACTGGAATGAAGCCTGACCACGATGCCTTCGCTCAGGCTGGTTATGACGTATCGGTCTCCGCCAGCGGAGAATTCTCAGCTGCCGTGGTGTTCCTGACCCGCGCCAAAGCTGAGGCCCGCGCCCTGGTTGCTGAGGCTTCAGCGCTTGGCGGCATGGTTATTGTGGATGGCCGAAAAACCGATGGTGCAGACTCCATGCTGAAAGATTGTAAACGTCGTTCAGATTTGGCGGGATCATTCTCTAAAGCGCATGGCAAGTTATTCTGGTTTGAAGGCGGTGACTTCAAAGACTGGGTGCCCGACGCTGAGACTTCCATTGATGGGGGATTCCTTACTCGGCCAGGAGTGTTCTCGGCGGATGGGATTGATCCAGCCTCGGCCGCTTTGGTCGCCGCGCTACCGGAGAAATTAGGGCGCTACGTTGCCGATCTTGGCGCGGGCTGGGGGTATATCTCTAATAACATCCTGACACGCGACGAGGTCGAAACGCTTTATCTCGTAGAAGCCAACCATGTGGCTTTGGAATGCGCAAAAATGAATGTCAAAGATGCGCGCGCGGAGTTTCACTGGTCTGACGCAACCACTTGGGAGCCGCGCGCTAAAATGAACGCAGTTGTCATGAACCCGCCGTTCCACAGCGGCCGCACAGCGGACCCCGCACTTGGCAAAGCATTCATCGCGGCCGCGGCGCGGATGTTGGCACCCTCAGGCCAGCTCTGGATGGTGGCCAATCGTCATCTTCCTTACGAGGCAACATTGGAAGACCTTTTTGTAAAAGTCGAAGAGGTGGCAGGCGACAATCGGTTCAAAATCCTACGCGCTGAGCGGCCAACTCGCACCGCGCGTTAAATCCGCGTAACCTCCACAAGAATCATCAGGACCAAATCCGGGGATCATCATGTCATTTTCTATCGCTGGTAAAACCGCCATCGTGACCGGAGCAGCCAATGGGGTCGGCTTGGCCATCAGTCGGGAGTTCGCCGAGCAGGGTGCGAATGTCATGATGGTTGATATGGATGACAAACAGCTTAGCAAAGAGGCCGGAGACGTTTCGGAAGACAGCAAAGTTGAATTTTTCGCAGGCGATCTGCGCGAACGCCTGACGATAGCGAACCTGCTTTCAGCAACGATCGATAGTTTTGAACGCGTAGATATTCTCGTGAATGCAAGCCGCCAACTGATGCGGACTGATCCGTTGGATATCGATGACGACAGTATCTCAACGATGTTGAACCAGAACCTATTGACCTCACTGCGGTTAAGTCAGGCCGTGGCCAAACGTATGATTAAACAATCCGAAGAGGATGAGCGCGAAGGCTCTGCTGGGGCGATTGTGAATCTGTCGTCCATTGCTGCTTGTCGCACCAACCCAGACCTTATGGGGTATTCGATGGCGACTGCAGCGCTTGATCAGATGACGCGCGGACTGGCCACAGCACTTGCACCCCATCGTATTCGTGTGAACGCAGTCGCATTTGGATCGGTCATGAGCGCGAGTCTTAAAAATATTCTGAAGGAACATCCCGATTTCAGAAATGACATCGAGGATCACACCCCACAAGGGCGCATCGCAGCCCCCACAGAGCTGGTCGATACCGTGCGCTATCTTACATCTGATGCCTCGGCCTTTATGACAGGGCAGGTGGTCACTGTGGACGGTGGACGTACGCTAATTGACCCGGTCAAATCCCCCGCGCACTAAGGACATATCGATGACTGACACGATGCAGCCTCAAAAGGACACTGCAAGCGCTTGGTTCCGTTCGCTACGGGATGAGATCGTTGCAGCATTTGAGCGTCTTGAAGATACTCATGTCACCGGACCTTTTTCTGATCAGGATGCTGGCCGTTTTGAGGTGACCGAAACGCGGCGTGCTTCTGATGATGGTGCAGACGCTGGCGGCGGCCTCATGTCTGTGATGCGGGGCGGTCGTGTTTTCGAAAAGGTCGGGGTGAACGTCTCGACCGTCTATGGAACGCTGGGGGAAAGGGCCCAGAAAGCCATGGCTGCACGTAAGGGTTTGCCCGGCATGCAGGACGATCCACGGTTTTGGGCTTCTGGCATCTCTCTGGTGGCCCACATGCAAAACCCGCATTGCCCAGCGGTTCACATGAATACACGTATGTTCTGGACGCCACATGGTTGGTGGTTTGGGGGGGGCTCTGACCTGAACCCTTGTCTCGAATATGACGAAGACACAGCCCACTTCCATGGTGTTCAAAAAGAGCACTGCGACCGCCACGGTGAAGCACATTACCCGCGTTTGAAGGACTGGGCGGATGAGTACTTCTACATTCCTCATCGCGGCCGCGCTCGTGGTGTTGGTGGTATTTTCCTTGACGATCATAATACAGGGGATTGGGAGGCTGACTTTGCCTTCATCCAAGACATAGGAAAGGCATTTCTGCCTGCCTTCCTGCCGTTGATCGAAAAACGTCGGTCACAGGGGTTTGGCGACGCAGAGAAAGACGCACAGTTGGTGCATCGTGGTCTCTATGCCGAATACAATCTGGTCTATGATCGCGGCACCAAGTTTGGACTTGAAACCGGACATGACGCCAATGCGGTTTTGATGAGCCTGCCGCCAATGGCGAAGTGGGTCTAAGACAGCCCGCTTTAACGGAAATCGAAGAAGTCAGCTCCGGCTTGCACCAGCAACTCTTCCCCCAGACGACGTCCTAAGCTTTCGGCGTCACTCAGTGCAGACTTGCCTTCAGTTTTCAGGCTCTGGGAGCCGTCTGGCCGCAGAATTTCTCCGCGTAGGTGAATTGTGTCACCTTCGACGACAGATAGCGCTGCAATTGGGGTCTCACATGATCCGTCAAGCGCGCGCAAAAAGGCCCGCTCGCACAGGACACGGTGCCCGGTCTCTGCATGATGAATGGCTGCAAGCATATGTTCCGCGCGTTTATCGTTCGCGCGGCATTCAATACCAATGGCTCCTTGCGCCACGGCAGGCAGCATTTCTTCTGCTTCAATTGCGGATGTCGCCTGATCCAGCATGCCCAAGCGTGTGAGCCCCGCCATGGCAAGGAATGAGCAATCCGCGACCCCATCGTTCAGCTTTTTCAACCGCGTCTGGACATTGCCCCGGAATTCAACGATGTCGAGATCCGGGCGAATCTGCATCAGCTGAGCGCGACGACGCAAGGAAGAGGTGCCAACCTTCGCTCCGGCGGGTAGTTCTGAAATAGAGCCATATTTTACCGAGATAAACGCATCGCGCACATCTTCACGCGGCAGGAAGGTTTCAAGCACCAGACCTTCAGGCTGTTCGGTTGGCATGTCCTTCGTGGAATGCACAGCGATATCAATGTCGCCGCGCAGCATGGCATCTTCAATTTCTTTGGTGAATAGCCCCTTGTTCCCGATTTCTTTCAACGGGCGATCCGCTGCGATCATCTGGCGATCATCACCAGTGGTTTTAATCACTTCGATGTGAAAAGCGGCTTCATCCAGATTAAACGCCTCGGCCAATCGATGGCGCGTCTCATAGGCCTGCGCAAGCGCAAGCGGAGAGCCTCGGGTGCCTATTTTCAAGGGTGCATCGGGTGTTGGCATGGTCACTGTCATGGGCTGAGGTCTAGCCGCGCCAGATTGTCCTGACAAGCAGAATGGCGGCCGCCGAGCCTTGACATCTTGCCGCGCGCGCTAGACCTAGCGTGAGACTAGATTGAATGAGGTGGATCATGGCTGAGCAAAAAACCATTCTGCGTGCATTGGCAGGAGAAACATTGCCGACGCCACCTATCTGGATGATGCGCCAAGCAGGTCGATACTTGCCGGAATATCGCGCTACGCGTGCGCAGGCGGGGGATTTTCTTTCGCTTTGCTATAACTCCGAACTGGCAGCCGAAGTGACCCTGCAGCCGATCCGTCGCTACGGTTTTGATGCCTCGATCCTATTTGCAGATATTTTGCTATTGCCGCAGGCGCTTGGGGCCGATCTTTGGTTTGTAACTGGAGAGGGGCCGCGGCTTTCCACCATCCAGTCTCAGTCGGATTTCGACGCCTTGAAACCTGCTGCTGCAGTTCATGACAAGCTCGCACCAATTTATGAAACCGTCCGCATCTTGCGTCGCGAATTGCCAAGCGAAACCACGCTGATCGGATTTGCTGGCGCACCATGGACGGTAGCAACTTATATGATCGCAGGGCGTGGTACGCCAGACCAAGGACCAGCCCACGCTCTGAAAGATCAGCATCCAGAACTGTTCCAGCAGGTCATCGATCTGATTGTAGAAGGCACCATTACCTATTTGTCTGAGCAAATTAAAGCCGGGGCAGAGGTTGTGAAGCTTTTTGACAGCTGGGCAGGCTCCCTCAAAGGCCAGGACTTTGACCGCTATGCTCTGGAACCCACCAAACGCATTATTGCAGCATTGAAAGAGCTGCATCCGGAAACACCGATCATTGCTTTCCCGCGCGGCGCCGGCGAACGCTATGCAGGCTTTGCACAGGCAACCGGAGCAGATTGCGTAGCCTTTGATGATGGCGTCACAGCAGAGTGGGTTGCGAAGGCCGTTCAACCTGATGGCTGTGTTCAGGGCAACTTGAAGTCATCTCATATGGTGACAGGTGGAGATGCACTGGTTTCCGAAACCAAACGGATCGTTGACGCGTTGAGCAATGGCCCACATATCTTCAATTTGGGCCATGGCATCACGCCTGATGCTGATCCAGAGAATGTTCAGCTGATGATCGATACTGTGCGAAGCGCCTGATTCAACCTTTCTCACGGTCTAGAAGCTCGGACTTGAGCTGCTTTACATGCTTTCGGCTCACGGGCCAAACTTCACCGTCTTTGCCAATGATGCGTGGGTTGCCGTTTTCATAAACCACGCGGTCGACTTCCTCCCAGCTGATCCAAAGCGAACGATGAACTCGCATGCCGCTTTGTGGATCGATCTTCGACACCGCTTGGCTCAGAGGCATGGGCAGAAGATGGTTTCCATTGAACGTTGCGACCTGCACATATTTATCTTGCGCTTGGATGTAGCGAACGGGCCCCCGAACATTGATGGGAAGAAGCTTTTGCAGCGCATCAGTTTTCTCAGTTCGAAATTGGGGAAATATCCGGGTCGGGAGATTTGCCTTCGCCAATATGTCTGCGAAGATATTCTCCATCAATGTCAGATAGACATGTACGAAAGCCCAAGTGAGTAGGAATAAAACCATATAGACACGGAAGGCGACATCGATAAATCCATGCTCTGCGATGAATTCTGGTGAAATTGCTGGCATGGCCAAGGCCGTAAGCAAAACCACGTCGATTAGACTGTTGATTATAAGGCTGAAGAGGACAGAGTAGTGTCTTCTAGCAAATATCACGACAAACCACGGGCCCGTCGTAATCTGATAAACCACCGACACCACGGCAATTCCTCCGGTTCCAAGCCAAATTAAAAGGATGGAATCAGTTGGTAGCGCCTTGGGTGCCACAAAGGCGATCAACGCGGTAATTCCAAGGAACAGTGATAGAATCCATGGAGTACCAAACGACTGAATGGCAGCCTTGCGAAGTGCGCGCACAGCAACAACTTCTTGTGGGTTCATCTTAAGTGGAGTCCAGCTGGTCATTGGGTGCCAAATTTATTTGGGACTTCCCAAACCTCCGTTGAAGATGAATGCCCTAGTTGAGGAAAATACTGATGTAATTGCTTCACTCAGAGCCAATATCTTATGATTAAGATGTTGGTTGACCCTAGGTCAAGCTCTGCGGGCTTGTTCCGCTGACCGAGGTGTTTCTCTATCACACAGTGTTCGTCACGAACTTCGTCATGTTCGTCGCGAAATTATTGTTTAATTATAGTGTCTTCTTGATACTCTCGGTTTCAGTGTAAAGAGTGACAACTTAACTGGATTAGGCCGGGTTCGCTAAATGCATCCCATGCGGCGAATTGGCTTTATCTGATAAGGGTCGGCCATTGTGCCGGCCCTTTGTAATTCTATAACTTGATTGCATTCCCGGAGGACTCGAAATGGACCACAAATGGGCTGGATCCATATGTCTGCGTATTGAGGGAAGTGGTGGCGTGGGGGAGACTTGAACTCCCGACCTCTCGATTATGAGTCGAGCGCTCTAACCAGCTGAGCTACCGCGCCATGAGTGGAGCGGGGTTTAGTTTAGCCCTGCGATAGGGTCAAGAGGAAAGCGACGAGAATTTTGCATCGCTTTCAAATTTTTTCAAACGTTACTTTGCGACCGTGACGCGCTTCTCGGTTAGCAGTTCAAGAAGCACCGGTTTTGCCTAACTGCGAGCCTGTGTTGCGTTTGGAGGCACCGGTTTTGAGGTGTCCCGAATGGCGTTCGACTCCGTGAAATCATTCCTATCAGTAAGTCAGTTTACACACCGAAGAATGTGAGCTTTGTTTCTAGCGGCATCTTTCGAAAGCGCTTCGACTCTGTCCAGCCATTACGGGGTCTGATCGGCAATTGAATCTCCCACGTATCGGCCTGTCCGCTAAACTGTATCGTGCCATTGGCCAAGATGACACGGCTCATAAGAGCAGATGTGTGATTGCGAATATTGCTGCACTCAGTTTTGGTCCCAAATTGCTGTCATTAATTGACAGTCAGGGGGTCTATGAATGCACGCAGCATCAGCCTGATATGCGTTTTTGCACAGGTCTATATGTCTTTTTAGTATCTTGGCCAAACTCGGGCGAACACGTAGTTTCGCGCGGTACTTACGAGGGAACGTTATGACGTCCATATTGGAAATAAAGGACCTGAAGAAGGTTTATGAGGGCGGATTTGAGGCGCTTAAAGGCGTCACGCTCTCAATACAAGAAGGCGAAATTCTTGCGCTGTTGGGGCCAAATGGTGCTGGTAAAACAACGTTGATTTCGACCGTTTGCGGGATCACAACCAGCACCTCTGGCGACATTCATGTCGGTGGTCATTGCGTTAATGAAGACTACCGCGCTGCGCGCAGTCTGATTGGGCTTGTCCCGCAGGAGATCAATCTAGAACCCTTTGAGACGGTTTGGAATACGGTTCGCTTTTCGCGTGGCCTGTTCGGCAAACGCCGTAACGATGCCTATCTAGAAAAGATCCTGAAGCAGTTGAGCCTTTGGGATAAGAAAAACAGCCGTATCATGGAACTCTCTGGCGGCATGAAACGGCGCGTGTTGATCGCGAAGGCCCTTAGTCATGAGCCTCGCATTCTGTTTCTGGATGAACCTACTGCGGGTGTCGATGTCGCGCTTCGTAAAGACATGTGGGATACGGTGGATGAACTCAAGCGCGATGGTGTGACGATCATCCTGACGACGCATTATATCGAAGAGGCCGAAGCGATCGCGGATCGCGTAGGTGTCATCAACAAGGGAGAGCTTCTTTTGATCGAAGAGAAGTCTGCCCTGATGCAGCGCCTTGGGCAGAAACAGATGAAAGTTGAGCTACAGGACGCGATTGAAAGCTTGCCAGAGGGGCTCAACGGCTATGATTTGAGCCTGAGTGAGGATGGAACATCTATCACCTACTCCTATGACACCAAAGCTGAGCGCACAGGTATCACCACGTTGTTGGCCGATCTCTCAGGCGCAGGATTGGTGCTGAAGGATCTGCAAACAGAGCAAAGCAGCCTCGAAGATATCTTCGTAGGCTTGGTCGAGGAGGGGCAAGCATGAACTGGACAGCCATCAAAGCCATCTATGTTTTCGAAATGGCGCGGTTCTTCCGCACATTGACCCAGAGTTTTATCTCTCCGGTGATCTCAACGTCGCTTTATTTTGTAGTGTTTGGGGCCGCGATTGGCAGTCGGATCGATCAGGTTGAAGGCGTCAGCTACGGAGCCTTTATCGTGCCGGGTTTGATCATGTTGTCGATCATGACGCAGGGCATATCGAACGCATCATTTGGGATATATTTCCCGAAGTTCATAGGGACGATCTACGAACTTCTGTCGGCGCCGGTGAATTTTCTTGAGATCGTTATCGGTTACGTTGGCGCCGCTGCAACCAAGTCGCTGTTCATAGGCGTTGTGATCTTGGCCACCGCAGGTTTCTTTGTTGATCTGAGTATCCAACACCCGATTGCGATGATCGCCTTTATGGTGCTGACCTGCACGAGCTTTGCTTTGTTTGGGTTCATCATCGGGATCTGGGCTAAGAACTTTGAACAGTTGCAGCTTGTACCACTTTTGATCGTGACTCCTTTGGTCTTCCTGGGCGGATCATTCTATTCGATCTCTATGCTGCCGCCTTTCTGGCAGACCGTGACCCTGTTCAACCCAGTGGTATATTTGATCTCTGGATTCCGCTGGGCGTTCTTTGGTCTTGCCGATGTGCCGATCGGATTGAGCCTTCTGGCTATCGCTGGTTTCACCGGAATCTGCATGGTCGTAATTTGGTGGATATTTAAGACTGGCTGGCGCATCCGCAGCTAGTTCAGACATTCTGAAATTGACGTATATGCATCAGGTGGGCGCTTTGTTGAAGCGCCCATCTTGTTTGAAGGCTTCAGGCTTTCTAAATGCCACTCATGAAACGTTGGATCCCCTTTACCAAAAAGCCACCATCCGTCGCTGTTATCCGTCTGGCTGGTGTGATTGCCGCCGGAAACCGGGGCGGCTTGAGCGATCAATCTCTGGCTCCGCTGATCGAAAAAGCCTTTCGGCGTGGCAAGCCTAGCGCGGTTGCTTTGATCCTGAATTCGCCCGGAGGCTCCCCAGTGCAAAGTGCGCTAATCGGCGCGCGCATTCGGCGACTGTCGGAAGAACTGGATGTGCCGGTATTTGCCTTTGTCGAAGACGTTGCTGCATCCGGTGGCTACTGGCTCGCCGCGGCTGCTGACGAAATCTATGTTGATGCATCATCCGTCGTGGGGTCCATTGGCGTAATCTCTGCTGGCTTTGGCGCGCATGATTTTTTGCAGCGCCATGGCATAGAGCGACGCGTGCACACCGCCGGAAAATCAAAATCGATGCTCGACCCGTTCAGCCCGGAAAAGGAAGAAGATGTCGCGCGTCTTGGCGAGATTCTTGAACAGATCCATGAGAACTTTATCGACCATGTGAAAACGCGTCGTGGCGACAAGCTCATCGAAAATGACGAAATGTTTACCGGTGAAATTTGGATCGGCCAGAAAGCGATCGACCAGGGTCTAGCCGATGGTTTGGGGCATATCGTACCGGTTATGAAAGAAAAATTTGGCAAGGATGTACGGTTCCGTCGTTACGACATGCGACGTCCATTTTGGCAAAGATTTGGCGCACAGGTTGCACAGGATGCCCTAAGCGGGATAGAGGAACGCGCAGAATACGCGCGGTTCGGGCTTTGATGTGCTGACAAAAATTGTCCTGTTGTTTCTCGTTGGCATGGCTGTACTGGCCATGTTTGGCAAGCTTACGCTGCCAGGTAAGAAACAATTGGATGCGCGAAGATGCCCTGAATGCGGGCGGTTTAAGTTAGGCAAGGGACCCTGTCGCTGTCGCAGCAGGAAGGGCTAAGACCACATGCTCGTTTGGCTAACAGCCGGTTTAGGGCTGATCATTCTGCTGCTCGCAGGCGATGCACTTGTGCGCGGCGCGGTCAACATGAGCCTTCGTATTGGCATTCCTGCATTGATCGTGAGCCTGACGATTGTGGCATTTGGCACGTCTGCACCTGAGCTGCTCATTGCGATCAGCGCGATTGACGATGGTGCTCCGGGCATTGCACTGGGGAACGTAGTCGGCTCCAACACAGCGAATATTCTCTTGGTGTCAGGCCTGCCCGCGATCTTAGCGCGCTTGCACACAAGCACATGCGATACTCGCAAGAACTACGTCTTCATGATGGCAGCAACTGCATTGTTCATTGCACTCGCATTTTGTGGCGTGTTCACCTGGCTGAGCGGATTGATCTTGCTGGCTGCTCTGACTTTTGTGTTGGGGGATGCCTTCCGAATGGCCATGCAGCACCGAAAAAATGGCAAGGCCGCCTGTAGTGAAGCAGAGGATTTGGATGATCTGGAAGGCGCTGATCCAGATATGCCTTGGTGGCGTATCGGTATGTTTCTTGTTCTGGGTTTAATTGGTCTGCCATTGGGCGCTGATCTATTGGTAGAAAGCGCCGTGGATATTGCCCGTGCCTTCCATGTCGAGGAGGCCGTGATTGGTCTTACACTGGTGGCTTTGGGTACCAGCCTCCCAGAACTCGCCACAACTGTCATGGCCGCGCTCCGGCGCCAGGCAGATGTCGCTTTGGGGAATGTCATTGGCTCCAACATGTTCAACCTGTTGGCCATAATGGGCATTGCCAGCCTGATTGGTCCTATCCCGGTTGAGGACGACTTCCTGGAGTTTGACCTTTGGGTCATGGCAGGTGCCAGCCTGTTGATCCTGCCATTTGTTTGGTTCAAGGCTGATATCACGCGGCGGTGGGGTGTTCTGCTCACTGGGCTGTACGTCGTCTACATCTTAGCTGTGCTGGCCTAATCTCCCTTTTCCTTATGTAATTCTGACGTTTGTGCTGCTGACCGAGAGTGGCAGTTACGTGCGCCATCCGCGCGAAGGGATGCGAGTTGTGCACCGGTCACACAACTGTCACGAAAGCGTTACGAAAACTGTAATGATTTCAGTGTTTTGAGAGTTTTAGGAAAAAATATCCTTTAAAAACAGACGGATATTTATATGCCTATTTTTTGTGCAATCACCAAATTGGGCTTAAAAATAAGGGGGATTCAATTCTCACGGAAAGTTATCTTCAGAGTTATCCACAGATTCAGTGGACATGTTTACTCTTGCGCAAAGCCCCCTGAGATTGCAGGCAGGGAAAGAATCATATGTAGGCTCATAGTCTGAATGTCTGACACTACCTCTGACGAACCCCAGCGCCTGACAGGCCATGTGTTGATCGCCGATTATCTGAAAACTCTGGATGGTTCTCCGGGGGTTTATCGCATGCTCGATAGTCAGGCACGGGTTTTGTATGTGGGTAAGGCGCGCAATCTGAAAGCGCGGGTATCAAGCTATTCACGGCCAACCGGGCATACTGGCCGCATTTCTCGCATGATCAGCGAAACCGCTTCGATGATGTTTCTGACGACCAAGACAGAAACCGAAGCGCTGCTGCTTGAACAAAACCTGATCAAGCAGCTGAAACCTAAGTACAACGTGCTGCTGCGTGATGACAAAAGTTTCCCAAACATCCTTGTAAGCAAGGCACACGACTTCCCACAGGTCAAAAAGCATCGCGGAGCGAAGAAGGAAAAGGGCAATTACTACGGTCCTTTCGCAAGCGCTGGCGCGGTCAATCGCACCCTGAACCAGTTGCAAAAGGTCTTCATGTTGCGCGACTGTTCTGACGCGACGTTCGAAAGCCGCACGCGACCTTGTCTGCAATATCAAATCAAACGCTGCACAGCACCCTGCGTAGGTAAGATTAGCGCCGAAGACTACGCAGTATCGGTGGCTGATGCAGAACGCTATCTGCAGGGACGCTCCACTGATATCCAAGAGAAGTTGGCTGGCCAAATGCAAGAGGCCAGCGCCAATATGGAGTTCGAACAGGCTGCGGTTCTAAGAGATCGTATTCGCGCCCTGACCCAGGTTCAAACCGCGCAGGGCATCAATCCACGCGGTGTACGCGAGGCTGATGTTATCGCGCTGCACCTAGAAAAAGGGCAGGCCTGTGTGCAGGTGTTCTTTATTCGCGCCAATCAGAACTGGGGGAACAAAGACTACTACCCACGTGTTGGTGCGGACATCGAGGCTGCAGAGGTGCTCGAAGCCTTCACAGGGCAGTTCTATGACACCAAAGAGCCGCCCAGGCAGTTGATCCTGTCTCACCCCATCGAGAACGCAGAGTTGATGTCTGAAGCCTTGGAAGAGAAGGCTAAGCGCAAGGTCGAGATTACGGTGCCCCAGCGGGGCGAAAAGGTTGAATTGGTTGCGGGTGCCGTGCGCAACGCGCGCGAGTCATTGGCGCGGAAGATGAGCGAAAGCGCAACACAGGCGAAACTGCTGACTGGGATTGCTGAGGCCTTCTCTTTGGAAGGCCCACCGGAACGGATCGAAGTTTATGACAACTCGCATATTCAAGGCACAAACGCCGTAGGCGGGATGATCGTTGCGGGGCGGGATGGCTTCATGAAGAACAGCTACCGCAAATTCAATATCCGCGGAGATGATCTCACGCCGGGCGATGACTTCGGCATGATGAAAGAGGTGCTGTCGCGCCGCTTCAAACGCCTACTCAAAGAAGACCCTGATCGCGACAAAGGGCATTGGCCAGACCTGCTGTTGATTGATGGGGGCGCGGGGCAGGTTTCAGCGGTTGCAGAGATCATGCGGGAATGGGGGGTCGAAGACATTCCGATGGTCGGAGTCGCCAAAGGTGTCGATCGTGACCACGGTAAGGAAGAGTTCCACCGAGTGGGTCAGCGTCCTTTTGCGCTACGCCGCAACGATCCTGTGCTCTACTTTATCCAACGTCTGCGGGACGAGGCCCATCGCTTCGCCATTGGCACTCACCGCGCCAAGCGGGCGAAAGCGGTTGGGGCGACGCCTTTGGATGAGGTTCCTGGTGTCGGCGCGACTCGGAAGCGTGCCTTGCTCGCGCATTTCGGTAGCGCCAAGGCGGTGAGTCGCGCGAATCTCGCAGACCTCAAGGCAGTGGAAGGGATCTCGGATTCATTAGCAGAATCGATCTATGATTTCTTTCATGAGGGCCGCTGATTAGCTTCCTATACTAAAGTATACGGGCCTATCCGCATTATGTAGAACCTATCCGCTGCCAGCGAATTCGCGCTAAACGCGAGCGAGTAAAACAGTTCTAACGAAGCCTAAATCAGATTTGCTTTCGTCGCCGGAACCTGGATCACAAGCATCCCGATCTCAGGTTTCCACCCCAGGAGACGCGGCAAATTCCTAGTAAGAATTTCGGGGATGAAATTGCTTCGTACACTGACCCGGGCATACCCAATGCCCGGGTTTTTTAATGTCCTTAATTGACCACGAATTGGTTCAAGATGCCGCCCTGAACGACTTGGCGGATAAAGGGCACCATGCCTTTAGGACCAGAGTCGCGATCTTTGAGGTGAATACACACATCTGGGCGCTTCTCAGCGATAATGCCGATTAAATCGCCGCGGATATCATCCTCTAAGCCAGCCCCCATGATGACGCAGGAAATACCCGGCTCATTATCCAACTGGCGCACCACTTCTCCGTGATCATGCGCCCCTAACCAGCGGATCGGTAAATCCTCAAGTTCGCGTGCCACATCGCCGATTACATGCGGCAGGCGTCCGACCAATAGAACAACAGGTTCCATGTCCTTTCCTCCCGAAACTGTTTTGCATAGCAACAGTATAGCATAGATCGATGCTTTTGCTGGTCTTGGGATGTTATGGGTGCTTTCCCTGCGCTAAGAGACAGGCTAGGAATGGCCCATGACTTGGACCATTCCGAACGTTTTGACTGCGCTACGGCTTCTTGCTGCCCCCATGATTGCAGTCATGTTTTTGCTCTTCCCTCGCCCCTTCGCCGATTTCTTCGCGCTAGGGCTTTTTGTCGTGGCTTCGCTGACAGACTATTTGGATGGTTACTTGGCCCGGAAGTGGAAACAGGTGACGAAACTCGGTGCCATGCTCGACCCGATTGCCGATAAGGCAATGGTGGTGATTGCGCTGATGATCATTGTCGCCTTTTCCAGCATGTCCTTGTTATTGCTCCTGCCAGCCGCCGTGATCCTCTTCCGCGAGGTTTTTGTATCGGGGCTTCGTGAGTTTCTTGGCGACACTGCTGGAACGTTGAAAGTGACTAAGCTTGCCAAGTGGAAGACGGCCACTCAGATGGTCGCAATTGCCGTTCTCTTTGCGCAGGGCATCTTTGAGCACTATTTTGGCATGTGGTCATGGGGCATGGACTACAACACGTTGACTCAGATTCTGTCGGGTGAAATCGACGATGAGCTAGGATTGCGTGCTATGTATCAGGGCGAGGCATGGACCCGAAGCGGTGGCCTGATGCTCATATGGCTGGCTGCACTTCTGACTTTTGTGACGGGTCTCGACTATTTCCGTAAGGCCACGCCTTATCTGAAGGACTAAAACCATGGATGTTGTCTATTTTGCTTGGGTGCGGGAACGCATTGGTTTGCCGAAAGAACGCGTCGATACAGAAGCCTCCAGCGTGATGGAACTGGTGGAAGAACTGCGCGCGCGTGAAGACCGATATGCAATAGCCTTCTCCGACCTCAGCGCGCTTCGCGTGGCGCTCGATCAAGAGCTTTCCGACTTTGACGCATCCCTCAGTGGCGTGCGCGAGGTGGCGTTCTTTCCACCCATGACAGGGGGCTGAGATGCGCATCCTGGTGCAAGAGGCGGCCTTTGATCTAGGGGCTGAAAGCAACGCATTTGCGGAAGCGCAGTCCAATATGGGCGCGGTGGTGACCTTTACAGGCATTGTGCGCAACAACGTAGAAGGCACTCTGCAATCTATGCGGATAGAGCACTACCCTGGCATGACCGAGAAGGCTCTGACCAAGATTGCGGAAGAGGCGTCCTCTCGTTGGGATCTGGGCGACGTATTGGTGATCCATCGGTATGGCGACTTGGAGCCTGGTGAGCTGATCATGATGGTTGCCACCGCGTCTAAACACAGGGTTCATGCCTTTGAAGCGGCGGAATTCCTGATGGATTTCCTGAAGTCCCGCGCACCTTTCTGGAAAAAAGAAATCACCTCTGACAGCGCCGAATGGGTCGCTGCGAAGGATACTGACGAAGACGCGCTGAAACGCTGGTGAGTTAGCCTGCTTGCTGGACTTGGGCAACGTATTTACGAAGCTCTTCCGCCTCGTGACGTGCGTCCCGCAAGCCTTCCATAGCCGCGGCAAGTTCAGCTTCGGTCTGGTTCAGCTGATTGGTCAGCTCTGCTTCACGCTGCTGCAGATAGGTAATCGCCTGATCGCGGGTCTCTTCAGCTTCATGCAGCTCTTGGCTCATGCGCTCTAGCTGGTCGACGTCAGATTGTGCGACGCGTGTGAAGCGATGTACAAGCCAATTGGCAAACCAACCTAGAGAAAAGGCGACAAACAGAACAATCGCTGTTGCGATAATGAATTCAATTCTCGACATTCGCCTCTGTCTCCTGCTCGGCTGTTTCGCCTGTCTCTGCCTCTTCATTTACCGGATCGCCGTTGGTTTCAAGGGATTCTTGAGGTTCACCCTCTTCATTTCCCGTAGTTTCGGCGGTTTCTACGGTTGTTTGGATTAGGACAAATTCGATCCTGCGGTTGGCTTCGCGCCCGGCTTCGGTTTCGTTGCTGGCAATTGGGGTGGCCTCACCAAAACCTGTTGCCTTGAAGGTGCCGGTCAGAATGCGTCGGTCGCGCAAGGCAGCCAAAACAGACTGTGCGCGGTTCTGGCTGAGCGCGAGGTTCATCGACTCACGGCCTTGGCTATCGGTGTGACCTTGGATTTCCAGCGGTAGCTCACCACAATCTTCAAGAATGACCGCTACCGCATCCAAAATCGGTGCGGCATTGGCGTCCAATGTGCCCGATCCAGGCTCAAACGAGATCTTCGTCTCGGCCTGTACATTTTGAAGGCGCGCGATGCATTCTTCAGGTGTTGGGATAGAGGCAAGGGGATCGAGAGATTCAACATAGGCGACGTCGATGGCGAATTGTTGTCCCCCGCCAAGACGATTTGCGAGAACCTGACTAATAGATGCGCCGGCATTTTGAGCCCCGGTCTTGCCCGAGATTTCTACGAAGTCTGGGGTGACCGTAACGGACCCATGGTGCAAGGCAGATAGGGCATCCAGACCAGCCATAACGCGGCTCGGCCATCCGGTTGGGACTTGATCTGATAGCCGTACAGCATCATAGACATTTTCACTGCCAAAGCGCGCCTGCGCATAGCTATCAATCGTCGTTTGGCTCAATGCGCTGCCAAGCTTGCCACGCATCTGCATCAATCCCTCAGGACTAAGCGTCGCAATAAACTCTGCCTGTTCCACTTCACCATTTTCGTCCACGGTTGGAAGTGCAGCATGTAGGGCGAAGAGATCTGGTAGGTCTTTCTCAGTTTGGGCAACCACACGATCAAACAAAGCCGGGTCAGTGCCCACAGGCGCCACGAGCGAAATATCTGCGTCAGTCAGTGTAACAGAACCCCCACCCAGTTCGCTAAGCGCGGTCAGTGACACAATCGAGGCATCGGACCAGTTTGGCGAAGGAACACCCAGACCGATGCGGCAGGATTGCCGATCTGATAATCCCATACTCTGAGCTGCAGAGACGATTTTATCCCGCGCTTCGGTAGTATCCGCCGAGCAGGCATCAAATCGCAGATTGCCCTCATTTAGAATGGCCCGGAGCGTGAAGGGTGTGATCACTGGGCGAGGGGCTGAGATCGCAAGTACAAGATCAACGCCTTTTGGCGTTCCGTCCCTGAGGCTGCGTTCCAGCGCTTGTTTTTCTTCAGCGCTGTCGACCATTGCCGTGATTTGTACGTTCTGCGCAGAAACCGAAATTTTGCTTCGTGGAAGATCCTCCAAAGCATCAAGTGAAAATCTCAGGGCAGCGTTCCAACCAACCGGAACATCGTAGGCCGCAGTTTCCAAGAAATCGGCGACCTTTTCATTCGGCGTAACAGAGCGTTTTAGCCGTTTGAGAAGATCGTCGCGATCACTGGTTTGCGGTATCAAACCGATTACAGAAAGCCCGGCTTCATTGCGAAGGATTTCAACGGAAAAATCTGGTGCCGCGAGAGCCGCGATCGCGGCGACATTCATATTGTCGATGACCCGCGCCGCATCAACGATGCTGCCAGCGGTCGACATGGCCATGAACCGTTCCGCTTCCGTCGGTGCGGTGCCCGATAGAAAAACGTTCAGTCCCTCTGCATAAGTTTCAGCCCAATCCAGACCTTCTTTATCCAGAGCTGCTTGAACACTGTTCTGAGTGCTGTCTTCGATCACGGTTGCAGTGAGGCTCGCTGCAGCAAGGCTCATGATCCCGGCCAGTCCGAAAGTGGCGGCCACGGTTAATGTCAAAGGCAGTCGCATAACGTCTTCTTTGTTTCCAGCGTTCCGTGTCTGATACGCAACTCAGGCCGCCTTATCAATCAAAGGAACAGGGCACCGGCGAAAAACAGCAAAGGAATCAAGCCTGCGTCGCGGTTTGAGCGGAAGAGTTTGACCAGAACCTCGTAGTTTTCTGTGTCCAGGTTCTTGAGCTGCCAATGCAGATGCCACCCCATGGCCCAAACTCCAACCAGAGCCACCGCCATTGAGATCGGGCTGCGGTGAATGGTGGAGCCAATCACCGCAAAGGCCATCAGACAAAGCGTCGCGATGAGAAAAATCAGCAACCAACGCGGCGTGTTTTCAGCAAACAGGCGCGCTGTGGACCTCACCCCAATCAGCGCATCGTCTTCTTTGTCTTGATGGGCATAAATCGTATCGTAGAACAGCGTCCAGGTGATACCTGAAAGGTAGAGCACAACGGCGGGCCATTGAAGCGAATTGCTATGCGCTGTCCAGGCCAGCAGGGCACCCCAATTAAAGGCAATTCCCAAGAAGAGTTGCGGCCACCATGTGAAGCGTTTGGCAAATGGATAAATCAGCACTGGGATTACAGCGATAAAGCCGAGAACAATCGCATTGGGATAAAAAGTCAGCAGAATAAATAAACCCAAGACGGCTTGCGTTGCCATCCAGATTACAGCTCCGGTAACGGTGACTTGGCCGCTTGGGATCGGGCGTGATTTTGTTCGTTCGACTTTGCCATCAAATTCGCGATCGGTGATATCATTCCAAGTGCATCCCGCGCCGCGCATCAGAAAGGCGCCCATCCCACAGCCAACGACCGTCCAGGCATCGTGCCAAGTGACCACGTTGTCATTCAACATCGAGAGCAAGAGCCCCATCATACAGGGCAAAAACAATAGCCAAGTTCCAATCGGACGATCTGCACGAGACAGTCTCAGATAGGGGCGTGTCGGAGCTGGGGCATAGCTGTCGACCCAATTTCCTTTCACCGCGTCAGAAACTTGTCCGCTCGGCTCTGGCGTTGTGGGGGTCTCGGCCATATGTAAGTCCTCATGAAGGATGCAAAAGTCAGGTTGTATGTAGATCATCCCCTGGGGGATGGGCAATCGGTTCCTCTGGAGCGCGATCAGGCACATTACCTCTTTGGGGTGATGCGGCTCGCACTGGGTGCGCATGTACTGCTGTTCAATGGCAAGGATGGGGAATGGCGGGCTGAGGTTATCAAGGCGGGTAAACGCGCGGGTGAGCTGGCCTGTGTCGAACAGACCAAACCGTTGCAAATGCCACCCGATCTTTGGTTGATCTTTGCCCCGATAAAAAAGGCGCGGACCGACTTCATCGTTGAGAAAGCTGCGGAGATGGGAGCAGCGCGCATCTTGCCAATACAGACGGAGTTCACGAATTCTGATCGCATCCGACAGGACCGCTTGCAGGCGCATGCTGTTGAGGCAGCCGAACAGTGCGGCGGCACCTATGTCCCTGAGGTGGCTGACTTGAAGAAGTTCGAACGTCTACTGGCCGATTGGCCAGAGGATCGACAATTGATGTTCTGCGATGAAGCCGAAATTGGCACCGCAAAAGCGCTCGGCGCTGCATCGGGCGAAAAATGGGCGATTTTGATCGGGCCAGAAGGTGGGTTTTCGCCGGCTGAGAGAAAGCGATTGCACGCACATCCTCAGGCTCATGTAGTGAGCTTGGGCCCACGTATCCTTCGCGCAGATACCGCTGCTGTCGCCGCGTTGACGATTTGGCAGCAGAAGTTTGGGGATTGGTGATGCGATCAATCAAAGGACGCACATGAGTTTCATTCGGCCTGAAGCCCGCACTGCATTGCTGGAGTGGCGAGAAACACTACTCGGCGTTGTGGTATTTTTGCTGGGACTTTGGTGGCTTTCAGGTAGTGGCATTTTGCAATGGATCGGAATCGCAGTAGCGGTTGGCGGCGCAATTCTGATTTACACCGGAATTCAACGTGCGCGCTTTCGCTCTGGTAAAGGTGGCCCCGGTGTTGTGACCGTCGATGAGGGTGAAGTGAGCTATTACGGCCCGATCTCTGGCGGCGTTGCAGCCATCGATGATTTGGCAATGGTTGTGCTTGATCCTGCACAAAAGCCGCCAGTTTGGATTTTGCAGCAACCACGTCAGGCAGACATCGCAATCCCCGTGAATGCTGAAGGGGCCGACAAGCTTTTTGATGCTTTCGCAGCGCTTCCCGGCATTCGCACCGAATTCATGCTTTCCGCCCTTAAGGCCGATGCCACTCAACCTGTCGTGATCTGGGCCAAACCTGTCAAGACATTGCATTGACAGTGGCACCGATTCATTCCACGAAAGCTACCTCAAGACCCTCTCGCACCATGCGATCCCATCGGAGCTTAGCCCATGTCCATCCCTCAGTCCGGCGGCGGACCTATCGAACGCCACGAGCAACTTGCCGAATATCTGGAAGCGGGGTGTAAACCGCGCGAAGATTGGCGCATTGGCACAGAGCATGAGAAGTTTGGTTTTTGTCAGGATAGTTTGAATCCGCTGCCCTATGAGGGCGAACGCTCTATCTTGGCGGTTCTGGAAGGCCTAAGAGACGGCCACGGATGGGCGCCAGTTCATGAAGGCGATAAGTTGATTGGCCTTGAAAAGGACGGTGCCAATGTATCGCTTGAACCGGGCGGGCAGCTGGAGCTGTCTGGCGCACCTCTTCAATCCATCCACGAGACCTGCGACGAGGTAAACGCTCACCTCCGTGATGTGAAAGACATTGCGGATAAGATTGGCGTTAAATTCATCGGACTTGGTGCCGCCCCGATCTGGACGCACGAACAGATGCCAGTGATGCCAAAGGGGCGTTACAAGCTAATGACCGATTACATGGATCGCGTTGGAACGATGGGTAAGTACATGATGTACCGAACCTGTACCGTTCAGGTGAACCTAGACTTCGGTTCAGAGGCTGACATGGTCCAAAAGCTGCGTGTTGCTTTGGCTCTGCAGCCTGTGGCAACGGCCCTGTTTGCAAATTCGCCTTTCTTTGATGGCAAGGTGAATGGCCACAAATCCTGGCGCTCACGCGTTTGGCGTGACCTGGATTCGGCACGCACCGGCATGCTGCCATTTGTTTTTGAAGAGGGCTTTGGTTTTGAGCGTTGGGTGCAATATGCGCTCGATGTGCCAATGTATTTTGTCTATCGCGATGGAAAATACGTCGATGCGCTGGGCATGTCCTTCCGTGACTTCCTGAAAGGTGAGCTGCCTGCGCTGCCCGGTGAAACACCAACGCTTTCGGATTGGGCTGACCATCTGACCACCGCCTTCCCTGAAGCACGCATCAAGAAGTTCATGGAAATGCGCGGTGCAGATGGCGGACCATGGCGTCGTCTTTGTGCTCTTCCTGCTTTCTGGGTTGGTCTGATGTATGATCAATCCTCACTGGATGCGGCTTGGGATTTGGTTAAAGGCTGGGATGCCGAGACCCGCGAGAATTTGCGCGTTGCAGCAAGTGAGCAAGGCCTGCAAGCCGAAGTGGCAGGTCTCAAGATGCATGATCTGGCACGCGAAGTTGTGGCCATGTCAGAGGCAGGTTTGAAAGCGCGGGCAATACCAGGTGCCGGAGGTTTGATCCCAGACGAGACACACTTCCTGAACGCACTCAAGGAAAGCCTTGAAAGCGGCAAGGTGCCAGCGGATGAATTGCTAGAGCGGTATCACGGTGCCTGGAACGGTGATCTGACGAGAATATACGACGAATTTAGCTATTAACTGGTTGTTGTAGAATAGAAAACGGCGGCGCAGTGATGCGCCGCCGTTCCTGTTTTAGTGCCAGGGATTATTGTGCTTGAAGAACCGCAGGAGCGACGTCTTCAATGTTGGTCCATTGTGCGTCCGCTTTTTCAATGTAGCCAGGGATGTCACCTTCCCAACGCTCTTGGATATCTTGCGCCAGATTCAGGTAGAGCTCGCCATCAACAATCTTCCACAACTCTGGATCGCCATCGAATTTGAAGCCCATCGCCGCGCCAAAAGCGCAGTAGCCGCCATACTGCGGTAGGTAAGCCTCTGGGTTCGCTTCAAAGGTCGCCTTGTGGGCTTCAGACGCGAACCGATAGGTCGTGTCGTTGTAAACAGTTGTGATTTTGTAGCTGCCGGGTGTTGCCTGACCTTCTGTGAAATATGCAACCGGGTCATAACCTTGCAATGCAAGACCGGTGTTGGATGCATTGACGTCTACGCCAGCGGCAAGTGCAGTTGTTGCGATGGAAGATGCCAAAACGATCCCTGCTGCGAGGGTTTTCAGAGTTTTCATGATGTAACCTTTCGGATTTTGCTGACCCGTCAGCCGAAATTTCATCTGGGTCGAAAAATGCTGTCACGACGTAATTGCGTCGGACAAACCCAAGATTGTGAAGGTTCCGATCAACTGCAAAACAAGAGTTTTTGATTGTGCATTGGCGCAGAGCAAATGTTCGTCAATCGCGAACTGCTTATTTCTGACCTATCTTTGGTTCTGTACCCGCACGTAGGCGCGCAATGTTTTCATGATGGCGCCAGAACACCAGCAAGGTGACCAAGACACCAAGCAGTAATACTTGGATATGACCCAAGATGAGGATCCAAACAGAAGTTGATGTTGCAGAAACAAGCGCTGACAGAGAAGAGATGCGCTTCACAATCGCCGTGATCAACCATGTGAGGCAACAGGCAATGCCCACAGGCCATGCCAAAGCCAGCATCAAACCCAGAAACGTCGCAACGCCTTTGCCGCCTTTGAATTTCAACCAGATCGGAAAGCAATGGCCAAGAAAGGCCATAAGTCCTGCCAATTGCGCGGCATCCTCAGCGGCCAAAATGCGAGCGACCAAAACCGCAATCGCCCCTTTGCCGCCATCCAAAATCAATGTGGCGGCTGCTGCGGGTTTAGAGCCTGTCCTTAAAACATTGGTTGTTCCAATGTTGCCGGACCCGATCTTACGCAGGTCACCAAGGCCAAAGACACGGGTGATCACAATACCAAAAGGGATAGAGCCAAACAGGTATCCGACCAATCCCCAAACAATCAGGGCCATCAGGCCGGTTTCCAATGCGGGCATTATTTTCTCCGGTAAACGGCCTCGCCGGCCACATAGGTTGCCAGCACCTTACCCTGCATTTTCTGCCCGTCAAACGGTGTGTTTTTTGACTTTGATTGCAGTTTAAACCTGTCCAGAACCAGCGGTGCATCGGCGTCGAACAGAACCAAATCCGCGGGTGCGCCTTCAGCGAGCCGGCCTGAAGGTAAACCCAGGCGCTTTGCGGGGTTCAGAGCCAATGCACGGAACAATTCCGGCAAGGTCAGCTGCTCTGCATGCACAAGTCGCATCGCGGCAGGCAGCAGGGTTTCCAATGCAACGGCACCGGAGGCCGCCTCTTCGAATGGCAGGCGTTTGCTCTCTTCATCCTGAGGCGTGTGCATCGAGCTAATGATATCAATCAGGCCGGATTTCACGGCAGCCACTATGGCAAGACGGTCATCTTCGCTGCGCAAAGGCGGCTTGACCTTAAAGAAGGTCCGGTAATCAGCCACATCCAACTCGTTCAAAGTCAGATGATGTATTGAGGTGCCTGCGGTGATGTCAAAACCATTGGCCTTGGCGCGCTCCAATGCGGGCAGGGCGCGGGCTGTGGTGATCTGATCTGCGTGATACTTCACACCTGTCATCTCGATCAGCGCGATATCGCGATCAAGCCCCATGCGTTCTGCCATCGGAGATACTGCAGGCAAGCCCCGCAGGCTCGCGAATTTTCCTGAGGTCGCGGCGGCACCCTTAGAGAGACCCGGATCTTGTGGATGGCCAATGACCAAAGCACCCAAAGAGCGCGCATAGGTCAACGCGCGGGAGAAGACTTTGTTGTCGGTGACAACGCTGTCGCAATCGGTAAAAGCCACTGCACCAGCGTCCATTAGGAAACCGAATTCAGTCATTTCCCCGCCGGCGCGGCCCTTGGTCAGGGCAGCCATAGGCACAACATTCACCGGTGCAGCTTCGTTGGCGCGGCGGGTCACAAATTCAAGTGTTTCCGGGTTGTCGATGGTAGGCGCAGTGTCTGGGCGCGTAACCATTGTGGTGATCCCGCCCGCGGCTGCCGCCTGACCAGCTGTCTTGTAGCTTTCCTTGTGGCGCTCACCCGGCTCACAGACCTTCACACCGATATCCACGATCCCCGGCGCGAGGCATTTGCCGCCGCAATCGATGACTTCCGCATCTTTCGGGTCAGTAAGGGTCTCGCCAACAGCAGTGATGATGCCGTTCTCGACCAGCAGGCTGCCGATGGTGTCTGTTTGGTTTTCGGGATCAATCAAGCGGGCGTTGGTGAAAAGAAGGCTCATGAGTGGTCAAATCCTCTTTTGATCCGCGGCCAGCGCGTCGTTCTGTGCCACATGCCGGTTTGCAGCCGTGGCGTCAAGTTTTTGCAGGGTGATGTCATCTCAGAACCAGCCAGACGATCAAGGCGATCAATCCGATGAGGACGGGTAGGGCCACGATGGCCGTCAACACCATGAGATGCGGATTGCTGGCTTTCGCTGGAGGCGTTTCTGCGACGCTGCCTTTGGCGGCGGCGCTTTTCAGCGGTTTAAATTGCACGTCAGCGCCCTCTTCCTCAAAAGTGCCAATCCACCTGAGGGGGGCTTTGGGGTTCAATGTTTGCTCAAATCCATCAAAGGCATTCGAGAGAACAATTAAGACGTGGCCAGAAATCTGATCGATCTGCGCGCGGACTTCATCGACGTCCTTTCGCGCGATGCCCAAGCCTTGAACCATGTAGCCCGCCAGTCCAAGCTCTTCTAGATCAGCGACGTCAAAGAATTCGATGAAGTCTTCGTCCAGATAATCGGCTCCGAGCGCGTCTCTCAAAGGCCAAGTACCCAAGTCGTCATCAAAGGTTCGATGATCAAACCGATCCGCCTCTTCTGGTGGCAGATCAACAGCAAAAATGCGGATCAGTCCGTGTTCCTGGGCTTTGACCTTCATCTGCTCAGGCATCACTGCAATCCAATCAGCCCGCCACCCAGACCATCAGGCCCACCAGGCCAAACATGACCAAAAGGGCGATGGTCGCCACGCGGCCACTCATTTTTGGGTCTTTGGGATCTTCCATGTCAGACCTCTACCGGTTTGTTCTGGCGCTCGGCCCGCAGGTTGCGCGCAAGCAAGTCCATGGCAGCCATACGCACGGCAACGCCCATTTCGACTTGCTCTTGAATGACCGAGCGGTTGATGTCGTCAGCCAGTTCGCCGTCAATTTCAACGCCACGGTTCATTGGGCCAGGATGCATGACAATGGCGTCGTCTTTTGCATGGGCGAGTTTTTCCGCATCCAAACCATAGCGGTGATAATATTCACGTTCTGACGGGATAAAGCCCCCGTCCATGCGTTCGCGTTGCAGTCGCAGCATCATAACCACATCGACGTCTTTTAGGCCCTCGGCCATATCTTCATAGACCTCGACGCCAAACTGATCGATCTGGCTTGGCATCAGAGTGGGCGGGCCAACCAGACGCACGCGGTTTTCCATTTTACCCAGCAGGATCAGGTTGGAACGAGCGACGCGGCTGTGGCTGATATCGCCACAGATTGCAACGTTCAGGCGGTGCAAACGGCCCTTGGCACGACGGATGGTCAGAGCATCGAGCAGCGCCTGCGTCGGGTGCTCATGTTTGCCGTCGCCCGCGTTCAACACAGCACAGTTCACTTTCTGAGCCAGCAGGTCCACAGCACCGGAATGCGGATGACGCACAACCAGCAAATCGGGATGCATCGCATTTAGGGTCATGGCGGTGTCGATCAGGGTCTCACCCTTTTTGATCGAGCTCGCCTGCATGGCCATGTTCATCACATCCGCACCCAGTCGTTTGCCTGCGATCTCAAAGCTCGCCTGGGTGCGGGTGGAGTTTTCAAAGAACATGTTGATCTGCGTCAGCCCGCGCAGGGCTTCGGAGTGTTTCACATCCTGACGGTTCAGATCGACATATTGATCAGCCAAATCGAGAAGAGTGGTGATCTCTTGGGGGTGCAATTGCTCAATCCCCAGAAGATGCTTTTGACGAAACATCACGCGGCTCCTTGTGACGATGGTCTGATCTGGGCTGCTTATAGGTAGCTGATGCCTCCCTAGCAAGTGGCGCAAGCAGCCAGCAGGCGCGATTGTGGTTTTCGCCATGAAGTGAGCAGAGTAGGGTGCTTGATATGGAATCAACTTTGGATTTTCACACAGCGAAAGCGCTGCTGGATTGGCAGGTCGAACTTGGGGCGACCGAGGCGATTTTGGATGCGCCGGTCAATCGCTATGAAATTCCTGAGAAAAAGGTCAAGTCCAGTCCGGCGCAATGCCAGCAATCTGCTCCGGTCAGAGAGCCGAAAGTCGATCCGCTTGAAATCGCTCAGCAAATGGCAAAGCAGGCTGCCAACCTTGATCAGTTGAAGTCAGCCATCGCTCAGTTTGAGCATTGCGCGTTGAAACGTGGTGCGCGCTCACTGGTATTTAGCGATGGTCACCCCTCTGCACGGGTCATGATCATCGGCGAAGCGCCGGGGCGGGATGAAGACCGCATTGGCCGTCCGTTTGTAGGGCGCGCTGGGCAGCTTTTGGATAAGATGCTGGCCGCAATCGATATGGATCGAACCGCGGAGGCAACAGACGAGGCTGTCTACATCACCAATGTTCTGCCATGGCGTCCGCCGCAGAATCGTGATCCTCAGCCCGAAGAGATTTTCATGATGATGCCCTTCGTAAAGCGCCACGTTGAGTTGGTGGATCCAGACGTCGTTGTCTTGATGGGCAATATCGCTTGCCATGGCGTGCTTGGAAAACGCGGCATCACGCGCCTGCGTGGCCAATGGACCGAAGCGCTGGATCGCCCGGTTTTGCCCATGTTCCACCCGGCCTTCCTTCTGCGCAGCCCGCACATGAAACGCGAGGCTTGGGCGGATTTGATCGAACTCAAAGCAAAGCTTCTCAGCCTCAAATAGGCAGGTGCCATGGATCTCTATCTTCTGATTGCCTTTATCCCGGCCGCATTGGCTCTGAACCTCACGCCGGGTGCGGATATGATGTTTTGCTTGGGGCAGGGGCTCCGCTCCGGAACCCGTCCGGCAGTCGCCGCAAGTGCAGGAATCTCGACTGGGGCCATGATGCATGTCGCCCTGGCCGGCGTCGGCCTCGGTGCGCTGGTCGCAACGGTGCCTTGGCTCTTTGATGTCATTCGCTGGGTTGGTGTTGCCTATCTCTTGTGGCTGGCCATCGGCGCGCTGCGGGCGAGCTCTGCTGATCAATCTAAAGTGAAACCTCTGACAGCTGCCAAAGCTTTTCGTCAGGGCTTCATTGTGAACCTGAGCAATCCGAAGGTGATCCTCTTCGTGCTGGCCTTTGTGCCGCAATTTGTTGATCCGGCGCAGGGCAACGTCCTTCTGCAATTTCTAAGCCTTGGGGCCATCATTGCTTTTGGCGGCTTCATCGTGAACGGGCTGGTTGGGGCATTCTCTGGCGGAATGGGTCGCGTATTGACTGGTTCGCCTAAGTTCCAACGCGGGATCGGATATGTGACCGCAGCGATTTTTGCAGGCCTCGCCGCGCGCCTTGCCATTATGGAGAAAGCTTAAGTGTCTCGAATTGACGAAAGCCGCCCTTTTGTGCCGGTGCGTATTGCCATCCTCACAGTCAGTGACACGCGCGGATTGGATCAGGATAAAAGCGGAGACACGCTGGTAGCCCGCCTCGAAGGGGCGGGCCACGTGTTGGCCGACCGGACCATCCTTAAAGATGAACGGGTTGAGATCGCTGATCAGCTGCGTATCTGGACTGAGAATCCGGAGATTGATGTCATCATCTCCACTGGCGGCACAGGTCTGACAGGGCGTGATGTGACGGTCGAAGCACATCGGGATGTCTACGAAAAGGAAATCGACGCCTTTTCAACTCTGTTTACAATGATCTCATTCAACAAGATCGGCACGTCGGCTGTTCAAAGCCGCGCAACCGGTGGTGTGGCCAATGGTACTTATTTGTTTGCGCTGCCCGGCAGCACCGGGGCTTGCAAAGATGCTTGGGATGAAATCCTGAAGTTCCAACTCGACTATCGCCACATGCCTTGCAATTTCGTGGAAATCCTGCCGCGTCTCGATGAGCATCTGAAGCGCAGCAAAGGCTGAACTGCTCTGAAATTAAGAAATTAATCAATTTTCTGCGACGGAAACCCGGAATGGGCCCGTTTAAGCAAGGTATACCTTTGCAATTCTTTCAAAACGGCACAGGTTAGATAGGTCGACCCTAATCAGTTCAAGGATTCAGGGCGCGAATAAGGGAATGTCGTATGCGCTTTCTGCGTCAGGGTTTCATGGGCCTGTTTTTGTTGGCGGTCACGGTGGCTTTGCTGGTGAGCGCTGTGCAGGTGTTTACGTCAGCCCTTTCAGAACGCGCCAACCGTGAAACGCGCCCGCCGCAGCAACGAGAACGCGTCTTTACTGTGAATGTGCAATTGGCTGCACCCTCTGTGGTGACGCCCAGGTTGCGGGCCTTTGGTGAAATTCAAAGCCAGCGCTCGCTCGACATTCGAGCACCCTCAGGTGGCACCATTGTAACGCTTTCAGATGCCTTCCGGGATGGTGGTCGTGTTAGAAAAGGACAATTGCTGGCCCAACTCGATACAGCAGATGCAGAGGATGAGCTGGCGCGTGTCGAATCCGATTTAGGCTCTGCTCGGTCGGAAGTGATTGAAGCACAGCGCGGTCTGGAACTGGCACGCGAAGAATGGACAGCTGCAACCGCGCAGATAGATTTGCGCGAACGCGCCTTGGCGCGGCAACGGGATTTGGAAAGCCGTGGAGTTGGTACTTCAGCTGCAATAGAGACAGCCGAACTCAATCTCTCAAATGCGCGCCAACAGGAGCTCGCCCGCAGGCAGGCTGTCGCTCAGTCAGAGGCGCTGGTTTCAAGGTCGACAAGTGTTGTTGAACGTACCGAGATCGCACAGGTCGAAGCCGCGCGTAATCTCGCGGAACGCCAGATCATCTCGGAATTTGACGGTACCCTGGCGGAAGTCGCGGTTGTCGAAGGCGGCGTGGTATCCGCAAATGAGCGTCTGGCGCGACTGATCGATCCGAACGCTCTGGAAGTTTCTTTCCGCGTATCCACGAGCCAATACGCCCGCCTTCTTAATCAAGAAGGTGATTTGCGCGGGGCTGAGGTTGCCGTGCAGCTCGATGTTTCAGGCTTCCAGCTTCAAGCTTCGGGTCAGATAAGTCGCGACAGCGCAGCAGTGGGTGAAGGCCTGACGGGGCGATTGATCTTTGCCAATCTGAATGAAGCGCGCGGTTTAAAACCTGGCGATTTTGTCAGCGTGGCCGTTGAAGAAGAGCCTCTTAGAAATGTTGTCGAATTGCCGTCATCCGCCTTGGATGCGCAGGGCCGTGTGCTTGTTGTGGGTGAGGGTGAACGTCTTGAAGCCGTGCCTGTGCAACTGCTCCGACGCCAAGGAGATCAGGTTCTGGTCGCAGGGCAGGCGATTGCTGGCCGTTCGGTCGTGACCCAACTCACCCCATTATTGGGGGCAGGAATTCGCGTTAAACCTGTTGGTGAAAGCGTGCCAGAAGAGCCGGCCGCGCCTGCAATGGTAGAATTGACCGATGAGCGCCGCGCCAAATTGCTTGCCTTTGTTGAAGGCAATCAACGGATGCCGGCTGATCGCAAGCAACGCATTTTGGATCAGCTCGCCCAGCCTTTGGTGCCGACGCAGGTCGTTGATCGGTTAGAGCAGCGGATGGGGGGATAAGCCATGGTGCGCGGTATTCCTCCTCAAGCGAGTGGTCTTCTTTCCTATTTCACCCGCCACGGAACCGCTGCCAATCTGCTGCTTGTGATCTTGCTGATCGCGGGCTTCGCAGCGGCACCGCAGATGCGCGCGCAGTTCTTCCCTGATGTGATCGTGGACAATGTCTCTGTCTCAGTCGGTTGGGACGGAGCAGGGGCCGAAGACGTCGACAACGCAATTGTGCAGGTTCTGGAGCCGGTTTTGCTCGGCGTTGAGGGCGTCGCCACAACCGAAGCGCGCTCTACCGAAGGCTCTGCGCGGATTTCGATGGAGTTCGAACCCGGCTGGGATATGGCGCGGGCGGCAAATGATGTGCAGGACGCGGTCGACACGATCTCAACCCTGCCTGAGGATGCAGACGATCCGCGCGTAAGGCGCGGGGCTTGGCGGGATCGGGTAACAGATGTTGTCATCACCGGACCACTTGCGCCTGAACAGTTGGGACGCTTCGCGGATGAATTTGTCACGAGACTGTTTGCAGAAGGCGTAACCCGCGCAACTATCCGAGGCGTCGCCGCACCACGAACTGTGGTGGAAGTACCCTCGCTCAACCTCATTCAATTCGACATATCCATGGCAGATATTGCTTCTGCGATTGCTGAAGAAGTGGATGCTGACCCCGCTGGGGACGTGGCGGGTGCCAATACACGCGTGCGTACAGGCGTTGCCAAACGAAGCGCTGATCAGATCGAAGCGATTGTATTGCGCACCGAAGCTGATGGATCTGCGCTGACAATTGGTGATGTGGCTACCGTTGTCGTGGAAGGTGTCGATCGTAATCGAAGTTATTTTGTTGGAGAAAACCCGGCCATTTCAGTGCGTGTGGATCGCTCAGCACAGGGTGATGCGATTGGTATTCAAGCGACTGTACAAGAGGTTGCCGATCAACTGCAGGAAACGCTGCCGCAAGGGGCATCCATCGACCTCATCCGGACCCGCGCTGAGGCGATTAGCGGACGTCTCAACCTGCTGTTGGACAACGGCCTGATGGGATTGGGGCTGGTTCTGATGCTGCTTTTCCTCTTCCTGAATGCGCGAACCGCTCTTTGGGTTGCTGCAGGTATTCCGGTCGCGATGTGTGCGGCGATCGCGCTGATGTATCTGGTAGGGGTGACCATCAATATGGTCTCTCTCTTTGGGTTGATCATCACCTTGGGAATCGTCGTGGACGACGCCATTGTCGTTGGAGAACACGCCGACATGCGGGCGCGTCGGTTCGGAGAATCTCCGGCGGTGGCGGCTGAAAACGCGGCGCAACGTATGGCTTTGCCAGTCTTTTCCGCGACCCTCACAACCATCATCGCTTTCTTTGGCCTCACCGCAGTTGGTGGTCGGTTTGGCGATTTGATCATCGATATCCCAACTACGGTGATCCTCGTACTCGCTGCGTCATTGGTTGAGTGCTTTTTGATCCTGCCACACCACATGAAACACGCGCTGACTCATACTGCGAAAGAGCATTGGTATGACCTGCCCAGCAAGATGGTGAATGTCGGGTTCCGCTGGTTCCGAGATGGCCCGTTCCGCGCCTTCATGCGTCTGGTTGTGATTGCCCGCTACCCGGTTCTGGCTGGTGCCATATTGCTGTTGTCATCACAGGCCAGCCTGTTCGCGACCGGTGAGGTGAAATGGCGTTTTTTCAACGCGCCAGAACGTGGCTCGGTTTCTGGCAACTTCATCATGTCAGCGGATGCGACACGTGAAGACTCCTTTGCCATGATGCGCGAGTTGCAGCGCGCGACAGAAGAGCTTGGTGCCGAATATGAAGAAAAATACGGGCGCAATCCTCTCGACTTTGTGATGGCTGAAATAGGTGGCAACACGGGGCGTGGGTTGTCGGGTGCAGAGAACCGATCCGCTGATCAGCTGGGCTCTATTGCGATTGAACTCATCGATGCAGACCTGCGACCCTATTCCAGCTTTGCCTTTGTAGCGGAGCTTCAGGATCGTGTTCAAAAGCATCCACTCGCGGAGACCGTAAGCTTCAGGGGGTGGCGTTCAGGCCCGGGTGGGGACTCGTTGGATGTTCAATTCTTCGGTGCTGATAGCGAGACGCTCAAAGCGGCGGCTGAAGATCTGAAAGACGCTTTGTTGGCCTATCCAGAAGTCTCTGCAGTCGAAGATACGCTGCCATACGATAAAGAAGAGCTGATCCTTGACCTGACACCGCAGGGGCAGGCGCTGGGCTTTACCATTGACGGTCTTGGGAGGGTACTTCGACATCGACTCAATGGTCTGGAAGCTGCGACCTATCCAGAAGGACCACGCACAGCGAGCATTCACGTGACGCTGCCGGATGGCGAATTGACCGCTGACTTCCTTGAACGCACCATGATGCGGACCCCAAGCGGCAACTACGTGCCTTTGGCTGATATCGTCAGTGTTGATCGCAAAACCGGTTTCTCGACCGTCCGTCGCGAAAACGGGGTGCGTGTGATCTCGGTCTTGGGCGATATTTCAGAAGACGATGCAGCCCGCGCCACGGAAATCGAAGATGCGTTGAAAGACAATATCCTGCCCGAAATTGCGTCTATTCAGCAGGTGGAATGGCATTTGGCGGGATTGTCGGAACAGGAAAGCAGTTTCCTGACCGATGCACGCAATGGGCTGATCCTTTGTCTGGCAGGCATTTACCTGGTACTCGCCTGGGTCTTCGCAAGCTGGACTCGACCGCTTGTTGTCATGGCCATTATCCCATTCGGGCTGGTTGGCACGATTTGGGGACACCACTATCACGACGTGCCGTTGTCGATGTTCTCGGTCGTTGGCCTTTTGGGGATGACGGGGATCATCATCAACGACTCTATTGTTTTGGTCACCACCATCGATGGCTATGCGAAAGAGCGAGGTATAATCCCGTCGATCATTGAGGGCACGGCGGAACGTCTGCGCCCGGTGATGTTGACGACTTTGACAACCGTCCTTGGTTTGACCCCACTGCTGTTTGAGCGCTCTCAACAGGCGCAGTTCCTGAAACCTACCGTGATTACTTTGGTCTATGGCCTTGGCTTCGGTGTTCTGCTCGTTCTGCTGGTTGTGCCAGCGCTCTTGGCAGCACAACAGGATGTCGGCAAAATGCTCAGGTCGTACCGCCGAGCAGTGAAAGCTCGCGCGATTCGTGCTCTCTTTGCTGGCACATCTGCTTTGATCGCCATCTGGCTGGTCGCCACGCTTGGCTGGGTGCTTGTTCAGGGTGAACTACATCCGCTGCTGCAGTCAATCGAACAACTCGCGACGATTGATCGTTTTGCACCTGCGATGCTTCTCTTCGCGGCAGGGGCGGCACTGCTCAGCCTATTGGCATATGGGCTCGGTCTGGTATTGTTGATACTGTCGCGCCGCAGGCAATTAGCCAGCTGAACACCCTTGAATATCAACGGCGTAGCTACCGCCCAAAACGGTGATGCGCAGGCCTGATCTGTTCAATAGGAACGCCTGAGATTCCACATGCATAACCTCGCTGGACACATGCAGTGTGTTCCCAGAGCGGCGCGTTTTTGCCTCGGCAACCCAAAGCAACGGGTTATCGGTTTCAATGACAGAAAACTCGCGCCCGCCACTGGATGGCATTTGGATCTGCGCATCGACTTTCATGCCGTCAGCAGTAGGCGACACTGAACATGTGACCTTCTGAACACCAGCCTCGTCTGCTGCATAGGGTTGATCCGTTAAGGCGACCGAAATGCTAGGATCAATCTGACTCCCATCTCCAGGCAAACGGGCAGAGACGCTCAGGGTTTCAGGTACGCAGATGTCCTTGCAGACACCGATTTCCAGCTCACCATTTAGGACAATGTCTTTCCCTGCACGACGCGGTTCAATGACAACCGGCACCACAACTTCATGCTCATAGCCTAAAGAGGTCATCCCATCCTGATTAAAGACTTCAGGTGTTGGCCAAACCACATCCAAGGTCCGCAAGTTGCGTGAGCCTTTCCATGTAAACCTCGGCGGAATGCCGCCATCTCCGGGGGAGCGCCAATAGGTCTTCCAGCCATCTTTCAGGCGGAACCGAACCGCCGCAATGTGCCGGCCATCCTGTCCTCTCCAGCCTTCTAGAACATCGGCCTCCACAGCCAGCTCATAGGCCTGCGCCTCAGTGATTTGAGGAGCAGTGGCCAGGGCCATCAGGGCGAAAGCAGATGTAAGACGGGTTATGTTCATACCCAAGAAATGCGATATCAATTGGCAAATGCCAACTCACATTCCGGCGAGCGATTGTGTCGGTTTCCTATTTACCACATATTTTTGAAACCGTTTTTGAAACCAAAGGCTTGCGTCTTGGGCGGGTAGGTCTCACATTGAAAGAAGAGTTACTGAAAGGACGTGTTGCCTTGGCTGATGCCTCGGATCAATTAGACCTCACCGGCAAAATATTGATTGCCATGCCCGGCATGGGCGACCCACGCTTCGCTCATTCGGTAGTATTTTTATGTGCCCATAGTCCTGATGGGGCCATGGGACTGATCGTCAACAAGACTATGGGGAAAATGACTTTCAGCGATCTGCTGGAACAACTTTCCATAGAAGAATCCGCCCAAAGCCGACCCATTCCGCTGCATTTTGGCGGTCCTGTTGAAGGTGGGCGAGGCTTCGTTCTTCACTCCTCTGAGTACCGCTCCCAGATATCCACGCTGCCGGTGGACGACTTTTTTGCGATGACGGCAACGCAGGATGTTCTCGAAGAGATGGCGCAGGGGGATGGTCCTGACAAAGCCCTGATGGCGCTTGGCTATTCAGGCTGGGGCCCTGGGCAGCTTGAGGCGGAAATTGCCGACAATGGCTGGCTGATCTGCGATGCGGGCTTTGATCTGGTCTTTGACCTTGCAGACGAGAAGAAATGGGAAGCGGCGCTCAACACTTTGGGGGTAGACCCGTTGACGCTTTCTGCAAGCGCGGGCCGCGCCTAATCGCGAGGGGCCGCGGCGCGTTTCAGGCGATCATTGATGGCCACACCCAGACCCTGATTTGGGATCGGTGATACAGCGATGCCTTTGGAGTTCATCGCGTCAAGCGCATGCAAATGGTGGAATAGGTTTGCCGCTGCTTCTCTGAGATCGCCAGATGCAGACAGGTTAAGTGTGCAGTCAACCGCGCCAAATCCTAACAGTAGTTCACCTTCCTCAGCCTCAGAGGCATTTAATCTTACAGAGGCGCCGGGTGCATAGTGCGACGTCATCTGACCTGGTGCAACCAGCGGATCTGCGGCCGAATGGACACCCAGGGGTTCACCAAGGGCAGCTTCAAGGGCCTCTTTTGGCAGTCCGCCGGGACGTAAGAGCGTCGGCTTGTCAAACAGGCCTACGATTGTACTTTCCAACCCAACATCGCAGGTGCCCCCATCGACGATGGCTTCGATCTTGCCAGAAAGCCCCGCTTTCACATGTTCTGCGGAGGTCGGGCTGATCTTGCCTGATGGGTTCGCTGAAGGTGCCGCGATTGGACCGCCAAAGCCCCGAAGAACATCCTGCGCCAGTGGGTTTGCAGGCATCCGGACAGCCAATGTCGGCAGGTCAGCCGTGACGAGTGGAGAGAGGCCTGAACCTGATTTCAATGGTAAAACCAATGTTAACGGCCCCGGCCAAAATGCGCTTGCCAGGCGATCTGCAACATCATTCCATTCGACCAAATCTTTGGCGTCATCAACACTCGCGACATGCACAATCAGCGGATTGAAGCGTGGACGACCTTTGGCTTCGAATATCCGCGCGACCGCCAGATCATTGCGCGCATCTGCACCCAGTCCATAAACCGTTTCTGTTGGCAGCGCGACTAATCCACCCGCACGCCAGATTTCAGCAGCGCGTTCAAACCCCTGTGGATTTGCTAACAGAATTTCGGTCGTTAGGTCATTCATTTTTGACGCTGCGTTAGGGTATGCGGTCGGAATTCAGGTTTCTATGGTGCTTTGGGCTGCATACAAGCCTCACAACATAAAGCCAACCTATAAGGGTCCACCGCATGCCGTACCGCGCGCCCGTCGGGGAATACGATTTTATCCTCAACGCACTGATCAATCTGGGTCAGGTCAGCGAGACCGATAAGTTTTCTGAAGTGGATGCAGACACCGTTTCTGCCATTCTGACCGAGGCAGGTCGGATGAGCGAAGAGGTGCTTTATCCAACACTGCGCAACGGTGATCTGACGCCAGCGGCTTTGGAAAACGGCAAGGTACGGACTTCTCCCGGTTTTGAAGAGGCTTTCAAAGGCATCGCAGAAGGCGGTTGGATTTCGACCTCGGCTGATCCTGTATATGGTGGCATGGGGTTGCCGTTTACCGTGACCACGGCAGTGAACGAAATGATGGCTTCGGCAAACCTCGCGCTGCAGCTCAATCCGTTGCTGACACAGGGTCATATCGAAGCGCTTGAAGCGCATGCAACGGATGAGATCAAACGGATCTACCTACCTAAACTCAACTCAGGCGCATGGAACGGCACCATGAATCTAACAGAGCCACAGGCAGGTTCTGATGTAGGAGCGCTGGCCGCCAAAGCGACGCGGAACGACGACGGAACCTATGCGATCTCTGGTCAGAAAATCTTCATCACTTGGGGCGATTCCGATTTTGCGGAAAACGTTGTGCATCTTGTTCTAGCGCGCCTGCCAGACGGTGGGAAAGGGACCAAAGGCATCAGCCTCTTTGTTGTGCCACGCAATATTCCTGATGAAAACGGCGAGCCTGGTGTTGCCAACAACCTGAAGGTTGTGAGCCTGGAACATAAAATGGGCATCCACGGTTCCCCAACAGCTGTGATGCAGTATGACGGCGCCACCGGTTGGCTTGTCGGTGAAGAGCATGACGGAATGAAATGCATGTTCACCATGATGAACAATGCAAGGCTCGGTGTTGGCGGGCAGGGCGTTGGTGTGGCGGAAGGGGCCTATCAACATGCGCTGGCCTATGCTTTGGAGCGCAAACAGGGGCGCACGCCTCTTGGCGAAGGCACCATTGTGGATCACGCGGATGTGCGACGCATGCTGGCGACCATGAAGGCTGAAACCTTCGCGGCCCGCGCCATTGCTCTGGAGACCGCGCTTGCCATCGACATGAGTCACGCCACAGGCACCGCCGAGTGGAAGGCCCGTGCGGCTTTCCTGACACCAGTTGCCAAGGCCTTCGGAACGGACACCGGAATCAAAGTGGCTGATCTGGGCATCCAGGTGCATGGCGGGATGGGTTTCATTGAAGAAACCGGCGCGGCGCAATATGCGCGGGATGTCCGTATTACGTCGATCTATGAAGGCACCAACGGTATCCAATCCATGGATCTTGTAGCCCGTAAGCTGATGGATGGTGGCGATGCGGCCTATGCGCTGATCGAAGAGATCGAGAACTTTGCTGAACAAGCGCGTGCGACACGCCCAAACATGGCAGAGATGGTCTGGCAGGCGTCTGAAACGCTGCGTGAGGCCACAGAATGGATGGTTGGTCAGGGCGATCTGAATGAACGCTTTGCGGGCTGCGTCCCCTTCCTTGATGGTTTCGCGCGCATTCTCGGCGCGCATTACCATTTGAAAGCGGCCTGTGCGGAAGAGGGCGAAGGCCCACGTACCAAACTCGCACGCTTTTACATAAAACGCTTGCTGCCTGAGCATGCGGGGCTGCTTGCACATGCCACCCAGGGTGCAGCGGAGCTTTATGACCTCAGTATCGATGATCTGAGCGCATGAGCGAGGCAACAGGCATTCGCTACCCTTGGCAGGAGCCGCCGGCCGAGGGGGAGGCAATCGAAGTGGCTGAAGGGGTCCTCTGGGTGCGCCTTCCGCTGCCCATGGCGTTGGATCACGTTAATGTCTATGCGCTCGATGAAGGCGATAGCTGGACCATTGTCGACACTGGTTTTTCCTCGCGCCGCAGTCGCGCGATTTGGGGGAAACTCTTAGCTGAGCCACTACGTGGCAAACCTGTCTCGCGCGTGATTGTGACTCATCATCACCCCGATCATGTTGGTCTTGCCGGCTGGTTTCAGACCGAGCACGGGGCCACGCTTTGGACGACACGCACGGCCTGGCTCTTTGCGCGCATGCTGCAATTGGATGAGCAGGCGGTACCGCGTCAGGAAACGCTAGATTTCTATCTCTCAGCAGGGATGGATCGTGAGATATTTGAAGAACGGAAGTCTGAACGCCCATTCAATTTTGCGGATGTCGTCTATCCAATGCCTTTGGGGTTCAAACGTATCAAGCAGGATGATGTGATTCGTGTCGGTGGCCGAAATTGGGATGTTCATATGGGCAACGGTCACGCGCCTGAGCATCTGACTCTCTGGTCGCAGGATGACAATCTCGTGATTTCTGGGGATCAGATTCTGCCCTCTATTAGCTCCAACATCGGGGTGTATGCGACTGAACCAGAGGCTGACCCGGTTGCCGACTGGCTAGAGGCTTGCGAGCGGCTTTCGCAACACGCACGCCCCGATCAACTAGTGCTCGGCGGCCATAAATTGCCATTTACAGGGCTGCCGACACGTATGCGGCAGTTGATCGACAACCACCACGGCGCGCTTGATCGTTTGGTGGGCCATTTGACGGAACCACGCGTGGCAGGGGATTGTTTCCCTCCGCTCTTTAAGCGCTCGATCGGCAAAGGCGAATATGGGCTCGCCTTGGTTGAAGCGATTGCTCATCTCAATCATCTGTATCATCTTGGTGATGTAAGTCGGGAGCGTCGGGCGGATGGCGCCTGGCTTTGGCAGAAAAAGGATTGAGATATGAGTGATGACATCAAAACCTCTGCTGAGGCCGAAGAAGCGGCGGCTTTGCCGCGTCGATATGAGATCGATGCCAACGAAGGTGCCTGCAAAAAAGATTTGCCAACCGCAGTGGACACGAAACCAGTTCAGCAGAAAAGTCCGGCGGCTTGGGCCTATGAGCGCCTGATTCTCTACATCCAGAATTTTGAACAGCAACTCGACAATGAGCACGAGATAGCCATGGGATTCACGGGCGGTGACGCCGGTGTTCTACGCATTGAAGGTATGGGGTATTTTGACCCAGACATGGTGACATTTCATGGAACAGACATGTCGGGTGCAAAAACCCAGTTGGTTCAACACGTGAGCCAGCTCAATGTGATGCTGCGTGCCTTGCCGACCAAGGTCGAAGCAAAGGAGCCAAATCGGATCGGCTTTCGTTTGGCGCGTGATTTGGAAGAGAATAGCTGAGTCGGCAATAATCGACGCAAAACCTGCCAAAACGCCCGCGCTCGCACCCTGTTTCGCCTGGTTTTGCTGGCTTGGCACAATGTCGCGGAGAGTGGCGGATTGTGCAGGTGACAGGTGATCGAATTTGAAGTATTCAGCGGTCAAACCAGTTAAAAGGACGTTGGAAATGGCTGAACATGAACACGGCACAATGAACACCGAAGTTCAGGAAAAGACCTTTGAGGGCTTTATTAAAGCTTCGACATATGTAGCTGCGGTATCTATTGCGGTTCTGATCTTCCTGGCGCTGTTTAACAGCTAAGCCAAACCGCTGGGGGCGGGCATGTTGAAACGTTTTGTTCAGGCCATGGTTCTGGCCGCATCTGCAGCCGTTTTGACGGCTTGTACCGTTCCCAATTCAGGAGGCGCTGACCTCGAAGAGGTGTCACGCGCCGCCTATTCGCATGATGGCCCCCCCAGCATCACGCTTTATACCATGCTTTCCAATCGCAACGGAGCCGGCGCGCATACGTCGATTCTTGTGAATGGCAGCCAGCGTGTGGCGTTTGATCCTGCTGGGTCATTCCGTCATGAGAAAATCGTGTCCCGCAATGACACTGTTTTTGGTATGACGCCCTATTTGGTCGATCAATACACGCGCTTTCATGCACGCGAGACCTATCACGTTGTGATCCAGACCATTGAGGTTTCACCAGAAGTGGCAGAGCAGGCCCTGCAGATGGTCGTGAATCATCCAGCCGTGATGCAATCCCATTGCGCGATGTCGACATCCCGACTGCTGTCCAAATTGCCGGGTTTTGAGGACGTGAAACCGTCTTACTATCCAAAACGTCTGATGGAGACATTTGCCGACAAAGGCGCGACTTTTGAGCGTCTCTATGAGTATGATGAGGACGATAAAACGGGTGTGTTACGCGCCTTCGTTCCCGAATACGAGCGTACTGCGGGTCTTTGATTCAGTGGGAATTTTTGCCAGCGCGCGCAGGTAACGCGGCAGCCCGTCGTGAATTCACTGTCAGATCGCCGATTTTGAGGTGGTGATTGCCATGCGCTGTGCCTAGTTTGGTCGTGCTTGGCCGACATCGCCTGACATGAGAGACGCAATTGGCAAAACTAACGGATATCAATTATCTCATCGCGCCTGATCCGCATAAGCCGGGTCTGACGCGTTCGATCCAAGGCTTTGATCAAGCCGGACACCCCGTTGAGACTTCGGTGGTTGAAGAACGGCCATTAACAATCTTCCTGAATCGCCGCGAAATTGTCACCGCTATGACCATCGGGGACTATCCAGACCTGCTCGCACTGGGTTTTTTGCGCAATCAGGGCATGCTGCAAGAGGATGAAACGGTGACCTCCGTCGACTACGATGAGGAGCTTGAAACCGTTGTCGTTCGGACTGAAACCGAAACAGATTATGAAGATAAGCTCAATCGCAAGACGCGCACCAGCGGCTGCGCCGTAGGAACGGTCTTTGGTGATATGATGGAAGGTCTAAGCGATGTCACGCTCCCCAAGCTGCAGGTGCGCGCGTCAGACCTTTATGCCCTCTCCAGCCAGATCAACCGGACCCCTTCGCTTTATTTGGAGGCGGGCGCAATTCATGGAACGGTGCTGTGCCAAGGCGACCAGCCATTGATCTATATGGAAGACGTTGGGCGTCATAATGCTGTGGATAAAGTGGCGGGTTGGATGTTTCAGACGGGCACTTCTGGCGCAGACAAAGTGCTTTACACCACGGGTCGCCTGACTTCTGAGATGGTGATCAAATGCGCGCTGATGGGCATCCCGGCTTTGGTCAGCCGCTCTGGTTTTACCGCTTGGGGTGTTGAGATCGCGCAGCAAGTTGGTTTGACGTTGATTGGCCGCCTGCGCGGAAATCGCTTCGTGTGCCTGTCAGGAGAAGATCGGCTGGTACGTGACGCAGACCTATCCCAGATCGCTGATGAGCCTAAGAAATCTGCGCGCAAGGGATCGCGCTGATGGGCGCTCCGCTGGGTGTCATACTTGCCGGTGGGCTAGCACGCCGAATGGGTGGGGGTGACAAGGGGCTTTTGTTGCTTGATGAGCGCCCCATTTTGCGGCACGTAATCGATCGATTGTCGGGTCAGGTCGACGCGATTGCATTGAATGCCAATGGCGATCCAGATCGTTTTGAATCCTATGGCTTGCCAGTGATCGCTGACAGTATTGCAGAATACCCCGGCCCGCTTGCAGGCGTGCTCGCAGGGTTGGATTGGGCACATGAGCAAGGCGCTGAGAGCATAGTAACCGCTGCCGCTGATACACCTTTTTTTCCAAAGAATTTCGTATCGGAATTGGCCGCGGTGAGCGAAGGGATGGAATTGCCACTTGCCCTTGCAGCCACGCAGGACACGAATGGCAAACGCTGGCGACAGCCTACATTTGGGCTGTGGCCCGTGGCCTTGCGAGACGATCTGAGAGCTGCCCTTGCAAACGGCTTGCGTAAAGTGGTGATGTGGACCGATCAGCACAATGCGCGGGAAGCGGTTTTTGAGACTAGGGCCTACGACCCATTCTTCAATGTCAATACGCCAGAAGATTTGGCGAAAGCGCGTGTGCTTTTGCAGGAGATGTCATGAAGGTTTTCGGCGTTACAGGTTGGAAAAACGCAGGTAAGACAACGTTGGTTTCTAACCTGGTGACCGAGTTGACCGCGCGCGGATTTACGGTTTCTACGATCAAACGCACACATCACAATGTGGACTTGGACAAATCGGGCACCGATAGTTTCGCGCATCGTAGCGCGGGAGCGCAGGAAGTGATGCTTGCGTCTGATAAGCGCTATGCCATTCTCAAAGAGCACCAAGTTGCTCCTCCAAAATTGTCCGATTTGCTGCAAAGATTGAACCCTGTGGATGTGATCCTCGTGGAAGGTTTCAAGAAGGAGCCGCATCCGAAAATCGAATGCCACCGCAAGGGGTGTGAAATGCCTTTGATTGCTAACAACAACAGCACGGTTAAGCTAATAGCCACGGATGAGATGCTGGAAACTGAGGTGCCTCAGGTGGATATCAATCGGATTGATGAAATTGCCGATTTTGTGATGGATCAAACCGGTCTTGCGGAAATGCGTGGATAAAGGGTCACCATGAGCCAATTAAATCTCACTCCGCCGCCACTTCAGAATGATTGTTTTGCACTGCCCCCCGGTGTGCACTGGACCCCAGTGGCCGAAGCACAGGAATTGCTCAGGCAGAGACTGCATACGGTTGTTGGTACCGAAGACCTGCCCATGCAGATGGCATTGGGGCGTGTGCTTGCCACGCCTGTCGTAGCGCACCGGTCTAACCCCCCGAAGCCAAACAGTGCTGTGGATGGCTATGCCGTTAAAGGTGCTGAATTTGGGGCAGGTGATCACATTGTAAGTCTGACTGAGGGGCGATCGGCGGCGGGTCAGCCGTTTGATGGTGCTGTGCCCACCGGTGAAGCGCTGCGTATTCTGACTGGCGCGACCATGCCAGAGGGTGCCGATACCGTCATCTTGCAAGAGGATGTTTCTGTTGGCGAAGGCGAAATCGCCTTTCGTGGCCCTCTGAAGATCGGGTCGAACGCTCGGAAAGCCGGTGAGGACTTCAAAGAGGGCGATGAAATTCTCGCCCCTGGCCACCGAATCCGCCCCGCCGACATGGCGTTGATGGCTGCTGCAGGTGTTCAAACTGTGAAAGTCTACACCCCCCTTCGTGTGGCGGTCCTTTCCACGGGTGATGAACTGGCAGAGGCGGGCACCGCTGCAGGTCCCGATCAGATTTTTGATGCCAATCGCCCGATGCTTCTGTCCATCGTGGCCAAGCTCGGACATACGGCAATCGATCTCGGTCGCGTTGCTGACGACCGCGAAACACTGCGCGATGCACTGGATAAAGCCGCCGCCGAGGCGGACGTCATTCTCACCAGTGGTGGGGCGTCTGCGGGCGATGAGGATCACATGTCGGCGCTGCTCAATGAGGCAGGTGCCATGGCACTCTGGCGATTGGCAATCAAACCTGGGCGGCCCTTGGCATTGGGCCTCTGGCAAAACACGCCTGTTTTCGGCCTGCCTGGCAATCCCGTTGCAGCAGGTGTCTGTGCGATGATCTTCGCGCTGCCCGCGATGGGCGTTTTGGCGGGAGAAGGCTGGAACGCCCCCGATGGTGTTTTGATGCCCGCATCTTTTACCAAATCCAAGAAAGCAGGGCGTCGAGAGTACCTGCGCGCCCGCGTTAAAGATGGCCAAGTGGAAGCCTTTGCCTCAGAAGGGTCAGGGCGTATTTCAGGGTTAAGCTGGGCAGATGGGCTCGTTGAGCTGCCAGATGAGGCCATCGAGATCACACCGGGTGATATGGTGCGCTTTTACAGCTATCGGGAGTTTGGGCTCGAGGCCGGGAAACGAGCGCAGCCACGGAGCTGCGCGATGATTTTTGCAATCAGTCGAAAATGCCCGCGACGCGTCCAAGCAACATAAACGCGCGTGCCGTGCGGGTTTCAGAAAGTGCGGTGATTTCCGCGTCGGTCGCTGTTTTTTCAAACTCTACGAAGGACTTATCAAACCTGCGCAGGAAGTGGTGCGCTGCGTCACGGAAGATGGGGTCTTGTTTCATGCGACCGGCTGAGAGTGCCAATGAAGAGCGATCCCGCACGCCACCAAGCGCTGCGATCTCACGCCCACGAATGCCTTCTGCAAACTGGCGCCAAATTTCAGGACGTGCCAGATCTGGACGCAGATCATCCATGTAAATCCCGTCCTGGCTCAGTAGCGTCAGAACGTCCTGCGCTGCCTGAATGAGCTGGCTCGCTCTGCGGTCTTTGAGGGCTTTTCGCAGCGCATTGAAGCCCTCTTGGTCCTCGGCGTTTTCCGGGAAATGCATCGCACGGATCAAATCACCATGATTCAGAGGCGGATCGAGTTCTTCGGATGGTGTGCCAAGCGCAAGTGAAGCCTGATCTTCCTGCTCAGCTGGTGCTGTAACCGGTTCGACAACAGGGCGAACAGCTTGCGTTTCTCGTGTTGTGGAAAACATCGCGATAGCAGTCTCAGTTTTCTTCTGAGCTGCGGCGATTTCATCCAGCTTCTTCGCAATCGAAGGCTCCATCGGCGCTTTGCCACTGGCCTGCGCTTGGGCCATGTAGCTTTGGCGCAGGCCCTCAACCGCAGCATTAATACGTTGGCCTTCTTCTCTCATGGTGCGGCTCGACCGCGCTGTCATCGCGGCAACCCAAATCAGGGCCACCGGCATGAAAATGGCAACCATGGTCATGATGAACTGAAGACTATCGATCGAGTTTGGGCCAGGCTCTAGAACAAGGAAAAAAATCACGGTTCCTAGCAACCAAAGCAAGCTCAGAGCAACCGCAATGATTTCAATTCCCGTCACGTCGCGGGTTTTCGGCCGGTCATATAGACCGATCCGGGTTGGTTTACCGTTACTCTCGTCTGTCATCATTACCTCCGCAAACCGGATTACACGTAAGCTATCGTAACGATTTCGTAGCTTTTCGTGCCACCCGGGGTGCGTACATCAACACTGTCGCCTTCTTCTTTACCAATCAAAGCACGTGCGATGGGAGATTTAATGTTCAATAGGCCATTTTCGACATTGGCTTCGTATTCGCCAACGATCTGCCAGGTCTTTTCTTCGTCTGTGTCTTCATCGGCAACTGTAACTGTCGCGCCGAATTTCACTGCGCCGCTGAGGCTGGTCGGGTCGATCACATCAGCCAAAGACAGAATGCCTTCAAGCTCTTTGATCCGCCCTTCAATGAAACCCTGTTTTTCCCGCGCAGAATGATATTCTGCGTTTTCTTTCAGATCCCCCAATTCACGCGCTTCAGCAATCGCTTGAATGATGGCTGGTCGTTCCTCGGATTTCAGTGTTTTCAACTCTGCCTCGAGCGTGGTGAACCCCACGCGAGTCATCGGGATCTTATCCATTTTTCTTTCCCCAAATTCTTATCTTACAGCGTCGCTCATTGGCGCTGCGTGCTTAACGGCTGAAATACCTGACCCAAACAGGAATGTGAATGCAAGGAAAAGCTTCGACGTGGCAAATTATTGCTTCGTTTTATGACCCGATCCGTCTCCAATCATAAGCAGGCTGCGGTTTTGCCTGCGGCTTTTTAAGCATTTGGCAGATAACGTGGCGTTTACACTTATTTTTGCGTCGCGTTCGCATTGACGGTTCCAGAGGGAAAAGGATAGCAATCGCGAAAGAATATGTCCCGGACGCCAGCCGGAAGCCCCCTAAGGAAGGAAGCCACGATGGCCGAGATCGAACGCGAAGCAATGGAATATGACGTCGTTATTGTCGGTGCAGGCCCTGCAGGCTTGTCTGCTGCAATCCGTCTGAAGCAATTGGATGCGGACCTGAATGTTGTCGTGTTGGAAAAAGGCTCTGAAGTCGGTGCCCACATTCTCTCGGGTGCGGTGCTTGATCCGTCTGGCCTGGACGCGCTGATCCCAGATTGGAAAGAAAAGGGCGCGCCGTTGAACGTGCCGGTGAAAGAAGACAATTTCTTCGCTTTGGGTGAAGCGGGTCAAATCCGTATTCCAAACTTCCCAATGCCGCCGCTGATGAACAACCATGGCAACTATATCGTTTCCATGGGTAACGTCTGCCGTTGGATGGCTGAGCAAGCCGAAGAACTGGGTGTCGAGATCTTCCCGGGTATGGCATGTTCCGAGCTGGTCTACGGTGAAAACGGCGAAGTCAAAGGCGTGGTTGCCGGCGTCTTTGGTCTGGAAGCCGATGGTTCATATGGACCTGGCACAGAGCCTGGAATGGAACTGCATGGTAAATACGTCTTCCTGTCAGAAGGTGTGCGTGGTTCCCTCGCGAAAGAGGTGATCGAGAAATACGACCTCTCTGATGGTAAAGAGCCTCAGAAGTTCGGCATTGGTATGAAAGAGATCTGGGAAATTGACCCGGCCAAGCACAAAGAAGGCACTGTGACCCACACCATGGGTTGGCCTTTGGGCTCCAACGCGGGCGGTGGGTCTTTCATCTATCACCTTGAGAACAACCAGGTGTACGTCGGTTTCGTAGTTCACCTGAACTACAAAAACCCGCATCTTTTCCCTTACATGGAATTCCAGCGTTTTAAGCACCACCCAATGGTGGCGGAACTGCTGAAAGGCGGCAAACGCGTGGCTTATGGTGCACGTGCGATTTCTGAAGGCGGCTACCAGTCTATGCCAAAGATGGTTGCATCTGGTGTCGCGCTTCTGGGCTGTTCCGTTGGCATGGTCAACGTGCCGCGTATCAAGGGCAACCACAATGCGATGCTCTCTGGTAAAGCGGCAGCGGAAGCGGCCTATAAGGCAATCCAGGCGGGCCGGTCTGGCGACGAGCTACACGACTATGAAGAAGAAGTCCGCAAAGGCGCCATTGGTCAGGACCTGAAGAAGGTGCGCAACGTCAAACCTCTGTGGTCGAAATTCGGCATGGTTGCCTCACTAGTTCTGGGTGGCTTTGACATGTGGTTCCAGACCATAACCAAAGGGTTCTCACTGTTTGGCAGCTTAAGCCACGGCAAAACCGACGCGGCGGCGACTGAGCCAGCAGCGGCTCACAAGCCAATTGACTATCCAAAACCGGATGGCACGCTGTCATTTGATCGCCTGACCAACGTCAGCTTCGCGATGACAAACCACGAGGAAAGCCAGCCTTGTCACCTGCGTTTGGCTGATCCGATGAAGCCGATCTCTGATAACCTGCCAATGTATGACGAACCTGCGCAGCGTTACTGTCCGGCAGGCGTTTACGAGATCGTCGAGAAAGAGGGCAAGCCAGAGTTCGTGGTGAATTTCCAAAACTGTGTTCATTGCAAAACCTGCGACATCAAAGACCCGGCGCAAAACATCAACTGGGTCACCCCGCAGGGCGGTGACGGGCCTAACTACCCGAACATGTAATCCGACAATATCTTTCGAAAACGCCCGCTTTTTAGCGGGCGTTTTTGCATTTCACAGACGTGTGAGGTGCATTTGCGTAGGATCGATTGATCAACTCAAGAAAAAGTTATGTGATAATCGGCGATTCTGCGCGTTAGCAATTGGCTTTGAAGAAGCGGCATTGCCTCGCCCCACTGAGGCGACTAGTCTCGCCGTAACGCGCAAATGAAGGAGCCGAATGTGCCTAGAAAAACTCTGCGACTGCTAGCAGCCACTTTGCTTTTGGGCACGACGTCCGTTCCTATCCAAGCTGACACAAACGCCGGGGCTTACCTCGCTGCACGCTCAGCGACGTTTTCAAGCGATTACGCTGCCGCGTCGCAGTATTACACGCAGCTTTTGGCGCGCAATCCTGGGGATGTCTTCCTTTTGGAAAATCTGGTTCTCGCGCATCTTGCGCTTGGCAATGTAACGAAGGCAGTGCCGCCGGCGCGTGTGCTCGACAGCAATTCTGTGAATAGCCAGATCGGCAACATGGTTCTCATTGCGGACCTGATCGACCAGAAAGATTTTCCTACTTTGATCAAGCGCCTTAAGGGTGATCAGGGCATTGGTCCTTTGGCGGATGGTCTTTTGATCGCTTGGGCTGAATATGGCGCTGGACAGATCAGTAATGCATTGGCGGCCTTTGACAAAGTCGGTGAAGAGCGCGGTCTTGCGGGGTTTGCCCTCTATCACAAAGCGCTTGCCCTTGCAGCAGTTGGGGATTTTGAACGCGCAGAAGATATCTTCGGCGGAGAGACCGCTGCCAACGTTCAGCTGTCTCGTCGTGCCGTGATGGCCCATATTGAAATTCTCAGTCAACTTGAACGCAATGCAGATGCGCTTGAAGTACTAGATGCGCTTTTTGGAACCAACTTAGATCCAGAATTACGCGTGATGCGACAGAGCCTCGTGAATGACGAAATGCTCGACTTCACACAGGTTAAATCGGCTCGTGATGGCATGGCGGAGGTGCTGTTCAGCATTGCTGATGCGCTGCAGGACGATGCATCACCTGACTACACACTGCTTTACACGCGCACCGCCCAGTTCCTGCGGGAAGATCACATTGATGCGCTGCTTCTCAGTGCCGATCTGCTCGAACAAGTCGAACAATATGATCTGGCAACTGAAGTCTACAAAAGCGTGCCTGCCGGGCACTTTAGCTTTCACGCTGCGGAGATGGGACGCGCAGAAGCTCTGAGGGCCGGCGGCAAAGCCGAAGCGGCTATCGAAGTGCTCCAGCAACTGACGCGCACCCATAGCGATCTGCCAATTGTGCACACTTCACTGGGAGATGCGCTACGCCAGCAGGATCGATTTGATGAGGCGGCGAAGGCTTATGATGAGGCGCTTGCCCTGTTTGATACACCTCAGGAAAGCCAGTGGTTTTCCTTCTATGCACGGGGCATTTGCCATGAGCGCATGGGGAATTGGTCCAAGGCCGAGGCGGATTTCCGTCAGGCCTTGGAATTGAACCCCGATCAGCCACAAGTTTTGAACTACCTCGGCTACTCCTTGGTAGAAAAGCGCATCAAGCTTGATGAGGCTCTGGGCATGATCGAACGTGCCGTGGCCGCGCGTCCTGACAGTGGCTACATCGTCGATAGCCTTGGGTGGGTGCTCTATCGCCTTGGGCGCTTTGAGGACGCTGTGGAGCATATGGAGCGTGCAACAGAGCTTTTGCCGGTTGATCCTGTGGTGAATGACCACCTGGGAGACGTCTATTGGGCGGTTGGGCGCGAAACGGAGGCCCAATTCCAATGGGCGCGGGCCTTGAGCTTTATCGATGATCCAGAGAACTCCGAGGCTGATCCTAATCGTATTCGCGCAAAGCTTGACCGTGGGCTAGATGCTGTTCTGGCAGAAGAGGGTGCCACGCCAATTCAGGTCGCAAACGAGCAATAAAAAACGCCCTCTCCAGAGGGCGCTTTCATGCATGTCACAGCCAATAGGCTTCGATCTGACCTTTAGTTGACGCGGGCCACCACGTAGTCGGCCAGGTCAATGAGCAGCGCTTTGATCTGATGATCCGGGAGCGGGGCGAGCGCCGCCTTGGCTTTCTCCGCCCAGGCCAATGCATCTTTTCGGGTATCCACGAGCGCATCGTGCTTCTGAAGCAGCTCTAATGCGTGCTCAAGATCGCCATCGTCCTGTTTGCCCTTTTCGATGGTGCGTTCCCAGAAGGCGCGTTCATCGGCATCTGCCTTTGCAACGGCTTTGATCACTGGCAGAGTCAGCTTGCGTTCACGGAAATCATCGCCAACGTTTTTACCGGTCGCCTTCGTGTCGCCTTGATAATCCAGCAGGTCATCCACAATCTGGAATGATATCCCTAGCGCATCACCGTAGTCATAAAGTGCCTGAACGTGTGTTTCATCGGCCGCTGCAATCACGCCGCCAACTTCAGTTGCAGCTGAGAACAAAGCCGCTGTCTTACCACGCACAACTTGCAGATAGATGCTTTCGTCCGTGCGCAAATCCTGTGCAGCGGTCAGCTGAAGCACTTCGCCTTCCGCAATGGTAGCCGACGCATTCGCCAAAATATCCAAAACCCGCATGGAGCCCGTTTCCACCATCAGTTGGAAAGAGCGTGAAAAGAGGTAGTCACCGACCAGAACAGAGCTTTTGTTGTCCCACAGTAGGTTCGCTGTTGGGCGCCCACGACGTTGAGCGCTTTCGTCTACAACGTCGTCGTGCAGCAAAGTAGCTGTATGAATGAATTCCACAGTTGCGGCGAGGTGCAGGTGATACGGTCCGTCATAGCCACAAAGCTTGGCAGCCGCCAAGGTCAGCATAGGACGGAGGCGTTTGCCACCAGCGCCCACGAGGTGGGCTGTCACCTCAGGAATACGAGGTGCGTGTTTGCTGGCCATACGGTCTGTAATCAGATCGTTCACCGCCTGCATTTCATCGGTCAAAAGCGCGCTCAGCGCCTCGTGCGGTTTAGTTGCTGCGTGGTCCAGACCCATCACACTCCCGTCACAAGGCTCGACAACAGGCGACCCTTGCCCTTACATCCCCATTATGAAGGAACTCTTACGTACCACCGACCCGACGATCATCGCCTTTGCCATGGCACTCCTTCGAGGGGAGGGTATAGACTGCTTTGAAATGGACGTAAATATGAGCGTGCTGGAAGGTGGAATTGGCATCTTTCCACGTCGTATATTGGTACACGAGGATCGTCTGATACAGGCTGAGCGGGTTATGAAGGACAACGACATTCCCCTGGGGCGCCCGTGAGCCAAAAAATCACCGAAAATGAATACCTTGGCGGCAAGGTCCGCATCCGCCAGCCCGTTTCCGGCTATCGCGCGGGGGTGGATCCGGTGCTATTGGCAGCCTCAATTCCTGCCAAATCTGGGCAATCTATTCTGGAGCTTGGCACCGGGGTTGGGACTGCGGCACTCTGCCTCGCCGCAAGGGTGCCCAGTTTGTCTTTGTCAGGTGTTGAAATACAGTCTGATTATGCAGCGCTCGCTCGCGAAAATGCGGAGCTAAATGCCGCTGCATTTGACGTCATTGACGCAGACCTTTCCAACCTTCCCGGGGATCTGAAACAGCAGCGTTTTGACCATGTGATTGCCAATCCGCCCTACTTTGACCGCAGCACAGGTCATTCCGCGACAGATGCCGGGCGCGAGAGGGCCATGGGAGAGGACACACCTCTTTCAGTTTGGCTGTCTGTTGCGGCCAAACGGGTCGCGCCCAAAGGCTATGTGACGTTTATTCATCGCGCTGAGAGGCTGGCGGATCTTCTTGCATGCATCCCAACTTCATTGGGCTCGATCCAGGTTCAGCCGTTCATTCCCCGGTCAGGTCGGGACGCCAATTTGATCCTCGTTCGGGCGCGGCATTCCGGGCGCGCACCCTTGAGATTGCACGCGCCAATTCAGCTGCATATGGGGGCCTTGCACGTAAAAGATGCAGAAGATTACACGCCAGAAATAAAATCAGTGCTCAGAGACGGCGCAGCCTTGAAATTTCCGGCATAATTTCGCGCATGGCGGGAAGGTCTCTAACCTTATTAAATTGCTAGAGAATTCCTGATTGCGCAATAATTGTGCGCCAATTTTCAACATCTTTGACCGAAATTTGGGGTGAAAATGATGCGCCCGCAGCGTGACAGGCACAGATTTTTGTGGTCGACTGTCTCTGCTAATAGAAACCCATTTAGAGAGGAGGATGCCACATGAGCGTGAGCTCACATTTGGAAGAACTTAAACGGAAACACGAGAGCCTCTCAAAACTTGTCGAACAAGAACAGCGCGCACCAGGGTCCAGTGACCTTGAGATTGCTGAGATGAAGAAGCAGAAGCTGAAAATCAAAGAAGAGATCACCAGACTGTCTGCTTGACGACAATTCACCCTTTAGACGAGGCCCCGTTTCTTCGGAAGCGGGGTTTTATTTTGCCTAAGTATCAGAAGACACGCTCGCACGTGCTGCAATCATAGCGCCGACTGTGATCAGCAGCGCTGACAGGGCCAAGACCCAGCTGGCTGTGGCAACACCAGCCACCACTAATATGAGCGTCGATAACAAGGGGGCCGCGTAGGAGCTGGTGCCAAGCAACTGGATGTCTCCTTTTTTGACGCCGATGTCCCAAACAAAGAATGCCAGCCCAACCGGACCAAGGCCAAGTGCGAGAACTGACGCCCAGCCTAAGGCGGAGGAAGGCCACTGAGGCTCTTCCAGCGCTAGATGCAGGGCAAGCGACAGAAAAGCCGTTGTCACGCAGAACACCGCGACAGCGGCGGTTGGAACATCACCGAGCTTGCGGGACAGGACAGAGTACCCCGACCAAAAGAGAGCGCAACAAAATGCCAGTGCATAACCGGGGAGGGCTTCAATCTGAAACCCAGAACCTCCACTTTGAACAATCATGGCTGCGCCCGCAAATGCCACCACGGCGCCCAGTATATGCGCTCGTTTTAACTGCTCGCCGGGCAGTAAGCCGGAAAAGAGCACAATCAAAAGAGGCCATAGATAGGCAATCAGCCCTGCTTCAGCGGCAGGCGCCAGGCGAAGCGCGCTAAAATAAAGGATGTGGTAGCCAAACAGGCCAATGGTGCCAAATCCAAAAACCCACAAGGGAACTGATTTCAATTGGCGAAACCCTCCGCTTTTGGCGATCCAGGCCAGGCCCAGTGATCCGCCAATCGCAAAGCAGATGGCATTCAGCAACAAAGGCGGCATTGGAGCGGTGCCGACAGTGAAGAGCGCAAGGAAGGACCAAAGGATAACGGCCACAAAGCCAATCATCGTCGCACGCTTGGTCGTCATTTGGTTTCCAGCTCCGTCACAGGAATGATTTCGAAATCGTCAGAGAAATGCGCGGTTTTTTCGATTTCTGCAACGAACCAATCACGCAAGGCCGCGACATCTGGGCGGGATTCAGCGCCTTTGCGACAGAGAAAACGGAACCGTGCATCCATCTCTAGTGCAATATTGAACGGGGCGACGAGCCTTCCTTCCATTACGTCTTTCATAATGATGGGCCGACGACCTAGGGCGACCCCCACGCCCGCAACTGCTGCGTCAATCGCGTGATCTGCATTGGAAAAATGCGCGCCGCGTTTGTCCGACGGGTACGTTAATCCAATGGCTTTGAACCAGGCTGGCCAGTCGCAGCGGGGATTCAAGAAGTTGATTGAATCATCAAATATGAGGGGTGCGTTGATGAGCTTTTCCGGAGTGTCGAACTCTTCTGCCATCTCAGGGGTCATAACTGGCGTGATCCATTCCCGTCTGACCGGAACGCTATAGAGATCAGGATAGTCCTTTTGTCCAAATCGAAACGCGACATCCACATCGTCATGGTCGAAATCAAGATTTCTGAGCGTTGCAGAAAAGCGCAGCTCGATATCGGGGTGGGCGCGAGCAAAATCGAAAATCCGGGGCGCGAGCCATTTGGCCGTCAGGGCAGGGCCGGCTGTGATTGTGAGAGAGTTCACAACCACGGTGCGTTTCACTGTGCGCCAAGCATTTGCCAGCGCATCAAATCCTTCTGATGTCCCCGGAGCCAGCGACTGTCCCGCCTCGGTCAATTCAACGGCCCGATTGAGCCGAGTGAAGAGGGGATGGCCCAAGTGCTCCTCTAGCGATTTGATCTGAAAAGAGAGCGCGGCAGGCGTCACATTGAGCTCATCTGCAGCCTTGGCAAATGAGAGGTGGCGAGCCGCGGCCTCAAAGGCGCGCAGGGCTGTTAACGGGGGAAGGCGATCAGACATATCACTTAAGTAAAACTAAACTGGCGCTTTGAAAAGTCTCGTTTGTAAACTTTGTTTGCACGTCGCATGTTTGGGATAGTTCAGAAATTCAAATGCAGGAGCGCAGGATGATCGAAGTTTCTCACAATGCACAAGTTGCCCAAGCCTATCGTAAAGCTCATGCCGAGCGCGCCTTGGCATTTGCCAGATTTCTATCTTGGTTCACGGGTAACAAGGATGTTCCGCTGGTGCCAATGCTCCTTACGGAACCGTCCCGCTGATCTGGAAACAGTTCTTACGGGGCACAACAAAAGGGCCGGTCAAAAGACCGGCCCTTAGTGTTTTTTACAGTCCCGTTGAGATTATACGAAGAACTGAGCACCATTCGCGGAGATGGTGGAACCGTTGATAAAGCCGGAATCATCGGATGCCAGGAAAGTCACGCAGCGTGCGATTTCTTCTGGCTCACCCAGACGGCCTGCTGGGATCTGCGGGATGATCTTGGTGTTCAGAACTTCTTCTGGGATCGCGCGAACCATTTCGGTCCCGATGTAGCCCGGGCAGATCGCGTTTGCTGTGATACCTGCACGTGCGCCTTCCTGCGCCAGAGATTTCACGATGCCCAGATCGCCTGCTTTGGTTGCGGCGTAGTTCACCTGACCGAACTGACCTTTCTGACCGTTGATCGAAGAGATCACGATTACGCGGCCGAACTTACGCTCGCGCATGCCTGGCCAAATTGGATGTACCGTGTTGAACACGCCGGTCAGGTTGGTGTCGACAACTTCTTTCCATGCCTCTGGGGTCATCTTGTGGAAAGGCGCGTCACGGGTGATGCCTGCATTCGCAACAACAACATCAATGGGGCCAAGGTCTGCTTCGACCTGCGCGATACCCGCTTTGGAAGCATCATAGTCGGCAACGTTCCATTTGTAGGTCTTGATGCCGGTCGCTTCAGTGAATGCTGCCGCTTTTTCGTCGTTGCCTGCATAGGTCGCTGCAACTTCGTAGCCTTCGGCCTTGAGTGCTTTGGAAATGGCTTCACCGATGCCGCGGGAACCGCCGGTGACGAGAGCTACTTTTGCCATGGTCTTACTCCAGTATGACTAAATATTCTGGTAATTCTGTTACGTAAAATGGCTGGTATGTGCAACAATATTTCCTTGGGAAAATTGACGCAGGGTGGCCGATTTACGCTTACGGGGTGAAAATGAATGCACTCTGTAACAAAAAAGGCGCCCCAATGCGGGACGCCTTTCACTAATCGTGTTCGGAGTCCCGGAATTATGGACGCTCAACGCAGAGCGCCACGCCCATGCCGCCGCCGATGCAGAGGGTCGCGAGGCCTTTCTTGGCGTCGCGGCGCTTCATTTCGAACAGCAGAGTGTTCAGAACGCGGCAGCCGGATGCGCCGATTGGGTGACCGATCGCAATGGCACCGCCGTTGACGTTCACGATGGAAGGATCCCAGCCCATGTCTTTGTTCACAGCACATGCCTGTGCAGCGAAGGCTTCGTTGGCTTCAACCAGATCCAGATCGGATACAGACCAGCCTGCTTTATCCAGCGCTTTGCGGGAGGCGTAGATTGGGCCCACACCCATGACAGATGGGTCCAGACCAGCCGTAGCATATGATGCGATACGCGCCAGCGGTTCGATGCCGCGCTTTTCTGCTTCATCAGCTGACATCAGCAAGGTACCTGCTGCGCCGTCGTTCAGACCAGATGCGTTGCCTGCAGTCACCGTACCGCCTTCGCGCATGAAGGCTGGACGCAGTTTCTGCATATTTTCGATGGTAGCGCCGTGACGGATGTATTCGTCTTTGTCGACAATGATGTCACCTTTGCGCGTTTTAACGGTGAATGGGATCACCTCGTCGTCAAATTTGCCTGCTTTCTGAGCGGCTTCCGCTTTGTTCTGGGAGGCCAGAGCGAATTCGTCCTGCATTTCACGAGAGATCTGCCATTTTGCGGCAACGTTTTCTGCAGTCTGACCCATGTGGTAGCCGTTGAACGCATCCCACAAACCGTCACGGATCATGGAATCGATGTATTTCATGTCGCCCATTTTCTGGCCAGCACGCAGGTGCGCCACATGTGGGGAAAGTGTCATGTTTTCCTGGCCACCTGCGGCGACGATGGAGGCGTCACCCAGCTGGATGTGCTGTGCTGCCAAAGCAACGGCGCGCAGGCCAGAGCCACATACTTGGTTGATGCCCCAGGCTGCGCTTTCTTGCGGCAGACCAGCATTGATGTGTGCCTGACGTGCAGGGTTTTGGCCTTGGCCTGCTGTCAGAACCTGACCCAGGATGGTCTCGGACACTTCGGATTTATCGATGCCCGCGCGTTCTACCAGCGCTTCCAAAACTGCTGCACCCAAGTCATGTGCAGGGGTGTTGGCAAAAGAGCCGCCAAAGCTGCCCACAGCGGTACGTGCTGCGGAGGCGATTACTACGTTAGTCATGTTCGTCGATCCTCTAAAAGATGCAAGAAATGCGTCCACCGGCGGGACACATTTCGATCCCCTTCCAAGGGTTGCTTAACGGAAATGCTGCAGTGCGACAATAAAAACTACAGGATTGGCGTAAGAAAATTGCAAATTAGGCCGCTTCTTTGGAATTATCCTGCTTGCTCCACGGCGGATTGACCGTAGGAGCGCCAAAATAATAGCCCTGCAAACAGTCGAACCCCAGCCTTGCAAGGGTCTTTGCATCATCCATACTCGCGACACGTGTCGCAATTGTGAAGATGTCGAATTGCCGCGCAATATGGGCGATTGCCTCGGCTATGACCTGATTTTCGCGGTCTGTGCTGATGTTTTGGGTGAAATACCCATCCAATTTTACATAGTTGAAAAAGAAGTCTTTGAAATACCTGAAAGATGTCAGCTTGGACGCATAGTCATCCAATGCAAATCCAATGCCTTGAGCTTGGTATTCATCCATGAAATCCATAACAAGTTCCGGAACTTGCATTGCGGATGGTTCAGACACTTCCAGAATCAGACGTTGCCCTAGATCAGGGCGCAGCCTTAAGGCGCTTTTCAGAATGCGATTCCATTCTCCGTATCCAATAGACCGCGCCGACATATTGATCGAAAGGGAGATATCGGGATTCTGGGTGAGCGCCTCCAACCCCAGTTCCAACGACAAACAATCCAACCGACGGCCCGTGTCCGTGTCTTCCACGTGATCGATGAATTCGCGCGCGGGAATCACCCGGCCCGTCTCATCGAGAACCCGGATCAGCCCCTCGTAGAGTAAGGCCTTGGTTGGTTCTGCGGCATGTACGATCGGCTGATAAGCCAGCATGACTTCTTTATGCTGGATCGCCTCATCCACCATTTTCATAACGGATTGATCCCGTGAGTCGATTGCCCAATCCAGTGGATTGTTTGTCTCAACACGCTTTTTAGTTTCCGGAATGTCTTCCGGTGCATTGTCTTGCAGCTCGCCCATGTCGAATCCCTTCGCTCCCTCCAAGTAGAGACCGAAGGCGTGAACAAGCTGTTAAAGCTTAAATTGAATGGAATTTAGCCTTCACCACTCCCAATGAGCGCCTGTAGGACGGCCTTCGCGCTGTCGCTCGACCAATCAGCATCCCCTCTGAGACGGGCAATTTCATTGCCGTCTGGATCGATGATCATTGTTGTTGGCAGACCAAAGACCTTCATTTCGCGCGCCACTGCCTGTTTTGGGTCCCGGTGTTGGGGCAGGTTTTCTACGCCGATCTCGTCAAGGAACTTTGCCATCGCAGGGGGAAGGTTCCGGCCCGTGGCCAATGTAACCACTTCGAAAGCGTCGCCGCCCAGCTCCGTTTGCAGCTCAGAGAGCATTGGCATCTCGTGGCGGCAAGGCGCGCACCATGTGGCCCAGAAGTTCAGAAGAACATATTTGCCTTCGTAATCCTGAAGCGTACCTTCACCACCGTTTTCATGAATGAAGGCGGCATCAGATATTTCCATCGCCTCTGGGTGGAAGACAAGTTTCTTCATATCGCCTTCGCGTAGGGCGGTGGCGGTTTCAATATCAGCAGACGCAACATTTGCGCTAAGCGCCAAGGCCATATAAAGCACGCTCAAACCAATTCGACGCATAGTTCCTCCGAAGGGCACGACATGACAGACAAATCCTCAAACCAGATGTGGGGTGGCCGCTTCGCCGCCGGTCCAGACGCGATCATGGAAGCAATCAATGCTTCGATCGGTTTCGATCAGCGGATGGCGGCGCAGGATATTGCTGGCTCGCGGGCCCACGCAGCCATGTTGGCCAAGGCAGGCATCATTACGGATAAGGATGCCGAGGCGATTAGGGAAGGGCTGCTCACGGTCTTGTCAGAGATCGAGAACGGTCAATTTAACTTCTCCGCTGCACTGGAAGACATTCACATGAATGTCGAAGCGCGTCTGAAAGAAATCATCGGAGAGCCTGCAGGGCGTTTGCACACAGGGCGTTCGCGTAATGATCAGGTTGCGACGGACTTCAAACTCTGGGTGCGGGATCAGATGGATGCGGCGATTTCTGGCATCGAAGCGCTGATGCGCGCCTTGTTGACGCAGGCCGAAGCCGGGGCCGACTGGGTGATGCCGGGCTTTACACATTTGCAGACAGCGCAGCCTGTCACATGGGGTCACCACATGATGGCCTATGTGGAAATGCTGGCGCGCGACCGCAGCCGCTTCATGGACGCGCGTAAACGGATGAACGAATCCCCATTGGGTGCTGCAGCGCTGGCGGGGACCTCTTTCCCAATTGATCGCGAAATGACTGCAGAAGCGCTGGGATTTGATCGTCCAGCGGCGAACTCTTTGGATGCGGTATCTGATCGCGACTTTGCTTTGGACTTCCTGTCCGCAGCCTCGATCTGCGCCATCCACCTGAGCCGTCTGTCTGAAGAGTTGGTCGTCTGGTCTTCTGCGCAGTTCCGTTTCGTGACCTTGTCTGATCGTTTCTCAACCGGCAGCTCGATCATGCCGCAGAAGAAGAACCCAGATGCGGCAGAGCTGATCCGCGCGAAAATCGGTCGGATTTTTGGGGCCAACACAGCGCTGACCATCGTGATGAAAGGTCTTCCGCTGGCCTATTCCAAGGACATGCAGGAAGACAAAGAGCAGACCTTTGACGCAGCCGATAACCTGATGCTGGCGCTCGCGGCAATGGAAGGCATGGTCAAAGACATGTCTGCTAACACTGAAAGCCTTGAAGCAGCGGCGGGCAGTGGGTTCTCAACTGCGACCGATCTGGCGGACTGGCTGGTGCGCGCGCTGAACATGCCGTTCCGCGATGCCCACCACGTGACTGGTACATTGGTTGCGATGGCGGAATCTCGCGGCTGTGATTTGCCGGATCTTACGCTCGAGGATATGAAATCCGTACACGAGCACATCACCGAGGATGTGTTTGGCGTTCTGGGCGTGCATAACTCCGTGGCCTCACGCACCTCTTATGGCGGCACCGCGCCGAGCCAAGTGCGCGCGCAGGTCGCGCGTTGGAAGGATCTTTTGGGATGAAAATCATCGCAGCTTTGACAGCGGTTCTGTTTCTTGCCTCTTGTGGCGTAGATGGCGAACCGATCCGGCCAAGTGCTGGCATTGGGATTGGCATTGGGCCAAACGGTCTATCGACCTCCGCCAAAGTTGGCGCTTCCAAAGGCAACGTCAGCGTGGGTGTAAGCCTGTGATGCAAAGAGGACCTGGCATACGCTGGGTCTTTTTGCTTTTGACCATCTGGGGAGCGATCCATCCCATGGCCTACTTCCTCTCATGGTTTTCCGAAAACGGCTTTAACTTGGCTGGAATGATCGAGGCTTGGCATGTGAATGATGCCAGCAGCGGACTTGTCTGGGACCTCACGATCTCGGCCATCGCCTTGGCAATCTGGGTGATTTTCGAAACACTGAAACATCGGCAGTGGCACTGGTTGATCGCCATTCCAGCCACTTTTTGCATTGGCGTTAGCTGCGGATTGCCGCTCTTTCTTTTCTTTTGGTTGGCCGCCCCAAACAAAAATTCATCACCCTTGCAGACCTGATAAGATTGCATGCGTCGCGGGTTCTGCCTAAGAGAAGCGAAATGGTTTTGGCCTGACGGGAATTAGGGGCGCGCGCATGGATCACTTTATTTACAAAGATGGGGCCCTCTTTGCAGAGGATGTCCCTGTAGCGGAAATCGCGGCGCAGGTGGGTACGCCTTTCTATTGCTATTCCACCGCAACCTTCGAACGTCACTTCCGCCTCTTTGATGAAGCGCTGGAAGGCACCGACCATCTGGTCTGCTACGCCATGAAAGCGGCCAGCAACCAAGCCATCCTGAAAACCCTTGCCGCGCTGGGCGCGGGCATGGATGTGGTGTCGGGTGGAGAATATGCGCGTGCTAAGGCAGCAGGCGTACCAGGCGAGCGGATCGTTTTTTCGGGTGTTGGTAAAACCCATGAGGAAATCCGCGCAGCCCTGACCGGTGGCATTCGTCAGTTCAACGTTGAATCCGAGCCAGAAATGGCCGTGATCAACGAAGTGGCTGTCGAGCTTGGCGTCAAAGCCCCGATCACCGTGCGTGTGAACCCAGACGTGGACGCCAAAACCCACGCGAAAATCGCAACAGGTAAATCCGAGAACAAATTCGGCATCCCGATCAGCCGCGCACGTGAAGTTTATGCGCATGCCGCGAGTCTGCCTGGGCTCGAAGTGATTGGCATCGATGTGCACATCGGCAGTCAGCTGACGCAGCTAGAGCCGTTCAAATTGGCTTACGAAAAAGTTGCCGAACTGACCGAGACCCTACGGGCGGATGGGCACAACATCAAACGCCTCGATCTGGGTGGCGGTTTAGGCATTCCTTATGAGCGCTCTAACGAAGCGCCGCCGCTGCCGGTGGAATATGGCGCGATGGTCAAAGAAACCCTTGGTCATCTGGGGTGTGAGATTGAGATCGAACCGGGCCGCCTGATTGCAGGCAACGCTGGGATCATGGTCAGCAAAGTGATCTATGTGAAAGAAGGCGAAGACCGCCAGTTCATGATCATCGATGGCGCAATGAACGATCTGATCCGCCCGGCGATGTATGAAGCACATCACGACATCATCCCGGTTGTCGAAGCCGCACCGGGTGAGGAACCGGCGACTTACGATATCGTGGGGCCCGTCTGCGAAAGTGGTGACACTTTCGCCAAAGGTCGCACCATGTCCGAAGTCAAATCCGACGATCTGGTGGCCTTCCGCTCTGCCGGGGCCTATGGCGCTGTGATGTCCAGCGAATACAATTCACGGCCTCTCATTCCTGAGGTTCTGGTGAAGGGCGATCAATTTGCGGTTATCCGCCGACGTCCGACCTTTGAAGAAATGATAAATCGCGATACCATTCCTGAGTGGCTCTGAGTTTGTCTCAGGGGCAATCCCGCCCTCGGCCACCTGATTGGGAGCACTCGTAGAGCGTTCATGGCACAGGCTGACCGTGCGAAAGCTGTCCTGAATAAACTGAGTTGGGTTTTGTCGCTCACGCGACTGGGCCTGTTATCTGAGCGCTTGATTCGTGCCTTCTGGCCCGTCTGGTCTCTGATATTCGTGGTTTCCGCTGCTCTGATGATGGGTGTTCAAGACGCCGCTTCAGTTGAAGTCGTTTGGGTCACTGGCGTGTTTTGCCTTGCCGGACTGTTGTTTTTTATCTGGCGTGGTGCGCGGCAGATATCACTGCCTAGTCGAGAAGATGCTCTCATCCGGTTGGACGACACGCTGCCCGGACGCCCTGTTCAGACACTGATGGATCAACCCGCATTGGGTCAGGCAGACCCAGCGACGGCGGCTATCTGGAAAGCGCACCAGGCGCGTATGGCGGAAAAGGCAGCCAAAGCGCGCGCGCCAAGGCCCAACTGGGTGATATCACACCTCGACCCCTTCGGACTGAGGTTCACGGCGCTTTTGTTGCTGTGTATTGGGCTGATGTTTGGCAGTGTGAGCCGTATGGGTAGTGTGTCAGCTATGGCACCCGGAGCGTCATCGCCACTGATCGCGCAGGCGTCATGGGAAGGGTGGATAACACCACCCAATTACACCGGACTGCCGACGCTCTATTTGAATGACCTGCCATCTGGCGTGCTTGAGATTCCGCAAAACAGTCAGGTTACCGTCCGCCTGTATGGTGAAATTGGCGCACTGACCTTGAGCGAAACCGTTTCGGCTCGGACTGAAGTGCCAAGTGCTGCCGATCCTGCGCAGGCGTTTTTGCTTCGACAAGATGGGGAACTGGAGATTGCCGGGACTGGTGGTCGTCGTTGGGATGTGACTTTGATACCTGACGACGTACCCGAACTGACCTTTGTAGGCGAGGTCGAAACTTCTGGGCGCGGGGAAATGAGCCTGCCGTTTTCAGCGACCGATGACTACGAGGTCGTCGATGGGACCGCTAAGGTCCTGTTGAACGTGGAGGAGGTTAATCGGATCCACGGTCTTGCACCGGAACCCGAAGATCTGACCGCCATTGATCTGCAATTACCCTTGCCGATTACCGGTAAACGACATGACTTTGATGAAACTCTGATAGATGATTTCTCTGCCCATCCTTGGGCGCATTTGCCAGTTGAAGTTACGTTGCAGGTTCGTGATGCAGCGGATCAGCTCAGCGTGCCATATCAGGTGAATTTCGATCTGCCAGCCCGACGCTTCTTTGACCCTATCGCGAATGCTCTGGTGGAACTGCGCCGCGATTTGCTGTGGTCTCGTGAAAACGGTCCTCGTGTTGCACAATTGATGCGTGCCATCTCTCACAGACCAGATGAAGGCATCTTTCGCAAAGACAAAGACTATCTGAGATTGCGCACTATTTTGCGTCATCTGGAGAGAGCCATCCCTGAGGGCTTACCTGAAGCGGATCGCGATGAAATCGCTGAAGAACTCTGGGCCTTTGCGATTGAGCTGGAAGAGGGCGATTTGGATGATGCGCGCGAGCGGATGGAACGCGCGCGCGAACGGTTGTCGGAAGCCATGAAGAACGGCGCGACGCCTGAGGAGATCGCGCGACTGATGCAGGAACTGCGCGAAGCCACGCAGGATTACATGCGCCAACTCGCGCAGCAGAACAATCAGAGCGAAGAGTTCTCACGTGATCAGCAACAGGCTCAGAACAGTATCCAGATGACCCAGAATGACCTGCAGCGCATGATGGATCGCATCCAAGAGCTGATGGAACAGGGCCGGATGGCAGAAGCGCAGCAGGCCTTGGAAGAATTCCAGCGCATGATGGAGAACATGCGGGTGACGCAGGGCGGACAAGGTCAGCAATCCGCCGGTGAACAAGCGCTGGGTGAGCTTGGCGAAACCCTGCGTGAGCAACAAGGATTGAGCGATCAAGCCTTCCGAGAGCTCCAAGAACAATTCAATCCTAATGCCCAATCGGGCCAGAGTTCCGAAAACGAGGGGTTCTCTGGCGGTGAAGGTCGTGGGCAATCACATGATGGCACCGGGGGCACGGGATCAGGTGAAGGCGAAGGGGCCGAAGGTCAGGACGGACAAGGCCTCGAAGGCACGCTGGCGGATCGTCAGCAGGCCCTGCGTCAGGAACTCCAGCGCCAGCAGCAAAACCTGCCCGGGCAGGGCACACCGGAAGGTGATGCCGCACGCGAGGCCTTGGGGCGCGCAGGTGAAGCGATGGATGGCGCAGAAGACGCGCTGCGCAATGATGATCTGGCTGAGGCCATCGACCAGCAATCAGAAGCGATGGAAGCCCTCAGAGAAGGCATGCGCAGCCTCGGCGAGGCCTTGGCACAGAACCAGCAGAATTCAGGTCAGGAAGGTCAGGCGCAGAACAATCAAGGTTCGGCACGTGATCCACTGGGGCGTAACCCCGGTCAGCAGGGGATGCCGGGCACGGAGCAAGGGCTATTGCAGGGTGAAGATGTGTATCGCCGTGCGCGTGACTTGCTGGACGAAATTCGCCGTCGAGCGGGCGAGAGCGAACGTCCTGAGATCGAACGCAATTATCTCAAACGTCTTCTGGATCGGTTCTGACACGATTGCCCTTCCGGGCTGCAATGCCGGTTACTCAGAGGACAGACTATCCAACCAGAGCATCAGCTTGGTCATTTGTGAATCAAGCCAAATGCGGGCGTTATCTACGAAATTGACAAAGCCAGCCACGACGTTTTCAGATCCTGGAATCGTTGCACTCACAACTTCAGGGCGGTTGTAGACATAGGCAAAGAGACCAATCAGTAGGAGCGCCATGGCAAAGCCAATGCGGTTGCCACCAGCGCGACGCTGGTTGGCCGTTGGGCGGCCGTCTGGTTGCTCATCAGGCGCGCGATCTTCGGTGGCGCGCAGCGTCGAATTGATTTCTTCGATGTCCGGCAGAAGATCGCGGCGGGAATTTGCAGGGATAGGTTCGACGGGTTTGTCGATAGAATCGGCGGGCAGGCCACGCATACGTGCCATGCGCTCACGCGCCTGTCGCGCGCGTTTGGCAGCATCATCCTGGCTTTCTTCAAGTCCAAGGTCTGGCTGGCTTTCTAAAGAACTGTCTTCAGCACGCCTTTCGGCTTCTAGCGCGGCTTCCTCTTGAAGAATGTTGGCTACTGTAGGGTCTATAGTGCGGCGCTTGGGTTCCTCAGAAGAGACCTCCTCAGTGGATTCGTCTTCGTCTTCAGAGGCATCAAAATATACGCTGTCTTCGGCGTCTTCTTCTGCCTCTTCGGTCTCATCTGCCACGTCTTCCAGCTCATTCAAGCTGGCATCGAGGTCGTCCTCGAAGCTGTGTTCTTCGTGTTCTGCCGCAACGGAGGAGGGCTCCTCTTGCGGTTCATCATCAGGATCTTCAACATCCTGTGTCGGCTTAGCGCGACGGATGGCGGCTTTTACGGCTGCGGCAAGCACCTCATCGGGCGCATCAGATGACATGGTTACCGGGCCCGAACTCTCCGTCTCATCTATGTCGTCTGAGCTATCAGCAACCACTTCTTGTAGCGGTTCATCTTCTGTAACCTCAGGCGTCCACTCGGCATCGGGCTCTGGTGCTTCGGGATCGTCCACAACCTCGACCGCATGATCAGGGTGCGCTTGGAACCATGTATTTCCGCAGTTGGAGCATTGAACATCTCGACCATCTTGAGGAATCACGTCGTCAGGCACTTCGTATTGCGCATCGCAATTTGGACAAGTTAACCGCATATACCCCTACAACCTCAGTTATCCCATGGTCTTTTACACAACATATTGTGGAATGGGCGCGCGGGAAAGTGCAAAGGCGGCCTTGCCAATATTGCAACCAGAGCGATGCTGCGGCACAACAGGGCAAATTGTGATTGAGGCCCTCTGTGATTGAGTTGAACAACGTCGCCTACAGTTATGGCGGCGGGGAATTGCTAAGCGACATTGATTTGGCGATTGAGCCGGGTGGGTTTTATTTCCTGACCGGACCATCTGGTGCGGGCAAAACCACGTTCCTCAAACTTTGTTACGGAGAGCTGACGCCAACGGCTGGGCAAACCACGCTCTTTGGCAAAGACATTCGCGGTATGAGCCGCGATGATCACGCTATGGCGCGCCGCCGGATTGGCGTTGTGCATCAGGATTGCCACTTTCTGGACCATCTCCCGCTTGCAGACAATGTGGCTCTGCCTCTGACCGTTTCAGATCGCAACGATTTGGAACAGGTGGCCAATCTTAAAGAACTCCTGTCATGGGTCGGTCTTAAGAAACGTGCCAAGGCATTGCCGCCAGAACTGTCCGGTGGTGAACGTCAGCGTGCGGCTCTGGCTCGGGCGGTCATCATGTCGCCTGATATTGTTCTGGCGGATGAACCGACTGGTAATGTCGATTGGGAAATGTCCCAGCGCCTGCTGCAGCTGCTGATCGAGCTCAATAAAATGGGCAAGACCGTGATGATTGCCACCCATGACATGAACTTGATCCGCGCGGCGAAAACGAAGGTTCAGGCACGTGTTCTGCGGATTGCAAATCGTCAGGTTCAATTGGCGGGGGCAGATCCATGAAGACCGCTCTCTCAAATATCATCTCAGTTATCGTCGGTGATGCTCAGGCAGATCGCATGGTCCCGCCGACAGGTTTTACGGCGCGCCTCACTTTGTTTGCATCAGCCGCCATGGCCTTCCTCGCGGTCTTTGCGATTGCGCTTTCTTTGGCCTCAGGGCGATTGGCGCATCGTTGGGGGCAGGAGTTGGCGCAAAGTTCGACGCTGCGCATTTCGGCACCAGTTGAGCAAATGGCAGCTCAGACCGCTGCCGCATTGAATGTGCTTCAAACAACGCCAGGTATTGCTCGGGCTGAGGCGATGTCTTCTGAAGACCAACGAGCGCTTTTGGCTCCGTGGTTTGGCCCTGATTTGCCGGTAGAGGACCTTCCGATCCCTCAGTTGATCACAATTGAAGAAACCGCAGAAGGATATGACGCAGCAGGGCTTCGGCTGCGACTACAAGCCGAGGTTCCTGGAGCCATTCTTGATGACCACGTCAGATGGCGCAAACCCCTTCAGCAGGCTGCGGGACGCTTGCGATTGTTGGGGCTGCTCTCGATCGGGCTGATCGCGCTCGTCACGGCGGCGATGATCACCCTCGCGGCTCAGGCTGCGCTGGCTGCAAACGCAAAGATCATTGCGGTTCTAAGACTTGTTGGTGCTCAAGACAGCTACATCGCCAAAGCCTTCGTGCGCCGCTTCACACTGCGCGCTTTGGCTGGTGCCGCAATTGGCTCTGCGGTCGGTTTCCTAGCTGTCCTCATTCTGCCTGCCGCGCAGGAGCAGGGCGGCTTCCTGACCGGGCTTGGCTTCCAAGGGCTGAGTGCTGCCTGGTTGCTGATGATCCCGCTATTGGCTGCTGTAGTTGGCTATGTCTCTACCGGCGTCGCAGCACGCCGCACACTCCGGGAGCTTCGCTGATGGCTTTACAATGGGTGCGTTCGCTTCTGTTCATCATTCAAATGTATCTGATGATGTTCTTGATGGGGGTTATCTGTTTTATTCCGTCCCTGCTCAGCCGCGACATCGCGATCCGTAGCATGAAGGTATATTGCTGGTGGGTTCGTTGGACTCTGAGTTGGATGGTTGGACTTACATCTGAAGTCCGTGGCACACCACCGGAGGGCAACGTCATTGTTGCCTCCAAACACCAAAGCTTTCTGGACATCATCATGCTGATGGGCAGTTTGCCATCCGGTAAGTTCATCATGAAGCGCGAACTTATGTTCGCGCCGATCCTTGGCCAATATGCGTGGCGTATCGGGTGCGTCCCGGTGAACCGTGGCAAACGCGGCAAGGCGATTAAAAAAATGGCTCAGGATGTCCTGCGTGGTGCTGTGCACCCCGGTCAGCTGATCATCTACCCACAAGGTACGCGTGTCGCGCCCGGCGCTGACAGGCCTGATAAAGTCGGCACATATGTTCTGTACCAACAACTTGGCCAAACCTGCGTCCCTGCGGCGACCAACGTCGGGGTCTTCTGGCCCAAACGCGGTATCCTGCGTAAACGAGGTCATGCGGTGATTGAATACCTTGATCCGATCCCAGCAGGGCTTGAACAAAAACTCTTCATGACGCAGCTTGAGAGCCAAGTGGAAGAGCGTTCAAACGCTCTGATGACAGAGGCGGGGTTTAATCTGAATGCAGTTCCTCAAAACGGTTGAAGAGCTAGAAAACCACTACGGTACTCCCGGCGTGGCCTCGATCCGAAAGGTCGCGCAGCAGCTCACCCCGCTTTATCGCAAATGGATCATGACCTCTCGGCTTTGTATGGTGAGTACCGTTGGCCCAGAAGGGACCGATGGAAGCCCGCGTGGAGATGATGGCCCGGTGGTGACTGAGCTTGATCCCAAAACACTCGCGATGCCCGATTGGCATGGCAACAATCGCATCGACACGCTGCGCAACATTGTGCGCGATCCGAGGATATCTCTGATGTTTCTGGTGCCCGGCTCCAACAATGTGGTGCGTGTGAACGGGCGCGCCCATGTCACCGTTGATGACGACCTACGTGCTCAGTTTGAATTCAAAGGCAAACAGCCGCGCTCTGTAATCGTGATTGAGATTCATGAGGTCTACAGTCAATGTGCCCGCGCTTTGATGCGCGCTCGCACCTGGAGCGGAGAAGACGAGAGTGGCACATTGCCAACGGTTGGTGAAATCCTCGCCGAGCAGACAGATGGTGCAGAGGGTGGTGAGCGCTACGATGCAGAATGGGGCGCTCGGGCTGCTAAGACCATGTGGTGATTACTGCGTGAGCAAGGTACGCACCCGGTTCAAGACTTTGCGTACATGCGGAGCGTTTCGATCCTCGTGATGTGAAACCAGCCATTGATCATGGCTCAGCTCTTCAATTGTGCCAGAGATCCGCTTTAGACCTTCTTCCGCTTCACCAATGCGTTCCGGCAAGACAATGCAACCTGCGCCTGCCTTGGCCAATTCAAGCGCCATTATAGGTGTGTTGGCTTCAACCCTTATCCGATCCGCTTTATTAGCTCTGACCCAGCGCGCCGAGGGGGTCTCCACTTCCACACCAACCCATGTCGTAAGATCGGGCGCGCTGGCATAGGCCGCGAAATGCACACGGCCAACTTTTTGAGCCGCCAGAGCGACTTCTGTGGGGCGCTGATTGCGAATGCCAATGACAGCTTCACGGTGGTTGAAATCCAGCTTCTCTTCCGTAGAGACAAAACGCAGCCTCAGCTGATCGTCGGGAAACACCAACTGATTGATGTGCATCGCCAAATAGCGGGCCATCCAAGTTCCCGCCGATAGTTTCACGATGGGTCGCTGCGCGGCACCCTCACTTTGCGTCGCCTGAGTGATCTGGCTTTCAATGGCTTCTGCGCGCCGCATGAGGGCCTCGCCCTGCGCTGTCAGCGTGTATCCGCGCGCGTGACGCTGGACCAGTTCTTGTCCCATCGCAGTCTCAAGCGCGAGAAGCCTGCGTCCAAGGGTGGCAGAACTCTTGCCTGTCCGGTCCGCAGCAGGAGCCAGCCCACTTGCACGCGCAACTTCCAGGAAAAGTCGCAGATCATCCCAATTTAGGTTCGTTTCATTCATGAAATGATCACTTCATTTTGTTCCATTTTTGTCAAGCTTCGGTTTCGGCAGGATGGAGGTCAGGATGAAGAGGAGAGATCAGATGATGCCGATACTGCCGCTGCCGAGGAAGAAGAAATGTGAACAGTCGGAATATCAAAAGGAGATCGCGCATTTCGGGGCGCTCAAGAAAGCCAAACCGATAAAGCCGTTTCAGCGTTTGCGGCTCTTCTTTGCTGCCCACGTATTCGTGAAGCGACGTTAAGAGAAATATCCGATCGCGGTCCCTACATTTGGCTAAGCGCACCCCCCGATGCGCGCCTAGGCTTTACAGCCTTTTGCGGAGCGGCAGCTGCGACTGTGCAGAAACCCACTGCCGTTCCGCGTAACCCCTGAGAACCCAGACTAAAAAGGCGGCCCTAAGGCCGCCTTCTTTTTGTTTTGATTGTACCAGTGGTTACGCGTGGATGGGACCGTCACCACAGGCCAGCGCAGCTTCGCGGACCGCTTCAGAGTAGGTCGGGTGGGCGTGGCAGGTCAGGGCGATGTCCTGAGCAGACGCACCGAACTCCATAGCGACACAGATCTCGTGGATCATGTCACCTGCTGCCGGGCCGATGATGGCTGCGCCAAGCACACGATCGGTCTCTTTGTCAGCGATGAGCTTCACGAAGCCATCCGCTTGGCCAACGGCCTTTGCGCGGCCATTGCCCATGAAGGAGAACTTGCCAACCTTGATCTTGTGGCCCGCTGCTTTCAGCGCGTCTTCGGTTTGGCCCACGGTCGCCACTTCAGGAGTGGTGTAAACAACACCCGGAATGACGCCGTAGTTTACGTGGCCGTGGTTGCCTTTGATCACGTCTGCGACTGCCATGCCTTCGTCTTCGGCTTTATGCGCCAGCATCGGGCCTTCGATCACGTCACCGATGGCATAGATACCCGGAACGTTGGTTGCCCAATGTGCATCCACAGCGATCTGACCGCGTTCGGTCATCTTCACGCCGAGCGCGTCCAGACCCAGACCTTCGGCATATGGCTTGCGGCCTGTTGCCACCAGAACCACATCCGCGTCGATGACTTCCTCATCGCCGCCTTTCTTAGGCTGGTATTTGACCTTGGCTTTGGTTTTGGTTGCATCCACGCCCTGCACAGCCGCGCCCATGATGAACTTGAGGCCCTGCTTTTCAAGGATACGCTTGAAAGTGCGCTGCACGTCTTTGTCCATGCCTGGGCACACCGCGTCCATGTATTCAACGACAGTCACTTCAGAGCCAAGACGTGCGTAGACGGAACCCAGTTCCAGACCAATCACGCCCGCGCCGATCACCGTCATTTTCTTTGGAATCTTTTTCAGTTCCAGAGCGCCTGTGCTGTCCACAACCACACCCGCGTCATTGTCGACCTCGACACCCGGCAAAGAAGACGGGATGGAGCCAGAGGCAATCACGATGTTCTTGGTCTCATAAGTGGTGTCGCCCACAGTGACCTTGCCCGCCGCAGGGATGCTCGCCCAGCCTTTCAACCAGTCGATCTTGTTCTTCTTCATGAGGAACTCAACGCCGCCGGTGTTCTGGCCGATGACCTCATCTTTGTAGGTCAGCATCTGTTTCCAGTCGACGGAAGGCGATTTGCCCTTCAGACCCATGCCCGCGAAGTTGTGCTCTGCTTCGTGCAGCAGGTGTGTCGCGTGCAAGAGCGCCTTGGACGGGATACAGCCGACGTTGAGGCAAGTGCCGCCGAGGGTCTCGCGGCCTTCCACGATAGCGGTTTTCAGGCCCAGCTGGGCGCAGCGCACAGCGGATACATAGCCGCCAGGGCCAGCGCCGATGATGATGACGTCATATTGGGACATTTTGAGTTCCTATTCTCAATGCTCGTCAAGCCCTATTGGGCTACTTTCTTGGCGGATTCAGATCAGAGTCATCTAGCAGACTCGCTTCGATAATTCCGCCATCAATTGGGAGGGAAGTTAGAAATAGAGAGGCGCCGTCGGTGAAACTGATTTCGAAAGTGGCATCTGAATTCTGCCTAACTTCTTCAATCTGCTTCCCGACGAGTCTGGCACTCATCCTATTAGGTTGAGTACCCTTGCTCATATTACAGATCCATCAGCAGTCGACGTGGGTCTTCCAGCGCTTCTTTCACGCGCACAAGGAAGGTCACTGCGCCTTTGCCGTCCACGATCCGGTGGTCATATGACAGGGCCAGATACATCATCGGACGGATCACGATCTCACCGTTCACAACCATTGGACGGTCCTGAATCTTGTGCATGCCGAGGATACCGGACTGCGGAGGGTTCAGGATCGGGGAAGACATCAGGGAACCGTAGACACCGCCGTTAGAGATAGTGAAGGAACCGCCCTGCATTTCTGCCATAGACAGTTTGCCGTCGCGTGCGCGCGCACCTTTTTCGGCGATCGCTTTTTCGATCTCAGCAAAGGACATGCTGTCTGCGTCGCGGATCACAGGCACAACCAGACCAGTTGGTGTGCCGGCGGCGATGCCCATGTGCACGAAGTTCTTGTAGACGATGTCTGTGCCGTCGATCTCTGCGTTCACTTCAGGCACTTCTTTCAAAGCATGTACACAGGCCTTGGTGAAGAAGGACATAAAGCCAAGCTTCACGCCGTGTTTCTTCTGGAACAGGTCTTTGTATTCGTTGCGCAGCGCCATCACCTCGGTCATGTCGACCTCGTTGTAGGTGGTAAGCATCGCGGCAGTGTTCTGAGAGTCCTTCAGGCGTTTCGCGATAGTCTGGCGCAGACGTGTCATCTTCACACGCTCTTCGCGGGAGGCATCGTCTGCTGACACAGGCGCGCGTGGTGCGGCTGCTGGGGCAGGGGCTGCCGCCGCTGCAGGTGCAATTGCTGCTTTCAGCACGTCTTCTTTCATGATGCGACCGTCGCGGCCAGAGCCTTGAACCCGAGACGCGTCGATGCCTTTTTCCGCCATCAGCTTGTTGGCGGACGGGGCGTTTTCAACGTCTTTGCCGGTTGTCGCCGCTGCAGGTGCTGCCGCAGCTGGGGCAGGAGCCGCTGCCGCTGCGCCGCCAGAGGACAGAACCGCCAGTTTAGCCGTTGCATCAACAGTTGCGCCTTCGGCTGCGATGATCTCGGTGAGAACACCCGCTGCCGGGGCAGGGACTTCGACAGAGACCTTGTCGGTTTCCAGCTCACAGAGCATCTCGTCCTGCGCGACAGAGTCGCCTACGGCTTTGAACCATGTGGAGACGGTCGCTTCGGTTACGGATTCACCAAGTGTTGGCACCATGACGTCGACAGATGCGCCGGAAGCGGCTGGCGCTGCTTCTGCTGCAGGAGCCGCTGCCGCTGATGCAGGGGCTGCGCCTTCACCTGCGACGATAGTTGCGAGCAGAGCATCAACACCAACAGTGTCGCCTTCCGCCGCTACGATTTCGCCCATCACGCCTGCCGCTGGCGCTGGCACTTCGACTGTCACCTTATCGGTTTCCAGCTCGCAGAGCATTTCATCCACGGCAACCGCATCGCCCGGCTTTTTGAACCAGGTTGCAACGGTGGCTTCGGTCACGCTTTCGCCCAGAGTAGGGACACGTACTTCAGAGGTCATTCTTATTACCCTTCAATGGTCAGCGCGGCGTCGACCAGCGCTTCTTGTTGTGCTTTGTGTTGGCTCGCCAGACCAGTCGCTGGCGACGCAGAAGCTGCGCGACCCGCATAGATCGGACGTGTGTGTTTTGCTTTGATGCGACCCAGAACCCATTCGATGTTTGGTTCAATGAAGGACCAGGCACCTTGGTTCTTTGGCTCTTCCTGACACCAGACCATCTCGGCCTGTTTGAAGCGCTCCAGTTCCTTCACCGCAGAGATCGCAGGGAATGGGTAGAACTGTTCGATCCGCAGCAGGTAGACATCATCGATGCCACGAGCGTCACGCTCTTCCAGAAGGTCGAAATAGACCTTACCGGAACACATGACGACGCGTTTGATCTTGTCATCTGCCACCAATTTGGTGTCGCTGTTGCCGTGTTGCGCATCGTCCCACAGAACGCGGTGGAAGCTGGACCCATCTGTGAACTCTTCGGCCTTACTGACCGCCAGCTTGTGGCGCAGCAGGGATTTCGGTGTCATCAGAATGAGCGGCTTACGGAAGCTGCGGTGCAGCTGACGACGCAGGATGTGGAAGTAGTTTGCAGGCGTTGTACAGTTCGCAACGATCCAGTTGTCACCACCACACATCTGCAAGAAACGTTCCAGACGTGCAGAGGAGTGCTCTGGGCCCTGACCTTCAAAGCCGTGCGGTAGAAGAACAGTCAAACCAGACATCCGCAGCCATTTGCTTTCACCAGAGCTGATGAACTGGTCAAACATGATCTGCGCACCGTTGGCGAAGTCACCGAACTGCGCTTCCCAGAGCGTCAGCGCGTTTGGTTCTGCCAGCGAGTAGCCGTATTCAAAGCCAAGCACCGCATATTCGGACAGGGCCGAGTCGATGACTTCATACTGAGCCTGACCTGCACGGATGTTGTTCAGCGGATAGTAACGCCCTTCGCTTTCCTGGTTCACAATGCCGGAGTGGCGTTGCGAGAAGGTGCCGCGTGTCGCATCCTGACCTGCCAGGCGAACTGGGTAGCCTTCGGTCAGCAATGAGCCAAACGCCATGGCTTCACCGGTTGCCCAGTCAATGCCTTCGCCCTCGGTCAGAGCTTTGCGGCGGTTGTCCAAGAAACGGCCGATGGTTTTGTGCAGAGGGTAGCCCTCTGGCACGGTGGTCAGCGCGTTTGCGACCTCATTAAAGGTCTCTTTCTTAATGGCGGTTTCGCCACGCTGATAGTCCTCGTTGTTCTTGTCGAGGTGAGACCACTTGCCATCCAGCCAGTCAGCCTTGTTTGGCTTGAACTCTTTCCCGGCTTCGAACTCTTCGTTCATCTTCGCCTGGAAAGCGGCTTTCATGTCTTCGATTTCACCTTCCGGGATCAGACCGTCTTTGACCAGACGCTCTGTGTACAGAGACAAGGTGGTCTTGTGACCCTTGATCTTCTTGTACATCACCGGGTTGGTGAACATCGGCTCGTCGCCTTCGTTGTGACCAAAGCGGCGGTAGCAGAAGATGTCGATCACAACGTCTTTCTGGAACTTCTGACGGAACTCCGTCGCCACTTTCGCCGCGTGTACAACCGCTTCCGGGTCATCGCCGTTCACGTGGAAAATAGGCGCTTCCACAACCAAGGCGTTGTCGGTTGGATATGGGGAAGAGCGCGAGAAGTGCGGCGCTGTGGTGAAACCGATCTGGTTGTTCACAACGATATGCATGGTGCCGCCGGTCTTGTGACCGCGCAGGCCTGAAAGCGCGAAACATTCTGCCACAACACCCTGACCAGCAAAGGCCGCGTCACCGTGCAGAAGGATTGGCATCACAGCTGTGCGTTCTTCGTCGCTCAGCTGGTCCTGCTTGGCGCGTACTTTACCAAGGACAACCGGGTTAACGGCCTCAAGGTGGGACGGGTTCGCTGTCAGAGACAAGTGAACGTTGTTACCATCAAACTCGCGGTCAGACGATGCACCCAAGTGATATTTAACGTCACCGGAACCGTCGACTTCCTCTGGCTTGAAAGAGCCGCCTTGGAATTCGTTGAAGATCGCGCGGTAGGGTTTCGCCATCACGTTTGCCAGAACATTCAAGCGACCACGGTGCGGCATGCCAACCACGATGTCTTTCACGCCAAGCGCGCCACCGCGCTTGATGATCTGTTCCATTGCCGGGATCAGAGATTCACCACCATCAAGACCAAAGCGCTTAGTCCCCATGTATTTAACGTGGAGAAACTTTTCGAAGCCTTCTGCCTCGACCATCTTGTTCAGGATCGCCTTGCGGCCCTCTCGGGTGAAGGTGATTTCCTTATCGAACCCTTCAATGCGTTCTTTCAACCAGCTGGATTCTTCTGGATTGGAAATGTGCATGTACTGCAAGGCAAAGGTGCCGCAATAGGTGCGCTTCACGATCTCTAGGATCTGGCGCATGGTTGCGATCTGCAGACCCAGAACGTTGTCGATAAAGATCGGGCGATCCATATCAGCGCCGCTAAAGCCGTAAGAGGCCGGATCCAGCTCGGGATGTGGCGTCTGATCCCGCATGCCCAGCGGATCAAGGTCGGCAACCAGGTGGCCGCGAATACGATAGGCGCGGATCAGCATAAGGGCGCGGATCGAGTCCAGCACCGCTTGTTTGACTGCCTCGTCAGAGACCTCAACACCTTTTTCTTCGGCCTTGGCTTTGATCTTCTTGCCAGCCGCTTTCGCCTCTTCCGGGGCAGGCCATTCGCCTGTCAACGCACCGGTGAGGTCATCGTTTGGCGCAGGAGGCCAATCAGAGCGTGCCCAGCTTGGGCCACTTGCCTCTGCTTTTACATCCAGTTCTGCGTCGCCCAGCTGACTGAAAAAGTCTTGCCAGGCTGCGTCCACTGCATTCGGGTCACTCGCATAACGGGCGTACATCTGTTCGAGGTACTCTGCGTTATGCCCCTGCATAAAACTGGAGGCGTGGAAAATATCGTTTGGGGATTGGTCGGTCATGGAGGAGACTCCCGGCCATTTTGGTTTCATTGTTACATCCGACTTTTTGCCGGACTTAAAGCGACAGGCCGAGAATACGGCCTGCCACCAATTCAAATACGATTAGCCGATGGCCTTCAAGACCGCTTCGCCGAGGCCCGCTGGGCTGTCAGCCACAACAATGCCCGCAGACTTCATTGCTTCGATCTTGTCTTCCGCACCGCCTTTGCCGCCTGCAACGATTGCACCGGCGTGGCCCATACGGCGGCCTGGAGGGGCTGTACGGCCCGCAATGAAACCAGCAACTGGTTTCCAACGACCTTTTTTCTTCTGCTCCGCCAGGAATTCCGCAGCCTCTTCTTCTGCAGAACCGCCGATTTCACCGATCATGATGATGGATTCGGTTTCGTCGTCATCCAGGAACATGTCCAGCACGTCGATGTGCTCTGTGCCTTTGATCGGGTCGCCGCCGATGCCCACAGCAGTGGACTGGCCCAGACCGATGTCAGCGGTTTGCTTCACCGCTTCATAAGTCAGCGTACCGGAGCGGGATACAACGCCCACAGAGCCACGCTTGTGGATGTGACCTGGCATAATGCCGATCTTACATGCGTCAGGTGTGATGATACCTGGGCAGTTTGGACCGATCAGACGGCTGGAAGAGTTCTCCAGCGCGCGTTTCACGGCCATCATGTCCAGCACAGGAATGCCTTCCGTGATACAGATGATCAGTTCCATTTCCGCATCGATGGCTTCCAGAATGGAATCCGCCGCAAATGGAGGAGGTACATAGATCACAGAAGCATTTGCTTCGGTTTTCGCTTTTGCTTCGTGCACAGAGTTAAAGATCGGCAGGCCCAAATGTTCCTGACCACCTTTGCCTGGTGTCACGCCACCAACCATTTTAGTGCCGTAAGCGATCGCTTGTTCAGAGTGGAAGGTACCTTGAGAACCTGTCAGACCTTGACAGATAACTTTGGTATTTTCGTCTACGAGAATGGCCATTTTCTTATCCTTTCACCGCTTTGACGATCTTCTCAGCGCCATCGGACAGGTTGTCTGCCGCGATCACGTCAACGTCGGAGTTGTTGATGATGTCTTTGCCGGCTTCCACATTGGTGCCTTCCAGACGCACAACCAGCGGCACTTGCAGACCAACTTCTTTCACAGCGGCCACAACGCCCTCTGCGATCACGTCGCAGCGCATGATGCCGCCGAAGATGTTGACCAGAATGCCTTTAACGTTTGGATCAGAAGTGATGATCTTGAACGCTTCGGTCACTTTCTCTTTGGTCGCGCCACCACCCACGTCAAGGAAGTTTGCTGGCTCTGCACCATAGAGTTTGATGATGTCCATGGTGGCCATCGCCAGACCCGCACCGTTCACCATGCAGCCGATTTCACCATCCAGAGCGATGTAGTTCAGGTCGTACTTAGACGCCTCAAGCTCTTTTGGATCTTCTTCGGTTTCATCGCGCAGCTCTGCTACGTCTGGATGACGGTAAACCGCGTTGCCGTCAAAGCCCAGTTTCGCGTCCAGAACTTTCAGGTCACCGCCATCGGTCACGATCAGCGGGTTGATTTCCAGCATCTCCATATCCTTCTCGATGAAGGCTTTGTAGAGCTGGGACATCAACTTAACGCACTGCTTAACCTGTGCGCCTTTCAGGCCCAGAGAGAATGCGATGCGACGACCGTGGTATGGCTGGAAGCCAGTTGCCGGATCAACAGAGAATGACAGGATCTTTTCAGGCGTTGCTTCCGCAACCTCTTCGATGTCCATGCCGCCTTCTGTGGAGCATACGAAAGACACGCGAGATGTCTGACGGTCAACCAGCAGTGCAAGGTAGAGTTCGGTTTCGATGCCGGAACCTGCCTCGATATAGATGCGGTTCACTTGCTTACCTGCTGGGCCAGTCTGGTGTGTCACCAGTGTGCGGCCGAGCATCTTCTTGGCTTCTTCTGCTGCTTCTTCAACAGATTTGGTCAGGCGCACACCGCCTTTTTCACCAGCATCTGCTTCTTTGAAAGAGCCTTTGCCGCGGCCACCAGCGTGGATTTGCGCTTTGACAACCCAGAGAGGTCCGTCCAATTCGCCCGCTGCGGTTTTGGCATCCTCGGCTTTCAGAACAACACGTCCTTCAGAAACCGGGGCACCGTAAGAGCGAAGTAGAGCCTTCGCCTGGTATTCATGGATGTTCATGAAACTGTCCCATATTGCTGCAGTTGAGACAGGTATAGCCTTATAATTTTGAGCGAACTAAGCGGTTTTTGGAATTTTCGGGGAAAAAGTGACATTTGTGATCACAGTCAAAAAAGGTGTGATCACAAAATTGATATAGAGACTGCAAAATGCGATTCGAATGGGCCGGAGCTTAAGATTCTAGTCAGAATTGCCGCGTCCATGGCTCAAATAAAAAGCGCAGCTCAGAAGCCACGCCTTTTGTTTATTAAGATGCTGGAATTACGCCAGTGACTCGTCGATGCCTTTGCAAGCTTCAACCAGACCTTTAACCGCATTCACAGATGCGGTGAACATTTCCTGCTCTTCGTCGTTCAGCTTGATGTCAACGATACGCTCAACGCCATTTGCGCCGATAACGGTCGGAACGCCAACATACATGCCGTCCAGACCCAGAGCACCATCAACATATGCTGCACATGGCAGAACGCGCTTCTGATCTTTCAGATAGGCTTCCGCCATTTCGATCGCAGAAGTTGCTGGTGCATAGTAAGCAGAACCAGTTTTCAGCAGGCCAACGATTTCCGCACCGCCGTCGCGAGTGCGCTGAACGATGCCGTCCAGTTTCTCTTGAGTGGTCCAGCCCATCTCTACCAGATCTGGCAGGGGGATACCTGCAACTGTGGAGTAACGTACAGAAGGCACCATTGTGTCGCCGTGGCCACCGAGAACAAAGGCAGTCACGTCGCGCATGGAAACGTTGAATTCTTCTGCCAGGAAGTGGCGGAAACGTGCGCTATCCAGAACACCTGCCATGCCGCAAACTTTGTTGTGTGGCAGACCAGAGAATTCACGCAGAGCCCAAACCATCGCGTCCAGCGGGTTGGTGATGCAGATCACGAAGGCGTCTGGCGCGTTGTCGCGGATGCCTTCACCAACGGATTTCATGACTTTCAGGTTGATGCCCAGCAGGTCGTCGCGGGACATGCCTGGCTTACGAGGCACACCTGCGGTCACGATCACAACGTCCGCACCAGCGATATCAGCGTAGTCGGTTGTGCCGGACATTGCCGCGTCAAAACCTTCGGAAGGGCCGGATTCTGCGATGTCCAGCGCTTTACCCTGAGGGACGCCATCTGCGATGTCGAACAGAACTACGTCGCCCAGTTCTTTGATTGCTGCGAGGTGCGCGAGGGTGCCACCGATCTGACCTGAGCCGATAAGGGCGATCTTGGGTCGTGCCATTGGGAAATCTCCGATCCGGTTAAATTTGCGCCAGTGGGTAAGGAATAAACGGGCTCGGCGCAAGCACTTTGGCCTAAGACAGAGCGTCGCAAACCCGTCAAATTTGGCGCGATCTGCATTTTTGTGCACTATTGTATACATTTTAGCGCTAACTTTAAGGAACCTTGCGTGACGCATTTTCTTTGCGCTCGCAGCATGAATTGAGCGCATAATGCCGCACAAAATTGCCTAAAATGGCGAAGATCAACTGCCCAAATGCACGCGATTCTAATTGAGAAGATAAAGTCTTATTGCCTTCGAATGTATGTGAAGGTGGGGCTAAATACCGTGACTTAAGCGTCTTTGTCTGGCACCTGCAGAGCTTCCGCCAGAGGCTCAAAGCTTTGCCCTGAAGCGATTAAGCAAGTCAGGCCAGTGGGCGTTGTGACGGTGATGGTCCAAGATCCGCTTTGTAGACTGGCAAAGACTTCAACCATTGTATTGTCGCGTCCCAGACCAATCGATTGGCGCGTTTCGCCGTAACCCTGTGCCAATCTTTCGACAACGGTCGCCCTTGGGGCGCAATTGCGCTGGGTTTGCGCCTGCACTGTATTTGTCATCAGGATGGATGTGAGCGCGAGTGTTAAACTGTTTTGAAGTCCCTTCATGGTTTCACCTTTCCGGGTCCAAACGTGTTTGCTGCAGTGCAAAAGGCTTGGACCTCTGCTGGATGAAAATCATGCCGGATAAACTCGAAATATGTGGTTAACCGACCGCTCGCATCGTTTTTCACATCGAATTTTGCGTTTTTGTGACGTTAGGTCTCTTTCTGCATCGCAGCAAAATAGCGCTTGAATTCTTTTTGCAAAAAATGCCAGTAATTCACGCAACTATATTGCTGGAGCGAATCTGATGAACCATCGTGCAAGACCATACCGTTCCGTTCTCTATGTGCCGGCTTCTAACGAGCGCGCCATGGAGAAAGCCAAATCGTTGCCCGTTGATGCGATCATCTTCGACCTCGAAGATGCGGTTGCAGCCAATGAGAAAAAGAATGCTCGCAAGCTTCTCGGAGAAACTCTTGCTGCCGGTGGATTTGGCAAGAAGATGAAAATTGTTCGAATCAACGAGCTCTCTACACGCTGGGGTGGTGAGGATGCCAAAGCCGTATCGCGAATGGATTGTGATGCGATGCTTTTGCCAAAGGTTGAAAGCGCGGGTCAATTGGACCTGCTGCGCCAGATTTCTGGAAACACGCCGATCTGGGCGATGATGGAAACGCCTCGTGGCATGATGAATGCTTATGAAATTGCGCGCGCACCGCTGATCTCTGGCATGGTTATGGGCACGAATGATCTGGCGAAGGATCTACAGACCCGTCACCGCGCAGATCGGCTGCCTTTGATGACAAGCCTTGGCCTATGCCTGCTTGCCGCGAAAACACAGGGTCTGGTCATTCTGGATGGTGTTTATAACGCCTTCAAAGATGACGAAGGTCTGCGTGCCGAATGTGAGCAGGGCCGTGATATGGGTTTTGATGGTAAAACTCTTATCCACCCATCTCAGGTAGCGGTTGCGAATGACGTGTTTGCCCCTTCTGACGAAGAAGTTGATTTGGCGCGTCGCCAGATCGAAGCTTTCGAAGAAGCTGAACGCGATGGGTCTGGAATCGCGGTCGTGGATGGAAAAATCGTTGAAAATCTGCATGTTATTACCGCACGAGAAATAATCTCAAAAGCGGATGCAATTGCGGAATTTAGTGGCTAAAGTTAACGCGATTTACATTCTGATTTGGAGATCGCACACATGACGCTGCTTGTCATAGGATTAGGACTTTGGGTTGCTGCGCATTTGTTCAAACGCGTGGCACCTGGTCTTCGAGGGCCAATGGGCGACAAGGGAAAAGGCCTTGTCGCATTGGTGATATTTGGAGCCGTTGCCCTGATGGTAGTCGGGTACCGAGCTGCAGACTACACTCACCTCTGGGATCGCACCGGCTGGTCGACACCTGTGAACAACATTTTGATGGTATTTGCCCTTTATTTCACAAGCCCAGGCCCAAAGAAGGGCGCCATTTTTTATAAGCTTCGACACCCGATGCTGACTGGCACAATACTATGGGTCATTGCGCACCTTCTGGTGAACGGAGATCTTGCGTCTCTTGTTCTGTTTGGCGGTATTGGTCTTTGGGCTCTGTTGGAGATCGTTGTCATCAACCGTGCCGAGGGAGATTGGGAACCAAACCCGAAAGGCACAGTCGCAAAAGACGCCATGTTTTTCGCAATCTCGATCTTGTTGGTTGGTGTGATTGGCTACATACACACGTTCTTTGGGCTAACCCCGTTCGGAGGATGATGGAATGAAACTTTATCGATTGCTTACTGAAGACGATACATCCGCCTTCTGCCACAAAGTGACCGAGGCCCTGAATAAGGGGTGGGAGCTGCATGGCGATCCAAGCTACGCGTTTGACTCTGCAAAGGGAGTCATGCGCTGCGCACAAGCCGTGGTGAAAGAGGTTGAAGGCACTTACACCCCAGATACCAAGCTAGGAGCACACTGAAATGGCTAAGACCAACGCGGGCCGTTTTTTCGAGGACTATAAAGTCGGTGATGTGATCAAACACGCCGTGCCACGTACCGTTTCTGGTGGCGAGCGCGCGCTTTATCACGCGCTTTATCCAGCGCGTCACTCGCTTTATTCTTCTGATGAATTCGCGCGCGCGTCTGGTCTGCCTAAGGCACCTTTGGATGATCTTATCGCGTTTCACGTGGTCTTTGGTAAGACCGTTCCAGATGTGTCTTTGAACGCCGTTGCAAACCTTGGCTATGCCGAAGGGCGGTGGTTGAAGCCGGTTTATGAAGGCGACACTCTGCGCTCTGAGTCCGAGGTGATCGGGGTCAAGCAAAACTCCAACGGCAAATCCGGTGTGGTCTACGTGCGTACTCGTGGGTTGAACCAAAATGGTGAAACCGTGATGGAATACGTGCGCTGGGTTATGGTTCGCAAACGCGATCTGGATGCTCCGGCGCCAGAAACTGTTATCCCTGAGCTGAACAAAGTTATCCCTGCGGATCAGTTGGTCATTCCAGAGGGGCTGGATTTCACCAACTACGATTTTGAACTGGCGGGCGAAGCGCATCGCTGGGGAGACTATGAGGTTGGCGAAACCATCGATCACGTCGATGGTGTGACGATTGAAGAAGCCGAGCACATGATCGCCACGCGTCTTTGGCAAAACACAGCCAAGGTTCACTTTGACAACACTGCTCGTCCAGATGGCACACGATTGATTTACGGTGGCCACGTAATCTCTATGGCGCGTACCCTGTCTTTCAATGGTTTGGCAAATGCACAGATGATTGTTGGCTTGAACGGTGGCGCCCATGCGAACCCATGTCTGTCTGGCAATACGGTCCGGGCTTGGACTGAAGTTTTGGACAAGGCAGAGACCAATGCTCCGGGCGTAGGGGCGATCCGTCTGCGGTTGGTGGCCACTAAAGGCGGCGCGCCCTTCGAATTGAAAGGCGAGGATGGTAAATACCTGCCAGAGGTGCTGCTTGATCTCGACTATTGGGCGCTGATGCCTCTCTGATCGGAGAGGTTTAGTCGGTCCCGCCGGATCGATACTATTCAAGCGAATTTAGAGTCAAATAAAGTTCAGCACCGGAACCCTTTGAGATTTTGGTCAGTTCTGAAACTGACGATGTATTGACGCAAATGGTATTTTCCCGCTCATTTAATATGATGGGGGCTGATTTGTGATCACAGAGCTTGATCGTGTGATCACAATGGTGCGACTTGTTTGCGCAAACCGTCGAATCTACCAAAAAATCACAGGTTTTTGGGGTTCTGAAAGGTGACAGAGAGCGAAAATTCTGTAGTAAGAAACGCAAGGAACCGGAAAGGACTCAGAATGGCAGACGTGAACCGCGGTAATCGACCGCTTTCGCCCCACCTAACGATCTACCGTCCGCAAATGACCTCCATGTCTTCAATCATGGTCCGTGTCACAGGGATTGCATCGTTTTTCCTCGCAGTGCTGGTCGTTGCATGGCTTATTTCAGCAGCATCCTCCGAAGCGGCGTTCGCGGCTGTGGATGGTCTTCTGACGAGTTGGATTGGCAACCTTGTGATGTTCGGAGCCGCCTGGGCGCTCTACTACCACATGCTGGGCCGTCTTCGTCACGTGATTTGGGACTTCGGCTACTGCCTGGAAGTTGAGATCAGTGAAAAGCTGGGTGCTGCGATGTTCATCGGGGCAACTGTTCTCGCCGTGCTGACAGCGATTGTGGTTTAAGGAGATTTCAGAATGGCATTTTTGACTGACCGCAAACGCGCACAGGGTGCAGGTTCTGGCCGCGAAGGCACACATCACCATTGGCAGATGATCGCAAGCTCGATCGCGCTGGTTTTCATCGTTCCGGTATTCATTCTGATGATTGGTGGTGGTCTTGGTGAAAGCCACGACGAAGTCACCGAGTATTTCAGCCGCCCATTCCCAGCCATCTTCACCGGCCTGAGCTTGGTGGTTCTGATGCTCCACCTGATGCGCGAAGCACAAGCGGCCATCGAAGACTACATGCACGGGATTGCTCAGAAGCTGACGCTGATTGCAGCAGAGGCATTCTCTTACGCGGTGATTGCAGCGGGTCTTTTCGCCCTTGCAAAGATCGCTCTGTAATTCGAGCGCCAAGGAATAAGAACAATGACAAACGCATATGAATACGAAACCCACGAATACGACGTGGTGGTTGTTGGTGCTGGCGGTGCTGGTCTGCGCGCAACGCTGGGCATGGCAGAGCAAGGCCTGCGCACTGCCTGCGTAACCAAAGTTTTCCCAACCCGTTCCCACACCGTTGCCGCGCAAGGCGGTATCGCGGCGTCCTTGTCCAATATGGGCCCGGACAGCTGGGAATGGCACATGTATGACACCGTGAAGGGTTCTGACTGGCTAGGCGATACCGATGCGATGGAATACCTCGCCCGCGAAGCGCCAAAGGCGGTTTACGAGCTTGAGCACTACGGTGTGCCTTTCTCCCGTACGGAAGAAGGTAAAATCTACCAGCGCCCATTCGGTGGTCACACCACTGAGTATGGTGAAGGTCCTCCAGTACAGCGTACCTGTGCGGCCGCTGACCGGACTGGTCACGCGATCCTGCACACGCTTTACGGTCAGTCCCTGAAAAACAACGCGGAATTCTTTGTAGAATATTTCGCGATCGACCTGATCATGTCCGAGGATGGCCAATGTCAGGGTGTTGTCTGCTGGAAGCTCGATGACGGCACCATGCACGTCTTCAATGCCAAGATGGTTGTTCTGGCGACTGGCGGTTATGGCCGTGCTTACTTCTCCGCAACCTCTGCGCACACCTGTACGGGTGACGGTGGTGGCATGGTGGCCCGTGCGGGTCTGCCAATGCAGGACTTGGAGTTCGTGCAGTTCCACCCAACCGGCATCTACGGATCTGGCTGCCTGATCACAGAGGGTGCGCGCGGTGAAGGTGGTTACCTGACCAACTCCGAAGGCGAGCGCTTTATGGAGCGTTACGCACCGACCTATAAAGATCTAGCCCCTCGTGACTATGTTTCCCGTTCTATGACCATGGAAATCCGCGAAGGCCGTGGTGTGGGTGCGGATGGGGATCACATCTTCCTGAACCTGAACCACCTGCCACCAGAAGCACTGGCGGAGCGTTTACCTGGCATTTCTGAATCTGCGAAAATCTTCGCAGGTGTAGACGTGACCAAGGAGCCGATCCCGGTTATCCCGACCGTGCACTACAACATGGGCGGCATTCCAACCAACTATTGGGGCGAAGTGCTGAATCCAACTGAAGAAGACCAGAACGCCGTTGTTCCGGGTCTGATGGCCGTGGGTGAAGCGGGTTGTGCCTCTGTTCACGGTGCAAACCGTCTGGGCTCCAACTCTCTGATCGACCTCGTGGTCTTCGGTCGCGCCTCTGCGATCCGTGCAGGTAAAGTTGTCGACGCTGACGCGCCAAATCCAAAGCTGAACCAAGCGTCTGTGGATGCGGCATTCGAGCGCTTTGACAACCTGCGCTACGCGAAAGGTGGCATTCCAACCGCTGATCTGCGTCTGGAAATGCAGAAAGCGATGCAGGCTGACGCGGCGGTCTTCCGGACAGCCAAAACCATGAAAGAGGGCGTCGAGAAGATGACCGACATCGCGGCGAAAATGGACGACCTGAAAGTCACCGATACGTCGCTGGTTTGGAACTCTGATCTGATGGAGACATTGGAGCTGACCAACCTGATGCCAAACGCCTTGGGCACAATCCACGGTGCTGAAGCACGTCAGGAATCTCGTGGTGCGCACGCCCATGAGGACTTCCCTGATCGTGATGACGAAAACTGGCGCGTTCACACCATCAGCCGCATTGATGGTAACAAGGTGGAACTGAGCTATCGTAACGTTGTGCTGGACCCTCTGACCAAAGAGGAAGATGGCGGCATCGAGCTGAAGAAGATCGCGCCAAAGGCACGGACCTTCTAAACAGTGATGGCAGAAGCGGCGCAAAAATCCCTTGCAGACGCGCTCGGCTTTCAGCCGGGTGTGATCCTGCGGACCTATGGGATGCGCCGTTCCGGTAACCACGCCATCATCAACTGGCTTCTGCGCAATGCTGAAAACGGATCGGTGTTTCTGAACAACTGTTCCGTTGGGCGCCCTGCGCGGCGGACTTGGCGCTCCATTGAACTGAATGGCAAGCGCGCAAGCATCACCAAAGGTGAGCCGATTGGTCCAGTGACCAAAGTCGCGGGCGACGGTGCTTTGGTGATTGTGTCTTATGAAGACTTCTCACCCGATCCAGACGATATGGCTGCGGGTCTGACACCGGATCTGGCAGACTCTGATGTCACCCATGAAGTTTTATTCTATCGGGACTTCATGAACTGGGCGGCATCTTTGCTGCGGAAAATTCAGGCAAATGACGAGCTCGACACCCTTGTGTGTCTGCGCATCATGATGGTGGCCTTGGATAAATATCGCGACATGCTGGAGCTGATCACCCAGGCCAAACCTCTGGGTCTGGTGCCGGTGAACTATGATCGCTGGATGGCACGTCCGGTCTATCGCGAGAAGGTGCTGCAAGCGCTTGGGTTGCCGTGCAAAGACAACACGCTGGGTATTGTGCAACCCTACGGTGGTGGGTCATCTTTTCAGAAGGACGCGGTCCGCGCAGAAGACCTCACAGCGCAGAGCCGCTGGCTTGAAATGGCCAATGATGCCTCTTTTCAAATCGTTCTCCTCGCGGCCAGCCAAGATGCTGGCCTCGTGAAACTCATGCAGAAATTGATGCCTAAGGACGCCGAACTTTTGGCGAACTACGTTGAACAGGCGCAGTTTCCCTATATCGTGCAGGTGGGGGATTCATGACCCATTTGCGTTCCACTCAACGCGCAGGCCCAGCCCGTGCAGAATCCACCCCGCGCGCGATTTGCGCGCCAGGCAAGTAAGGAGAAGACGCAATGGTCGAATTTGCGCTCCCAAAGAACTCGCGTATCACAACCGGGAAAACCTGGCCAAAACCAGCCGGCGCGAAAAATCTGCGGAAGTTCCAGATTTACCGCTGGAACCCCGATGACGGCAAAAACCCATCTGTCGACACCTATTTCGTCGATATGGACAACTGCGGCCCGATGATCCTGGACGCGCTGATCAAGATCAAAAACGAGATTGATCCAACGCTGACATTCCGCCGCTCCTGCCGCGAAGGTATTTGTGGCTCCTGTGCGATGAACATCGACGGGATCAACACTTTGGCCTGTATCTATGGCATCGATGAAGTCAAAGGCACCGTGAAGATCTATCCACTTCCGCATATGGAAGTTGTGAAAGATTTGATCCCAGACCTTACGCACTTCTACGCGCAGCACGCATCGATCATGCCGTGGCTGGAAACCAAGACAAACCGTCCAGCGAAAGAATGGAAGCAATCCATCGAAGACCGCAAGAAGCTTGATGGTCTTTATGAGTGTGTGATGTGCGCCTCTTGCTCCACTTCATGCCCAAGCTATTGGTGGAATGGTGATCGTTACCTCGGCCCAGCGGCGCTGCTGCACGCTTACCGCTGGCTGATTGACAGCCGCGATGAGGCGACCGGTGAGCGTCTGGATGCTTTGGAAGATCCGTTTAAGCTTTACCGCTGCCACACCATCATGAACTGCGCAAAAACCTGCCCGAAGGGTTTGAACCCGGCGAAAGCCATCGCGCATATCAAAAAGATGATGGTGGAACGCGCGGTTTAACGACCGTGAAGGGGGCGCTGCCCTCAAGATCGAAAGCGATGCTTTCGATCACCCCCGAGGTATTTTACCAAAAAGAAAAGGGGCGGTTAACCGTCCCTTTTTGTTTGACAGGTGTGCCATGCATATAGTGATCGGTTTGGTCCTGGCCTTTGTCCTCATCGCCGTGATGAGCAATCGCAAAACTCGTGGGTGCCGCTGGCGTATGGACCGTAGCTTCAACAGAGATGGTGAGACGTTTTACAAATGCATGGCCTGCGGGGCAGAGGATTTTTCCGCCGATGGAAAGCCGCCTAGGGTCTGTAAGAAGCTTTAGCTAAAAGCCGCTTCGAGTGCGATTTCGACCATGTCACCGAAGGATTTCTCGCGTTGATCACTGGGAAGCGCCTCACCGGTGATGAGGTGGTCTGAGACCGTTAGTACGGCCAATGCGCGGCAGTCGTAGCGGGCTGCAAGATTATAAAGCTCAGCCGCTTCCATTTCGACCCCAAGGATGCCGTGGCGCGTCATTTGTTCATTAAGGTCTGGGCGCTCGTCATAGAAGACATCACTGGAGTATATGCCCCCTACATGCGTTGGCGTGCCCTTCGCAGCGGCAGCATCCGCGGCCGCGCGCAGAAGGTCATAGTCCGCACAAGGAGCGAAGTTGATTTCTTTGAAGATACCACGTGAAGGGGTAGAGACGGATGTGGCTGTCATCGCCAACAAGACATCGCGCACATTCACCTTTTTTTGCATGCCACCACAGGAGCCGATGCGGATCAGTGTCTTTGCGCCATAGTCTTTGATCAGCTCATTCACGTAGATGGATAGGCTTGGCATGCCCATGCCAGACCCATGTATGGTCACACGGTTGCCTTTCCACGTGCCGGTGAAGCCCAGCATACCGCGAACTTCGTTGATGCATTTCACATCCTCAAGAAAAGTCTCTGCGGCCCATTTGGCACGGTACGGGTCACCAGGAAGGAGAACTGTTTCCGCAATGTCGCCGGGCTGTGCGCCGATATGAATTGTCATGGTGTAACCCCTGTGCTTATTTCGCAGTGTATTTGATGAGGGAAAGTAGTCATGCGCAAGCATCTCCGCAATCTGATTTGCTCTGGTCTTGTTTTTGCGGCAGCCCCTGTTTTTGCTGGGCCAAAAGACGAAATTGCGCTGATCAAGAAGGTGTTTCAGGAAATCCAACCGGGCTCATTGGCCAGAAATCGCGAGTATTGCGGATACATCGGGTTCGATGACGACGGAGAGCTGGTCGCTTCCAAAGCGCGTAAAGGCCGGAAATCCAGCTGCACGCCGCGTGATCCACGCAATATTGAAGTGATCATCGCCTCATACCACACACATGGCGGATATGAGGGCCATGATGGCTATGAGGTGCCAAGTGTTGACGATATTGAAAGCGATGAGGCGGAAGGGATTGACGGATATGTTGCCACGCCGGGTGGGCGCCTTTGGTATATCGATACCGAGGATATGACGATTTCACTGGTTTGTGGCGCAGGCTGTCTGATCCAGGCAGAGGGGTATGAACCTGAACCTGATGCAGATATTCGAGAGAGCTACACCTATGACGAATTGGTCACTTGGTATGATGGTGATCAGTAGCGTATTTCAAAGCGGCTGAGTGGTGTGTCTGCCGCAAGGCCTTTGCTATTGGTGCGATATTGCACGTCACGAACTGAAGCGGCTCCGGGGCCCGACCACATTTCCTCAACCATTTGATGAACCAGCTTTTTCTCGCCCTCAAGATGGGCAATTACGGCGCCTGACACATCATTACGCACCCAGCCGTTCAGCCCAAGTGCATCCGCGCGCGATTTGGCCCAATGGCGATAGGCGACACCTTGAACGCGGCCCGTGACACGGGCATCCACTGATACTGACATAAGACATCCTCCCGGCCCAATTCTGGCAGGGAGGATGGATTTTGGCAAATCTGCTTATTCAGCCGCGATCGGAGCGGGGTCTGCTAGCACCACAATGTCATGCATGATGGTGTTCAGCTCAAAGTCTTTTGGCGTGTAAACGCGGGAAACGCCCATCGCCAACAAACGCTCTGCGTCATCGTCTGGGATAATGCCGCCGACGATAACAGGTGTCTCAGAAAGGCCCGCGTCTTTCATCCGCTGCACCAGCTCTTCCACGAGTGGGATATGAGAGCCTGATAGGATGGAAAGACCAACCACGTGGGCCTCTTCTTCCAGCGCGGTTTTCACGATCTCTTCGGGCGTTAGGCGGATGCCATCATAGGTGATGTCCATGCCGCAGTCGCGGGCACGGAAGGCGATTTGTTCGGCACCGTTGGAGTGTCCATCCAGACCCGGCTTGCCGATCACGAACTTCAGACGGCGTCCCAGCTTGTCGCTGACCATATCCACCGCGTTACGTAGATCATCCAGACCCTCGGTCTTGTTCGACTGGCTGCCAGAAACGCCGGTTGGGCCACGGTATTCGCCATGGACCTGACGCATTTGCGCAGCCCATTCACCGGTGGTGACACCCGCTTTGGCTGCTTTGATCGAGGCTGGCATGACATTGGCACCGGTGGCGGCTGCTTCGCGCAGCTCTGCAAGAGCTGCCTCGACAGCTGCGGCATCACGAGACGCGCGCCATTCTTTCAGGCGCGACACCTGTTCTTGTTCTACAGCGGGATCCACCACCATGATGCCGCCATCGCCGGTCATCAGCGGGGAGACCTCGCCTTGTTGCCACTTGTTTACGCCAACCACGACGACTTCACCCGCCTCAATGCGGTTCAGGCGGTCGGCGTTGGATTCAACCAAGCGGCCTTTCATATAGTCGATGGCGCCGATCGCTCCGTCCATGGATTCCAAGTTCGCCAACTCATGGCGCGCACCTTCTTTGAGTTCTGCCACTTTGCGGTCGACTGCTGGGTTGTTGTCAAAGAGATCATCGTACTCCAGCAGGTCCGTTTCATAGGCCATGATCTGTTGCATCCGCATGGACCATTGCTGATCCCATGGACGCGGAAGGCCAAGCGCTTCGTTCCATGCTGGCAACTGCACCGCACGGGCGCGCGCACGTTTAGACAGGGTCACGGCCAGCATCTCGATCAGGATGCGATACACGTTGTTTTCAGGCTGTTGCTCGGTCAGGCCCAGGGAGTTCACCTGAACGCCATAGCGGAAACGACGGAACTTTGGGTTCTCTACGCCGTAGCGTTCCTGCAGGATTTCATCCCACAGCTCCACAAAGGCACGCATTTTGCACATCTCGGTGACGAAGCGGATGCCCGCGTTCACAAAAAAGGAAATCCGACCGCAAAGGGCAGGGAAATCCTCTGCTGGTACACGTGGCTTTAACTCATCAAGAACAGCGATGGCCGTCGCAAGAGCAAAAGAGAGTTCCTGTTCCGGCGTCGCGCCTGCTTCTTGCAGGTGATAGGAACAGACGTTCATCGGGTTCCATTTTGGAACATTCGTGTAGCAGTATTCTGCCACATCGCCGATCATCTTCAGGCTTGGTTTTGGCGGGCACACATATGTGCCGCGGCTCAGGTATTCTTTGATTAGGTCGTTTTGTACCGTGCCTTGCAGTTTGGTGACATCCGCGCCTTGCTCCTCGGCGACAGCGATATAAAGCGACAGCAACCAAGGCGCGGTGGCGTTGATTGTCATCGAGGTATTCATTTGCTCGAGCGGGATCTCGTCAAACAGCGTCCGCATGTCACCCAAGTGGCATACAGGTACACCCACTTTACCAACCTCACCACGTGCCAAAACGTGGTCACTGTCGTAGCCGGTTTGAGTGGGTAGATCGAAAGCCACGGAAAGACCCGTCTGACCCTTCGCAAGGTTCGCGCGATACAAAGCGTTGGAGGCCTTAGCGGTGGAGTGACCCGCATAGGTCCGGATCAGCCAGGGGCGGTCTTTCTGCACTTGCGACATTGGCGGTCCTCTTTCGGTGGCTCGGCAATAATATTTCGTTGCTGTGTAATTACGCGGAATTTTTCGCACTTGTCAATTCGCCGCAGCGCGGCAAAAACGCAAGAAATGAGCGAAAAATCTACAATATAAGCAGAAATTCGTGAAGTTCTTCGTGTAAAATGCGATCAATTTCAATCGCTCAATTCGCGTGAAATCTTGCTAAGGCATTGCAAATAATAAATATAATTTGATGCTGGGTTGGATTTTTAGATGTGACGCCACGTTTCTGCGGTTGCTGGGTTATAAAATTACCGAAGTGGAGTGGAAAGTATTGCAATGTTTCGCGCAAGAATCTATCTCTACCTCAGAAACGCGATTCTGCGTCGCGGCGAAACTTTTAACCAGGAGGCGAAAATGGCTCTGGATTCTGAAAACAGCGTTCTTCAGTACGACGCACCGGAAAAAGATCTCTATGAACTGGGGGAAATCCCTCCGATGGGTTATGTCCCAAAGCAGATGTATGCTTGGACAATCCGTCGTGAACGTCACGGTACACCTGACGAGTCCTTCAAGGTAGAAGTGGTTGACGTTCCAAAGCTGGACGCGCACGAAGTTCTGGTTCTCGTTATGTCTGCAGGTGTGAACTACAACGGCGTTTGGGCGGGCCTTGGCAAACCGATCTCTCCATTTGACGGCCACGGCGCGGATTACCACATCGCGGGTTCCGATGCGTCCGGTATCGTTTGGGCCGTTGGTGAGAAAGTTAAGAACTGGAAAGTGGGCGACGAAGTTGTCATCCACTGTAACCAGGACGATGGTGACGATGAGGAATGCAACGGCGGCGACCCAATGTATTCCAATAGCCAGCGCATCTGGGGCTATGAGACACCAGACGGTTCCTTTGCTCAATTCACCAACGTACAGGCACAGCAGCTGCTGCGTCGTCCAACACACCAGACTTGGGAAGAAAGCGCATGCTACACCCTGACTCTGGCGACCGCATACCGCATGCTCTTTGGCCACCCTCCACATGAGCTGAAGCCGGGCATGAACGTTCTGGTTTGGGGCGCATCCGGTGGTCTGGGCACCTACGCGATCCAGCTGATCAAAGCAGCCGGTGCAAACGCGATTGGTGTGATTTCTGACGAAAGCAAACGTGACTTCGTTATGTCTCTGGGCGCGAAAGGCGTGATCAACCGCAAGGACTTCACTTGCTGGGGTCAGCTGCCAACCGTGAACACACCGGAGTACAATGAGTGGTTCAAGGAAGCGCGCCGTTTCGGCAAGGCGATCTGGGACATCACTGGTAAAGGCAACAACGTAGACATCGTCTTCGAACACCCAGGTGAGACCACATTCCCAGTGTCCAACCTGGTTTGTAAGAAAGGCGGCATGGTTGTGATCTGCGCGGGTACCACCGGCTACAACCTGACCTTCGACGTTCGTTATACATGGATGCACCAGAAGCGCCTGCAGGGTTCACACTTCGCGCACCTCAAGCAAGCAGCCGCAGCGAACCAGATGATGATCGAGCGTCGCATTGAGCCGTTCCTGTCTGAGACATTCACTTGGGACGAAATCCCAGAGGCGCACATGAAAATGTACCGCAACGAGCACAAACCAGGGAACATGTCTGTTCTGGTTCAGGCTCCGAAGACCGGTCTGCGCACTCTGCAAGAGGTTCTCGACGCCGGTTAAATTCGGCGCGAAAGCTTGAAATTTATGACCGCCAGCGCGCTTCGGCCCGCTGGCGGTTTACGTTTGAGAAACCGTTTCGCTGCTATTCACAGCGGCATGGCTGATGTTCGGAGACCTGCCTCCAAACGCCGCCTTGTTGTCGTGTGCGCCCTGATTAAACCCAGTCCGCCATATACCGAAAGGTTTGAGTGCAGAGATGAAATATGACTGGATGATCGACGTGATAGCAGATCTGGAAACGTTTTCTTCAGCCAATAACATGCAAACTTTGGCCACGGAGCTTGCGGAGCTAAAGCTCATTGCCGCCATTGAAATTGCGGCCAAAGAAGAGCAGGAGGCCGAGTGTCTCGCGGCAGAGAACGGAAGTCATCGACCTCATTAGAGGATTGGGGCAACCAGTGCTGGCACTTTGATCTTGCCGCCTGTAGGGTCCGCTCATGACGAAGCCCGTGCCCAAGGGGGCAGTGACCCTTTCCCACGATCAGGCGGATGCCTTTGACCAGATTTCCGCCATCCTGAAAGGGGCTGGTGTCGATCTGGACGACAGCCTGCTGATGCCTCCGAAAAGCAGCGCATCTGCGGTGGCAGCAGTGATGGGGAAGGCCGGATCTGGTAAGACGCTTTTGCTTGCCGAACTGGTGAATGCCCTGAAGGAAGCAGGCGTTTCGATTGTTTCTGGCGACTACGAAAGCAAGAAAGCGCTGGATCGCCGAACTCTGGCAATTTTGGCACCGACGAACAAAGCTGCCAGCGTTCTTCGCATGCGTGGTGTACCTGCGACGACGATCCACCGTATTCTCTACAGCCCCGTCTATGACCCGGAATACGAAAAGATCGCGGAATGGCTTGCTGAGAACGGCGAGAAGCCGGAGATCGAAGGATTGACAGAAGAGGCGCTGGACCGCGCTCATGCCTTCTATCAGCTACATAAATCCATCCCAGGGGCTTTAGCTGCGGCGGGGCTGCGTGGATCGGATTTCATTACGGGATGGAAACGACGGGATGAGCCCCTTGATATCGGGTTTGTCGATGAAGGCTCTATGTTGGATGATCGTCAATTTGATGATTTGAAAGAGATTTTTTCAACGCTTGTTGTGTTTGGCGATCCAGCCCAGCTGGCACCGGTAAACCAATCGGGGTCGATGGTTTTTGACAAGCTTCCAGAACAGTCAAAATTCTCACTCAGCCGCATACACCGTCAGGATGCTGACAACCCGATCCTTGATTTGGCCCATGCTTTGGCCGACCCGCAAATGGGGTTTGAAGATTTCGAGCGCATGATTGAAGAAAAGGCTCGAAACGATGACCGTGTCGTCTGGTCACAGCGGGTCGAAGTGGATCTGATGGCGCGTTCACCGGTTTTGGTCTGGCGCAATAATACCCGCATTCGATTGATCAACGCATTTCGTCATGTCCATGGCGCGCCAGAGGATGATCTTCTTGAGGGGGAGCCGCTGATCTGCGACGGTATCGAGTTGCCGATGAAACACCGCAAGAAGCGCCTTGATCTTGAAGCCCGAGGGCTCATCAAGGGGGCTCAGGTAATCTATCTGGGACCGGGACGAAAACCTGGTTTCTCTCGCCTGCATGTGATGGGCGCAGAAGACCCTCAGGTTTCAGCGGCCTCGATTGTGAAAATCGAAAAGCCTGACGAAGAAGAACCGTTCATTCCTTATGCTGCGAGGATGGGCGCGGCCTTTCTGCACGGGGCGGCTGTGACTATTCATAAGGCACAGGGCAGCCAGTGGGAGAATGTGCAGGTCTTTGCACCCGACCTGTTTGTGGCCGCGCGCATGGGGCGGGTTGAAGCCGGCCAGCCTTTGTGGAAACGTCTGGCTTATGTGGCGATCACTCGCGCGCAAGAGCGCCTTTATTGGGTGGTGCGCAACCGTTTGGCGAAACCGACGGGGCCACTGCAGACAGAAGACTTGAGGGTCGCGCCAGCGCCCCTGACCTTGGAGGAACAAACATGAAGAGCATCATCGTCACCGGCGCGAGTTCAGGCATTGGGCGCGCGACGGCAGAGGCTTTTCTTGAGCAAGGCTGGAAAGTTGGACTGATCGCCCGCCGCGGAGATCGTCTGGCTGACATTGCGGCCAAGAACAAAGCGGCCATTCCGTTGCCTGTTGATGTGACTGACGCAGTTGGGATGCAGGCGGCCTTTGACAAGTTCCTTGATTTGACAGGACGTCTGGATGCTCTGTTCAACAATGCCGGGAGCTTTGGGCCAAGTGCGAGCATTGATGAAGTTGATCTGGATGACTTTGACAATGTGCTTAACGTGAACGTTCGGGGCATGTTCATTGCGGCGCAATTGGCGTTTCGCCAGATGCGGGATCAACATCCCAAGGGGGGGCGCATCATCAACAACGGCTCCCTCTCAGCTCACAGCCCCCGTGCGGAATCGGTGTGTTACACAACCAGCAAACACGCAATCACTGGGATGACGCGTAGTATCTCTTTGGATGGTAGAGAGCACGATATCGCCTGTGGGCAGATCGATATTGGCAATGCGCGAACGGAAATGGTGGATGATCTCAATGCCCGTGCCTTGGCAGAAGACCCAAACGCGAAGCTCATGCCAATGATGGATGTGAACGATGCGGCGCGCCTTGTTCTACATATGGCGGAGTTGCCTGCAGAGGCCAATGTTCAGTTCATGACCGTCATGGCAACCAAGATGCCCTATATCGGCCGTGGGTAAAGGGCAGGGCGCGTATTACGCGCCCTGACGCACAAATCTGAAGAAGGCCGATGCGCCCCAGCCTGCGATGATTGCAATGGCCAATGACAGAAGGCCGTAAACCAGGGGCTGCTGGCGCGACAGGTTAAAGAGAAAACGCTCCAACCCAACCTTGCGAACGTCAATCGTGGTCTCGTATTCTGAAATAACCAGGCCTCCACGCGTTAGAAAAACCCGCGTGCTGTAGTCGCCTTCCGTTAGGTTTGCAGGCATGGCAATGGACGTTCGGAACAAGGTTTGTTCTTCTACTTGCACGGCACCTTCATGCACAGAATAGAGTCCGTTGTCTGTGCGAATGCGGGCGATAGCTTCGGCAAATCGAGGGGCCTCTGGTTGCCGGAAGCGCGCGGCAATCGAGTCGATAGCATTTTCGATTGAGACGCGATGCAAAATGTCTTCATGCTTCGCAAGGATATCTTGCAGCGGGCCGCTTGATGCAACTGCATAGAAGCTAGGCGCCGCATCTATGGTTACGCTATCCGTGTTCACCCAAATACCGAACCGTTTTTCTTTCCGGCGTACTGTGATTGGTTCAGAAGGGCCAGAAACCGTGACAACGACTTCAAGTGGATCTCCATCCGGGATGGCGGCCTCACGTTTGACTGCGCCGAAGACAAGGATTTCAGAGCCATCGAAATTCGCGGTAATTGCGACGCGATTTTGACTGAGGCCAAGGACGACTTCTTCTTCAGCCTGCGCTGACAATGGGAGCATAAAGCAAAGTGCGATAAGGATAGAACGCAACATCTTAGTGACCTCCCGCGGCACCGAGCGAGTAGAGCTCGCTTGGCATGATCAGCAAATCCAACGCCAGTTTCAGGCAGACCGCGATCACCATCATGGCCAGCAAAATTCGTAGCTGTTCGGCCTTCAGTTTTGCACCGATGACTGCACCGAACTGTGCTCCAATCACGCCACCCACGAGCAGCAGAACGGCCAATGCCATGTCCACAGTGTGGTTTGTTGTGGCGTGCAACAGTGTCGTGAAAGCCGTCACAAAGATGATCTGAAAAAGCGAGGTGCCGACAACAACTTTGGTTGGCATGCCCAGCAGATAGATCATCGCAGGCACCATGATGAAGCCACCGCCAACACCCATGATGGCTGAGAGGATGCCGACAAAGACACCGACGAGCAGGGGAGGGATCACAGAGATATAAAGTCCGGAAACACGGAACCGCATTTTGAACGGAAGACCATGCACCCAAGTGTGTTTCTTGCGCTTGATCGGACCAGTTTGTTTGCGTGATTTGCGGATCGCGTTCAGGCTTTCAACAAACATCAAACTGCCGATGATGCCTAGGAAGACCACGTAGCAAAGCTTAACCAACAGATCGACTTGGCCGAGCGATTTTAAGTAGTTGAAGATGAACACGCCCAGTGCCGCACCGGTGAGACCACCGATCAGCAAGACCGTCCCCATCCTCAAGTCCACCGTTCGCCTTTTGAAGTGCGCAAGCACGCCAGAGAAAGAAGAAGCGACGATTTGATTGGCTTCTGTTGCCACGGCCACAGCCGGTGGAATGCCAATAAAGAACAAGAGCGGGGTCATGAGGAATCCGCCGCCAACCCCAAACATGCCGGAGAGAACGCCCACAAGGCCGCCCAGTCCGAGAAGGAGGAAAGCGTTTACAGAAACTTCTGCGATCGGGAGATAGATTTGCATGGCGCCACATAGCGCCTGCTTTTTAAAAAACACAACCGGGCTGCGTCATTTTGACGGCCCGGTTGCATAGTTTTTTTGAACTGGACTTACCGTTCTTTCACATAAGGCTCGCCGCCAGCCCGTGGAGGGATCGCTCTGCCCACAAAACCGGCCAAAATCACAACGGTAAGGATGAATGGGAGAGCTTCCATGAGCTGTACGGGAATCACCACGCCGCCGATCTCAATGCTTTGGAATCGCACGGCGAGGGCTTGTAGCAGGCCAAAGAGCAGGCAGGCCCAAAGCGCATACCAGGGACGCCACTTCGCAAAGATCAAAGCCGCAAGCGCGATAAAGCCACGACCTGCTGTCATGTCCTTGATAAAGCCCGCTTGCAGACCGGTCGCCAGATAAGCGCCCGCTACGCCACAGAGTGCGCCACAGATTAGCACAGCGGTGAAACGCAGGCGGATCACAGAGACACCGGCTGTGTCTACAGACGCGGGGTTCTCACCTACGGCCCGCAGGCGAAGACCAAACCTTGTGCGATACAGAATCCACCACGTGAGAGGCACAAAGGCAAAAGCCACATAGACGATCAAGCTGTGACCAGAGATCAACTCGCTGTAGGTGGGACCAAAGAGAGGGATGCTTTCAAACATGTCAGCGAACGGCAAGTTGATCGGGCTCATACGGCCTTCGGTCAACAAAGACGGTGTACGTCCACCTTGTTGGAACCAATCCTGTGCGATCAAGACGGTCATCCCGGCTGCCAACATGTTGATTGCCACACCAGAGATCAATTGATTGCCCCGGAACGTAATCGACGCAACACCGTGTAGCAGCGATAGGATCATAGAGGCGCCAATACCAGCAATAAGGCCGACCCAGACAGAGCCGCTGACCGCCGCAAATGCGCCTGCTGCAAAGGCTGCCGCCAGCATTTTGCCTTCTAGGCCGATGTCAAAGATACCTGCGCGTTCAGAGTAGAGACCAGCAAGGCAGGCCAAGAGCAAAGGCACAGCCAGACGAACAGAACTGTCCAGAACCTGAAGGAGTGTCAGGAAATCCATTATGCGTTCTCCTTCCGGCTGAAGCTTAGGAACAGACGTTCAAGCGGCATACGCACCATATTATCCAGCGCCCCTGTGAAGAGGATCACCAAGGCCTGGATCACAACGATCAGCTCACGCGGGATGTCAGTCCAAAGCGCCAGTTCCGCGCCACCTTGAGCAAGGAAGCCAAACAAGAGCGCTGCCATCAGAATACCAATTGGGTGGTTGCGTCCCATGAGAGCTACGGCGATCCCGACAAAACCCGCACCTTCGGTGGAGTTCAGGATCAGGCGTTCGCTTTCACCCAATGTAGTGTTTACAGACATCATGCCTGCCAGGGCGCCGGAGATCAGCATCGCGATCACAGTGATACGAACTGGAGACGTACCGGCATATTTCGCAGCCGTTTCAGAGAAACCAAAGCTGCGGATGTCATAACCCAGACGTGTTTTCCAGATCAGTACCCAGACAAAAACACAGGCCAACAGAGACAGGAAGAAGGTCACGTTTGCCGGTGCGCCCCGGAACATGCGGGAGCCTTCTGGGGCGAACATTTCGTGGAAGTTCGGCAGGTGCGTCGCTTCCGGGAAGCTCGCGGAGGCCGGGTCCATCTGGCCCGTTGGGCGCAGGACTTCAACCAGCAGGTACCCAAGCACCGAAAAGGCAATATAGTTGAACATGATCGTGGTGATCACGATGTGGCTACCGCGCTTGGCCTGCAAGTAAGCTGGAATAAAGGCCCATGCTGCACCAAAGAGCGCTGCGGCTGTAGAAGCGCCGATAATCGCAAGAGTCCAATGCGGCCAAGGAATATAGAGGCAAACAAGCGCAACACCCACGCCACCAATCATGGCCTGACCTTCACCGCCAATGTTAAAGAGCCGGGCATGAAAGGCGACGGCAACAGCAAGGCCAGTGAAGATATAATTTGTGGTGTAATAAAGCGTATAGCCCCAGCCTGCGGAGCGTTTCAGCGCCCCGTCGACCATAAGGTTGAATGCTTCAACCGGGTTCTCACCGATGCCCAAGATAACAATTGCGCTGAAGAAAGCTGCCAGAAGCAGGCTGATTAAAGGCACGAGAATGGCGTCGGCCCAAAGTGGCATTTTACCCATTAGACTGTCTCCTCATCTTTGCCAGAGACACCGGCCATCAGAAGGCCCAGTTCTTTCTCATCGGTATCAGCAGCTGCTCGTTCGCCCATGATCTGACCGTCAAACATCACGGCCACACGATCTGCCAGAGACAGGACTTCTTCCAGTTCAACACTGACCAGAAGGATCGCTTTGCCCTGATCGCGCAGGTTCACGATTTGCTGGTGGATGAATTCGATCGCGCCAATGTCCACACCTCGGGTCGGCTGGCCGATCAGTAGGACATCCGGATTGCGTTCGATTTCGCGGGCCACAACGATTTTCTGCTGGTTACCTCCAGAGAAGTTCTTGGCCGCCAAATGCGGATGCGGAGGACGGACGTCAAAGCGCTCCATCTGGTCGGCAGCCTTTGCGAGGATGCCTTTGTTATCCATCAGGATGCCGTTTTGGTATTCGGGCTCGTGGTGATAACCGAAGACAGAGTTCTCCCAGGCGGAGAACTCCATGATCAGACCTTCTTTTTGACGGTCCTCTGGAACATGCGCGATACCTGCCGCACGGCGCGCTTGGCCGTCGGCCCCCTGGCCCGATAGCGGCAGTTCCTGGCCGTTGACTTGTACAGAGCCCGTTGCGTCTTGGAAGCCGCCCAGAACCTCAAGCAGTTCGGATTGACCGTTACCGGCAACGCCCGCAATACCGACGATTTCACCTGCACGGACAGTCAGGTCTATGCCTTTGACACGCTCAACACCGCTTTCATCCACAACTCGCAGGTTTTGGATTTTCAGGATTTCCTCACCCGGCTCTGCGGGCGTTTTGTCGACCTGTAAGAGAACCTTGCGACCCACCATCAGCTCTGCCAATCCTTCGGGCGAGGTATCAGAGGTTTTGACGGTCGCGGTCATCTGACCTCGGCGCATTACGCTCACCGTGTCAGTGTATTCCATGATTTCGCGCAGTTTGTGCGTGATCAGAATGATGGTTTTACCTTCAGCCCGCAGGCGATCCAGAATTCGGAACAGTTGGTCTGCTTCGGCTGGTGTTAGAACGCCAGTTGGTTCGTCCAGAATGAGGATATCCGCTTGGCGATAGAGCGCCTTCAGGATCTCAACCCTTTGCTGGTGACCTACGCTGAGATCTTCGATCATCGCATCTGGATCGACGTTCAGCTCGTATTCTTCAGCGAGTTGTTTCAGTTCTTTTCGCGCCTTTGCAAGCGAGGGGCGCAACAACGCACCGTCTTCGGCACCAAGGATGATGTTCTCAAGAACTGTGAAATTCTCGACCAGCTTAAAGTGCTGGAAGACCATGCCAATGCCAGCTGAAATCGCGGCTTGGCTGTCGGGGATGCTGGTTTTCTGACCCCGAATATAGATCTCGCCTGAATCGGCTTTGTAGAATCCATAGAGGATCGACATCAAAGTCGATTTTCCGGCACCGTTTTCCCCGATAATACCGTGGATCGTGCCTGGACGGACCGAGATCGAAATGTCTTTGTTGGCCTGTACAGGCCCAAAAGCTTTGGAAATGCCCTTCAGCTCAAGCGCCAAAGGAGTGCCAGCGGTAGGGGCGGCCATTTCTGGCCGCCCCGTATCAATAGTATCCGTCATGTGAGGATTAGAATTCCAGAACCGAGCAGGATTCTGCTGCGGCGTAGTTTTCTACAGTGATCTCACCTGAAACGATCGCCTTTGTCGCCATATCGACCGCTTCGGTCATTTCGGCGCTCACAAGAGACGCGTTGTTGTCGTCAAACGCGACGCCAACACCATTGCTTGCCAGATCGAGGTTCTGGAAGCCGGTTGCGAGGCCTTCGCCGTCTTTCAGCGCGTTATAAACCGCAACGTCCACGCGCTTCAGCATGGATGTCAGAACTTTACCTGGATGCAGGTGGTTCTGGTTGCTGTCAACGCCGATGGACAGGATGCCTTCGTCAGCTGCTGTTTGCAGAACGCCAACACCGGTACCGCCCGCCGCTGCGTAAACAACGTCAGCGCCTTGAGAGATCTGCGCTTTGGTCAGCTCAGAGCCCTTTACCGGGTCGTTCCATGCCGCAGGAGTTGTACCTGTCATGTTCGCGATGATGGTTGCGTCTGGGTTCACAGACTTAACGCCTTGTGCGTAGCCACATGCAAATTTGCGGATCAGAGGGATATCCATGCCGCCGATGAAGCCAACGGTGCCAGACTTAGACGCTTTCGCCGCCATAACGCCTGCCAGGTAAGAACCTTCGTGCTCAGCAAAAGAGATGGTTTGAACGTTTGGCAGGTTCGCCCAGCCATCGATGTTCACGAATTTGGTTTCTGGGTACTCAGGAGCAACCTGTTCGATGGTTGGTGTCATCGCGAAACCCATGGTTACGATTGGGTTTGCACCTGCTTCAGCAAAGCGACGCAGCGCTTGCTCACGCTGAGCTTCGGACTGAAGTTCGATGTCCAGATATTTGCCGCCAGTTTCCTCTGCCCAACGCTCTGCGCCGTTGTAGCCAGCTTCGTTAAAGGATTTGTCGAATTTACCACCCAGGTCAAAAATGACGGCTGGATCAGCAGCAGCGACGCCTGCAGTCAGAGCAACGGTCGCCGCAGCGCCGAGGAATTTCTGCATAAGGGTCATGAATGTATCTCCCACAGTTTGGAATGGTCCAGTCTGTCACTCTCGCCGGACCTTGGAATTTTAAGATCTATCAGATCAATATCCAAAATTGGCCGGTAAGGGGTGGGAGGGTCAACCGGTTTTTTGACCAAATGGCCCAGAATAGCGCTGGCTCAGCTTTGAGTTGCCGCTTCTTTGATCATTATAATCGCGTCAACGGTACGGCCGTCATCGCGTTTTTAGTAGTTTGGACGCGAGGATGATACGCTGTACCCATCTGAAATATATAAATTAATCGCAGTTTTATTGTCGCTGGCCACCTCTAAGAAGTAGCTTTCTGCGCCTAATTTTAATGCTTCTGCTTGATAGAGTTTCAGCAATCTACGCCCAAATCCTTGCCCTTGAAATTTCGGCTCGACGGCTAAGGTGATCAGCTCGGATTCTCCGGCGATCACACGCCCAACGGCAAAGCCGCGCGAGTCACCCACATAAAAACTGTGCTTTGAACTTAGGATGTCCTCAAACTCAGCAGCCGACCAGGGGCGAGATTCGGGAAACGCGCGCTCGTATATTCTGGCGAAGCCGCTCGGAGTCATAGAATTTGTGGTGGGATATCGCGCGATGGCGCGGCATCTGCAGCTCGAATGTAAAGCGGAGCAGGTCGGGCCGTTTCGTGATGCATTCTCTCACGGGCCACATAGGCAATATTTGTCGCGAGTTCGTCAGCAGCGGGTGGGATCACAACTGGAAGGGTGGTTTCGAAAACACCCTGATGCAAAACCGCCTCTTTTTGTGGTTCAAGAATATACTGCTGATTTCGTGGCGCGGGAACTGAAGCCACTGTTGGGCCGCTGATGCCATGAAGGCTCGCCTCAAATGTCGATACTCCGATCGTGGGAATTCCAAGTGCCAGTGCCAACCCGCGCGCGGCAGAGACTGAAATGCGAATGCCTGTGAAATTGCCCGGCCCGATTCCGACGCCAATGACGTTGAGATCTTTCCAGGAGAGATCATGTTCTTTCAGAAGGGCCTCAAGAATGGGCATAAGCTCTTCGGCTTGGCCGCGCGTCATCTCTTGGGCAACGGAACCCAAAAGACGGTCTCCACAGAGCAAAGCGGCCGCGCAATGCGCGGCCGATGTATCAAATCCAAGGATCAGAGGATCAGAAGCCAACTGGGCGCACCTCTGTCACTTCAGGGATATAGTGGCGCAGCAGGTTCTCGATGCCCATTTTCAACGTCACTGTCGAAGATGGGCAGCCCGCGCAGGCACCTTGCATGTGCAAGTAAACAACGCCGCGTTCAAAGCCATGGAAGGTGATATCACCACCGTCTTGAGCCACAGCGGGGCGAACACGTGTGTCAAGCAACTCTTTGATCTGGTTGACGATTTCACCGTCTTCACCATCATGTTCTGCATGGCCAGAAGGCGCAACGGCCTCAGCACCCAATACAGGCTGACCAGACTGGAAATGCTCCATGATCACACCGAGGATGGAGGGTTTCAGGTGATCCCATTCAACGTCATCAGCTTTGGTTACTGTGACAAAGTCATGGCCAAAGAAGACACCTGTCACACCCGCCACACCAAAAACGCGCTGCGCCAATGGAGAATTGGCCGCTGCTTCCTGAGATGGAAAATCCGCGGTACCGGTTTCCAGCACTGTCTGGCCCGGAAGGAACTTCAGGGTTGCTGGGTTAGGGGTGGATTCGGTTTGAATAAACATAGCCATGCCTTTCGTATCTGCCCTTTGATATGCGGGGCAGATCAAGCGCTGTCAAGGTTTGGAATGATTCTAAAAGGCCGGATTAAGTACCCGGCCTATTGCTTTAGGTGATGGCTTCGAGACGTTCTTTGGAAAGATCGCCCGGAACAACAGTGATTGGGATCGGCAGGGTGCCTGAGGCACGAGCTAGCTGAGTTACCAATGGGCCAGGGCCGCCCTTGTCAGTTCCGGCACCCAGCACGAGAACACCTACATCTGGGTCAGCACTCACCTGTGCCAAGATTTCAGTCACTAGTTCGCCTTCACGGATCACAAGCTCAGGGTCAATGCCCTGACGATCCCTCATCCATTTGGCAAAGACTTCGTAGTGAGCTTCAATTCTTTCGCGTGCTTCTTGGCGCATAATATCGCCTACACCGATCCAATGCTGGAATTCCTCAGGCGGGATAATCGACAGGATTTCCACGCCCCCGTTGGTCTTCCTCGCTCGCATCGCTGCAAAACGCATCGCGTTCAAACATTCCCGGCTGTCATCCAGCACGACTAGAAATTTACGCATGAAAACGCCTCCTTGGCGGCATCATGGCCGAAGGATGGGGAGAGGGCAATGGGATTAAAGTGCGATTGGGGCGTGGCAGTTCGACACTGTCCATCAAGAAATTGCCCCAGAGCCAAAGCTCCGGGGCGGCGCTTTTAAAATGTAGTTGGGCGTAAGCCCATGAAATGGCGCGCGCGCTTTGGGGGTAACCGCGCAGATAGCTTGTCGGTGTCAATTTGATAGCAGGCAATTGAAACGGATTCGCAACATTAACATTGCGGTTTTATGAACCTGCGCGATGGAGGAGGCGATATTGCGCAGGGGTGGTTCCCAGAGCACGTTTGAAGACCCGGTTCATATGGCTTTGATGCGAAAACCCACAAGTTGCCGCGATCTGCGCAATCGGCAGATCGGTTTGCAGCAACGCGCAAGCGCGCTGGGTTCGGCGCTCGGTGACCCATGCATGCGGGGCCAGCCCACGCGACAAGCGGAACATGCGATGGAAATGAAAGCTGGAAAGCTCTGCCTGATCCGCCATGTCTTCCAATGAAATGGCTTCATGCAAGTGGGCTTCGATCCATTCATCAATACGCCTTAAAACATGAGGACTTAAGCCCGCGCTCATCGATGTGGATTTGGGGTCCAAGGCACCGAAGAATTCCGCGATGGCTGTTTCGGCCTGAAGCCGATCATCCCGATAAGCCGCCTGGGCAAGCTGCAGGAGCGGAGCAGCCATGCGCTGATTTTCAGCAAATGTCGCCTCGTCAATTTGCATCCGACGCACGTCGCAATCGTGCGTGCGCACGAAGCCGCTGCACAACCGTTCATTAGACAGATAGAGATGTACAAAGCGGAAGGGCTTATTGATCTCCCACTCGGAATCGCAGCCCTCTGGCATAATGCAGACGGCACCTGGGTAGCCCGACGCGCGACCAGCGTCAGTTCGATAGGTGCCGGTGCCGCCTTTCAGATAAAGGCTGAAGGTATTATTCGCAGGAGCTTCATAGCGAATGCGATCGTTGTTGTTTTCCCAAATGGTCACACCGCAACCGTCGCCAAGCTCAAGGTGAGCATGGGTTACGGCCTCAGGGGACTGATCAAGGAAATCAAAAACCGAGTGTTTCATGACGCGAACATAGTCCCATCGCGTAGGTGGTGAAAGCGCGGCAAAGACGTTTTGCGCAAGATCGTGCAATACATCGCTTCAATTCAGAGCTTTATCGCGCCTATGACTGTTTTCTTACTTTTTACCGCCACCGTTTTGATCTGGGGCACCAGCTGGATCGCCATCGCCTTTCAATTGGGCGATGTGCCGGTGCTCGTCTCGATCTTTTACCGCTTTGCTTTAGCGGCCATTGTCATGATCGTCGGGCTGGTGCTGCTCGGCCGATTGAAACTGCCAAACGTCTGGCGCTTTGTTGTCTTGCAGGCATTGTGCCTTTTTAGTTTCAACTTCATCTGCTTTTACAACGCGACAGGGCTAATCCCGTCCGGGTTGGTCTCGGTGGTGTTTTCCTTGGCTTCCATATTTAACGCCGTGAATGCGCGGCTGATTTACAAAGAGCGCATATCGCCTCGTGTGATCTCTGCAGGGTTTATCGGTGTTTCGGGACTGTTGTTACTTTTCTGGAACGACCTCTTTGCACGTTTCGATATGAACAGCCTGCGTGGTGTCGCCTGGGCTTGCGGTGGCACCATGCTGTTTTCACTGGGCAACATGGTTTCGCGCAAGAATACTTCGGTGGGCGTGACACCGATCACCGCAAATGCCTGGGGTATGGGCATCGGGTCTGTCGTCTTGCTCGCACTCATTTGGGGGAGCGGCACATCCATCATTATCCCAACAGGAGCGACCTATTTGGGTGCGCTGGTTTATCTCTCCGTCATCGGATCGGTTGTTGGGTTCACCACCTATTTGCTGTTGGTACAAAATGTCGGGTCTGCAAAGGCCGGATATGCGACCGTCGTCTTTCCGCTGATCGCATTGCTCTTGTCGACCCTCTTTGAGGGCTACGAATGGACCGGAACTGCCTTCATTGGCGTGGCTCTGATCGTGATGGGAAACTTCGTGATGTTCACAAAACCAAAAGGGCTGAAACGAAGCAGTGCCCCAGCCTAGGGTGCAAAAAAAAAGCCGGGCAGTGTGCCCGGCTTCTGATTTCTCTTGTCGTGAATGTTTATGAGCCAACCATGCCCACGATCTTATAGGTCTCTTTCAAGATCGGAGACGCGATCTCGCGCGCACGTTCAGCACCGCGCGCCAAGATTTTGTCGATCTCGGCAGAATCTTCCATCAAACGCGCCATTTCGTTTGAGATCGGAGACAGCTTCTCAACCGCCAACTCGGCCAGCATCGGTTTGAACTCCGAGAACTGCTTGCCGCCAACATCTGCCAGAACTGCATCAACTGAATTTTCAGCTAGGGCAGCGTAGATGTTCACAAGGTTGCGCGCTTCGGCACGCTCTTCCAGACCTTTGGCTTCAGAAGGCAGGCCTTCAGGATCGGTTTTCGCCTTGCGGATCTTCTTAGCGATCGTGTCTGCATTGTCGGTCAGGTTGATGCGAGAGGCATCAGACGGGTCTGACTTTGACATCTTTTTGGTGCCATCACGCAAAGACATCACCCGGGTCGCCGTGCCCTCAATCACCGGTTCTGGGATCGGGAAGAAATCGACCTTGTAGTCGTGGTTGAACTTAGTCGCGATGTCGCGTGTGAGTTCAACGTGCTGTTTCTGATCTTCTCCAACCGGCACATGTGTCGCGTGGTAGATCAAAATGTCAGCTGCCATCAGGGCGGGGTAAGCGAAGAGACCCAAAGAAGCGTTCTGCGAGTTCTTACCCGCTTTGTCTTTCCACTGGGTCATACGCTGCATCCAGCCCATGCGGGCGACGCAGTTGAAAATCCAACCCAGCTGCGCGTGTTCAGGCACCTGGGATTGGTTGAACAGAATGGATTTCTCAGGATCGAGACCCGACGCGATGTAACCCGCGCAAAGTTCGCGAGTGGCGCGGCGCAGGTTTTCCGGGTCTTGCCAGACGGTGATCGCGTGCTGATCCACCATGCAGTAGATCGATTGCACTCCGGTGTTCTGAGTGTCCACAAAGCGCTTCATCGCGCCAAGATAATTGCCGAGTGTCAGGCCACCTGAAGGCTGGATGCCCGAGAAAACACGCGGGGTGAAAGCAGAAGACGTTTGGACCGCCTCACTCATATCAGATACTCCGTCTGGAATTTGTTGCGCGCTTGGCTTACCCATGGCACCGAATGCCGTCAAGGAGCGCACATGTCTGACCCGAATAATTCAAGCCCATTTAATGCGCTTCCACCCGTAATTGCGGCGCTGGCGATAGTGATCATCGGCGTAGAGATCGTGTTTTATGCAGGAAGCACCGGGCTGGTTGGTGGCCCTGAGGCAATTGCGTGGAGGCTGCAGGCTGTTCAGAAGTTTGCCTATTCACCCGATATTTTTGCGTGGATGTGGCAGAATGGGAATTGGCCCAGCGAACACATCATTCGGATATTTAGCTATCTTTTCCTGCATGGAAGTTTCACGCACGCGCTCTTTGGCGCGGTGATCGTTTTGGCACTGGGTAAGATGGTGGGCGAGGTTTTCCACCCCATCGCCGTACTTTTGGTGTTTTTCGCCTCAGGTGCGCTCGGAGCGGTAGTCTACACCGCAGTATGGCCTGACCCGGTCACCCTGATTGGATCTTATCCGGGCGCTTACGGCTTTATTGGCGCTTTCACTTTTCTGATCTGGATTCGTCTGAAAGTCGGCGGGGAAAACCAGATGCGCGCTTTTTCTCTGATTGCGATGCTGCTGGGTATTCAGCTGCTGTTTGGCGCACTTTTTGGCGGCAACGGAGATTGGATTGCTGATCTTACTGGGTTTGCAACTGGCTTTGGGATGTCATTTTTCTTAGTACCGGGCGGTTGGGCGCGCATCCGCGCCATGATCCGCCACGACTAAGATTTAACGACCACCTTTAAGAAGGCTGCGCAAGTTAAACGCGCCGATTATCTGTCCGATTGCGAAATAGACAACTGCGCCCGCTGAAATCAGCGCGAGCAGGGCGAGATAGCGCCATCCTGCGGTGATGAGCACATCACTCAGGAGCCATTGAACGCTTAGCAGTGCAGCCCCCATCAGTATGGCGGCCACAATAATCCGGGGAGCACTTGCACGGAAGCGGTGATCAAAACGCGCAACTTCACCGAACTCACGCGCTCCAAGGGCTAGCATGGCCACCATTGCCCAGCCGGCGACAGTTGTAGCTACAGCCGGGGCAAGCCAGCCGATAACAGGGTGCAATCCAAAGGCTAGACCGGCGTTGATGATCATAGAATAGACCGCAAAGCGAAACGGACTTTTCGTGTCTTCACGTGCGAAATACAAAGGCTGAAGCAGTTTCTGCAGGACGAAGGCAGGCAATCCAAGGCCATAAATCGCAACCGCCCAGGCGATGGCTTGGCTATCTTCAGCGGTGGTCGCTCCGCGTTCATACATCACAGAAACCAGCGCCAATGGGATGGCAAGAAAAGCAACGGCACATGGAATGGTGAGCGCGAGGGCGAACTCGCCGGCTCGCGAATAGGCATCGCGTGCACCTGCGTCATCACCTGCCTTTAAGCGGCGAGAGAGTTCTGGAAGCAATACGATCCCAACGGCGATCCCAACCACTCCTAAAGGCAGTTGGTAAAGCCGATCGGCGGCAAAGAGCCAACTAACGGCGCTTTCGGTTCGGGAGGCCACGAGCTGGCCCACCACAAGGTTGATCTGCATCACTCCGGAAGCAAGCGCCGCGGGTACCGCGACTCTGACCATATGGGACATGTCGGGCGTCCAGCGTGGTCTTCCTATCCTGAGCGTGACACCGGCCCTTTCCGCGGCGACCCAAACAAGAGCCAGCTGCGCAATGCCAGCGACAGGGATCGCCCATAGCAGCCAAGTGACCACTTCTCCGCCCAGAACATAGCCGAATGTCATCGCAGCCACCGCAAAGATGTTCAAAAGAACGGGGGCTGCTGCTGCTGCTGCAAATCGCCCCGTTGCATTCAGAACCCCGGAAAACAGAGCGGCAAGTGACATGAAAAGAATGTAAGGGAAGACAATCCGCCCGTAGCCAACGGTTACGTCAAACCGCGGGTCGCCATAAAAACCCTCTGCCGTCAGCCAGACAAAACCGGGCATGAAGATCATCGCGACGGCAATCAGGATCAGGACGGATAAGGACAATCCATTCAAAGCATCCTGAGCGAAGGCCTGCGGATCATCCCCAGCTTCATACTTTTTTGAAAACATGGGTACGAAAGCTGCATTAAACGCGCCTTCGGCAAAGAAACGACGAAACATGTTTGGCAGTCTGAATGCAGCCACAAAAGCGTCGAGCGCAGCGCCTGGACCAATCAGCGAGAGAATCATGATTTCACGCGCGAAGCCGAGAATTCGGCTCGCGAGCGTCCAAAACCCAACTGTTAGGAAGCTGCGTATCAGGCGGATTGGCTTCACGCGCTGGCCCTTTCAGCGCCCTTGACGATGGCATCTTTCAGGCGGGCTTCTAGCGTTTTCTGTTTGCTCTCCGCGTAGAACTTCAGTCCAAACATATCTTTCACGTAGAAGGTATCGACGACCTGTTCGCCATAGGTCGCGATCACCGCAGACGCGATATAGACATTGCTGTTCGCAAGTGTGCGGGTGAGGTCAAAAAGCAGGCCTGGACGATCGCGGGTATCGACCTCGATAATCGTGTAAATCTCGGACCCTTCATTGTCGAAGGTGATGGTTGTCGGCACGCGGAAGGCACGTTCGCGTTTCTTGATGACATCGCGTGACTTCATGGCTTCAGAGGTGACAACCTCACCCATCAAGGTCTTGCGGATCATCTGGGACAGGCGGTTCAGTCGGCTGGCTTCATAGGGGCTGCCATCTGCATCCTGAATCCAGAAGGCTGCTGTCGCATAGCCATCCTTGGACGTGTAGGTCCGCGCATCCACCACGTTTGCCCCCACAAGCGCCAGAGCGCCGGCAAGTCGAGAGAAGATGCCTGGGTGATCTTCCAAAGCGAAGAGAACCCGCGTCGCATCGCGATCTTCATCCGGTTGCAGATCTATGTGGACTTCTCCGCCATCCAGATTTTGCAGCAGCTTGGCAAAGGCGACATGCGCTTCCGCCGGAAGACCTTGCCAGTAAGGTTCATAATGCCGTGCGCATTCTGCTTTGATGAGTTTGCTATCCCAATCCGTCAATCTTGTGCGCAAAGACTTGCGTGCTTCATTGCCGCGCTGCTTGCTATTCAAGGCTTCTGCTCCGTCTTCCAGAGCGGCAAGCGTTTGGGCATAGAGGTTGCGGATCAGGGTCGCTTTCCAGTTATTCCACACGTCCGGGCCAACGCCACGAATATCACAGACGGTCAACACAGTCAGCAAATCAAGGTTTTTCACCGATTTCACGGCTTTCGCAAAGTCGCGAATGGTCCTTGGATCAGACAAGTCACGCTTCTGTGCGACGTCAGACATCAAGAGGTGATACCGCACCAGCCATTCAACGGTTTTGCATTCTTCTTTTGTTAGCCCCAACCGTGGTGCGACTTTGCGGGAAATTTGAGCGCCAAGAATAGAGTGGTCAATGTCCCGGCCCTTGCCGATATCGTGCAGCAGCATCGCGACCATAAGGACTTTGCGATTGATCCCGCGCTTCAAGATCTCAGAACTCAGCGGCAGTTCTTCGATCAGGTCTTCGCGTTCAATCTGTGTGAAAGTCGAGATCACCTGAATCGTATGCTCATCCACCGTGTAAGAGTGATACATATTGAACTGCATCATCGCGACGATGGGTTCAAACTCTGGAATATAGGCCGCGAGAACACCCAATTCGTTCATCCGCCGCAAGGCGCGTTCGGGATTGCCGTGTTTCAGCAGTGTATCCAGGAAAATGCGAGCAGCCTTTGGATCGCTCTGCATCTCTTCGTCAATCAAATGCAGGTTGGCTTGTAGCAAGCGCATGGCGTCCGGGTGGATCAGAAGACCCGTCCTTAGAGCCTCTTCGAACATGCGAAGGATATTGAGATTATCGCTTAGAAACTCGTCATCGTTTGCAATCGAAATGCGGTTGTTATTGACGGTATATCCCGCTTTGACCTTGCTAGGGCGACGTCTGAATATGCGTTCCAGAAGCGGCGCCGACTTAGTGTGGCTGTCTTCCAATTTCGTCAGCAGAATCCGAGTCAGATCCCCAACCGAGGTCGCATGCCGGAAATAGTCCTGCATAAAGTGCTCAACGGCGCGGCGGCCACCTTTGTCGGTATAGCCCATGCGCTCTGCGACCATCACCTGCATGTCAAAACTTAAGTTTTCCATCGGGCGCTTATTGATCAGATGCAGATGCGCTCGCGTGGCCCAAAGGAAGTTCTCTGCGCGTTCAAACAGTTCAAATTCGTCCTGCCGAAATAGCCCGAGCCCAACCAGATCATGTGTGTCATCCACGTGGTAAACGTATTTCGCGATCCAGAACAACGACTGAAGATCACGCAGCCCGCCCTTGCCCTCTTTCACGTTCGGCTCAACCACATAACGCTGGCCTTGCTTTTTGTGCCGCTCGTCACGTTCGAGAAGCTTCGCATCCACAAACTCTCGCTCGGATCCTTTGAACAGGTCCTTTTCCAGCCGTTCTGAAAGTTCATTGGATAGAGGCGCATGCCCTGCAAGGAAGCGTTGTTCCAGAAGGGCCGTGCGTATGGTGAAATCCTCTCCACCAAGGCGCACACAATCACGCACGGTGCGCGAACTATGCCCCACCTTCAGGCGCAAATCCCAAAGAATATAGAGCATGGACTCGATGACGCTTTCCGCCCAGCCAGTGATTTTGTAGGGCGTCAGAAACAGCAGATCGACATCTGACTGAGGGGCCATCTCGCCACGGCCATACCCGCCAACGGCGAAAAGCGCGATGCGCTCACCTTCTGTCGGATTGGAAAGGGGATGGAGCGCTTGTGTCGCCACGTAATGGGCTGAATTTACAAGACAATCGGTCAGCCATGTGTAAGCACGGGTCATCGGGCGTGCAGAAAACGGATCGTTTTCAAATGCGGCCTGAATTGCCTCGCGCCCTGCCTTTTGTTTGTCTCGCAGAAGTGCGACAACGGCTGATCTTATCTCCCGCGCATTGGAGTTTTCCATACACACTTCGATCAATGCCGCGCCCAGTTGGGCGCGGTCTACGATCAGGTCGGCGTCGCAAATGAGATTTTCCGGTGGTGCCGGGAGGATGGCGGCAGGGTTAGCTGCCTGGGCCGCCAAAACTTCTTGGTGCTGGGTCAATGATAACAACCTGTTTTTCACGGATCGTGGCAACTGCCAGTCCGCGTTCGTTCGTGCCATCCGCGCGCAGGCGGAAGGCGCCGTTGACACCTCTGAAACCGGCACCCTGCGTTAGGGCTGAGGTCGTCAGAGCGTCAGACTTTCCTTGAGAAACCAACGCGCCAATCGCGGCGATCCCGTCGTAGGCCAAGCCGCCAATCGGGTGCGGGCTTGTGCCATAGGCCAATGAATAGCGGTCGCGGAATTGGCCGCTCAGCGCAGGGTCAGGCATGGCAAACCATCCGCCTTGAACACCTGGCAGATCCAGCGTCTGCGCGGGAATATCCCACCGGGTCAGACCGATGTACTGAACCTGCGCTGGATCAACGCCTGCTTCTGGCAGGAGCTGAGAAAACAGGGGCAAGGCGCCAGAGGTATTTGCAGCCAGGAAGATCGCATCCGCTCCAGAGCTGCGGGCCGTATTGCGAATATCAGAAACCGCGTTCACCACACCCTGTTGAGAGAATTCATAAGCGACAGAGCCCGCATTACCCGCTCCGCTTGATGCAAGCGCGCTTGCAATTGCATTCCGACCCGCTTCTCCGTCCACGTTTTGAGCATGAACCGTCAGGATGTTTGATTTGCCGTTGCGGGATGCAAAACTGGCAAGGCGTCTTGCGGAGTTTTCATATGTTGGCCCCAGCACAAAGACATTTCCACCAGCGATGGAGGTGTTGTTAGAGAATGAGAGAACATTCACACCTTTCCCAGCTAAGGCGACACCAACTGCATTGGAAGGACCACTGCGCACCGGCCCAAGAATAATCTTTGCCCCTTCGCCGACAGCTTTCAAAGCAGCTGCTTGCGCAACGGCGGCATCTCCTGCGGTGTCATAGACACGCAGATCAATCTCAACGCCGTTCAGATCCGTCATCGCCAAACGCGCCGCGTTTTCAAGGCTCTGTGAAAGCACCGCATCACCTGAAGACTGCGAAGACTTTGGAACCAGCAAAGCGACCGGCACAGGTTTGGATGTATTGATGGAAGGACCGCCGCCAACGCTGATCGGTTCACAGGCTGCAACCAAGGCAGTTGCCCCGGCAAAGAGAATCCCTTTCAGAAAACGACGACGGGGTTTAAAAGCAGCAAACATGTACACGATCCTCAGACTAAGGCCAAAGTGGCAGCGCAACACACACCGCGCCGCGGTTGCTGCGGATAATAAACGCCACACTCAGGGGGTCCAGCGTTGAATCATCAATTTGTGCCATTGAAGGCGGGGCTATACTTCGTCGCAACACCGATTGGCACCGCGCGCGATATCACATTGAGAGCACTGGACATTTTGGCCAGCGCAGATGTGATCGCTGCCGAGGATACCCGATCTTTACGCCGCCTTTTGGAAATTCATGGCGTGCCTCTGAAAGATCGGCAGGTCATCGCCTATCACGATCACTCTGGGGAAAATGTGAGGAACCGCCTTCTTCAGTATCTCGAAGATGGGAAATCGGTAGCCTATGCCTCTGAGGCCGGTACGCCCCTGATCGCTGATCCCGGATACCACTTGGCAAAGGCCGTTTCTGAAGCAGGCCATCTTGTAACGTCAGCGCCGGGCCCATCGGCGATTGTGACGGCGCTCTCAATTGCTGGTCTGCCGACAGATGCGTTTTTCTTTGTTGGCTTTCTGCCCAGCGCCAAGTCAGCGCGTCGCAATGGTTTTGAGGCGGTGAAAGATGTGCCTGGCACTTTAGTCTTTTATGAAAGCCCCAAACGGCTGGTGCAAATGCTGGAAGACGCCGCAGATGTTCTCGGAGCAACACGCGATGCCGTCGTTTGCCGCGAGCTAACCAAGAAATTCGAAGAGGTTCGCCGGGGCACGTTGGTAGAACTGGCAGCCTCCTTTGCGGAAACCGGGGTTAAAGGCGAAATCGTTGTTCTGGTGGATCGTGGTCAGGGTGATGAAAGCTCTGCCGAAGACATCGAAACGGCCCTAGAGAAGGCGCTGCAGTCTATGACAGTGCGCGATGCGGCGGATACTGTCGCGAAAGCTTTTGGCGTGAATAAACGGAAAGTTTATTCACTGGCATTAGAACTGAAAGGGAAGTGAACCTTTTGGGAGATTCCCAATGCAGCTCAACGCTCGTCAATTGCGCGGACAGCAAAACTATCTGTCCGGCGTAAGCGGGGAAAACGCTGTTCAGCGCATCTACGAAGATCGCGGGTGCCGCCCCCTAACGCAGCGATGGCGCGGTGGTGGGGGTGAATTGGATCTGGTGTTCGAGGATGATCAAGGGCTGGTCTTTGTCGAAGTGAAAACAGCCCGCAGACACGACTTGGCAGCGCAGCGCATTTCCCCTGCTCAGGTCGCTCGTATCATGAACGCAGCATCCATCTTTGCCGAACGCTATTCTGGCGGTGTGCTTGTCGATATGCGCTTTGACGTTGCTCTGGTGAATGGCAAAGGCGAAGTTCACATTCTTGAAAACGCATTGTTGGCGACTTGATTCACCCATTGCAACGGGCGGGGTGCTACGCCATGTAGTGGGCAGACAAAGAGGGACGCCCATGAAAATCGCCTTTCAAATGGATCCAATCGACGCGGTCGATATCAACGCAGACAGTTCTTTTCGCATTGCGGAAGAAGCACAAGCGCGCGGACACGAGCTGTTTTACTATTCGCCTGATCAGCTGGCCTATGAAGAAGGCGTGATCACCGCACGTGGGCAGGACATGGTCGTGCGTCGCGAAGAGGGCAATCATGTTGACCTTGGTCCTGTTAAAAAGGTGGAGTTGAAGGATTTCGACGTCCTTTGGCTGCGCCAGGACCCTCCGTTTGACATGCACTACATTACATCGACCCACCTGTTGGATCGTCTGAAAGATGATGTTTTGGTGGTGAACGACCCGTTTTGGGTGCGCAACTACCCAGAAAAGCTGCTGGTTTTGGATTTTCCGGAATTGACGCCTCCAACAACAATCGCGCGGGATTTGGAGACCATCAAAGAATTCAAAGCCAAACATCAGGATGTCATTCTGAAGCCGCTTTATGGCAATGGCGGCGCGGGCGTGTTCCGCTTGGATGCAAACGATCGCAACCTCAGCAGCCTGCATGAGCTTTTCACAGGGTTCAGCCGTGAACCGCTCATTGTTCAGAAATTCCTGCCGGATGTGAGCAATGGCGACAAACGCGTGATCCTAGTGGATGGTGAACCGGTTGGTGCGATCAATCGCGTTCCTGCCGCCGGTGAGACACGCAGCAACATGCATGTCGGCGGTCGCCCAGAAAAAATCAGCCTTAGTGATCGTGACCTCGAAATCTGTGCTGCCATTGGGCCGCTTCTGAAAGAAAAAGGTCAGGTCTTTGTTGGGATCGATGTCATTGGGGATTACCTCACCGAGATCAATGTGACTTCGCCGACTGGTATTCAGGAACTTGAGCGTTTTGACGGTGTGAATATCGCTGAAAAGATCTGGCAAGCGATTGAAGCAAAACTGTAATCACGAATTTGCCGAGGCCATCCGATAGCTGATGGCCTCGGCAATGTGATTGCGGTGCACTTTGTCGCTCGCTTCCAAATCGGCAATCGTGCGCGCAACGCGCAAGACCCTGTGGTAACCACGCGCGGTCAAGCCAAATACTTCTGACGCTTTCAGAAGCATGGATCGGCCTTCGGCATCCGGGGCTGCACTTTCTTCTAGCAGGCTGCCTTGAACATCCGCGTTTGAACGCAATCCGTCCTTCCCTTCAAATCTCTTCGATTGAATGGCTCGTGCCGCGGCCACACGTTTGGCGACATTAGCAGAGGTCTCACCGTCAGCTGGCAGGTCCAGATCCTGAAAAGACACCGGTGGCACTTCGATTTTCAGATCGATACGATCCATGAGGGGGCCGGAAATTCTCCCGAGATACTCTTCGCCACATCCCGGAACACGCGGGCAAGCCTTTGAGGGATCAAACATAAACCCGCATTTGCAGGGATTTGCTGCGGCCACGAGCATAAAGCGGCAGGGATAGGTCACATGCGCATTGGCGCGCGCGACCATGACTTCGCCTGTTTCTATGGGTTGCCTGAGCGTCTCCAAGACCTGCCGCGAAAATTCTGGCAGCTCATCCATGAACAAGACGCCGTTGTGGGCAAGGCTGATTTCACCGGGAGAGGCGCGACGCCCGCCTCCAACGATGGCAGCCATAGAAGCTGTGTGATGTGGCTCTCTGAACGGGCGTTGCATCGAAATACCGCCCTGATCCAGCAGGCCAGAGATCGAATGGATCATACTGGTTTCAAGCGCTTCAATTGCAGAGAGCGGTGGCAGTATCGATGGCAATCGCGATGCCAGCATCGATTTTCCTGACCCCGGCGTACCGAGCATAATCATGTGATGTCGCCCGGCTGCGGCGATTTCCAAAGCACGTTTCGCGCGCTCCTGTCCTTTGACGTCACGCAAATCCTTTGCAACGTTGGGTGAGACAATCTCTCCCGGTGCGCAGGGCGGTAAGGGGCTTTGCCCAGTGAAATGGCGGATGACATCGGCGAGGGTGGCCGCGCCAATAACCTCCGCAGCACCCACCCAAGCGGCTTCTGCGCCTGAAGATTGAGGACATAGCAGCGTTCGACTTTCTTCAGCCGCTGACATTGCTGCAGGCAGTGCGCCAATCACGGGCACCAACGCGCCGTCCAATGAAAGCTCCCCAAGCGAAACGGCGCCTTCAGCGGCATCTTTTGGGATAATCTCTAAGGCTGCCAATAAAGCCATCGCTATCGGCAGATCGAAGTGGCTGCCTTCCTTCGGTAAATCAGCGGGTGAAAGATTGATTGTGATACGTTTAGAGGGCAGGGCGATTGCCAACGAAGTCAAAGCCGCGCGAACCCGATCTCGTGCTTCTGACACGGCTTTGTCAGGCAACCCCACAACAGAGAAAGCCGGTAAGCCGGGCGTCACAGCACATTGTACCTCGACCTGATGAGCCTCAACGCCTTCAAAGGCGACTGTATAGGATTTCGCGACCATGGTCCCCCCAATCGGTTTCGAAAAACCTTATTGGGAGGATGGTTACTTGAGTCTTAACCAAGTTTTTGGCGTAACTCTGTAAAAGCAGGCCAAGCCTCTGGGTCAGCGATGGATTTGTCACGACAGATCGCGTTGCAGAACCCATAGACAACACCATCGAGCTCCAACATGTGCGTGCTGATTTTGCCACTATAGGGGCAGTGGTTATTCACCGGAGTGGCTTCGCTTACAGTGGCGGCAAGGGGTTTGGGACCCGGCCACTCACGTGTTGGGTGCGGCTGGTCATAGCGAGACAGGTGTTCACCATTCACCATACCCATGGCGCGCCAACGTCGGAATGCGTGGTCATTCAGGTGCTGTTCTACATAGGCTTGTGCCGCCTCGCTTACAGGCAAGCCATATCCCGCTATTCGCATAGCCACCGGTGCATACATGGCGTCTGCGGCGCTGTAGCTCCCAAAAAGCCAAGGTTCGTTTTCGGTGCCGCATTCGCGCCGCGCCCAGGCCCAGATGTCTTCGATCCGAGCGAGATCGTCGAGCACGGCCTGATCAGGCTCTTCCCAGATAAAGGCCGTGCGCAGGTTCATTGGGCATGCAGATCGCAGGGCCATAAAACCAGAATGCATTTCTGCAGAAATGGAGCGCGCGATGGCGCGATGTTTGGGATCACTTGGCCAGATACCCGCTTCAGGGTGGCGATCAGCAAGATCTTCTGCAATCGCGTAACTCTCTGAAATTATGGCACCTTCTGGCGTGCGGATAGTCGGCACGGTCTTTGCGGGAGCAAAGTCACGCAGCTGTGCTGCAACCGAGCTCTCAGAATTGAAATTCAGCAACGTGACGTCGCATGCGATGCCGAATTTCTCAAACAATAACCAGCCCCTGAGGGACCAAGACGAGTAGGCGTAGTCGCCAATAACCAGATCATAAGACATGGGAGCAGTTTACGACGAAAATGGCATATCACGAAAACGAAAGTTTGTGCAGATTACCATCAGGGATTGTGATTGATGTGCTCTGTGAGCCAGTCCGATGCCGTATCGATCACGGTGACAGACAAGTTGCTGATTTTATGTCCAAATGCCTCATAGGGTGTCAGTCGCAAAGCGCGCTGAATTTGTGTAACGATGACCCCGAAGTGGCAAACGATCACGAGGTCATGACCGTCGGCGTTCTGAAGCAGTGAATCAATAGCGGCATCAACACGGGCTACGACTTCGTTCCAACTTTCCCCTTTGGGTGGGCGGATATCTCCGGGCGTGTCCCAGAACGCCATCATGTGTTCTTTGTCTTCAACATCGGTGTGGGTTTTGAGTTCCCAATCACCAAAGTGCATTTCACGCAAGTCAAAGACATGCGGCAGTCGATTTCGATCGCCCTGAATAGCATTGGCTGTTTCAACAGCACGCGACAGATCAGAGGAGACTATATGAGCCTTTGTTGGCAAGAACGCCTCAAGACGCGCAAGTGCTGCGGTATCGGATAGGTCTGCTGGCAGATCGGACCAGCCGACCATGGATTTTGCGTGAGTCGGCCCATGGCGGACCAAAAAGAGACGGCTCATCGCAGCTGACCTTTTAGGAAGGTGGGCAGACCAGCAATGACAAAAACAGCGAGATCAGCCTCGGCTGCGATGCGTTGATTGAGCTTTCCTTGCTTATCCCGAAACCGCCTCGCAAGAGCGTTGTCTGGCACGATGCCCATGCCAACCTCGTTAGAAACCACTACGACGCGGCCTGCGCAGTTGTTTATTGCAGCCAACAGTCTATCCGTCTCTTCAACCAGATCACTTTCAGCCATCACTTGATTGCTGAGCCACATGGTTGCGCAGTCCAAAAGGACCACTTCGTCCGATCTCACACTCTCAAGCGCTGGGGTAAGATCTTGTGGGGCTTCAATCGTGCGCCAGGTTTCTCCGCGCATTTCCAGGTGTGCGTCAACTTTCGCGCGCATCTCATCATCATAGATTTCGGCTGTCGCCACGTAGACCTTTGGCGCACCGGTTTGCACAACCAATCCTTCAGCAAATGCCGACTTTCCTGAGGCTGCTCCGCCTAGCACGAAGGAGAGTTTAGGTAACATGATGCTCCTAAGAGTGATCCACAATTCGATGTCCTGCGTAATCTCCTAAAGGCTGGCAAGCAAGGGAGGCTGCTATGTACGGACAAAATCGATCCAATATGGTCACCAAAGCGGCTATGAAGGCGAAAATGCTTGATCCAGAAACCGAATTGGCTCTGGCACGTGCGTGGCGCGATGATCGAGACGAAAAAGCGCTTCATCGTTTGACCATGGCCTACATGCGCTTGGCGATTTCAATGGCGATGAAATTCAAACGTTACGGCGTGCCGGTTGCCGATTTGATTCAGGAAGCTGGCGTTGGCCTGATGAAGGCCGCTGATCGTTTCGACCCGGACCGCGGTGTGCGCTTTTCGACCTATGCAGTCTGGTGGATCCGAGCAAGTATTCAGGACCACGTGATGCGCAATTGGTCCTTGGTGCGCACAGGGTCGACGTCAGCCCAGAAGTCACTGTTTTTTAATTTGCGACGTGTTGAGGCAGAACTAGAGAGAGACGCACGCAAAGCTAATGAAGATCTGGATTCGCATCAGCTGTCCCAACGTGTGGCTTCTGAAATCGGAGTGTCTGTTTCAGATGTTTGCATGATGCAGGGGCGTCTGGCCGGCGGTGATTTTTCTCTGAACGCGATACAGGGCGGTGACGAAGATGGGCGTGAATGGATTGATGTGCTTGAAGATGAGGCCGCGTCAGGTGCTGACAGTGTTGCCGACTCACGAGACCGTATGCAGGCAAAGGAATGGCTGAGTGAAGCAATTGATCGGCTGACTGATCGTGAAAAGCTCATCATTCAGCGACGTAAGCTAACCGATGACTCAGAAACGCTTGAAACACTCGGTAAAACTCTTGGAATTTCCAAAGAACGCGTACGCCAACTTGAGGTCGCGGCCTTGGTTAAAATGCGCAAGACTTTGGAGGGGCATGCACCTGAGCTTCGCCAACTGTTGAACGCACAAGCCTAAGTCCACGGCTTGTCTCTCTAGGCGCAAATGCCTAGTGTCTTCCCAGCCTAGGTTCGGAGAAGCCAAATGCTGGAAGACAAACGTATTCTTCTGATAATCAGCGGCGGGATCGCTGCTTACAAGTCGCTGGAATTGATCCGGCAGTTGCGCAAGCGTGGGGCTTGGGTGACGCCGGTTCTAACCAAGTCGGCTGAGGAATTTGTAACGCCGCTTTCGGTTTCTGCGCTTTCAGAGGAAAAGGCCTATCGCGATCTGTTTGATCTGACTGATGAGGCTGAGATGGGCCATATCCAGCTTTCCCGATCTGCGGATTTGATTGTTGTTGCTCCGGCGACGGCGAATTTGATGGCGAAAATGGCCAATGGACAGGCGGACGATCTGGCCTCTACACTTTTGCTGGCCACTGACACTCAGGTGCTCGTAGCGCCGGCGATGAACGTGCGTATGTGGTTGCATCCGGCCACGCAACGAAATCTGGCAGCGCTGCGCCAAGATGGCGTCGCTTTTGTTGGTCCCAATGAAGGCGATATGGCCTGCGGTGAATATGGTCCGGGCCGCATGGCGGAGCCCGTCGAGATTGTGACTGCAATTGAAAACCAATTGGCCGAAGGGCCGCTGACCGGTCGCCGCATTGTTGTGACTTCAGGCCCCACCCATGAGCCGATTGATCCTGTACGCTACATTGCCAATCGATCTTCCGGGGCTCAGGGAACTGCAATAGCCCGAGCGCTGGTGATGTTGGGTGCTGAAGTTGTATTTGTCACCGGCCCGGCTGATGAGCCGCGCCCAGAAGGTGCACATGTGGTGGAAGTTGAAACCGCAAGCGAAATGATGAAAGCCGTATCCAATGCCTTGCCAGCGGATGCAGCCGTATTCGCTGCTGCGGTTGCTGACTGGCGTGTTGAAAGCGCAAGCGATAGCAAGATCAAAAAACAGGACGGCAAAATCCCAAGCCTGAGTTTTGCTGAAAATCCTGATATATTGGCGCATGTGTCGAAACTCGACAGTGAACGTCCAGGATTGGTTGTCGGCTTTGCGGCTGAAACTGATGACGTGATTGAAAACGCAACTAAAAAACGCAAACGCAAAGGCTGCGATTGGATTGTGGCCAATGACGTAAGCCCTGAAACGGGCATCATGGGTGGGCGCGAAAACGCTGTGGTTCTGATCTCCGATGAGGGGGCAGAACATTGGCCGCGTATGAGCAAGGATGCTGTGGCGCGCCAACTGGCGGGCCGTATTGCAGAGAAACTGGGCTAAGGTCCAATAGACGAGGGCCAGACTTGGTTACCATCAATTTTACTTGGACAGATGAGGCGGATCGAAGCCTCGGGTTGCCCTCTTATGAGACACCGGGCGCTGCCGGGGCTGATCTGCGAGCCAATTTTGGCTCGGCAGAGAACGATGGCGTCACTTTAGCGCCAGGTGAACGTACTTTGGTGCCAACCGGTCTGCGTATGGAAATTCCACTAGGTTACGAAGTTCAGATACGGCCACGATCTGGGTTGGCGCTTAAGCACGGCATCACCTTGCCCAATAGCCCCGGAACAATCGACAGCGACTATCGTGGCCCGTTGGGAGTGATCGTTTTAAACGCCGGGCAAGAAGAATTTCACGTCGCCCATGGGGATCGTATCGCACAAATGATCGTGGTGCCGGTAATGCAGGCAAAGTTTCAACTCGCAGAAGGCCTGAGTGAAACAGAGCGCGGCGCTGGTGGATTTGGTTCGACCGGAGTGGCCTGATGCTTTTTGTCTTTGGCCTCTTTGCATTGGTCTGGGGACTGGGGCGATTGATGAAAGCGCCCAATCAGGTGGTTGGGCTGATCATCGCGTTGATTTACGTGGCGGTGCTTGGGCTGCATGTGGCCTTCCCAGATGATCATCCATTGAGGATTGCCACAGGCGGCTCTGCTGCGCTTTGGTTGCTATTGGGAGCTGCTGCGGCCCTGGTCTTTGCATATGTCCGTGGCCTACGCTGGCTCAAATCTCGCGTACACAAACCTGAACCTGTGGAGCAACAACAGGGACCGTTTTCTGACACTGAACTCAATCGCTACGCGCGCCATATAGTGCTCAGAGAAATTGGCGGAATGGGACAGAAACGGCTCAAGGATGCGAAGGTTTTGGTGGTTGGTGCAGGAGGACTTGGGTCTCCGGCTCTGATGTATTTGGCCGCTGCTGGGGTGGGAACTATAGGCGTTGTCGATGATGATGAGGTCGACAACTCCAATCTCCAACGTCAGGTGATCCATCAGGATCAGGCCATAGGTGTGCCAAAGGTCCATTCGGCCGCTGAAATGATGCGGGCTCAGAACCCATTTGTGACAGTTCGTCCATATGCACGCCGATTGTCTGAAGCAGATGCAGCAGATCTGATTGTGGATTACGATCTGGTGCTGGATGGGACGGACAACTTCGACACACGTTATCTCGTCAACAAGATCTGTGCTGAACAAGGTAAGCCTTTGATTTCCGGGGCGCTCAGCCAATGGGAAGGGCAAATTTCAGTCTTTGATCCCAAACATGACGCCCCATGTTACCAATGTATCTTTCCTGAAGCTCCCGCTGCAGGATTGGCTCCAAGCTGCGCCGAAGCCGGGGTAATTGGCCCACTTCCCGGTGTTATTGGATCAATGATGGCTGTCGAAGCCATCAAACTCATCAGCAAGGCTGGTACCCCCTTGCGAGGGGAGATGATGATCTACGACGCGCTCTATGGCGAGACTCGCAAAATCCAGTTGAAACGTCGGGATGATTGCCCGGTTTGCGGCAACGCAAGCTGAGGATCGCTAAAACTTGCATTGCGGAAATCGGTGGTGGATTTAGGCTCTCTGCAAAGGAGAATCTAATGACCAACCCGTTGCTTGCAAAATGGGCGACCCCATTTGAAATCGCACCCTTCGATCTGATTGAAGACACGGATTTTGAACCAGCGTTTGAAGCAGCTCTTTATGCGCATAAAATTGAAATCGATGGCATCGCAGAAAACACGGATGCGCCGACATTTGAAAATACGATTGGCGCTTTGGAGTCGGCAGGCGAAGGCCTCGATAAGGTTCTGTCCGTTTTCTACACGGTTGCTGGCGCTGACAGTAATCCAGAGCGTGAAGCGCTTCAGCGAGATTTTGCACCAAAGCTGGCCGCGCATTCCGCTGAGATTTCAGCCAACAAACAGCTCTTTGGCCGCATTGCTGACCTTTGGGCGAAGCGCGATGAGCTGGGTTTGAATGAGGAGCAATCCCGTGTCCTGATGTTAACCCATCGCGGATTTGTGCGGGGAGGGGCAGCACTTGAGGGCGAGGATGACTCGCGCATGAAAGAGGTCAAGGGTCGACTGGCGGTCTTGGGAACCAATTTCACGCAGAACCTTCTGGCGGATGAGCGCGAATGGTTCATGCCGCTCACTGAAGAAGATCTGGATGGCCTGCCAGGTTTCGTAGTTGCAGCCGCGCGTGCGGCCGGAGAAGAAATGGGCAGCGATGGGCCCGTTATCACGCTATCTCGATCTCTGATTGTACCTTTCTTGCAGTTTTCGCCGCGCCGCGACCTACGTGAGAAAGCCTTTGCAGCCTGGGTCGCACGCGGGGCGAACGGTGGCGACACAGACAATCGCGACATTGCGGCGGAAACGCTGGCATTGCGTGAAGAGCGCGCGAGCCTGTTGGGGTATGAAAGCTTCTCGGCTTTCAAGCTCGAAACCGAAATGGCCAAGACGCCGGATGCCGTGCGCAAATTGCTGATGGATGTTTGGGAGCCAGCTAAGGCACAGGCCAATGCCGATGCAGAAGTATTGACACAGATGATGCACGCCGATGGCGTCAACGGTGAGCTGGAAGCTTGGGATTGGCGCTACTACGCAGAGAAGCGTCGCAAGGCAGAGCATGATTTGGATGAAGCTGCACTGAAACCTTATCTGCAGCTTGATCGCATGATCGAAGCCTCCTTTGCCTGCGCCAACCGGCTTTTCGGGTTAGAGTTCGCCCCGCTGGATGTGCCGCTTTATCATGACGATTGTCGGGCCTGGGATGTGACTCGTGATGGTCAGCACATTGCGGTTTTCATCGGTGACTATTTCGCGCGCGGCAGCAAACGCTCTGGTGCTTGGTGTTCCGCGATGCGCGGTCAGGCGAAATACCCTGACACCCAGACGCCGGTGGTCATCAACGTCTGTAACTTTGCGAAATCTGATCCTGCGCTTCTGTCCTATGACGACGCGCGCACTCTGTTCCATGAATTTGGCCATGCGCTGCACCAAATGCTGTCTAACGTGACGTACGAAAGTGTCTCCGGCACATCGGTTGCCCGGGATTTTGTGGAGCTCCCAAGCCAGCTTTATGAACATTGGCTGGAAGTGCCAGAGGTTCTGAAGGAATTTGCAACGCATGCTGAGACGGGGGAGGCAATGCCCGAAGAGATGCTGAGCAAGGTTTTGAAGGCTGCGAATTTCGACATGGGGTTCCAGACTGTTGAATATGTCGCCTCGGCTCTTGTGGATCTTGCGTTCCACGACGGTGCCGCTGCGAAAGATCCGATGGCGAAGCAAACCGAAGTGCTGACCGAATTGGGAATGCCTAAGGCGATCACAATGCGTCACGCAACACCCCACTTTGCTCATGTCTTCGCAGGTGACGGGTATTCAAGCGGCTATTACAGTTACATGTGGTCCGAAGTCATGGATGCTGATGCTTTCGAGGCGTTTGAAGAGGCCGGAAGTGCTTTTGATCCGGCGCAGGCACAGGCGCTTGAAGAACATATCCTGTCCAAAGGAGGATCGGTTGAAGCCGATACGCTTTACACGCGCTTCAGGGGCCGCCTACCTGGCGTAGAAGCGCTCCTTAAAGGCCGTGGTTTGGTTGCATAAACGAAAAGGGGCGCCTAAGGCGCCCCTTACTCATTCTAGTTTTCGATTGTTAACCCGAAACCTGTTCTCTCAAAATTGATCCGGTCAGCGAGAGCATCAGGTAGATGCCTGAAAAAATCAGGAAGCTCAGAATCGTGTTCTCAAAGGCGCGTGGATAGCTTGGATCCTGAGACGATACGGGCTGCACTGAAGTGGTCAGATAACGCACTTGTCTTGATGCTTCTAGCTCTGTTTGGTTCAGCGTCTGCAGCGCAGCTTGGAGGATCAAATCTGCAGTGACGAGGTCAGCCTGTGCAATCTGAATGGCGGCCGCTTGCCCCGCAAGTGAAGATTGAGCTCCCCCAATGTCGGTCATGCGGCTTTCAAGCCCTTGCAGAATAGATTGCAGGTTTCTGATGCTGCCCTTGACCCCGTTCACCCGCGCTTGGTTCGGGCGTGGGTTATCCAAGAGCTGGCTAAGTTCCAACTGGTTTTCCTGTAGTTCCAATTCGTATGTGCTGATTTGCTGCCGCAGGCTCGCAATCAGGCCTTCCGGGTCAAGAACCGAAGTTTCCTGCAATTCAACGAGAGCCTGCTGTGCAGCGCGGCGATCCTCTTTGGCTTTTTCCAATGAGCGACGCGCATCTTTCAACTGGTCCTCACGTTTGCGCTGAGACTGTCCATCCACACGTTCCTCGGCATAGGCAATCAAGGCTTTAGAGAAATTCGTGCTGACTTCTGGATCAGGAGAGGAAACCTCCATTCTGATCACACCGTCCGTCGGATCAAAGCCAATTTTGACGTACTTTGTGTAGACCTTATAGGCCTCTTCGTTGGATGGGTTTTCTTCCAGCCGCTGCAAAGGATCAACGGATGGATCAGAGAATACAGCTTTGAAACCAACATCCTCCTCAAGCTGGAGCATCGCCTCTTTCGACTGTAAGAAAGACTGAGTGGAGGTAGAGTCCTTTTGGTCAAAAGGAGAGCCAGAGAAAAGTCCGCCACCCGCGCCAGCTTGTTCGGATTGAATGATCAGGAATTCGGACTTGGTCGAATACATCGGAGTCGCCACGGCATAGTAATAGTAACCCGCCAACAAAGTTGGCAGCATCACAAATGCCAAAAGGCGAGACACCATTAGAAGTGACTTGCGACGGCGGCGACGGGCAATGTCTTTCTGGATATCGCCAATCTCGCGCACGCGACGTTCTGCAGGAGAAGCCATTTCCATCGAAGGCAGGGTATTGCCGCCCGCTGCCTGAGTTTGCGGCAACTGCGGCGTGCCAACCGGGGCAGGCGGGCCGCCCTCTGGTGCCACATTGTCGAGCATGTTTGATCTGCGGAAGGGGTCTAGCCCCTGCTGACGCAGTAGCCGAACAGCGTCATAGTCAGATGTTGCTGCCAAATTGTGTTTCTGGGCGAGTCGCCGTGCCATGCGCAGTTGGCGCCCAGTCAGACCTTCCTGTCTGATAGCCGCGATCTCTTGTTCTGGATTCGCCGCAGCAGGAATTGAAGATGGTGGCGCTGTTGTGCCACTGGTTGAAGGCGGAGGCGTGGCTGCAGCAGGTGCTGCCGCCGCCATTTCCAAACCGCCCATATCCTCTTCGGTCGAGGTCGGGAGCGGCTGACTATCTTCAGCGGGTGCAGTCTTTGCACGCCGCTCTGCCGAGCGTGCGAGGCGCGCCTGTCGACGCGCTGCCCGGTCAGATACCTCGGCATCAGGCTGGGGAGGCTCTGCATTTGGGGGTGTCGCAACTTCCGTTAGTTGCGTTTCAGGCATCGGCGCACCAGCCACTTCCTGTTCCGCAGCTGGTGTAGTTGCCTCAACGTGCATGGCCTCTGCCGCCGCGGATTGCTGCGCGGCGCTGCGACGGATGCGAAACTTCTTAGCCTTGGGTTTGGTAGTCATAGAGCTGCTTTGCCTCTTCCAAGGTGTCAAACATATGCATTTGCCCATTGACCAGCACAGCGGCGGACCGGGCGAATTTCTCCAGCGTTTTGGGCTGGTGGGACACGATGATCATTGTTGTGGTGCGCAGGCGTTCTCGTAAGACTTCACCCGCTTTGCGGTTGAACTCAACATCGGTGGAAGACGGCATGCCCTCATCCACAAGGTAGATGTCAAAATCCAACGCCAGCATCAAAGCGAAGGAGAACCGGGCGCGCATGCCCGAGGAATAGGTGCCGAGGGGCTGATCAAAATACTCGTCCAGACCACAGAGCCAACGGCAGAAGGCTTCGACATAGTCCGGGTCAAGCCCGTAGAGGCGGGCAATGTAGCGGCTGTTTTCGACAGCGGTGTGTTTGTTAACCACGCCGCCCATGAACCCCAATGGGAAGGAGATCCGGCAGGTGCGGCGGATTTCGCCTTCATCAGGTTTCTCCAAGCCTGCCATCATATTGATGATTGTGGTTTTGCCCGATCCATTTGGGGCCAGAATGCCCAGAGACTGTCCAACTTCCACGCGGAAAGACGCCCGATCAAGAATGACCTTGCGCTGCGTCCCCGTCCAGAAGGACTTACTGACGTTTTCAAACTCGAGCATTCTAGTGCTCCGGCTGCTCTGCCAATGCTCCCCATGATCTGAGAAGTCTTTGCACGATGCATCTCTCGCTAAGAGATCAGCGCCGCTTTGTTTGTATTATGACGGATTTCCCCAATCCCTGACAACATATGCGTTCGGATTGGGGCAAAAAAATGACAAAAACCGGCGCGAATGCACCGGTTTCTGTAAGGTTTTAGAGGCTGGATTATTCGGCTGGGGCCAAATCGGCCTTTTGCACTCGAAGAAGCTTGCCAGCGACGATTGATATGATCGCGGCCCCGAAACTTAAGAGTGCCCCCATTTTCGCCGCGTCTTGCACATCGCCAGGGGGGAAGGCCACCGAGGCGACAAAGAGCGAAACCGTAAAGCCAATGGCCGAAACAAAGCCGATTACGACAAGGTCTATGATGCGCATACCCCTTGGTATGCCGAGTTTCAGCGGTACAGCCGCCACCCAGCCAAAGAGCAGGATGCCAATCGGTTTGCCGATGATCAGACCTGCCAGAACCAGCCAAGTCGCATCGCCCATTGCGCTGAATTCGACGCCAGCGTTCAGTAGACCGAAGAAGAACAAGATGACTTCAACCGGGTGCTTCAATGCGTGTTCAATTACGTTCAGCAGGTCATGTAGATGCGTTTCCGCTTCGGAGAAAAAGCCAAACGCGCGGTCAGCATGCGGGATCGCAGGCACAACTGGCAGCAGACCCAACGCAGGGTGCAGACCTGAGCGCATGAAGCCATACCAGCTAATGCAGGCTGCAACAGCATAGGGCAGGAAGTGCAGGTTCTTGCGGACCCAAGTCGAGTTCGGGCGATCCTGTTTGCCGGCGTCCATTTTACGGGGCAGCCAGTTGAAGATCAGGTAAACTGCCAGTGCCGCACCAAAGGAGGCCAACAGCCATTCAGGCGCAAGATCACCAGATGGATAGAAGATCGCCAGAATTATGAGGCCCGCCGCATCATCGGCAATCGCCAGCAACAGCAGGAAGCGCACAGCAGGATGGCCCGCGCCAAACACGATCCGACCGACAAGATAGGAGAAAGCGATATCTGTCGCAGTTGGGATCGCCCAACCATTCGCAACAGCATTGTAGGTGTCAGAACCCATCAGAAAGGCCAAACCAAGGTAAACACCGATTGGGCCAAACATGCCGCCTGCGGTCGCAAACAGAGGAGTCGCTGCCTTTTTGCCGCGTAGTGAGCCGTCCTTCAGGATCACAGCTTCCCACACTTCCTTTGCTGCCATCGCAAAGAACAGTGCCATCAGGATGTCGTTGACCAGATAATGAAGCGTGAGAGTTCGATGGCCGTGGTGATAGTGGCCAATCGGTGCATGATCCCAGATCACAAACTCCACAAAGTGGTGGTAGGTTTCAGGGTTTGTATTGGCCCATAAAAGCGCAAGAAGAGCACCGATGATCAATAAAAGCGAATAATTGGTAAGAAAATTCCAAACGCGGTACATCAGTCCTCCCCAGGAAACATTTTTTATTTTGGATACCTGAAATATGAGGTCTGAACAACGGGATGACCACGCTTAGAGCGGTTTTGACGCGTGTTCCGCGTAAGCGATAAGCTAAAGGTTTGAAGAAAATGCATCTTTTTGTGCTGTATTTTTGAGACTTCGCCGAAATTTGATCAGATCAGGCCAGTGAAATCGCTTGCCACAGTACACCTGCGAAGAAGCTGCCGATCATCGCGAGGCCAAGATATGCGACAAATACCCGTGGCTTCACGAGAGCCCAGACGGCGATAGCGGCCGGAATACAGCTGACGCCACCTGCGATCATGAAACTCATCGCCGCACCCGGAGCCATGCCCTGTTGCAAGAGGGCGTCAACAAGAGGGACAGCTGCATAGCCATTGAGATATGCAGGCGCACCAACCAATGCTCCCAGAGCAATCGGTTGCAGCCCCTCGCCACCAAGGAAGGTCGCGATCCATTCCGCCGGTACGTAGTGGATCATCAAAGCTTCGATGACATAGGCAAGCGAAAGCCACTTTAGCAGGAAGACGGCGTTGTCCAGGCCAGTTTCGCGAAACACAATCTTGCGGGTGTTATCTTTCCAGAATGCCCATACTGGCTTTTCCGAAAACGGCGCTTTCACCCCACAGCAGCCACCGACCTGAGGCTTTTCGCGTAGCGGGTCGGCGAAGACTGCAGATTTCGCAAGAGACATGGTCACGAAGCCACCAAACACACCCAGCCCAATGGCGGCCAATGTTTTTGCAAAGGCAAAGTCAAAACCCAATTGGCCCGCTGTGATCGAAAACATTGCGGGGTCCATCAGAGGGGAGGCCAGCCAAAAGGCCATCACAGCAGACAGCGGGGTCCCTGCGGCCAATAGAGCAGCGATGAAAGGGATCACTTCACAGGAACAGAAGGGAGCAAGGCCACCAAGCAAGGCAGCAAAGATAATCATGCGGCTTTCGCGGCCCGCAAAGGCCTTCGCCACAACGTTCTCTGCTCCGGTTGCTTTGAGGTATGCAATGGCGAGGACCGCAAAAGTGATGAAAGGCGCTGTCCCAGCAAGGGCCTCTAAGGAAAAACTCAAGGTTGGCACAAATTGCGGACGATCAAAGACTGCCACCCCCAAGAGGATCAAAACCAAGGCCAGCCAGGCTTTGTCTATACGCTTCAAAAGCGGCGTCCGTGGAGATTGAGTGATGTCAGCCATGGTTGTGTTCCTGATTGTCGCAATCTGCGCAGCATTCATTGAGCAAAAATTCAGAGAGGGTGCGCACTTCTTCAAATGCGATGGCAGCGCAGATGATGCTGCGCCCTTTTTTCTCCTGCCGCACAAGACCGGCCTGAGTCAGTATTTTCATATGATGGGTCAGGGTTGACCCGGTGACACCGCTGCGCTCTCCCAATTCGCCAATACTGAGGCCGGGCTCTCCTGCGCGAACCAGCGTCAGCAAAACACTAAGGCGTTGCTCGGAACCAAGGGCGGCAAAGGAAGAAGCCGCAACTTCCAAACTCAGATCGGATGGGTGCATAATTTTCATATTTCTAAAATTATCGAAATATCGATTCCCTGCAAGTTTTATTTTCATAATTCTCGAAATATCGAATTAATTTGATTTTCACAGGTGAAAGGGGGAGGGTGCAAACATCTAAGAGGAGCGTGCCATGACCATTGCAGAGATACTGACCTTCGCCATTGTTGCAGGGCTACTGGTGATGTCGCCCGGACCAAATGGGGTATTGATTGCTCGGACAGTTCCAACTTCAGGGCGGCAGGCTGGGTTTGCCAACGTTCTCGGCTTCATCGCAGCATTCTATCTGCACGGCATCTTTTCCATTCTTGGGCTCTCCTTGCTTCTCATGCAATCCGCGACTCTCTTTGCCATCGTGAAATACCTAGGGGCTGCCTACCTTTGCTGGATTGGGATACGGTCCCTTGGTGAGGCCTTTCGAAAGGCGCAGTACGTGGCAACGCCGAAACCCGCCAAAAGGGAGCGCACGCTCAGACGATCTTTTATCGAAGGGTTCCTGACAAACGCGCTGAATCCAAAGGTTTCGATGTTCTATATCGCTGCTTTCCCGCAGTTTATTACCGTGGGGGAAACCACTGCTGCGACATCCTTTATGCTGGTGACTGTACACGCTTTGATCAATGCGATTTGGTTTGGCGCGATGGTGCTCTTGTTGACGCGCCTGACGAAGATTGCCAGCGGTGGAGGATTTCAGCGCTGGCTCAAAGGGATCACAGGAGTGGTATTCATCGGGTTTGGCGCCAAACTCGCGACCGTGCGGGCTGCTGTCTAATCCACCCTGCCATGACACTGCAAACAGAGATCGCCGGTTGCCAGCTATGCGCTGATCGCTTTGCCAAGACACATACAGCGCATCAACCTCGCCCAGTCGTTTGGTTTCAACCCAACGCGCGTATTCTGGTTGCCGGTCAGGCACCCGGCGCGCGGGTGCACGAAAGCGGGCGACCATTCACTGACCCTTCTGGGGATCGCCTGCGCGAATGGATGGGGATTGATGAAACCGTGTTCTACGATCGATCCAAGCTAGCCATATTACCCATGGCCTTTTGTTTTCCGGGGTATAACGACAAGGGAGCCGATCTACCCCCGCCTGCCATCTGTGCCAAGACATGGCGAGGCAGTGCGATGGAACAGCTAAATTCCGTGCGCCTGACATTATTGATCGGCGGATATGCGCAGAAATGGCACATCGGTGCGGGGAAAGTTACGGAGACCGTTGCTGGTTGGCGCGACCATGCGCCCTCGGTCTTCCCCTTGCCACATCCGTCTTGGCGGAATACGGCATGGTTGAAGAAACATCCCTGGTTTGAGGAAGAGCTGCTTCCAGTTCTTCGTCAATCTGTAAGAGAGGCTTTGGCGTGACCAATATCGACCAGACCCCAATTGACCTCACCCATGCGGTGATGGAAGCAAACCCAACTGACGACAATGCGCGCTTGAAGTTCTACGAACGACTGGCTGATGCAGAGCTGTTTCTGTTGCTTGAGAAAGAGCCAGAAAGTAACCGGATTTCACCAGAAGTCTTTGAGGTACAGGACGCGTCCTTTGTGCTGGTGTTTGACACGGTGGAACGGCTCGCAGAGTTTGTTGGAAAACCCGCACCCTATGCAGCGCTTTCAGGCCGGGTGATTGCCGACATGCTTGCGCCCGCTGGCATTGGCATGGGCGTTAATTTGGAAGTCGCACCATCGTCGATCCTCATTCCTGCAGATGCGATGGCATGGCTTGTGGAAACGCTTGGCAACGCGCCGGATGAGGTGGAAGCGAAACTTGCAGAATTTACCCCACCGTCCGGTTTGCCGGAAACATTGATCTCGTCGCTAGATGCGAAACTGTCCACAGCGATTGGTTTGGCGCAATGGGCATATCTGGTAGGCACAGTTCAGGAAAACGGCGTCCGTTCGCATCTGTTGGGGTTCGTCGGCGCACTTCCTGACGCTGAAGGCGCATTGGCTAAGGCGGTATCCGAAGCGCTGACTTTTTCCGGTATCGATGCTGGCGCGCTTGATGTTGGGTTCTTTTCCAAGAATGACCCGATTGCCGCACAGCTGGCCAAAGTGGGATTGCGCTTTGATTTACCAGAGCCGGAGGAGCCTCAAGAATACGTGCAAGTCGCACCGGGAAGCGATCCAGAAAAGCCGCCAAAGCTGCGATAGTTTGAGGCTTCAGCCTTTCGCTTCACTTTGGAGTTAAACCCCTAATAGCCGGTCTCACGATCGACCTGATACAAAAGCGGCTCACCAACTTCACCCCGACGGATGTTCTCGGCAATCACTTGTGACGCGGTACTGGCACGTGTTTCCGCCGCGATATGCGGTGTGACAGTCACATTTGGATGCGCCCAGTAGGGGTGGTCAGCGGGCAATGGTTCCACTCGAAAAACATCCAGTGTTGCATGACCGATCTGGCCTGAGTTAAGCGCATCCAAAAGCGCGTCATCGTCAATCAGTGTCCCGCGTCCGGGATTGATGATCCGAGCGCCTCTGGGCAGCATATTGATCGTCGATGCATTCAGCGTGTTTTCTGTTTCGGGCGTATTCGGAAGGAGGAGAACGATGATCTCAGACTGCGAAATCGCCTGCACAAGGCCGTCATTCCCCGAATAACATGGGATGCGATCTATCTCTTTCGGCCGACGTGACCAGCCAACGACGTTGAAGCCAAGTGCGCTGAGAGTCTTAGCGCAGGTTTGCCCCAATTCTCCAAGTCCAAGAACCGCGACTTTCCGTTCGGAAGCCAGTGGAGGAACCACAGGTACCCAGTCTCCATTCTGCGCTTGTAGATTGGCATCGATATCCAAGTGGTAGCGCAGAGTATGGCCCGTCACCCACTCGACCATGCCCTGAGTGAGGCCGGGATCAACCATCCGGCAAAGCGTTTGCGTCAGAGTTTCATTACCCACAATCTTCTCGACCCCAGCCCACAGGCTGAGCACCGCCTTGCAGTTCGTAAACGGCGTGAAATCCTGCAGCTCACTGCTTGGTGCGTAGACGATATAGTCGACTAATTTTGCATCCATCTCCCGTTGCAAATTGACCTTAAGCCCCAAGACGTCGAAGCTTTTCATCAGGGAACCCTGATAGGTTGTCCAATTTGCGTCAGAGGCTGCAAACAAAACGTTGATCATGACGCAAAAACCCCGCTTTGGTCTTGAAAGCCTTTGATCTCAATCGGGTTGCCTGATGGGTCATGAAAGAACATGGTCGCTTGCTCACCCGCTTTGCCTTCAAAACGAATTTGCGGCGGCAGTTCAAACTCCATTCCGAGCGACGTCAGGTGTTCGGCCAATGCATTCCATTTCTCCATCGGCAGCACCACGCCAAAATGCGGCATGGGCACACTATGCTCTCCGACAATACCAGTTTTTGCCACCGGGAATGGGGCACCGAGGTGCAGCGACAATTGATGCCCGAAGAAGTCGAAGTCGACCCAGGTCTCGGTCGAGCGACCTTCTTTACAGCCAAGTACTTTCCCATAAAAGTCTCTTGCTTTGTCCAGATGGGTCACGTGAATGGCAAGATGAAAAGCACTCATGTACGCTCCAGTTTTGAGAGTGGATTAACGCGGGCGGTGCACATGGGCGCTTTGCACCATGCCAAAGGCCACCATCAGGACGAGCATGGCTGACCCACCGTAGCTCACCAGCGGAAGTGGCACGCCCACCACCGGAGCCATCCCCATAACCATCGACATGTTCACTGCAAAGAACAGGAAAAACGTGCCTGCGATGCCCATGATCAGAAGTGAAGAGAACCGGTCTTTGTTCTGCAAAGCTGAGACCACACAGAAGATGATGATCAGCGCATAGAGGCAGAGCAAAGAGAAGGCTCCGAGGAAGCCAAATTCTTCGGCGAGCGTCGTGAAAATAAAGTCTGTGTGTTTTTCAGGCAGGAAGTTCAAACGACTTTGCGTGCCTTGCATATAACCGCGTCCCGTCCATCCACCAGATCCCAAGGCGATTTTGGATTGAGTGATATGGTAGCCAGCCCCTAGAGGATCTTTTGACGGGTCCAGGAAGGTGTCGATCCGCCGATATTGATAGGCGTTGAGCAATTGCCAGCTTTTGTCTCGCGAATGCAAAACTGCGAAGATCAATCCAAAGCCGCTTGCAAAGACAGCCGCGAAGTAGCCCCAATGGACACCTGCAATGAAGACCACGACCGCGCCACCCATCATCAACAGCAAAGAGGTGCCCAAGTCTGGCTGTTGAAAGACGAGGAATGTGGGCACAAGAATAATGGCAAGCGGAAGCGCGATCCAAAATGGGCGTGATGTTTTCTTCGCTGGAAGCCAATCATAGTAGGCCGCCAAGAACATCACCAAGGTAATCTTCATAAGCTCCGAGGGCTGAAGGCGCATGAAACCAAGGTCAATCCAGCGCTGGGCCCCTTTTTGTTCTGTGCCCATGAACTCGACCAGTACGAGCAGGATCAGGGAGCCAGCATAGAGAACGCCTGACACGTTGCGCCAAAACCAAATGGGCACCATAGCGATGCCAAACATTAGGACAAGCCCCATGATAAAGCGTTTCATCTGGGCCTCGGCCCAGGGGGCATATGACCCACCGGCAACGGAATAGAGCATCAAAAAACCAACACTCGAGACAGCCATCAACAAAACCACCAGGGCCCAGTTTAAATGCAAGATTTTACTTAGGCCGGATGGGACTGTTTTAACGGAATACTCAAGATAGCTCATACGCGATCTCGCCCGTCATTTCGTAGCGCAGGGTACTCTCGGCGCAGGCGTTCCTGCTGAGATTTGATGCGGTTCCGGTCTTTGCTTGGATAGGCATCAAGCGGAGGGTCGCCTTTGTAAAGCGCCTGCAAGGTGATGTCGCGCGCAATAGGTGTCGCCGCCTTTGAGCCACCACCATGCTCAACCACAACTGCCACCGCAATTTGCGGGTCGTCATAGGGTGCAAAGTTTACAAACAAACCATGGTCGCGACGTTCCCATGGCAGGTCCTCGTTGCGGATCACCCCGGCGCGACGCTCTGCAGCAGTGATGTTGCGCACCTGACTTGTGCCAGTTTTACCGGCTAGTCTAAATTCGTCTTTGATAATGCGTTGGCTACAGGCCGTGCCTTTGCGGTGATTAGAGACCGCATACATCGCCTGTTGCACCATGCGCAGATGGTTGGGGTTCACGTCGATATCTGGCACGTCTTCGGCTGGGACAGTCTGATCGATCCCGTTGATGGATTTCACCAGGATTGGCTCAACAGCTTTGCCAGAGGCCAACCGTGCGCCCATGACCGCCAGCTGTAGCGGTGAGGCCAACACAAAGCCCTGTCCGATGGAGGCATTGACCGTATCGCCCACCACCCATTGGCTGTCCCGGTTGCGTGCTTTCCAAGCCTTCGTCGGCGTGAGGCCCGTCGCAACGGCTGACATCGGAATGCCGTGTTTCACACCTAGCCCGAACCGATTGGCCATTTCGGTGATCTTTTCGATCCCGACTTCCAAAGCGAGCTCATAGAAGTAGACGTCACAACTCTCTCGCAGGGCGGTTTCAAGGTTCATATGGCCGTGACCCCCGCGTTTCCAGCAATGGAAACGGCGATTGGATACCTGCAGATGTCCGGGGCAATAGTAAGTGCTTTTACTATCAACAATACCCTCTTTGAGGGCAGCCAATGCCACGATCATTTTGAATGTTGAACCGGGTGGGTAGGTGCCTTGAACGGACTTCGTGGCCAATGGGCGATGATCGTTTTCGGTAAGCTCTGAATAGTCCGCGACCGAGATCCCCCGCACAAACAAGTTGGGATCAAAACTAGGGGCAGAGTTGATCGCCAAGATCTCGCCGGTTTTGCAATCCATCACAACGGCGGCTGCGCTTTCATCGCCGAGACGCGCCTGGACATAGGTTTGCAACGGCTGATCGACCGTCAGTTGAAGGTCGTCTCCGGCCTGGCCTTCGCGCCGGTCCAGCTCGCGCATGACACGACCAAAGGCATTCACCTCAACGCGCTTGGTGCCCGCAGCACCACGCAGCTTTTCTTCGCGTTTGGCTTCCAGTCCCACTTTGCCGATTTGGAACCGTGGGATCAGAAGCAATTGGTCTGGGTCTTCGATCTTAGACAGATCGTAGTCTGAAACAGGGCCAACGTAGCCAATCACATGCGCGAAGTCCGGGCCATGAGGATAAAGCCGGGATAGGCCCACCTCCGGTGTCACACCGGGCAAAGCAGGCGCATTTACGGCGACCCGCGACATCTCTTCCCAACTGATCCGTTCCGCCACGGTCACAGGCAAGAATGGGGCCGTGCGTTTCATCTCGGTCATCGCGCGATTGAGCGCCGTGTCATCCAGTTCGATCAGATTTGAAAGCCGGGCGATGACTTCTTCCACATTGTCGGCATCCTCGCGCACAATGGAAATCCGGTAGCTTGGTTCATTGGCTGCGATGATCACACCGTTGCGGTCAAAAATTTCACCCCTTGCTGGGGGGATCAAACGGATATTGATGCGGTTTTCTTCTGCCAAGAGGCGGAATTCGTCGGCTTGATCGACTTGCAGGTGGCGCATACGTAGGCCGAGAATACCCATGAACCCGAGTTGCGCACCTCCGAGCAACATGGCGCGGCGCGTCAGGCGGCTATAATTCGCTGCGTTTTCGGCCTCAGTGCGTCTCATGTTGGATCACCTTCGCGGAACCGGGTTTGGCGTACACCCAAAATCAACGAACAAAAGCCTGCGACAAGAGGGTAAACCAATATGCTCGCAACCAATTGAACAAGGGTCAGAGTGAGGGGCGCTTGCTCTAATATGAAAACCGCAGTCAACAGGCGATTGGCAACCGCAATTACGGTCAAGGCAGCGGCTGCTGTGAGCCATTCCACGGAGAAGACCATCTCGGAACGGTTCATAGCGCGGCGGCGCAGGTTATCGCAGACAAAGACGGTTATTGCGGCTAGCAATCCGGGGGGGCGACCAAGCAAAAAATCGGCAAGTAAAATAACCGCTGCAATCAAAAAAGCAGGTGCATAGTCCGGGCGCCGCAATACCCAAACCATTGTAAGCACCATCAGGAGATCTGGTCCCGTCCAATTTCTAGGAACCGTGTTCAATGGCAGTAGAGACCAAAACAATAAGCCTATGGCCAATGCTGCAAAGGTGCCACGCATGATCCAGGGTTTGGCGCTGTTGGTCTCAGCCATTGCGATCCTCCAGCAGAAGATCGCTCTGAAGGTCACCCTCCGGTACAATAAGATCACCGGTCTCACCAACGGCCTCTTTGCCGTGGTCTCTGAGGACGCGCAGGAATTCCAGACGCTCATAGTCAGCAGCCAATCGCACGCGCAGACGCCCACCCGGATCAGATGCCACACGCCCAATCAGAAGGCCAGCCGGGAAAACTCCGCCATCCCCAGACGAAATTACGCGATCTCCGGGTCGAACTTGGTCGCTATGTTCCACAAAGTCGATTTGTGGTGACAGTGTATTGTCTCCGACGATCAGAGCGTTCTGACCTGACGGCTGGATTGTGGCTGGGATACGTGAAGAGGCATCGGTCAAAAGGATGACACGACTTGTCGTTTCTCCGGTGCCTGAAATTCGTCCGACCAGGCCAATGCCATCCATTGCGGCCCATCCGTCGACGACGCCATCGCGGCCACCGATGTTCAGAAGCACAGACTGGCGGAAGGGCGAGCCACTGTCAGCAAGCACCACACCAGTGATGTAGGTCAGGCGCGGGTCGAGCCGCACATTGTTCAGATCTAGCAGCCGCGCGTTTTCCTGTTCCAGCTGCAATGCGGCTTCTTTCCAGGCTTTCATTTGCTGCAGTTCGCGGCGCAATTCTTTGTTTTGCTCCACTACGCGTTGATAGCTTTGGAAATCGCGGAAGAGGTTGATCGTGCCGGTGACTGGTGCCATGGCCCACTCAAAGGATGGCACAAACCGATCAACAAGCGAGGCTCGGAATTGCTCTACACGCGGGCTATCTATTCGCCAGAGAAGGAAAATTCCCAGCAGGCACGCCACAATGAGGCCCGCAAAGAGCCTCTTGAGTGGGGCGACATAGTCTTCGCCTTGCGTCCTGTCTCGGGCCATACGTCCTCCGGTTCAGAACAGTGCCTGCAAAAGAATATGGCGGTGCAGGGGCACCTGCCAAGAGGTTTGCGCGTGATTAGCTTTCGTAATCAATCGCGTGGCGCAGCTGCTTTTCAAACTCCAGCGCCTTGCCGGTGCCCAAAGCAACGCAGTTGAGGCTTTCATCAGCAATGGAAACCGCGAGGCCTGTCTGTTCACGCAGAGCGAGGTCTAGGTCGCCTAGAAGCGCGCCACCGCCTGTTAGCATTACGCCGCGATCCACGATATCAGCCGCCAGATCCGGTGGGGTTGCTTCAAGCGCAGTCATTACTGCTTCGCAGATCTGTTGCACGGGTTCTGCCAACGCCTCTGCGACTTGAGCTTGAGAAATTTCGGTTTCCTTCGGCACGCCATTCAGCAGGTCGCGACCGCGAATTTGCATTGAAGACCCACGGCCGTCATCCGGCATCCGCGCTGTACCGATGGAGGTTTTGATGCGCTCCGCAGTAGATTCACCAACCAGCAGGTTTTGCTGGCGGCGCAGGTAAGAAATGATTGCTTCGTCCATGCGGTCACCACCGACGCGTACGGAGCGGGCGTAAACGATGTCACCCAAAGAGAGAACCGCAACTTCGGTTGTACCACCGCCGATATCGACAACCATGTTACCGGTTGGATCGGTGATTGGCATGCCTGCACCAATGGCGGCTGCGATTGGCTCTGCAATCAGACCCGCTCGGCGGGCACCCGCAGACAGCACGGACTGGCGGATCGCGCGTTTTTCAACGGGTGTCGCGCCGTGAGGGACGCAGACAATGATTTTTGGCTTAGAGAAAGTGGAGCGTTTGTGCACCTTGCGGATGAAGTGTTTGATCATCTCTTCCGCGGTGTCAAAGTCTGCAATCACACCCTCGCGCATTGGACGGATCGCTTCGATGCTGCCTGGTGTTCTGCCTAGCATCAGCTTCGCGTCTTCGCCCACGGCCAGAACCTTTTTCACACCGTCCTTGACGTGGTACGCCACAACCGAAGGTTCGCTGAGAATGACACCTTTGCCTTTCACGTAAACAAGCGTGTTGGCCGTGCCCAAGTCGATGGCCATGTCAGACGTAAACAGCCCGCCAAGATTTCCCAGCATTTCTACCCCGATCCCCAAAACGATTCTAAAATGGCCCACGACTCTGGGAGAGTGAGGGCCGTTCTCTTATAGGGCTGGGGCTGGGCTTGGGAAAGGGCGCGCGGGCGTAAATCAGCGTTATTCCGCCGGATAATGCGCCCCTGCCGAAAGCGGCTTGGCATTTGGCGGCTGTCCTGATCGGGCAAACTGCGCTAAAGAGCGCTGATCACGGGTCAAAGGGCACATTTATGCTTAGTTATCAGCACATTTACCACGCGGGCAATCTGGCAGATGTGCAGAAACATGCCCTGTTGTGCGCTATGCTTGACTACATGGGGCAAAAGCCCAAGCCGATGAGTTATCTGGAGACTCACTCGGGGCGCGGTCTCTACGATCTTGAAGCCCCTGAGGCGGTAAAAACTGGCGAAGCAGAGGCCGGGATTGGCATTGCGGAGGATTGGTTCGACGTCGACCACCCTTTCCGACGCGCGCTGAAAGCCGTGCGGGACGGTTTCGGAGAGCAAGCCTATGGCGGATCCCCCTTACTGGCCGCGCAATTGTTGCGGGCTGGCGATAAGATGCATCTTGCGGAGTTGCACCCGCGCGAAGGGGATGCGCTTGAAGATGCGATGGTGATGTTTGACGCGAAAATTCACCGCCGCGACGGGTTTGAAATGGCGCAGGCCGTGTGCCCTCCGACACCACGGCGAGGGCTCTTGCTGATCGACCCAAGCTACGAATTGAAAACGGATTACGATCTGATCCCAAAGCAAATCGCGAAACTTCACCGCAAGTGGAATGTCGGTGTGATCGCGCTTTGGTATCCTATTTTGAAAGACCAAACGCATCTCCAGATGCTAACGGCGCTGGAATTCCAAAACCTTCCAAAGACCCTGCGCCATGAAGTTCGTTTTCCAGCAGCACGGGAGGGGCATCGCATGATTGGATCAGGCATGTTCATTGTGAACGCACCTTATGGATTGCATGACGAAGCCAAGCGTCTGAGCAAACTCTTTTCTACCTAGCGATGGAGCTGCGCCTTGCGGGTTCGGTTTGAGGGGGCGGCGCTGCCACCTCGGTCGCATTCTTAAAAACGCGACCTCTCCCCCAAGGTATTTTAGCAAAGAGAAAAAGCGGGCCCTTAGGCCCGCACTTACCCTATGCGAGGTCTTTGTAAGACACTTCTTTCGTATCGGCACCGTCGCCCAGTTTGCCGCGTCTTACGAGCAGGCGGTTCAAAGCGTGGATATAGGCTTTGGCTGAGGCTACAACTGTGTCCGTGTCAGCACTTTCCCCGGTTGCAACATTGCCATCCTCGGACAGGCGAACTGAGACTGTTGCCTGCGCGTCGGTACCCGCTGTGACAGCGTGCACTTGATAAAGCTCCAGATGCGCTTTGTTGGGGTGCAGCTGCCGAATGGCTTTGAATGCCGCATCAACAGGACCGTCTCCGGATTCAATTGCGGTCTTTTCTTCGCCGTCGATCTCCATCACCAGAGTTGCGTCCGCAGGCCCACCCGTGCCGCAGACAACGCGCAGTGTTTTCAACTTCAGCACGTCATTGGCGTCATCTGTCCGCATCAGGGCGATCAGGTCATCGTCAAAGACTTCCTTTTTGCGGTCCGCGAGGTCTTTGAAGCGCACAAACACGTCTTTCAATTGGTTGTCGCCAATCTCATAGCCCAGCTGCTCCAGCTTATCGCGCAGAGCGGCGCGACCAGAGTGTTTGCCCAGTGGCAGAGAGGTGCCAGACAGACCGATGTCTTCGGGACGCATGATCTCGAAGTTTTCTGGATTCTTCAGCATGCCATCCTGATGGATGCCGCTTTCATGCGCGAAAGCGTTTTTGCCGACGATGGCCTTGTTTGGCTGGACCAGGAAACCTGACACGGTGGAAACGCGACGCGAGATTGCCATGATCTTTTTCGTGTCGATGCCTGTGTGCCAAGGCATGATGTCGTTGCGAGTTTTCATCGCCATCACAACTTCTTCCAAAGCTGTGTTACCCGCGCGTTCGCCGAGACCATTGATGGTACATTCGATCTGGCGCGCACCGCCAGCCACTGCGGCCAAGGAGTTCGCAGTCGCCATGCCGAGGTCATTGTGGCAGTGGGTTGCGAAAATGACTTCATCCGCGCCCGGTACGGTTTCAATCAGGCGTTTGATCAGATCCGCTGATTCCGCTGGTGCAGTATAGCCAACGGTGTCAGGGATGTTGATCGTTGTGGCACCTGCTTTGATGGCGATTTCGATCACGCGGCAGAGGTAGTCCCATTCAGTGCGGGTTGCATCCATCGGGGACCATTGCACGTTTTCGGTCAGGTTGCGCGCGTGAGTCACAGTCTCATGAATTTTATCCGCCATCTCATCCATAGTGAGGTTCGGGATGGCCCGGTGCAGCGGAGATGTCCCGATAAAGGTATGGATGCGGTTCAGCTCTGCGTGTTTGATTGCTTCGGCGCAGCGGTCGATATCGGCGAAATTCGCCCGCGCCAAACCACAGATGCGGCTGTTTTTAGCACGTTTTGCGATCTCGCTGACCGCACGGAAATCACCTTCAGAAGCAATCGGAAAACCGGCTTCGATGATGTCAACGCCCATATCATCCAACATCTCTGCGATTTCGAGCTTTTCATCATGGGTCATGGTCGCGCCCGGGGATTGCTCGCCATCGCGCAGGGTGGTGTCAAAAATGACGACTCTGTTCTTATCCATTGTCTTTATCCTCAGATATGCGGCTTGGGCGCTGGCTCTCGGCCGCTGTCCCCGGAATTTGGTTCACCCTTGGGTTCGATCAGCAGAACTTTGACTTCTTCTGCAGCTTTCGGGCGGTGTACAACGCCTTTGGGTACGACCACAAGCTCACCCGGACCAAAGGACACAGGATCATGCGCTTCGTATTCCATGGTGACTTCACCCTCGAGGACGAGAAAGAAATCATCGGTGGTATCATGTTTGTGGAAGGGAAATTCGCCTTTGAACTTCACGACCATCACGTCGTTATCATTGTAGCTTGCGACGACATGGGGATCCCAGTGGGACGAAAACATCGCCAGCTTTTCAGCAAGGTTCACTTTTTGCATTTTGGATTGTCCTAAACTCGGTTGATACGGATTTACGGCGCGTCACAACTCCTCTGAGCACGCGCGCCGAGTAGGCCGCGCTCAGAGGCGAGTTAGGAGTAGGTCTAGACCACGCGCAAACGGCGCCGGAAGGCGCTCGGAATTTGCGATATGGGTCTGGCGTGTCATGGGGGGGACTATACATCGGTGAAGTGGAAATAAAAGCCCGAATTTTCAAAGTTTATCTGATAACTTTGCCCATTCCCTCAGGATTAATGAGTGCCTGAAATTGAGGGCTATCGATTCCGGTTATTCGAATTCATCGATTTAGACTTTGCTCCGAATAATATCGGCCCAAACAGGCAAATGATCTGAGGCAATTCTCGCTGGTTGGGCGCTATGGATGTCGGTATCCAGATGTGAAAGCTCTGAACTAAGTGCGAAACGATCAAGTCTTGCAACGGGGCTTAGGGCTGGAAAGCTGGGAGGTGATTGGATGAAACTCACTCCTTTGGCGGTCGCGTCAAGATCGCGTCCCGTACCCCATTCGTTAAAATCACCTGCGAAAACGGTACTCATGTAGGGAAGCTGTCTCAGATGGCGAACGATGGCCGCGATTTGAAGCAGCCGATAGTGGCGCAAAAGTCCTAAATGCAGACCGACGATACGGATTTCTCCAATCGGTGTTTGCAGGTCAGCATAAATTGCGCCCCTGGGTTCAAGGCCGGGAAGGTTAATGTGTCCGGTGTCGCAAACTTCAACGTCTGGCGATGCCAGCATCGCATTGCCATGCCAACCAAGAGACCCACCCGGAGCACCGAACGGTAGAATCCGCCATCCATGATCTTCAACCATTCCATGCGGGAGAGCCGCCGGACGAGGGGGGAGGCGCTTGTCTACCTCCTGCAGAACCACCACATGAGCTTGAATCGCCTCGATAACCTGCAAAGTTCGATCAGGTCGGCGGCGAAGATCTAGCCCAATGCATTTCTGTAAGTTGTAGGTTGCGATGCGCAACCGGGGTATACTCATATTTCTGATATCAACACAGCCTCTGGGAGTTGTCACCACATGTTTGCAGACCAGCCCAAATTGGCCAAACTGATCTGGCTAGGCCTTGCTGTAACCGCATTGATCGCTCTTTTCTTCGCGCGCTGGCAACTTGCTTTTGTGTCGACCATGACACTGATGCTGTCGATGGCGCCCGTGGTGATTTCCCGATGGGCCAATGTGAGGGTTCCAGACAGCTTTGTTGTGGGAGTGGTTCTGTTTGTCGGTGGTACACTGTTTCTGGGCGAAGTCTTTGATTTCTACGAACGGTACTGGTGGTGGGACGTTGCCATGCACGGAGGATCAGCCGTTGCCTTTGGGCTCACCGGTTTTTTGTTGATTTTCATGATGTTTCAGGGAGATCGATACGCCGCGCCGCCATTTGGAGTGGCGGTTTTTGCATTCTGTTTCGCAGTCACAATTGGAGTGGCTTGGGAAGTTTTTGAGTTTTCAATGGATAGGTTGCTTGGATTGAATATGCAAAAATCCGGGCTTTCTGACACAATGGGAGATCTGATCGTTGATGCTGTTGGCGCTGGAGTTGGTGCTGCCGCAGGTTATCTCTATCTTCACGGGCGTGAGCGAGGAGGGCTGACTGGGATTATCGACGAATTCGTACGGCGAAACCCTCGGTTTTTCAGACGCCGGAAGTAACGCCTGGAGATCGTACTTTCCGAAACAGGTCACCAGCGAATTTTTGGCATGGCCATGGGCACAGATACCGACGAGGAGACACGGCGCGCTAGACGATAGGGTTTAGACAAGAAACCGTTTTAACGACTCTTAGTTCTGCTGTAGCGCGCCGTTTTCCCAATCTCCGGTGGCTTCTTGACCAGAGGCGTATTTCATCGTTCCTGCACCCTGACGCTTACCGGCCTTGAACGTGCCTTCATAGACATCGCCATTAGCATAGGTCGCGACGCCTTGCCCTTCGATTTCACCGGCTTTCCATTCGCCAGTATAGGTGAAACCGTCGGGCATTGTGATTGTGCCTTGACCTTCGCGTTGACCATCCACGAAGTTGCCCGCGTAGGTCGTTCCATCTGTGTAGGTCGCGGTGCCTTCGCCGTGACGCTGACCATCTGCCCATGAACCTTCATAGCGATAGCCGTCCGCGTAAGTCATGACACCCTGTCCGTGGTTCTTGGCGTTTTGAAACTCACCTTCGTAAACAAGCCCATTTGCATAGGTCGCCTTGCCGGTCCCTTGAATGACGCCGCCCTTCCAATCGCCCTCGTAAACAGAACCATCAGGATAGGTGATCATGCCTTGGCCATCCGCGAGGTCTTCCATAAAGGCACCCACATAGATGGAACCATCAGGGTAGGTGACGGTTCCATTTCCTTGGATTTGGCCTGCGACCCAATCGCCTTCGTATTTGTAGCCATCTGCGCCGATGAAGACGCCATTGCCTTCGCGGCGGTCGGCTTTGAACTCGCCTTCGTAAATGTCGCCATTGGCATAGAGAACCCGGCCGAACCCTTCGCGCTGGCCGCCAACAAGCGTACCATCATAAACATCGCCATTTGGCTGAGTCAGCTTGCCGTGACCGTCAATTTGCCCCGCACTCCAGAGGCCTTCATAGACCAGCCCGTCTGGCATCGTCAGCGTGCCGGTACCTTGGCGTTGACCCGCAATGATGGCGCCGTTGTAGACGGCTCCGTCAGGGTAAGTGATCTGGCCTGTACCTTCTTTCACACCGTTGACCCAGTCTCCGGCGTAAACATACCCACCGGGGCTGCGCATGGTGCCGGTGCCGTGGTGCATGGCGTTCACAAAGCCACCCTCGTAGGTCACACCGTTTGCATAGGTCGCCAGACCCTGACCGGTGATCTTCCCATCAACCCATTCGCCTTCGTAAGTGCCGCCATCGGTAAAGGTGATCTTGCCGATGCCTTCTGGTTTCCCTTTGACAAATTCGCCTTCATACAGCGAGCCGTTGGGGAAGCGGGCTTGGCCCATGCCAAGGATTTCGCCTTCAACCCAAGCGCCTGTGTATTCGTATCCATTTGGAAGACGATAGGTGCCGGTGCCGTGCTGCAATCCGTCTTTGAAGGTGCCCTCATAGACACCGCCATCATCGTATTGCTTGGTCAAAACACCACTGTCTTGCGCATATGCTGGGCTGGTGGTGCCGAGAGCTGCCACCATTGCAATCATAGAAAGTGCGAGTTTGGTTTTCATTATTTTGCCCCTGCTGGCCTGCGCCTCAGCGGAAATTTAGTGCAGGGCGGCCTGCGGGGCAACGCCTTTTGCCGCTTTACGCTTTTCCTTGGGGCTGGTTCTGCTAAATCTTGCGCAAGTTGGAAGGATCAGGCCCCGGAGTGCGATCATGGCAGACAAATTCCGAGTGACATTGGCGCAGGCCAACCCGGTGATGGGCGACATCGCGGGGAACGCGGCCAAAGCGAAATCTGCCTGGGCAGAAGGCAAAGCGGCAGGTTCTGATCTTGTTGCGCTGCCTGAGATGTTCATTCTTGGATACAACCCACAGGATTTGGTGATGAAGCCCTCGGTGCAAGCCGCCTGTTTGGCAGCCGTCGAACAATTGGCAATCGACTGTGCCGACGGACCTGCATTGGCCATCGGAGGGCCATTTGCTGAAGACGATAAGCTGTTTAATGCCTACTTCATCCTGAAGGGTGGAAAAATTGCTAGCAAACAACTGAAACACCACCTGCCAAACTACAACGTCTTCGACGAAGTGCGGGTGTTTGATTCCGGCCCCATGGGTGGCCCGTATGCCGTCGGGAATACGCGCATTGGGTCTCCAATCTGCGAAGACGCCTGGTATGAAGATGTCGCAGAGACAATGCAGGAAACCGGTGCCGAATTCCTGCTGGTTCCAAATGGGTCACCTTACTACCGTGATAAGTTTGATCGCCGCATGAGCCACATGGTGGCGCGCGTGATCGAAACCGGCCTGCCGCTGATTTATCTCAATATGGTGGGCGGACAGGATGATCAGGTTTTTGACGGTGGTTCTTTTGTCCTGAACCCGGGCGGACACCTCGCGGTGCAGCTGCCTGTCTTTGATGAAATGATCGCACATGTGGATCTGGTGCGCGGCGAAGACGGCTGGGTCTGTGAACAGGGCGAACGGGCTCTGCTGCCTGCAGGAGAAGAGCAGGACTACCGCGTCAGCGTCGAAGCCCTGCGCGATTACATGGGAAAGACAGGCTTTAAGAAGGTTCTTTTGGGACTGTCTGGCGGTATCGATTCCGCGATCGTTGCAACCATTGCGGTTGATGCGCTGGGCGCTGAAAACGTGCGCTGCGTGATGCTGCCATCTGAGTACACTTCGCAAGGCTCGCTGGATGACGCTGAAGACATCGCGAAACGGTTGGGCGTGCACTATGATTATGTGCCGATCAAAGAAAGCCGCGACGCCGTCACCAATACGCTTGCGCCGCTTTTTGTAGGTCTTGAAGAAGGGCTGACGGAAGAAAACATCCAATCGCGCCTGCGCGGGCTTCTCTTGATGGCCATGTCTAATAAATTTGGCGAGATGCTGCTGACGACAGGCAATAAATCCGAGGTCGCAGTTGGCTATGCCACGATCTATGGCGACATGAACGGTGGCTATAATCCGATCAAGGACATGTACAAAACCCGTGTTTTTGAAACCTGCCGCTGGCGCAACGAAAACCACCGGGAATGGATGAACGGGCCGTCGGGCGAGGTGATCCCGGTGACGATCATCGACAAACCACCGTCTGCAGAGCTGCGTCCGGATCAGAAAGACGAAGACAGCCTGCCGCCCTATGACATTCTCGACGGCATTCTTGAGATGCTGGTCGATCAGGAGAAATCCGTAGCGGATTGCGTCGAGGCCGGGTATGAGCGTGCGACGGTCAAGCGGGTCGAACACCTGCTTTACATCAGCGAATACAAGCGCTTCCAGTCTGCACCCGGCGCGCGTCTGTCCAAGAAAGCCTTTTGGATGGATCGGCGCTATCCGATTGTGAACCGGTTCCGAGATGAGAGTTAAGCAACGCTGATTGACCGGCTTGTCACCTGTGGCTAGCCTCCGAGCATGACGCGAGATTATCATCTGTTAGGTGAAGGCGCGCGCCTCGCGCAGGAAAGCGGGCTCGCGAACCCAAAGTGGTTTAAACCGACAATCGACCCTGCGGTTGTCAGGGGGCTTATGCAGAAGTCAGACCGGATCGCGATGCGAGATACCCTGATCTGGCTGGGTGCCATGTTGGTGCTCGCAGGAATCGGCATTGCGCTTTGGCCAAGCCTTTGGTCATTGCCGTTCTGGGCGGCCTATGGGGTGCTTTATGGTTCTGGCGGAGACTCTCGGTGGCATGAGTGTGGGCATAAAACGGCTTTCAAAACCGCTTGGATGAACACCGTTGTTTACCAGATAGCTTCCTTCATGATGATGCGGTCTCCCGTTGTCTGGCGGGCCAGCCATGTGCGGCATCACACGGATACAATCATCGTCGGCCGGGACCCTGAGATTGTCGCGATGCGCCCGCCGGATTTGTGGCGAATTGTGTTGAACCTGTTTGGTATCATCGATGTTTATCAGGCAGTTGGGCGCATGTTATTGCATGCAAGCGGGCGACTTGATCCCGAAGAGGCGAGTTTCGTCAGGGATCTGGATATAGCTCGGGTGACCCGCGTCGCACGGATTTGGCTGGCGATTTATTTGGGGGTTATTGCGCTGTCGATGCTGCTGGGGTCAATATTGCCACTGATGGTGATCGGCCTGCCGCGTCTTTATGGTGCGTGGCATCATGTGATGACCGGTCTTCTGCAGCATTTGGGACTGGCAGAAAATGTCACTGACCATCGCCTGAACACCAGAACGGTTATGATGAACCCGGTTAGCCGGTTCATTTACCTGAATATGAACTACCACCTTGAACATCACATGTTCACCATGGTGCCCTATTACAACTTGCCCAAATTGCACGAGTATCTCAGGGATCAGTTGCCCGTGCCGGAGCGGTCAATTCCAGCGGCTTATCGTCGACTAATGCCGGTGCTCTGGCGCCAATTGCGTGACGAGGAGGCTGTAATTCTGCAAGACTTACCGGAGGGCGCGCCGCCATATGGCTCTGAGGCCGAGCTTTTGCGTCCGCATGCCGTTTGAACGGTGACACTAGAGGATAGAGACGTGCAGCTACTCATCATTTATCACTCTCGCACAGGCGGCAGTCGCCAGATGGCTGAGGCCGCTTATGCGGCGGCGAAAGACGAGTGCGATGTGACCCTGATGCGGGCCGAGGATGCCGAACCTAAGCATCTTCTGGGAGCAGATGGCTACATCTTCTGCGCGCCTGAAAATCTGGCGGCTTTGTCCGGGATGATGAAAGAGTTCTTCGATCGCTGTTATTACCCGGTGCTTGGAAAGCTTGAAGGCCGCCCATACGCGCAGATGATCTGTGCGGGCTCTGACGGAGAGAATGCGGTGCGTCAGTTGGCGCGAATAACAACAGGGTGGCGTTTAAAGGAAGTGCAGCCGGCCATCATTGTGAACACCAGCGCGCAAACCGAAGCGGCCATTCTGGCGCCCAAAACCATTCCGGAGAATGACTTGGCCAAATGTCGAGACATTGGCCAAGCGCTGGCTGCCGGGTTGGCAATGGGTGTCTTCTAAACCTCAGAGCATCAATTGATAGCTCGCTGGCACGTAGTGAAACCCATCTCCACGGGTTTCAACATAACCAACGCCGGGGAATGGCATGTGATAGCCGATAAACGGGATGTTATCCGCAGCCATCATGTCGAGCATTTTGCGCCGCGTTGCGGCTGCCGCTGACTTGTCCATATCAAAGCGCACTTCCCAATCAGGATGGGCGACAGACCAGACATAATGGTTGGCGAAATCTGCGCCCAGTACCAATTGTTGACCATTGCTTTCTAACCGGTAAGTCATATGGCCCGGCGTATGTCCGAAGGCTCCCATGGCGGTGACGCCAGAGGCAACCGACACGCCATCCCCAATCATCGCAAATTTATCTGCGAGGGGCCGTACTTTGACTTCGAAGCGTTCGTTTTCAGCCTTGGCCCAGAAATCGAACTCAGCAGATCCGGTGACATAACGCGCGTTTTTGAAGGTTTCTCCGCCATCACCATAAAGACCTCCGATGTGATCTCCGTGCATATGGGTGATTACAACGACGTCGATCTGATCGGCATTATAACCTGCGTCAGCCAGTGCTCTGGTGATACCAGCCGGGTTTAAACCAGTGTCAAAAAGGATCAGCTCGGTGCCTGTGTTCACGACAGTTGGTGTGAAAAAGAACTGTGCAACGTCTGTTGGGATATTGGCTTCTGCAGACACCGCGTCGAACTCACTGCCATCCACATTCAATCCAAAAATGTTTTTGGGATCTTCCACAGCGCGCGTACCAGCAAGGAGCGTCGTGACCTCAAAGCCACCGAGCTTCATGCGATTAAAGCGCGTCCCGCCAACACCCATCATCTCTGCGGCACCAAAGGCTTTGCTGGCACCCGCAATCAACGGCAATGTGGCGCCACCAATCATCAGATCTCTGCGGGATAGTTTTCCGTGGGATAGTGTCTTGGTCTTGTGCATGGCATCCTCCTGAGCAGCTGACGAAGATGATAGGTTGATTCCGAATATTTCAAGATAGCGATTGCGTGATCCGGAGGTGAGCATGGCGAAAGCACAAAACAAGACAGTGGCCAGCGGGGAAGACCCGCGGGACTTTCTTCTGAAAGTGGAGCATCCAACTCGCCGAGAGGACGGTTTGGTGCTACTCGATCTATTTACAGAGGTCAGCGGATTTGAACCGGTGATGTGGGGGCCGTCCATCATTGGGTTTGGCCGGTATCACTACATATATGAAAGCGGCCGAGAGGGCGATTTCCTTGCGACCGGTTTTTCACCACGAAAGTCCAATCTCTCGATCTACATCATGCCCGGCTATCAGGATTATTCAGAGATCATGGGGAGGCTTGGTAAACATAAGCTTGGGAAAAGCTGCCTCTATGTAAACAAACTCGCAGACATCGACCTGGATGTGCTGCGAGAACTCGTCGGGGCAGGGCTGAAAGACCTCGACAAAATCTGGACAGTAGAGGCGCGATAGGCGCCTCTGCTAACGTTATTTACTAAACGAGGCTCAGAGCGTCGAGCATGGCCGAAGCAAGTTCACGTGTCGCGTTGAACATTGTGGTGACTTGATACGTAATGATGAACAGCGCCGGATAGAGAAACTGCTCACGGCGAATTAGCCAGCGGGTCAATTGCGTCTGACTGATGAGTTTTGCAACGGGTCTGAACAGAACCATTGCAACACCTGCGCCGACCAATGCACCCGCCAGGACATCAGATGGCCAGTGAAACCCAAGAAACACGCGTGCAAATGCGATTGCGATTATGCTGTGGACGAAAGCAATATAGCCGATGCGTTTTTGGATCAGGAAGAAGCAGGTCGAGAGTGCAAAGAACATGACTGCGTGATCGCTTGGAAAGGCACTCCAGCCAGATAGGATGGATGGATCCAAGTCGAAGGATAATTGCATTTTTATGTCTGGATCATGCAGCGGACGCAGGCGAAAAGGTAGAAGAGTTGCCATGGCACGGCCGATAACAATGGCTACGGCGGCCACAACGAGCATGGCCAAGAGGCGAGCACGGTAGACCATCCGATTGTAGGATGGCGCAAACCAAAGCGCCCAGAAGAAGATCATGGGCAAGGCTCCCTTGAGTAGTGGATTGGTCGCGATGTTACAGATGGCGCGGTCAAACAGGTCTGACCGCCCGCCAATCGATTGAATCGCATCGAAAATGGTCGTGTCCATCGAATTCTCCTTTTCAAAAATTTCTTGCCCCAAAATATCCTGCAACTTTAGGTGATTTTCCGCGCTCACCTGATAGGCCTATGGGGGTGAAGAGCCGCCAATGCGGAGAGGCACCTGTCCAAACGGGTATGGAGGTCACAGCGCGGTTTTGTGTGCATTTTAGAACGATCAGCGCAGAGCCTTGTTCTGGACAATGGCAATGGCTTGTGACAAGCAGCGCGGGATATTTGGAGACGTCTTATGACCACTACTCGATTTGCCCCGTCGCCCACGGGCTATATCCATGTTGGCAACCTGCGCACTGCACTGATGAACTTCCTGATCGCCAAGAAGGCGGGCGGGACATTCATTCTGCGTATCGATGATACGGATCCAGAACGGTCCAAGCAGGAATATGTTGATGCGATCCAAGAAGATCTGGAATGGCTGGGTCTGACCTGGGACAAGATCGAGCGTCAGTCTGAGCGTCTGGACCGCTACCATGCAGCAGCCGACAAGCTGCGTGAGATGGGCAAGTTCTACGAGTGTTTTGAGACACCGACTGAACTCGACCTCAAGCGTAAAAAACAACTGAACATGGGCAAACCGCCGGTCTACGATCGCGCGGCGTTGAACCTGTCTGATGAAGAGCGCGAGAAGCTGCGCGCAGAACGCGGCGATGGCCACTGGCGCTTCAAACTGGATCAAACACGCATCAACTGGGCGGATGGTGTGTTGGGTGATCTGTCGATTGACGCGGCGTCTGTGTCTGACCCGGTTCTGATCCGTGGCGATGGCCAGTTCCTCTATACGCTGGCATCCGTTGTAGATGACACGGAAATGGGTGTGACCCATGTTGTGCGCGGCTCTGACCACGTCACCAACACAGCGACCCAAATTCAGATGATCGAAGCGATGGGCGGCACGGTTCCAACATTTGCACACCATTCGCTGCTGACCGGTCCTCAGGGCGAAAGCCTCTCGAAACGTCTAGGCACATTGGCACTGCGCGATCTGCGTGAAGCAGGTGTTGAGCCAATGGCGCTTTTGAGCCTAATGGCGCGTCTTGGTTCTAGCCAGCCGGTTGAGCTGCGTGGCTCGATTGACGAGATTGCAGAAGGTTTTGACATCAGCCAGTTCGGCACAGCGCCGACCAAGTTTGATGTACAGGATCTCTATCCATTGACCGCCCGCCTGCTGGGCGACCGCTCTTTGGCCGAGGTTGCAGATGATGTGGCCGCGGCTGGGGTGCCATCTGAGCTGGCGGAGCAATTCTGGATGGTCGTGCGCGAGAACATCACAACTCGTAAAGACATCGCTCCCTGGTGGGATCTCTTCGCGAACGGTGCGGAACCAGTGATCGACGACGAAGACAAAGACTTTGTTACCGAAGCCATGGCGTTGCTGCCGGAAGGGCCATTTGACGGTGAAACCTGGGGTGCTTGGACCAAGGCTGTGAAAGAAGCAACTGGCCGCAAGGGGCGGGGTCTGTTCATGCCACTGCGCAAGGCACTGACCGGTCAGAGCCATGGCCCTGACATGTCCGCGGTCCTGCCGCTGCTGAAGGTGATCAAAGCGCGGGGATAATCTGTCCAGCCAAATGTTTCAAAAGGCCGCTCTCTCTCTAGGGCGGCCTTTTTGTTTGCGCCGTGATGTATGTGCATTTTTGCAGATTGGCATGGGGTTCGCTTCGTGATCTGTTAAGACATGGACAGAGGGAGCGTGTAAATGGCTGATGCCCCGGCGAATGCACAGGCGAAATTTCTAACAGGCAGTTTGTTCCGGCATGTGGTTGTCATGTCGGCCACATCATCGGTTGGCCTAATGGCAATCTTCCTTGTTGATCTGGTCGATATGGTCTTCATCTCAATGCTTGGCAAAGATGAGCTGGCTGCAGCTGTCGGATACGCTGGTGCGATCCTGTTTTTCACTTCAAGCTTTGGTATCGGAATGGCCATTGCAGCAGGCGCGCTTGTTGCGCAGGCCTTGGGTGAGGGCGATCGGCAGAAGGCTGGACGCCGCGCTGCGACCTCATTGCTCTATGGCTTTATTTTTGCTGCAATTTTTGCCGCGCTGGTTTGGTTTAATCTCGAATACCTCGCGGGCCTCATGGGGGCTAGTGGCCTTACGCTTGAGCTCGCTGTCAGCTACCTGCAGATCATCATTCCCACTCTGCCAATCCTGCTGATAGCCATGGTGGGCGGCGCGATCCTGCGCGCTCATGGCGACGCGCGCCGTTCAATGATGTCCACGATTATTGGCGGGGCAGTGAACGCTGTACTCGACCCGATCCTGATCTTTGGTCTGGATATGGAGCTGTCCGGCGCGGCATGGGCTTCTGTCGCAGCGCGTTTTGCGATTGCCTTCTTTGCACTCTATCCGGTGATAAAGGTGCACAAAGGTTTAGATAAACCGACACCGTCGCAATTCCGTATTGATCTGATGGCGATCGTTGGCATTGCAGGGCCTGCCATTCTGACCCAACTCGCAACGCCAATTGGGCAAGCCTATGTGACTCGCACGATGGCCACATATGGCGAGGACGCGGTTGCTGGTATGGCCATCGTCGCACGTCTTACCCCAGTGGCATTCGGTATGATCTTTGCGCTCTCTGGTGCGGTAGGCCCAGTCATCGGGCAGAACTTTGGAGCCGGACAGTATGACCGTGTACGAACCGCTTTCCGCGAGGGCTTGCTGTTTACCGCCATGTGGGTGGGCGGAATGACTGTGCTGTTGTTTCTGCTCAGAGATCCACTGGTCGCCCTGTTTAGCGCCGAAGGCATGGCCGTTACCTTGCTCTATCTCTTCTGCGGACCGCTGGCTTTGGCTTTCTTCTTCAACGGTGTGCTTTTCGTTTCCAACGCCGCTTTCAACAACCTTGGCCACCCATTTTATTCCACATGGATCAACTGGGGCCGGCACACTCTGGGTACCATTCCATTTGTCTGGATTGGAGCTGCGTGGTGGGGAGCACCGGGCGTTCTGATCGGTCAGGCCGTGGGGGGGGTGATCTTTGCGGGCATTGCCTTGATCCTCGCTTATCGCGTCATGTCTCTTCGCAAAGAGCCCGACCAAGCACCATTTGCCCGCCAAGGTCGTCTGATGTCTATAATGCACCTGCGCCGTTAAGGGAGATATCGACAGTCAATCCGAGACAGTTCTGCATCTACCAACCGCGTTTCTTCTGGTGTGAGAATCTGGTGGCGCGGGTAAATCGGATCGTTCCTGTCATTTTTGATCGGGGCTTCCCAGCCTATTGTCGTGTTAAAAAACGCGCGAACACCTTCGATACCAAATTCCATCAGATAGCCCTGAACAACAACATCTAGGTAGCTCAAATAGATCGGCTTCAGCTCTTCACTTGCCGGATGTTTGTCGATCGGCACAGTGTAGGTCGCAATGTCAGCAGGGTTTGAAAGATCGTGGCGGATTGCATGGTTCACTGGCACGCGATCATAGGCATGTTCGCGCTGGTCTAACTCTGCCCAATCGTCGTTGGGCACATGCGCAATCAGCCCGGTAATCGTAACGTTTTCGCAGGGTTCGACTGTTAAAATGGGGCGCGGGGCATATGTGGTCTGCCGCCAGACGCGCCGCCAGCCTGTCAGCGTTGCGGGCTGAATATCCCCGTAATCATGGGTGCGCCGGTTTACTAGGCTGCCGTAGCCAAAGAAATAAGGGGCTGTCATAGGCTCAGAAATCGCGCGCTGCTTGATCTGTGTCAATTCGAAAAGATGAGGTCGCGGGTAAGGTTTTCAGCAAACCAAGCGGAGATGACGACAATGCGCATGACAAAACGAACCAACCTCGCGATGCGTGTTTTGATGTTTTGTGCCGTCAACAAAGGGCGTTTGGTCACCAAAGCGGAGATATCTGGTATTTGTCAGACTTCTGAAAATCATCTTGCGCAAGTGATCAATGAATTGGGTCATCTTGGCTATTTGAACACCCACCGAGGGCGCAATGGCGGGGTTGAGCTTGGCCGTGAGGCCAGCGCAATCCAAATAGGAGAAATCTTCCGCCAAATGGAAGGCCCTGTGCCGGAGAATGATTGCTTTGCGGATACCGATGGAAGCTGTCCTTTGGTGGAAGCATGTCGTCTCAAAGAAGCACTGCAACGCGCGGCTGAGGCTTTCTTCGCAAGTCTTGATGATCTGACCCTCGACAGTTTGATTTGTAATAACAAAGCATTGCAGAAAATTTTGCTTCCAGATCCGTGCTTGTCGTAAATGGGCTTGAATATGTCGAATCTCACATCTAATTTGTCACCTAAGCTAAGGTGACTCGGGAGAACCGGGTAACCCGGTGCCGAAGGAGCAACCGCCCCGGAAACTCTCAGGCCAAAGGGACCGACGTCATCCGCTGAACTCTGGAGAGTGGTGCAAATGCACCCGCCGAAGGGATAACGATCTCAGGCGAAAGGACAGAGGGGGCATCGCGCGCAGGGACAATCTGCGCAAATGTGATGCCGGTAGTCTGCACTCAGCATGCTCCGGAATAAGGGAGCGACATAGATGGCTGAGACAGGTGACCTGAACCATACGCCGCTATTTGATCTGCATGCTGAACTCGGTGCCAAGATGGTGCCATTTGCTGGCTATTCCATGCCTGTGCAATATCCACTTGGAGTGATGAAAGAGCATCTGCATTGCCGTGCGCAGGCAGGGTTGTTTGATGTGAGCCACATGGGGCAAGTGATCCTTCGCGGCGAAAACTACGAGGCGGTTGCGCATGCTTTTGAAACTCTGGTGCCGATGGATGTTGCGGATTTGGATCAGAACAAGCAACGCTACGGGTTTTTTACAAATGATGACGGTGGGATCGAAGACGATCTGATGTTTGCCAATCGTGGCGATCATCTCTTTGTCGTGGTCAATGCAGCCTGCAAAGAAGCCGATATCGCCCGGATGAAGGCGGCATTGGAGCCTGAAGTCACAGTTGATGAAATCACTGGCCGGGCTTTGATTGCACTGCAAGGCCCCGCAGCAGAGGCGGCTCTGGCGCGCCTCAATCCTGTCGCCGAGGAAATGGTCTTCATGGATGTCGCCAATCTCGAATTGGCTGGGGCAGAGTGTTGGGTCTCTCGCTCCGGGTACACCGGCGAAGATGGGTTCGAAATCTCAGTGCCGCATGATGCGGCAGAGGCGCTTTGCCGGGCGCTGCTTGAGATGGAGGAGGTCGAACCCATCGGCCTGGGTGCACGTGACAGTCTGCGCCTCGAAGCCGGGCTCTGCCTTTATGGCAATGATATCGACGCCACCACAAACCCCATTGAAGCGGGTCTGATCTGGGCGATCCAGAAGGTGCGCCGTGCAGGTGGCGAGCGCGAAGGCGGCTTTCCGGGCGCAGCCCATATCTTAAGTGCCATGGCTGAAGGTGTGGCCCACAAACGAGTAGGATTGCTGCCGCAGGGGCGGGCGCCAATGCGTGCAGGTACTCCGATTTTTGCAACCGATGACGGCGGGGAGCCAATTGGCACCGTGACCTCTGGTGGCTTTGGCCCAACCGTGAATGGCCCGGTGGCCATGGGCTATATTGGCAGCAGCTACGCGGCTGTTGGAACTGACTTATTCGGCGAGGTCCGAGGCAAACGTATGCCGCTGAAAGTGGCGAAGCTGCCATTGGTCCCAGCCAACTTCAAACGCTGAACAGAATACACAGGAGCGAACCCATGAAATTTACTGAAGAGCACGAATGGCTGCGCGTTGAGGGCGATGTTGTGGTGGTCGGCGTCACCGCCCACGCGGCAGAACAATTGGGCGATGTTGTTTTTGTCGAACTGCCAGAGATCGATACTGAAGTGTCAAAAGATGACGAAGTCTGCGTGATTGAATCTGTGAAGGCCGCCTCAGACATTCTCGCACCTCTGGATGGTGAGATCGTCGAAGTGAATGAAGCGCTCGTAGATGAGCCTGGCAAAGTCAATGAAGATCCGATTGGCGATGCATGGTTCTTCAAAATGAAAGCGTCTGATCTGAGCCAGATGGACGATTACATGGACGAAGCCGCTTATAACAACTTCATCGGGTAAAATATTGCCCGGTTCAAGGGCCGGGCACCTTGATTGCTGATTGCAAACTTCGACTGGAGACTAAGATGCCTTTCGAACCTACAGATTATCTGCCCTACGACTTCGCGAACCGTCGCCACATCGGTCCATCTCCGGAGGAGATGGTTGAGATGCTGGAGGTGGTTGGAGCGAAAAACCTTGATGACTTGATCGAAGACACACTACCTAAATCGATCCGTCAAAAAGAAGAATTAGACTTCGGTCGTCCTCTTTCTGAGCGCCAGCTGCTGTATCGGATGCGCCAAACGGCAGAGAAAAACGTGCTGATGACCAGCCTGATTGGGCAGGGCTATCACGGCACTGTCACACCGCCTGCGATCCAGCGCAATATTCTGGAAAATCCAGCGTGGTACACGGCCTATACGCCTTACCAGCCAGAGATTTCTCAGGGCCGTCTTGAAGCGCTTTTGAACTTCCAGACCATGGTCAGCGATTTGACGGGATTGGAGATCGCCAACGCCTCGTTGCTGGATGAATCCACTGCCTGTGCTGAAGCGATGACCATGGCGCAGCGGGTTGCGAAATCCAAAGCGAAGGCTTTCTTTGTAGACCGCGATTGTCACCCACAAAACATCGCGGTTGTGAAAACGCGTGCTGAACCTCTGGGGATTGAGGTGATCGTCGGCAATCCGGATAAGCTGGAAGCTGACAAGGTCTTTGGGGCATTGTTCCAGTATCCGGGCACCTACGGTCATGTGCGCGATTTTACGCCCCAGATCGAAAAGCTGCATGAAAACAAAGCGATTGCTATTGTCGCAGCCGATCCTCTGTCTCTGACACTGCTGAAAGAACCCGGCGCTATGGGCGCCGATATCGCTGTTGGCTCTACCCAGCGATTTGGCGTGCCGATGGGATACGGCGGCCCGCACGCGGCTTACATGGCCACAAAGGACGCTTACAAACGCGCGATGCCAGGCCGTTTGGTCGGTGTGTCGATCGATGCTCACGGTAACCGCGCTTATCGTCTCTCTCTGCAAACCCGTGAGCAACACATCCGTCGTGAAAAGGCGACATCCAATGTCTGCACCGCGCAGGCTTTGCTGGCTGTGATGGCATCGATGTACGCTGTGTTCCATGGCCCGAAAGGTTTGCAGGCGATTGCGCAGCGTATTCACCGCAAGACCGTGCGTTTGGCGAACGGCCTTGAAGCGGCTGGGTTCAAAGTCGATCCACAGTCCTTCTTTGACACGATCACAGTGGATGTTGGCCCTCTGCAGGCGGCGGTTCTGAAATCTGCACGGGATGAGAACATCAACCTGCGTAAAGTGGGTGAGTTCCGCGTGGGCATCACGCTCGACGAGGCCACACGTTCTGATGTGATCGAAGGCGTCTGGCGTGCCTTTGGTATCGTCACCAAAGACGACAAGCTGGATCAGGGCTACCGCGTGCCTGAAAACATGCACCGCAGGACGGAATACCTGACGCATCCGATCTTCCACATGAACCGCGCTGAAACCGAAATGATGCGTTACATGCGCCGTCTGGCGGATCGCGATTTGGCTTTGGATCGCGCGATGATCCCACTGGGGTCTTGCACCATGAAGCTGAACGCGGCGGCAGAAATGATGCCGATCAGCTGGCCTGAGTTTGCGCATATGCACCCGTTTGCGCCTGTGGACCAAGCGGCAGGTTACACCGAGATGGTGACGGATCTGTCAGATAAGCTTTGTGACATCACCGGATATGACGCGATTTCCATGCAGCCGAACTCCGGCGCGCAGGGGGAATATGCGGGTCTGTTGACCATTGCGGCGTATCACCGTGCGAATGGCCAGGGGCACCGGAACATCTGCCTTATCCCAATGAGTGCGCATGGGACCAACCCGGCATCGGCTCAGATGGTGGGCTGGAAAGTCGTTCCGGTGAAGTCTGCTGAGAACGGCGACATTGATCTCGAGGACTTTAAAGCCAAGGCTGAAAAACATGGCGAAAACCTCGCGGGCTGCATGATAACCTATCCATCGACCCACGGCGTGTTTGAGGAAACCGTGCATGAGGTTTGCCAGATCACCCATGATTTCGGCGGGCAGGTCTATATCGACGGCGCGAATATGAACGCCATGGTGGGCCTGTCGCGTCCGGGTGATCTGGGCGGTGATGTAAGCCACCTCAACCTGCACAAGACCTTCGCTATCCCACATGGCGGTGGAGGTCCGGGCATGGGACCGATTGGTGTGAAAGCGCATCTAACACCGCATTTGCCAGGGCATCCAGAGACGGGCGGCGAAGAAGGGCCGGTTTCAGCAGCGCCTTTGGGCTCCGCGTCCATCCTTGCGATCAGCTGGGCTTATTGTCTGATGATGGGCGGTGATGGTCTGACGCAAGCCACTCGCGTGGCAATCTTGAACGGCAACTATATCGCAAAGCGTTTGGAAGGCGCTTTTGAAGTTCTCTACAAAGGCCCAACCGGCCGAGTGGCGCACGAATGCATTATCGACACGCGACCCTTTGCGGACACGGCTGGTGTGTCGGTTGACGACATCGCCAAGCGTCTGATCGACAATGGCTTTCACGCGCCAACAATGTCTTGGCCTGTGGCTGGCACGCTGATGATTGAGCCGACAGAATCTGAGACCAAAGCTGAGTTGGATCGGTTCTGCGACGCGATGTTGGCGATCCGGGCAGAGATCGACGCCATCGAAAAAGGCGATATGGATGCGGAGAACAACCCGCTGAAAAACGCACCGCATACGATGGAAGATTTGGTAAAAGACTGGGATCGTCCCGATAGCCGCGAGCAGGGTTGTTTCCCTCCCGGCGCCTTTCGGGTCGACAAATACTGGCCACCGGTCAACCGCGTGGACAATGCCTTTGGCGACAGGCATCTGATCTGTACCTGCCCACCGATGGATGACTACGCAGAAGCGGCTGAATAATCGGATGAGCGGCTCCGAAATGGGGGCCGCTCTCATTTTGGTCTTACCTGATAAATTTCATGCCTCTGGCGGGAGTATTTTTGCAAAGGTGAATGCAGGGGTGTCAGTCTGCGGTTCGCAGAATACCTGCTGGTTTGGCTTTAAGCGGGCCAGTTGCAAAGGCGAGCCCTGCAAGAAGCGTGGCGGCAATGCCTCCAATGACAATCGCGAGCGCATTGCCCCAGATCACGATGAAATCGCTTTCCAAGACAAACTCACTGACCGCCCAGCCTCCGAGAATACCTGCTGCAATGGCGACGATACCGGCTGCTGCTCCCAGTAGGGCCCCGCGTAGAGTGAAACTCAGCAGTATCCGGCGACGGGTCGCTCCTAGGGTTTTCAGGATGGCAGCCTCATAGGTGCGGGTTTGCTGACCTGCAGCCGCTGCACCGATCAGGACAAGGAAGCCGGTAAGAAGCGTCGCAGCGGCCCCATAGGCGGTGGCTGCCGCAATAGAGCCAAGAACTTCTGTAACGCGATCTATTGCATCGCGCACTCTGATGGCTGTCACGTTGGCATACGCGTTTGAGATATCACGTAGGATCTGCGCTTCAGCGCTCTCCTCTGCGTAGACGGTCGCGATGAAGCTATGGGGCGCTCCGACAAGCGCTGCTTCGTTCATGACCAGAACGAAACCCATTCCAGCTGTCGAGAAATCAACTTCTCGGAAGCTGGTGACCGTGCCAGTGATATCCCGTCCGAGGATGTTCACCGTCATGCTGTCACCGAGCTTCAAACCCATTTCTTCGGCTTCCTCAGCTGCAAAGCTAATCTGAGGTTCCCCGGTATAGTCTTCATCCCACCACTCGCCCGCGGTGAGTTTGGAGGTTTCGGGCAGGGTGCTTGCGTAGCTCACGCCGCGGTCGCCTCGAATGACCCAGTGATCTCCCGCTGTTTCTGCAGCAGGCCTGCCATTGATCTGGGTGATAATACCGCGCAGCATTGGGGCGTTTTCAACTTTACTTACAGCCGGATCATTTTCGACCCTATCCAGAAAACCGGGCATTTGATCGCGTTGGATATCAACAAAGAAATAGCTTGGTGCCACGCCGGGAAGGTCTTGGGCAATCGCGTTCCTTAGGTTGCCATCAATCTGTCCAACGGCGGCAAGTACGGATAGGCCCAACCCCAGCGACAAGACAACCGATGCCGCCCCTTCGCGCGGGCTGCTGATTGCAGCAAGCGCCCAACGCAATGCTGGGCGACGGCGTGCACGAGGCGCGGATTTGCGTGAAATCCAGCGGATCAAGAGCGATGCCAGAGCGAGCAGAAGCAAGGCTGCTGCAATACCGCCAGTTGTCCAGAGCGTGAGTGTGAGAGAACCAGAAAAATAACTTGCGGCGCTGACCAACAGAGCCACTAGCGCAGCTGTCGCCGCGAGGTAACGCGCTGCTGGCAGACCTTTGGCTGCATTCATGGCTTCTCGGAAGAGTTCGGCTGCACGGATGTCTTCGGTACGCGCAAGCGGCCAAAGGGTGAAAATCAGTGCTGTCAAAAGCCCGTAAACCGAGGCTTCAATGAGAGGTAAAGGGTGCAGGGTGATCACAGCAGGCAATGGCAAAGCCGCTTGAATGACCGGACCAAGCGCGATTGGGGCAACGCCTCCGAGCAAAAGGCCCATAGCAATACCAAGCAGGCTGAGAACCCCGATCTGAATGAAATAGGTTAAGAATATCGTTGAACGATCTGCCCCCAAGGAGCGCAGCGTTGCAATCACATGAGTTTTGCTGGCGAGGTAGGCACGGATGGCCGCGGATACACCGACGCCACCAACAGCAAGTCCGGACAGACCCACAAGGATCAGGAAAGAGCCGAGGCGCTCGACAAACCTGGAAACACCCGGTGCGCCATTGCGGCTATCGCGCCAGCGCAGGCCCTTTTCTTCAAACTGCGCCTCAGCTTCAGCCTTTATCGCATCGAGGTCAGAAGCGTCTTTCAACAGGAGACGGTATTGGGTTTCAAACAGAGTGCCCGGGGCTAGAAGGCCAGAATTTTCAAGGCTTTGCGTGGCTACGAGTGTGCGTGGGCCAAGTCCAAAACCTCCTCCAGCGTTGTCAGGTTCACCTTCAAGCCTGGCAGTCAGGCGGAACTCTTGCTGGCCCAGCGCGAAAGTGTCACCAATTTCCAGTGCCAGACGGTCAACCAACAGCGGATGCATGACAGCGCCGGGCACACCCTCGCTTAAGCCGAGCGCGGTTTCCAGCGGAACAGCTGGGTCCAATATGACCTCACCAACCAGGGGGTAGGCGTTATCTACGGCTTTGACTTGGGTCAGGCCCCTTTCCGTAACTTCGCCCCGTGTAACGACAGCCATGGAGCGAAAATCAACAATTTCAGAGATCGCATCGGCATTTTCGCCCATCCAATTGCGCTCGTCCTCAGTGGCGTAGCGGTAGGTGAACTCTATCTCTGCATCGCCACCCAGAATTTGGGTGCCTTGGCTGGTTATGCCCGCTTGGATGCTTTCACGGACCGATCCGATACCTGCAATTGCTGCAACTCCCAGGGTGAGGCAGGCAAGGAAGATGCGAAATCCTTTCAGGCCGCCGCGCAGTTCACGGCGGGCAAATTTTGCCGCAGTACGAAAGCTCATTCCGCAGCCTTTCGCATGTCATCAATCCGCCCGTCCCGCAGGCGCACCACGCGATCGCAGCGGTTCGCGAGCTCATTGGAATGTGTCACCAGAACCAATGTCGCGCCGTGGCGATCCCGTAGACCAAAGAGCAGATCCATGATGGCGGCGCCATTGGCACCGTCGAGGTTGCCGGTTGGTTCATCGGCCAGCAAGATTTTCGGGCGTGGCGCAGATGCGCGCGCCAAAGCGACACGTTGCTGTTCACCGCCGGACATCTGTGCAGGGTAGTGGTCGCCGCGATGGCCTAGCCCAACGGCTTCGAGTTCAGCCTCAGCGCGTTCAAATGCATCTTTGTGCCCTGCAAGTTCTAAGGGTGTGGCCACGTTTTCCAAAGCCGTCATGGTCGGGATGAGGTGAAAACTTTGAAACACAACGCCCATGTGATCGCGCCTGAAGCGTGCCAAGGCGTCTTCATTCATAGCGGTCAGATCTTGACCCAGAGCTTTGATTTCGCCGCCTGTGGTGCGCTCCAATCCGCCCATCAGCATTAACAATGACGATTTGCCCGATCCTGATGGGCCAACCAGCCCCAAAGTCTCACCTTTTTGCACATCTAGCGAAATGCCGTGTAGGATTTCGACAAGTCCGGCATTGCCTTCTAGCGCCAAACGCACATCTTTAAGGGAAAGGATCGTGTCCATGGAGTTCGCCTGTTGATCAATCTTAAACGCCAATATGGGGCTTGCCGTGAAATCAGCAAGGTGGCTGCCGCGGTTTTGCTTTCGTCTTCTGCCGCATTTGCTGAGCCTGTGACAATCGCCGCCATGGGCGACAGCTTGACCCAGGGATATGGACTTCATGTGGACCAAGGGTTTGTACCGCAGCTTCAAGCGTGGCTGACGGGGCAGGGCGCCGATGTTCGTCTCGTGAACGCCGGGGTCTCCGGTGACACGACAGCCGGAGGACTTTCGCGCGCTGCTTGGACGATGACGCCGGATGTGGACGCGATGATTGTCGCTTTGGGCGGCAACGACGTTCTGCGTGGAATTGATCCGGCCTCATCGAGGGCAAACCTATCAGGCATTCTGGCTGCTGCCGCGGCGCAGGATGTGAACGTATTGCTGATTGGAATGCAGGCGCCGGGCAATTACGGACCAGAGTACAAAGAGAGTTTTGACTCCATGTATCCGCAACTCTCTGAGCAATTTGCCACCCTATTTGCCCCAAGTTTTTTTGAAGGCCTGGGCTCGGTTGATCCAGCTGAAGTACAGGGGCTGATGCAGGCGGATGGCATTCATCCAAATGCAAAGGGCGTTGCCATGATTGTTGATGCCCTCGGCCCACATGTACTCGCACTTGTCGAGCACACCTCTGAGAACTGAACATGCCGGGCAGATTGTTTCTCACAACTCCAATAGATGAAATTGCGAAATTCGCCGGGGTAGAACAATCGAAACTTCCTGAGACAGAACCAAGACGCAATATTCAGCCCGGTCAGGAGGTTATCACCCTGACGCCAATGGGTTTTGAACCTATGCGATGGGGCATTATTCCGGTTGGCCGAGTGAATGCGCGGGGGCGACCGGTCATGGAAACCATCATCAATGCACGCTCAGAAACCGTGTTTGATAAATCGGCTTTTGAAGGTGTCGAACGCGCTGTCGTGGTCGTTGATGGTTGGTATGAATGGACCGGTGAAAAACGTCGCAAGACGGCTTGGCGCCTGTTCGGAAATGAACCGGTGGTCTTTGCAGCAATCACTGATGTCTGGACGGCTCCGGGTGGGCGCGAGATCAAACAGGTGGCGACGGTAACCTGTGAGCCAAACGCAGACGTGAAGCCAATTCATCACCGAATGGGTGTTCTGCTTCGTCCGACGGACATAGATACTTGGCTCAACGGGTCAATAGAAGCGGCAGCACAGCTTATGCATCCTTGGCCTGAGGGGCGACTGACCATTGAAGAAGCCAACGATGTGGACTGGTCGGGCGTTTAGCGCACCTCGGCGGTTACGGTCGCCTCAGTTTTGATCGCGGGTGCGAGCGCGAGCATCACAAACGCTAAAATTAGCAGGATAGAGAAGGCTCCTCTCAATCCGACAATTTCAGAGAGAAACCCGATGATCGGCGGGCCAAGTAAGATACCGCCATAACCCAGCGTGGCGACACTTGCGATGGCCTGTGCTGGTGGAATATGCGGGTCATTCCCCGCACGTGAGAAGGCGATGGGCATGGCTAGGGCGTAGCCAATACCCATCAAAGCAAAGCCAACCATGGCAATCATTGCTGAGGGTGCGAAAATTGCCGTTGCGGTGCCTAGAGTTGCGAAAAGCCCAGAGCCAATCCCTGCGCGCGTTGTGCCCAACGCGGTAATTACGAGCCCGCCCATCAGACGCATAGCCACCATGGTTGCAGAGAACACCGCTAATCCCATAGGCGCGATGCGTTCTTCAGCCAGAGTGACTTCGATCAGATAAATTGCGCTCCAATCCGCCATCGCACCTTCGCCTAAAGTTGTACAAAGAGCAAAAATGCCAACAATCAAAAGCATGCCGCGCGGTATTGGAAAAAGTGGCGTTTTTTCCGATGAAGACTTTGGGGTGGTGCCCCAAGGGATCTGCATGCCCCAGAAGCCAATGACCGGCACTACGGCGGAGGTGATCAAGAAATGTGTGGAGTAGGTCAAACCCGCTGAGACGGCGAGATAGCCAGAAATTGCTCCGATCCCGGCCCCAAAACTCCACATGGCATGAAAACTCGGCATCCAAGTGCGCTTGGTCACGCGTTCTACATCCGACGCCCATGCGTTCATCGCGACATCCATTCCGCCATGGCTGGCGCCAAAAATGAAAAGTGAAATGGCGAGCGTTTCGACATTGGGAGACAGGGCGAGACCAATCATAGAAACAGCTTTCCCAAGGGTCAAAATGCGGGTTACCAACGGGGCTCCGTGGCGGTCAGCCATGCGACCGGCAACAGGGAAACACACGATTGCACCGAGGGCGAGAAGCAAGAGTAGAATGCCTAACTCATTGTGGCCAAGAGTAAATTCATTCGCCACAGCAGGAATGCGCGCCGCCCATATTCCGTAAAAGGCACCGTTCACCATAAAGGCGGCCGTGATGGCCAGCCATAACCGTCTTGGATTTGCCATTTGCGCGCTCCGCAGGTTGAGATAGCGCTAACGTATGCAGTTGACTTCTTGCACGGCAAGACCTGAGTGCGCTTGTAAAGAAATGTGAAGTGGGGCAAACAAAAAGGCACCCCAACATCGGTGGACGGTGACGTTGGGGTGCGGCTGCGCTCTGGTTGAAAGGGATAGAGGCAGCAAATCCGGCGGAGGAGGAGGGTTAACCCGCCAGTTTCTGATCTTCTTTGATGAGGTCAGAGACCTTTTCGCCAATCATGATCGCTGGCGCGTTGGTGTTGCCCGATACGATCTCTGGCATGATGGAACAGTCTGCAACGCGCAGACCTTGAATGCCATGTACACGCAGACGTTCATCAACGACTGCTGTACTGTCGCTCCCCATCTTACAGGTGCCTGTTGGGTGGTAGATCGATGCGGTGTTGTTGCGTGCCCAATCCAGAGTCGCGTCGTAGTCATCCATGTCCAGATCGGCGCTTGGGCGATACTCCTCAGAAATTTTGGATGTTAGTGGCGCATGACGCGCGATTTTCCGAGCAACATTCACGCCATCCACGATAGTGCGGCAGTCTGTTTCAGTGGACAGGTAGTTCGGGTGAATCTTCGGATAGACCGTTGGATCTTTGGAAACGATCTTGATCTCACCTTTGGATTCCGGGCGTAGCTGGCAAACCGACATGGTAAAGGCAGAGAACGGATCGGCACCTTTACCTGGGTTTTCAGCAGACAGCGGCTGCACGTGGAATTGAATGTCAGGGGTTTCAAGCTCCGGTCGGGTTTTCATGAAACCGCAGGCCAGAGAAGCCGCCATGGTCATTGGGCCCGCGCGATAGAGCGCATATTTCATAGCAATGAAGGCCTGACGGTGAAGTGTGCGCACTTCATCGTTCAGTGTTGGCTCGTTACACTTATAGACCAGACGCGCTTGCAGGTGGTCCTGCATATTCTTACCAACACCTGCGAGGTCTTTTTTGACTTCTATACCGTTGGCTTTCAGCTGTTCTGCTTCGCCGATACCGGAAAGCATCAGAATTTGTGGCGAGTTGATTGCGCCGCCCGACAGAATGACTTCCTTCGATACGCTGATGGTGTTTGAACGGCCAGAACGGTCGCGATAGGTCACGCCGGTCACCTTGCTACCATCCATCTCAACGCGCTCAACAAGCGCGTGGGTGATGATGTTCAGGTTTTTACGATCTTTAATTGGGTTCAGATAGGCAACAGCAGAGCTGCAGCGGCGGCCATTACGAGAAGTAAGCTGAAAGAAGCCTACGCCTTCTTGATCTGCGCCATTGTAATCCGGGTTAAACGGATAGCCTGCAGCCTGAGCAGCTGCGACCCACGCGTCAGTGATTGGCCGAGAGATTCGCATATTGGAAACCGACAGCGGGCCTTCGTCACCATGGTATTCATCTGCACCACGCTCGTTGTTCTCTGCGCGTTTGAACAGCGGCAGGACTTCATCCCAAGACCACCCCTTGTTCCCCATCTGCGCCCAGCGGTCATAATCCTGAGATTGGCCACGTACATAAAGCAGGCCGTTCAGAGAGGAGGAGCCACCCAGAACCTTGCCGCGAGGCCACTCGATGGAGCGGCCATTAAGTCCCGGATCTGGCTCGGTTTTGTAACACCAATCAACCGAAGGGTTATGAATTGTTTTGAAATACCCCACAGGAATGTGAATCCATGGGTTAATATCACGACCACCTGCTTCAAGTAGTACAACATTGACGGATGGATCCGCGCTCAAGCGGTTCGCTACGACGCAACCTGCCGAACCAGCACCAACAACTATGTAATCGGCTTTCGTAGGACTCATGCGCTCCTCCCAGTGGCATTAATTCAGGTGAATGTTTTTCTTGCAATCGATTCTTAAATCAATAAAAATGATACCGCAAGTCTCAAAAACTAACAGTTATGAACAGGGAGGATAGTTCATGAAAGTATCTGACAAGCTCAGTGGCATTTCGCGCCGCGATCTTTTTAAGCTCGCGGGCCAATACGGAATGTCGTCTACGCTTCTTGCAGCTGGCGCATTCACCGGCACTATGACTTTGCCATCTTTGGCAAAAGCGGTCGAATCAACCTATGAGAAACGCTACGCGAAAGAAGCTAAACATACTCTGAAGTTTGGCGCCGCTGGCTTTAACCAGCGTAACCTTTTGATTGAGCGCGCAGGTTGTCTTGAATTTGCACGCGATTTGGAATCCAGAACCGATGGTGAAATTCGCGTTGAATTCATCGGCGACAACCAAATCTGTGGTCAGCTGTCCTGCGTCGAAAAAGCGCAAAATGGCATTGTCGATATCTATGCGGCATCCACGCAAAACTCAGCAGGTGGTGCGCCATATCTGAACGTTCTGGATTATGCGTACGTCTTCCCAGGCCGCGCATCCCAGTACCACTTCCTCTACAGCCCAGAATCAAACGCGATCCTGCGTGAGCCGTTTGAGAAGCGTCACGGCCTGAAGTTCCTCTTCAGCCACTGTGAACTTCGTGGTCTGCAAATGGGTGCGAACTTCAAAGACAAGCCAACTGTCACCAAACTGGAAGAGCTGTTTGGCACCAAAAACCGTGTAACAGGTACACAGCTGGGCCGCATCGCGATGCAGCTTCTGAACCTGAACCCGGTTCCTGTTGCTTGGGAAGAAACACTCGACGGTCTGAAAACTGGTCTGATCGATGGTGCGGAAACATGGGCGTCTGCGGTTGCATATGCGAACATGTCCCCAGTTGTTTCTCAGTCTGTTGACCTGAAGTTCTTCTGCGGTACAGAGCACACTGCGATGTCTGCGAAAGCATTCGACAGCCTGGACGGCAACCTGCAAGACGCGGTTATGGAATCTTCCTACCTCGCACAGGTTCACGTACAAGCAGCGAACGAAGCGGCGCTGGTTAACACTGTTGGTCAATCTGATCCACAACTGCCGAACACCATCTTTGCGCAGAATGGCGTTCGCAACGCGTTCCTGGGCGCAGACCAGCTGAAACTGGCGGAAGAAATGTGTTCTCCAGAGTTCCAGCCAGCGGCTTGGGAACAGTGGCGTGAGCGTATCAACAAATGGGCAGGTGGCATGGACACCTACACTGAACTGCATCGTGTTGCTCGTGAAGTTCCTGCAGATATGCTGGCAGAGAACGTTGAGCCACGTCGCTGGTGGAAAGCCTAAACTTCAACGTTGGCGGCAGGGGAGTCTCCTGCCGCCACAATTTTCTCTAGTGACAACTTACCAATAGGTAAGGTTCGTCCTCAGGGAGGAGACGGATTATGTCTATCGTCAGTGATATGCTCGAAATCGTCAGTGCAACGTTTGCAAACGATGCCTGGATGATGAGCGAGGCCTTTCAGGGGCCAGCAGCTTGGGTTATGGGGGCCCTCATTACAGTATTGGGCGGGATGTTCTTCCTGTACCTCTACAAACACATTCCTTGGATTGAGCGAAATTTTGAATCAACAGTGATGGTTTCAACCTATCTGTTGATCGGTGTGATCATCTTTGTCGAAGTGTTCCGGCGCTTCGTGTTGGGCGTTCAAGCACCTTGGTCCACGACAATTCCACCGTTCTTGTTCTTGATCATGACGTGGTTTGGCTGTGCGTATAACGTTAAGTTACGAACGCACTTGGCCTTTGCCGAATTCAGATCAAACATGCCACGCGGTTTGCAATTCGCCTGCCTCACTTTGGACTTCGTCCTTTGGGTCTGCTTTTCGTGGGTGATCATCACGACATCCACTCAGGTTGCAATTAACTCCGCGTCAAACTTCCAGATTTTGCTGGGTACAGACAACATCCTTCAGTGGTGGTTCCTCGTTTCTGTTCCACTGTCCTTTGTGCTGGTCACAGGGCGTGCAATGGAAAACTACCTCGAAGATATCGAAAACCTGCGCAGCGGCGAGCCGTTGATCAAGCAGGCCGCGATTGGCGAAGGCTGAGGGAAGGATTGGAACAATGACGGACAGTACTTGGATTACTATCATCTCTCTTGGGGTGACCTTCTTCTTCATGCTCGGCGTGCCGGTCTTTCTTGTGATTGGTTATTGGGTGATAGGCATGAGCTTCGTGCTCGGTCTGCCTCTGATCAACACTGGCGCGGCCCTCGGCGACGTCTTTACCGATGGTTTTGCGCTACTTGCGATGCCGCTCTTTATTTTGACCGGTGACTTGATCAACCGTTCAGGTATCGCGCGTCGCTTGTCTGACTTCGCTTACTCCTGCCTTGGTTGGCTGCGTGGTGGTCTGGCGATGGCATCGCTGGGTGCCTGTGGTCTCTTTGCGGCGATTTCGGGTTCGAACTCTGCGACAACAGCGACCATCGGTTCCATGCTTCACCCTGAAATGGTGAAGGGTGGCTATGACGAGCGCTTCTCTGCGGCGACGGCTGCGGCGGGTGGTACCGTTGGTATCATCATCCCACCATCGATCATCTTCATCGTTTACGGCTTCTTGCTGAACCTACCGATTTCCGAGCTCTTCGTGGCCGGTATCATCCCAGGTGCGATGATGGTGTTCGCGATGATGGCGGTGGCCTTTGTCATCTGTACCATCAACGGCTGGGGCTACCTGATCAAGTTGCAGTTCGGCCGTGTCTTTAAGACGGCGATTGGCGCGTGGCTTGGTTTCTTTGCAATCGGCTTGGTTCTGTGGGGCATCTACACTGGTAAATTCTCGCCGACCGAGGCTGCGGGCGTGACCGTTGGTTTCTGTATCATCGTCGGCTTCCTGAGCTTGCCGATCTATAAGATGATGGGTTCCCCATCTGAAGATCGTGACTTCAAGGAACGCAGCGTTGCAGAATACCTGGTTGTAAAGGGCTTCACACCATTTGAAGTGCCATCGATTACAATGCGCTCTGCTCAGATCGCGGGTATCCTTGCGCCACTGATCGCAGTTTCTGTTGTTATGCAACAGATCCTGTCAGTTCTGGGTGCGCAGGAAATCATTGGTGACTTCGTGCGTGGCATGGGTGGCTACTACGCGGTTCTCTTTACCTCCATGGCGATTGTTTTCGTCTGTGGCATGGTTCTGGAATCTCTACCTGTGACGATCATTTTGGCGCCAATCTTGGCCCCGATTGCTCATTCTGTCGGTGTCGAACCGGTGCAGTTTGGCGTGATCTTCCTTGTGGGTGCATCGATCGGCTTCATCACACCACCATATGGTCTCAACCTATATGTGGCCTCAGGTGTGACCGGGGTACCATACTTCCGCCTTCTGCGTTACACGGTGCCTTACCTGTTCTCGCTGCTCGCGGTATGGATCATTGTCTCGTTGGTACCAGCGCTGTCGACAATGTTGATCCCGGCGTCGGGTTAAGGACAGAAAGATAAGAATATTGGGGGATAGCGATGGCTGATGGTACAAGCAAAGAAAACGGAATTCCTACAAATTTACGTTTGTTGCTGGTGCTAGAAGCCATGGCCAAGGCCGGGGTCCCTGTGACACCCACTGAGGTAAACCAAACCCTCGGCCTCCCCAAACCCACCATCCACCGTCTATTTTCCACGCTTGAAACCGAAGGATTCATCCAGCGTGAAATCGACGGGCGCGGCTACTCTCCAGGGTTACGCCTGCGCAATATGTCCACCGGCATTATTTCCTCGCTACGTATCCGGACTGCCCGTGTGGCTGTTCTGTCTAAATTGGCGGATCAAGTCGGTGAAACATGTAACATCGCGCTCCCTGACCGGGATGCCATGATCTATCTCGACCGTGTTGAAACCAAATGGCCACTACGTATTCAGTTGCCCATCGGTTCACGGGTGCCATTTTATTGCACTGCCTCAGGCAAGATGTATCTGAGCTCGCTCGACAATCGACATCTGAAAAACTACGCGCAGGCCACTTCCATGGAAGCGCGGACCAAATCCACCATCACCAGAGCCGATACCTTGATTGAAGAGATCAAGAATATCCGCGAGGTTGGCTACTCCTTGGATCGCTGCGAATTCATGGAGGGAATGACAGCGGTTGCGGTGCCGATTTTTGAAGGCAATGGACGCCTTGTGTCGACCTTGTCCGTGCACGCACCAGAACAGCGCTTTCCGCTGCCCCGTGCTGTTGAATGCGTTGGGCTTTTGAAAGAAAGCGCGGCGCAGCTTTCCGATCTTCTTCACTGAAACGACCATTCAGTGCTTGGCTGCGACAGGGTTCCGCTGCACTGCGTAACCTCAACAATTTCTTCTTGGAAGAATCGTCAAACCCGCATAAACCGCGCCATCTATCACGCTATACTGCTGGTTTCGGGGGACACCTGATTGAACAAGACTTATGCCGCGCCGCATGACATCTACGGCATTAATAAATGGGGAAAAGACCTCATTGTCGTGAATGATATGGGTGAGATCGGGTTGAAAAACCCGCTCAACCCTGACGCGCCATCTGTCAGCCTGCCAGCCATTTTAGAAGATCTGGATGACCGCGGCATTCAGGTGCCGATGATCCTGCGGGTGTCGTCTTATCTGGAACATGAAATCAAGCATATGAATGATTGCTTCAATGAGGCGATCGAACGTGTTGGGTACCGCGGAAAATACCGAGGTGTGTTCCCGATCAAAGTGAATCAGCAGGCACAGGTTGTCGATCGGATTGTCGAGTTCGGTCGTCCTCATAACTATGGTCTTGAAGCCGGTTCTAAACCAGAATTGGTCATCGCCCTGGCGCATCGCCTTTCGCGCGAGGCTTTGATTGTCTGCAACGGTATCAAAGACGAAGAATTCGTTCGTCTGGCCATCCTTTCCCGCAAGCTTGGTTTCAACACCTGCATCGTTCTGGAAAGTCCGAAGGAGGTGGATACCGTCGTTGCGGTAGCACAGGAACTCGACGTCGATCCGATGCTCGGTGTGCGGGTCAAACTGACCAATCAGATTTCAGGCAAATGGGAAAAAAGCTCTGGGGATCGGTCGGCCTTCGGTCTGAACACCGATCAGCTTGTCTCGATGGTCGATAAGCTACGTGATGCAGGCCTTCTGCATTGCCTCAAACTTCAGCACAGCCATCTCGGCAGCCAGGTGCCCGATGTGAATGATGTACGCCGCGCTGTTACGGAAGCTTGCCGCTTTTACACGGAACTAACCCAAGAAGGTGTGCCGCTGACTCACCTCGATTTGGGCGGTGGCATGGGCGTTGACTACACCGGTGAAAAACGCGCGACAGAAAGCTCCATCAACTACTCTATGCGTGAGTACTGCACCAACGTTGTCGAGACAGTGCAATACGCGATGGATGCGGCAGAAATCGATCACCCAACTTTGGTCACCGAAAGCGGACGCGCTGTCGTTGCGACGTCTTCTATGCTGATCTTCAACGTTCTTGAAGCGACGCATTATGATGCGCCGACGGCTCCGCAGGCAGAGGAAGGCGATCACCATTTGATCTCTGACCTTTTGGCCATCACCGAATATATCTCCGGCGAACGGCTGCAGGAATGTTGGAACGACGCCAACTTTTACCGCAATGAGCTGCGGGCGCTCTTTCACCGTGGCTATATCGACCTGCGCCAGATGGCCCGCGCGGAACGTATCTATTTGCACCTGATGGCACGTATCAAAGAACACGCGGGCTTTGACCAAATCCCGATCAGCGATGAGCAGCTGACGAAATTGGCTGATATCTATCACTGCAATTTCTCGCTGTTCCAGTCGCTGCCAGATGTCTGGGCCATCGATCAGCTGCACCCGATTGTACCGCTGCAGATGCTGGACAAAACGCCAGACCGTCACGCGGTACTGACAGACATCACCTGTGACAGCGACGGTAAAGTGGACCGCTTCATTCTCGCTGACGGAGTAGCGCCGTCCTTACCGGTGCATACGTTGCCCGAAGACAAACCCTACTACATGGGCGTCTTCTTTGTGGGGGCGTATCAGGAAACGCTCGGCGATTTGCACAACCTCTTTGGCGACACCAACGTGGTGACCATTGACCTGCGCGCCGACGGTGGCTTCGACCTGTTGCACGAGCAAGAGGGCGACACGATTTCCGAGGTCATGTCTTACGTTGAATTCGATCCACAGGACTGCGTCGCCGAATTCCGCAAAATGGTGGACGAAGCGATCTCGACCGGGGCTTTGAAAGCCAAAGACCGCAAAACGCTGATGGGAGCCTATCGTGACTCCATTAATGGCTACACCTATTATGAATAACAACTTGTCTCTGACGACACCTAGGGGATTATGAACATGGGCAAAACACTTGTTGTTGGGGCAGGGGGCGTCTCCCACGCTGCTGTCCACAAAATGGCGATGAATTCGGATATCTTTTCCGAGATCACACTTGCGAGCCGCACCAAATCCAAATGTGATGCGATTGCCGCTGCCGTAAAAGAGCGTGTGGGCGTTGACATCAAAACAGCGGAACTTGATGCAAACAATGTCGCTGATACCGTGGCTTTGATCAAAGAAACCGGTGCAGAAATCCTCGTGAACCTCGCACTGCCCTATCAAGATCTCGTGCTGATGGATGCCTGCCTGGAAGCGGGCTGCCATTACCTCGACACCGCGAATTACGAGCCAGAAGATGTGGCTAAGTTCGAATACCACTGGCAGTGGGCCTACCAAGACAAGTTCAAAGAGGCAGGCCTGACTGCGATCCTCGGTTCTGGCTTTGATCCGGGCGTGACCTCTGTCTTCGCGACCTGGCTCAAGAAACACAAGCTCGAGACCATTCGTCAGATCGACATTCTGGATGCAAACGGCGGTGACAACGGTCAGGCCTTTGCCACCAATTTCAACCCGGAAATCAACCTGCGCGAAGTTCTGGCTGAGGTCCGCCACTGGGAAAACGGCGCGTGGCAACACAGCCCGGCCCTGACCAATAAGGTCACTTTCGACTTCCCAGGTGTTGGCGAAAAGAACATGTACCAGATGTACCATGAAGAGCTGGAAAGCCTCTCCACGCACTTCCCGGAAATTGAACGCGCGCGTTTCTGGATGACTTTCGGTGATGCCTACATCATGCACGCGACTGTATTACAAAACGTCGGCATGACCCGCATTGACCCGGTGATGCACGACGGCAAAGAGATCATCCCGATCCAATTCCTTAAAACTCTGCTGCCTGATCCGGGCGATCTGGGTGCGCTGACCAAAGGCAAAGCTTGTATCGGTGATATCGCGACCGGCCAAGCCAAAGACGGCTCCGGCGAAAAGACCTATTACATCTACAACATCTGTGACCACGAAGAGTGCTACGCAGAGGTCGGCTCACAGGCTGTTTCATACACCACAGGCGTGCCAGCTATGATCGGTGCGGCGCAGCTTCTGAAAGGCAACTGGAAAGAACCGGGAGTCTGGAACATGGAACAACTTGATCCAGATGACTTCATGGATATGTTGAACGAACACGGCCTGCCATGGCAGGTCCACGAACTCGACGGTCCGGTCGACTTCTAAGTAACAACAGGGCGGGCATCCCGACCGCCCCATCTTCTTCTTTGAATAAATACTCCGGGGGTCTGGGGGCTGGCCCCCTGCCAACCTCAGGGAAATCAAGAGGCGCGTGATGTCCGACATGATGACCACCCAAGCAGGCGATCCTGGTGCCTTCAAGGAATTCGACCTCAATCGTGTCCCATCCCCATGCTTTGTGGTGGATGCCGCCAAAGTTGAAGCCAATCTTCAAATCCTGAAGGACGTTTCTGATCGCTCCGGCGCCAAAGTGCTGGCAGCGCTCAAAGCCTTTTCGATGTTTTCATTAGCCCCTCTGGTGCGCCAATATTTGTCCGGCACCTGTGCCAGCGGCATCTTTGAGGCCCGTCTGGCACGCGAAGAATACGGCGGAGAAGTCGCGACCTTCTGCGCGGGCTATAAAGACAGCGACATCGACGAGATCATCGCACTGTCAGATCATGTGATCTTTAACAGCCCTGCGCAGAAAGATCGTTTCCTGGCAAAATGCCAGGCTGCAGGAGTTCAGGTTGGTCTGCGCATCAATCCGGAGTACTCCGTCGGCGAAGTTGCCAAATACGATCCATCGGCGCCTTGCTCTCGTCTGGGCACACCGATCAGTCAGCTTACTCCTGAGGCGCTGAATGGCGTTGACGGTATCCATATTCACACGCTGTGCGAACAGGGTGTCCAGCCGCTGATGCATGTCTGGTCTGCGGTTGAGTACAAGTTGCTGCCCTATTTCAACCAATTGAAATGGCTCAATTTTGGTGGTGGGCATCACATCACGCGCGACGACTATGATCGTGACGTTTTGATCTTTCTGCTGAAAGATATCCGCACCAAATACGATGTCGAAGTCATCATCGAACCCGGTGAAGCCATTGCCTTGGATGCAGGTATTCTGGTCGGCGAAGTGCTCGATACATTCACCAACGAAAAACAGATCGCAATCACCGATATTTCAGCAACCTGCCATATGCCTGATGTGATCGAAGCCCCTTACCGTCCGGCGCTGCTGGGTGAGGCAGAGCAAGGAACGACTTACCGCCTTGGCGGCCCGTCTTGCCTCGCTGGTGATGTGATTGGAGACTACACTTGGGACAAGCCGCTCCGGATCGGGCAGCGTTTCGCTTTCCTAGATCAGGCGCATTATTCCATGGTGAAAACCAACACCTTCAATGGCGTTCCACTGCCGTCCATCGCGCTCTGGGACAGCCGCACGGATGATTTGAAAATGATCCGCGAGTTTACTTACGAAGATTTCAAAGGACGCCTGTCATGAGCATTTTTCTCGACAGCGAACTCGCGAATGAAGAACGCGCCGAGAGCGCGAAATTCCGCATCATCCCGGTTCCATTGGAACGCACCGTGTCTTACGGCTCCGGTACAGAAAATGGCCCATCGGCCATCATCGAAGCGTCCAACGAACTGGAACGCATCACAGTCGGCAAAGAACCCTGTGCGGACGGTATCTTCACCGAAGTGCCGGTGGATTGTACAGGTGATCTGGCCGAGGTCATGGAACGCATTGCTCAGCGGACACAGGCAGCTGCAGAAGCTGGCAAGGTTCCGGTTACATTGGGCGGGGAACACTCGCTCTCTTATGGTGCCGTTATGGGGGTCGCGCGCGCACTGAAGAAGCCGATTGGTATTGTTCAGATCGATGCCCACGCCGACCTGCGGGTGGCCTATCAGGGCAACAAACACAGCCACGCCTCTGTCATGCATCTTCTGTCCGAAGAAGGCATCCGTCTCGCGCAATTTGGCGTTCGCGCGCTGTGTGAGCAGGAACAAGAGAGCCGCGTCGCATATCAGGTCTTTTTCAAAGACGCTGAAGAGCTGGTTGTCGGAAATATCCACGAAGTCGATCTGCCTGATGACTTCCCTGAGGACATCTATGTCAGCTTTGATGTGGATGGTCTCGACCCAAGTCAGATGCCTGCGACGGGTACGCCCGTTCCGGGTGGATTGGGCTATTATCAGGCCCTTCGTTTGGTCGAACACACCTTGAAAGGGCGTCGATGCGTCGGGCTTGATGTGGTTGAGCTGGCACCAGATGGCAATGCGGCTTGGGATTTTACTGCTGCACAGATTGTCTATCGTTTGATGGCTGCTTGTTAGGCAGTACCCCGACGTTTCATGCTTATTCAGCTATTGTTACTAGTGGTTCACCCGCGCGCACGATGTGTGTCGTGTAAATAATGATCGGTGTTTCATTGCGTGACGTGACACCGCCGTGCGCCGGTCCTTCAGGGAAGAACATGGGAGTATCATCGGCAAAGTCGACTATTTTGCCATTGGGTAGTTCCACCTTGCCACCTTTCACAATCACCGCATGCTCATCCCCTGGGTGAGTGTGCAGCACAATGCGACCACCGTTCTGTAAAACCAGTTTGCTGACAATGACTTCCATGCCTTCGACGCCAGTCAGAGGTGCTCGGTTAAGCTCGCTTCGCTGCACCAACTCTTCAGCACTTGCTGAACTTATGACACAGGTCAGGGAGAATACAGCAGCAATAGCCCAAGATCGCATCCTAAAATCCTTCTCAAAATTTTGCGGGAACTCCGCGCATGTGAAGCGACTAAAATCGCACTTCCAAAGCAAATACAATGGCTGCAAAACTGATGTTTTTAAAGGATGAATTATCAAAGAGAGATGGTGCTGCTGGGGAGGATTGAACTCCCGACCTCACCCTTACCAAGGGTGCGCTCTACCACTGAGCTACAGCAGCAGCTGTCGGCGAGGATGAGCACGTTAGTGACATCGACCGTGGCGCGGTGATTAGACTCAAATTCCCCCCCGCGCAAGGGCATCTGGAATGTTTTTTTTACCTCATGTATGGAAAGTGCATGGAGAGCAAAAAACCACCCTCAAGCAAAGCCAAACAGGCGGAAGATCGCGAAGCACGGTTGAAGGCCGCGCTGAAGGCCAATATGGGCCGCCGTAAGGCGCAGGCCCGTGCGCGCAGCGTTGAAAAAGAGGGGTCTGAGGCAAATGTGCAGGATAAGGGACAAGAGTAAATGGATTCGATTCTCGTAAAAGGTAATGGCGCGCTGAAAGGCCAAATCCCAATTGCAGGGGCTAAGAACACTTGTCTGAAACTGATGTGTGCTTCGCTGCTGTCCGAAGAGCCGCTGACATTAACGAATGTGCCGCGCCTGTCAGATGTCGCTACGCTATCGACGCTGCTTGAAAGCCTGGGGGTAGAGATTGGGCGCCTGAACGAAGGCGGCACTCTGGCGTTCTCTGCGTCCGCTTTGACATCTCATCTCGCGCATTACGACATGGTACGTAAACTGCGTGCGTCATTTAATGTGCTGGGCCCATTGATTGGCCGCACTGGCGAAGCTGTTGTGTCTCTGCCGGGTGGCTGTGCGATCGGTGCGCGTGCCGTTGATTTTCACCTGACCGGTTTGGAAAAGCTTGGAGCCAAGGTCGAATTGAAAGACGGCTATGTGCATGCCTCTGGCGATTTGAAAGGTGCGGAGATTGAATTCCCGTTCCCTTCTGTGGGCGCGACTGAGAATATCATGTGTGCGGCTGTGCTCGCGAAAGGCACCACGGTCATCAAAAACGCTGCCCGTGAACCTGATACAAAAGCCCTCGCAGATTGCTTGATCGCGATGGGCGCGGATATTGAAGGTGCGGGCACAGAGACAATGGTTGTGCGCGGTGTGGACCGTTTGCATGGCACGACCCATCGTGTGATCACCGACCGGATCGAATTGGGCACATACATGACAGCGCCGGGGATTGCTGGCGGCGAAGTAGAGTGTATTGGCGGACGTCGGGATCTTTTGGCGGCGTTTTGCGATAAGATGGAAGAGGCCGGTCTTGAGATCACTGAAACGGACCTTGGCCTGAAGGTGCGCCATCCGGGTGGCCGCCTGAAAGCAGTGGATGTTGCCACAGCGCCCTTCCCAGGTTTCCCAACCGATCTACAGGCGCAGTTCATGGCCATGATGTGCTTTGCAGAGGGTACTTCGGTTTTGGAAGAAACAATCTTTGAAAATCGCTTTATGCACGCACCGGAATTGATCCGCATGGGCGCAAATATTGAGGTTGCCGGTGGTACTGCGACCGTCCATGGCGTTGAAAAACTAAAGGGTGCGCCTGTGATGGCGACAGATTTGCGAGCCTCCGTGTCTTTGATCCTTGCGGGTCTGGCGGCAGAAGGGGAAACGCTGGTGAACCGCGTCTATCACCTTGACCGTGGTTACGAACGGTTGGAAGAAAAACTGAGCAACGTAGGCGCGTTGATCGAGAGGGTGGAAGGCGTATGAGTGAAGATGCACGGTTCGAAGATGGTCGCGAAGCACCCTTAAATCTTGGGGCACTGGACAGCGAAGACCTGCAGGTTGTTTCTGCTCTGGTGCAGGATGCTGTATTCCCGGTAACTGAAATGACCTGGCGTGCCAAAGACCGCCGCTTTGCCATTTTGCTGAACCGTTTCCGCTGGGAAGATCGAGACAATGCCGAAAGTCGTCGGCGCGATGTCGAACGTGTGCAGTCCTTGTTGGTTATCGAAAACGTATTGAAAGTCGCGAGCCAGGGTGTCGATCGCTCTGATCGAGATATGATCCTATCGGTTCTTGCTGTCGAATTCGAACAAGCCGATGATCAGACGGGTGCGGTCACCGTCACATTGGCTGGGGATGGAGCGATCCGCCTGACTGTTGAAGCGCTTGAGGTCGCGCTTAAAGATGTCACGCGCCCCTATATAGCGCCATCCAAGCAGGTGCCGGCTCACGACGAGTGATTGGGGTGAAGCAGCCTAAAACCATGGTTGCTTTGGTTCTTTACGCTGCATAGGGTCCGATCACAGGAGGCCCTATGCCAGAAATTCGCCAAGCCACTCTCGAAGATGCCAATGAGATCAGCAATGTGCTGATCCGTTCTATTACCGAGCTTTGTGCGGCGGACCATTTGGATGATCCTGAACTGATTAAGGGTTGGATCGAAAACAAGTCTCCGGAGCACATTTGCCAATGGCTCAAAGAGGGTGCCCATATGCGCCTTAGTCTCGCGAACGAGGGCATCGGCGCCGTCGGTTGCTACTCCACTGATGGGATGATCCAACTTCTGTATGTGGCGCCGGACGCGCGTGGGCAGGGGCATAGTTCCGCCCTGTTGCAGCACATGGAAAATGAAATGCGTGATAAAGGAGTTGATGCGGCGCGTCTGGTCAGCTCCAAGACCGCGCAGGACTATTACTTAAAGCAAGGGTGGGAGATCGATGGCGAGCGTGTTGTTTGTTATACGACCGATGGACAGCCCATGCGAAAGCAGCTGATTTCCAGTAATACTTGAGGCTTGCTGCGTTGCCCGCTAAGAGCGTCGCAAAGGAGAGCCACATGCCCCAGTTTCTGAACACGCAGGATGCGGATTTTGAAACCCAGTTCACAGCCTTGCTCGGCGCAAAGCGCGAAGACAGCCCGGATGTGGATGCGGTTGTGGCTGAGATCATTTCAGACGTGCGCAACCGTGGTGATGCGGCGGTGCTGGAGCTGACGGCGAAATTTGACCGCCTAGAGCTCACGTCTGAAACGATGCGCTTTTCAGAGGCGGAAATTGACGCCTACTGCGCTGAGGTGTCTGATGAAGAGCGGGCAGCGCTAGAATTGGCGGCAGACCGCATTCGCGCCTATCACGCGCGGCAAATGCCAGCGGACGATAGCTGGACAGATGAAAGCGGCGCGACATTAGGCTGGCGTTGGACTGCGGTCTCGGCAGCGGGCCTTTATGTTCCCGGCGGTCTTGCAAGCTACCCGTCTTCAGTGTTGATGAACGCCATTCCTGCCAAAGTTGCGGGTGTTGAACGACTTGCGATCGTTGTTCCAACGCCAGATGGCATTGCAAACCCATTGGTTCTGTTGGCCGCACGACTGGCTGGGGTCGACGAAATCTACCGCATTGGCGGCGCACAGGCGGTGGCGGCTTTGGCCTATGGCACAGAAACCATTGCGGCTGTTGATAAGATCACGGGGCCGGGCAACGCATTTGTTGCAGCAGCCAAACGCCGTGTGTTTGGCAAGGTTGGCATCGACATGATTGCGGGTCCGTCTGAAATCCTTGTGATTGCAGACAAAGACAACAACCCGGATTGGATCGCGCTCGATTTGCTAAGCCAAGCAGAGCACGATGAAAGCGCACAGTCGATCCTGATCACGGATGACGCCGCTTTTGGTCAACAGGTGGCGCAAGCTGTTGAAAAACGTCTTGAAACGCTGGAGCGTCGTGCCATCGCAGGTGCAAGTTGGCGTGATTTTGGCGCGGTGATCACAGTGACTGATCTGGATGAAGCTGCGCGCCTGTCAGATCGTATTGCGCCAGAACACTTAGAGCTGTGTGTCGCTGATCCAGATGCTCTGTCCGAGAATATCACTCACGCTGGCGCCATTTTCCTGGGCCAGTTCACGCCAGAAGCCATTGGTGACTACGTCGGTGGACCAAACCACGTTCTGCCAACCGCACGCTCCGCTCGATTTAGCTCTGGCCTGTCAGTCATGGACTTCCTCAAGCGCACGACCCTGTCCAAGATGACACTGGATAGTCTGCGTGCCATTGGTCCGGCTGCTGCAGCTTTGGCAGAAAGCGAAAGCCTCGAGGCACACGGACTGTCCGTACTGGCTCGGCTGGACGCTCTGAACCAGAAATAATCTCAATAGTGCGCTGTGAAGCCGCCGTCCACAGCCATGACCTGTCCAGTGACAAAGCTTGCGGCAGGGGAGGCGAGGAAAAGCACCGCAGGCGCAAGCTCTCTGGGTTCGCCCCAACGTTTTAGCGATGACGACATCTCCAGTCGTTTTTGAATGTTGGGATCTTCGGCCGCCAAAGCATTCGGCGCGGTTTTGAAGAACCCCGGCGCGACTGCGTTGACGGTGACACCCTGTGTGCCAAGTTCAGCTGCCATGGCCCGTGTCATTCCGTTCAAACCCGCTTTGGCCGTAGTATAAAGCGCGTCATTTGACTGCGCGATCAAACCAGCAATCGAGCTAATATTCACAATGCGCCCATATCCTCGCTTTACCATTCCGAGAGCCGCTTTTTGCGACAACGCAAATGGAGCCATTAGATCAACCTTTAGGAGATTTACTATATCGTCTTCTGAAAACTCCTGAAGGCTCCTGCGATCGCGCATGCCGACATTGTTCACCAAGATGGAAAGCCCACCCGAAGCTTCTATTTCTGATAGCGTATCGCTTGCAGCTGTTTGGTCTGCCACATCAAAGACCGCTGAATGTGCATGGGGCCCAATTTCCTGAACAGCGGTGTCAACAGTGCTCGAATCACGACCGTTGACCCAGACCTCTGCACCGGCTTCCGCTAAGAGCTTTGCGATCTCAAACCCCAAGCCAGAGCTACTTCCTGTGATCAGCGCGCGTTGGCCTTTCAGGGAAAAAACACCGTAATCTGTCATAGTTCCTCCGTTCAGGTCTTAATGCGCCATTGGGCAACCGTTGCCAACAGACCCCGCATTACTACCCATGCGGCGATGCCGCATTGCTCGTCTGGCCGTCATAGGCTACCTGTTTTTGGTGCAGTCAGGTACAGGTTGATCCATGAGCTATATTAGCCGCATTGAAATTGATGATCGCAATTTGCCGCCGCCGACTCCTGAAATTGAACAGGAGCGACGCGTCGCAATTTTTGACCTGATCGAAAAGAATACTTTCGATCTGCCCAAACGCGCAGATCGTGAAATTCCTGACGGTCCATATTCTGTCGAATTGGCCATTCGCGACAAGAGATTGGTCTTTGACATTGCAACCGATGCGGGTAGTAAGGCGGCAGAATTTCATTTGTCCCTCTCTCCCTTTCGTCAGGTTGTCAAAGATTACTGGCAGATCTGCGAAAGCTATTTTGATGCCGTGAAGAACATGCCGCCCAGCCAGATTGAAACCATTGATATGGCCCGTCGCGGCATCCATGACGAAGGCGCGCGCATCCTCGCCGAGCGTTTGGAAGAAAAGGCCGATGTCGATCACGACACAGCGCGCCGCCTGTTCACCTTGATCTGCGTTCTGCATTTCGGAGGCTAATTCATGGCCTTCGATCTTCCACAGTCGGTTCTCTTTTGCTGTGACCACAATGCTGTACGCTCTCCGATGGCTGAAGGCATTATGAAACAGCTATTTGGAACAGATACCTATGTGCAGTCGGCGGGCCTGAGCAATGATCTGGAGATTGATGGTTTTGCCATTGCGGTCTGTCAGGAAATTGGCGTCGAGCTCTCACGTCATCGCTCTCGCTCCTTTGAAGAGTTGGAAGAACTCGGCGATCAGCTTTCCAGCTTCGATATGGTTGTAGCGCTTTCGCCTGCGAGCCATGCCAAAGCGCAGGAACTGACACGATGGTTCCACATGGACCTGCAGTTTTGGCCGATTCCGGATCCGACCGGCAAGGGGGAAACACGGGACGCCAAACTGGATGCCTACCGGAAGTCTCGTGATGAAATTATCGAGCGATTGAAAGAAGCTTGGGGTGAAGAGGGCTGATCGAGGTCCGTAAACTGTTCATATTTACGAGATAGCTGCAAAATGCGCTTGTAAATCAGGCAATTTGCAACCATTTAAGGGATCGCCCGTAATGGACGGGTGTTTTGTGAAGGAGAAACCATGGCCAAGGAAGAACTGCTCGAATTTCCCGGCGTCGTAAAGGAACTCCTGCCAAATGCGACATTTCGGGTCGAGCTGGAAAACGGCCATGAAATCATCGCTCACACGGCAGGTAAAATGCGCAAGAACCGCATCCGCGTTCTCGCAGGCGACAAAGTTCAGGTCGAAATGACCCCATACGATCTGACCAAAGGTCGGATCAATTACCGCTTCAAGTAATTCCGCTTTTGCGGCTGTTTGCAGGTTTGGTGATATGACACTGATCCTCGGCTCAGGCAGCCCAAGGCGTCGTGAATTGCTGGCACAAATCGGGGTTGTGGCGGATGATATTCGCCCCCCTGATATCGATGAAACGCCCCATAAGGGTGAGCTTCCCAAAGATTATTGTAGCCGTATTGCACGGGAAAAAGTTGCTGCTGTTCAGGCAGATACCGATGATATCGTGCTTTGCGCTGATACAACCGTCGCGCTGGGTCGCCGCATTATGGGCAAACCTGCAGATGCGTCTGAAGCTGCAGAATTTTTGATTGCCTTGGGTGGCCGTCGTCACCGTATTATCACCTCGGTTGCCATAAAACGAGGCGACCAGTTCTGGCAGCGTGATGTTGTCAGCCAGGCCAAGATGAAACGCCTCTCTGATGATGAGCTGAATTTCTATCTCGCGACGGGTGACTGGGAAGGCAAAGCAGGCGGCTACGCCATTCAAGGTCCAGCCGGAGCCTTCATTCCGTGGATCAGTGGGTCTTTTACCGGTATTGTAGGGTTGCCGCTGGCTGAAACCGCGGCGCTGCTCAGTGCAGCGGGCTATCCGCTTTATAAGGAGATGCCATGAAAGGGCGTCAAATCATCCTCGACCATTTGAATGGCCGCGAAGCTGCGGCACTGATGGTGGATGGCAAACTTCATGATTTCCTGATTGACAACGATGCGCCGCGGCCGGGCACGATTTACCGTGCCATTGCGGATCGCCCGATGAAAGGGCAGGGCGGAATGTTCCTCTCCACGCCCGATGGAAATGTCTTTCTGCGCCAGGTCAAAGGCCTTTCGCCAGGGCAGCCGCTTTTGGTACAGGTCACTGGATATGCCGAAGACGGCAAAGCCATTCCGGTGACGCAAAAAATTCTGTTCAAAAGCCGCTACGCAATTGTCACCCCAGATTCTCCGGGTTTGAATGTAAGCCGTTCGATCAAAGATGACGATTTGCGCGATACCCTGAAAGGCATTGCGCATGGCGTCATGCAGGAAGGCGATATGGGGCTGATCCTAAGGTCCTGCTGCACGGCTGAAGATGTCGATGAAATTGCCGAGGACATCGCCTCCATGGAGGATATGGCCACCGCGATCATGAGCGAAACCGAAGGCCCTGCAGAAAAGCTATCGGAAGGCGATGGCCCGCATGTGCTTGCGTGGCGCGAATGGATCGATCCGGCTGATGTCGTGACGAGTCCCGGGTCTTTTGACACGCATGGTGTCCTTGATGCGCTGGAAGATCTTTCACACCCGCGCGTGTCGCTTGGCAACGGCGCCTATATGTTTGTTGAACCCACCCGGGCTTTGGTCGCGGTGGATGTCAACACAGGTCGCGACACATCGCCTGGCGCTGCGCTGCAAGCCAATATATCTGCAGCAAAAGACCTGCCACGTCAGTTACGTTTACGCGGCCTTGGCGGTCAGATTACAATAGATGCGGCCCCCATACCAAAGAAAGATCGCCGGATTTTTGAGAGCACATTGCGTGCAGCTTTGAAAGCTGATGGTGTCGAGACTGTGATGGCGGGATGGACCCCTCTGGGACATTTCGAGCTACAGCGCAAACGCGACCGCCTGCCTCTTGAGGGCCTCTGAAAATGGCCTGCCCAATCTGCAATAAATCCACCGCACAAAGCTACCGTCCTTTTTGTTCAAAACGCTGTGCTGACATCGACTTAGGCAAATGGCTGAACGAAGAATACAGCACTCCAGCGGTGGAGGATGAGGCTCTGGAAGACGCAATTTCTGAGGCCCAATCAGTGGGTTCAAAAAAAGACGGCCAACTGCACTAATTTTTTGAATATCCCCTTAGACACCACCGCAGCCCTGACATAGAACGCGCAAACCCGAGTGAGAGATCACTCACCCGTGCCCGGGTAGCTCAGGGGTAGAGCAGTGGATTGAAAATCCTCGTGTCGGTGGTTCGATTCCGCCCTCGGGCACCATTTAAATCAAGAGAAATTGTGAATATCTATTTGGTTTAATTGGATAACTTTGTATTTTGGTTGTGCTCGCTTTGGTCTCTAACTTGTTTTGCTACACAATCTGCCTCACATTTTGCTACACATCCCACGTCGGACAATTCGGATTGTTCGCTTAGAAAATCGAACGAGGCACTTAGGAAACCGCTGCTGAGACCTAAACCACCGAGCGGGATGTGGGTGGCCTCATTAGCGTTCCGTGTTTCCAATATGAACTTAACCAGAGTTGCTATACTCACTTGCCTGGAAGATCGAGAGAAAAGCAGGCTTTGGTTTCGCTACGTTGAAGATCAGGCGGCATGGACGGCGATTGAAACTCCCTTTATGGTTGTTTCGGTCTGGGCCTCATACTATTTATAAGTGCATGAATACATTTTGAGGGCCCAATGGCACAGAAAGTAAATTTGGATGCGATGCTTCCGCGCGCGGACTTTGCAGCAAAATCCGACGATGACAGTTCTGCTGAGAAAATTCAGACCTTCTCAGTCGCGCAGTTGAAACAAGACTCCTTTTTGGTTCACCGCCTCAGGAAACCAGACTTCCAGCGAGAGACAAATCATTGGGATCCGAAGCAGATTCTGGTTTTCTTAAAAAGCTTCCTCGATAATGAATTGGTGCCGTCTGTGATTTTGTGGCAATCCCCCAGCCACGTTTTTGTTATCGACGGTGGTCATCGCATAAGCACTCTTCGAGCATGGATCGAAGATGACTACGGTGATGGGCCAATTTCCTCGAAATTCTATCGGGGCACAATTCCTGATGACCAGAAGCGTGTGGCGACGAGAGTGCGAAACTTGGTTAATCGCGAGATTGGCCCTTACAAAACGCTACATGCGGCTATGATAGATCCAGACAGCACATCAGATGATGTGCTGAAAAAACGGGCTCGAAATTTGGCTACTCGATCGCTCTCCCTTCAATGGGTGGAAGGTGATGCAGAGAAGGCAGAAACTTCTTTTTTCAAAATCAACACCCAAGGCACTCCACTTCATAAAACCGAAGAGAGATTGCTCCGGGAGCGCAGAAACCCCGTAGCAATTTCGGCGCGTTCCATTGTTCGTGCAGGCACTGGCCACAAATATTGGTCCCGCTTTGATCAAGAAACAATGAATCAGATTGAAGACTCGGCCCTTGAGCTACACGAACTGCTTTTCCAACCGGAGATCAACGAGCCAATCAAGACCCTTGATTTACCTTTGGGGGGCGCGCATCACCGATTGGTGCATTGAACTTGCTGATGGATTTTATTGCCACGGCGGCACGGGAAACGAGTTCAGATACGAAGGACTGGGCAATCAATAAGTCAGACCCTGATGGGATGGCGACATTAGAGGCGTTGAAGAAATGCACTAAGGTAATGCGCCGTATAACAGGTAATGGAGCGGCGAGTTTAGGATTACACCCGGCTGTGTATTTCTATAACCATCGGGGTAAACATAGTGATCACCTGTTCTTGGCAGTCACTGGAGTCTTTGCCAAGGCAATCCAAGATAACGACAAGGGCTTTTTTAAGAAGTTTATCGAGTGCAGGGAACCATTGGAGAAGTTCTTGATCGCAAATAAAGCGACAATAAATCAAGCAATTGTGCAGATTGGCAGCACTCAAAGGGTGGCGCGGTTGAGCAAAATGTTCACCGGGATTATCGACAGCTTATTGAAAAAGGAAGAGGTCAATACGGAGAAACTTCTGCTGCTGCTCGGTCTGCAGGGAAAGCTGGTTGCTTCAGAGCTTGAGGGAGCGGCAAGAAACTTCACTGATGAAGCAAAGTCGGCGATCTATCTACGCCAATCTTTGGATAGCGCTCTAAGCTGTTCGATCTGTGGCGGTTTAATTGATGCCAACAAGTCTGCCTCATATGACCATATCAAGCGTAAAAGCGAAGGTGGCATGGGAGACCCAGAGAATGGTCAGATTACCCACCCATATTGCAATACTGCGGTCAAAAACTGATTTTTTTACTTGCCAGTCCCCCAATAAAAAGGAGGACTGGCAAGAGTTTCAATTCTATTGCGCGAATACTTGCAAGTTTATGTTTGAAGTTAGTGGAACGACAAAAAACGCCGCCGCTCAGTTGCTTACTTCCTTAGCTCGATGCTTTCAAAGCGTTCATAAAGTTTGGGGAGGTCTGTGTGGCTTACTCGGAACTGATTTCTCTTTTTCTGCTTACCGTTCTCGACCTTCACTGCCGGATCAAGATATACACTGCCTTGGCTGATGAGCCGCATGAACCTGAAGAAATCAGTTCCCTGACCAAGCTGGACCCTGTCGGCATATTGATATTGCCTCGGGTTGCCGGATGACAGCGAAGGAAGGTAGGCCGCTTGAGCGTGCTTGCGATTCCAATGGTTGAGAAGGTTCTTGAACTCCCAACCTGCGGCAACGCGATCATCAGGGGCGACCAGCAAGATGCTCCCACCCATGTCGTCAATCTTGCCCTTTTCCGTGTCGTATCCTTCAACGATCATCCGAACCGAAGTGCGCGCGTGCGCTTCGGATCCGTATTTGTAAATGCCGCCGAAGTTCCGGCGCCCCGGTCGGCCTTTAGTGTCGTCGTAACCGAAGTCATTCATAAACAGCGGAAAATTGTCAGAATATACACCTGAGGTTGGCTCAGGAGTCATCAATGTGACTGGTGATTTCGCCCGAAAATTCACGAAATCCCTGACGGAATATTGCTTGATCTCCCATCCCATAAAGTCAGGCTCCGCGATTCCGTTGGGGATAATCCCCAGTTCAGCTTCGAGGGTATATCCACCACCATTCTGTGCGGAATACGGCCTGACGACCCCATCGGAGTGCAGTCTTTGACCGGGAATCCAGCCTTTGCCATGAACATTCCGAAGTGTTTCCAGAAGAATCTCACGAGGGTCGCGGCTGGCTTTGGTTACCAGGCGGGTGATGTTAGAAAACACACCTTCCGACGGAAATTCACCCAGAGCATCCAGCTCGGCGGCTACGTCAGAATCATAGGCGTCTACGAAGCCGTAAACGCGCCCCTCGGGGGAAACCCCGAAAAACATCACCCTTCCTTCATCGCGGGACGCCATGAGGCCCTTCGGTGCGTTCACAGCTTTTTGCAAAAAGCCCGACATCCTGACTTCGGGATATTTGGGGTAAAGAATGAGTTGGGCGTTGGGTGCTCGCCATATTCCCTGGCTGTCAATCCAATAGAACTCGACAGAAGCTTTGTCGCGCCGCCGGACAGCTCCAGCTTTTTCAGAAAAATCGGTCTCGATATCACCATGCGGGATGATGTTGAGCGCATCAAAGCCGCCACCCAGGTAAACTTGGTTCTTCGAGTTGTCATTTGGGGCAAGACGCTTCGCATAAAATCGCTTCGCCCCCGCATCTTGCATTGCTGAAATAACGTTTCTCAGGGAGGTAAACATGAGTCAACGCCTCTGATTTCAAATAATTTTTCGTCAGAGGACAGCCATTGGGAGAGAGAGTCAATAACAGTTTCCGAATTGATTTTCTTTGGGCCACGGAGGGCGCACTCCCAGACAATTGCAACCCTCCATCCAATATCCTGAAGCTCACTTGCTGTTTTGATGTCACGCCTTCTGTTGGTGGAAATTTTGCTCTCCCAGAAATCCCTTCGGGTGCGCGGTAGCCGGAAAAGGTTGCAGTCATGACCATGGAAGAAGCATCCCCGCACATCAATCAGAGCGCTATATCGGCGCAGGACTATGTCTGGTGTTCCCGGGAGCGCTTTATCATGAAGGCGAAAGCGAAAGCCGCGGGCGTGAAGCCCGCGGCGGATCAGAAGTTCTGGCTTCGTGTTCTTGCTGCGAATAGCCGACATATTGCGGCTGCGGGTAGCTTGATCGTGAACGTCAGACAGAGACTGCCTCCTTCGGGCGGTTGTCCATCACGTGCGCAAGATGAGGTGCCATAATGCGCGCAACCTCTTTGAACACGGGGACGGCAACGCTGTTCCCGAACTGGCGATAGGCCTGGGTGTCAGACACCGGAATTCTGAAGTCATCAGAATACCCCATGAGGCGAGCACATTCACGTGGCGTCAAGCGGCGAGGATTATTTCCCACACCCTGATCAATCAGGATCTCCGATCCGTCTTTATGGTAACGTGCAGACAGCGTCCGAGAGACATTCTCGGGGCCGACCAGACCAAAACCAAAGCCGTTACCTGCGGCTTTGTGTTTGGCAGCGTAATTCTGCAGGTATTCCCAAAGTTTATCCGTAAGGGTGTATTTTGGGTTCACCCTGGCATCCGGGCCCTCAGTATAAGGAATTTCGGCTGTCTCGGTTCCATTCTGAGGATGAAGGATCGACCCAAGCGTGATACTGCCCTTAGGCTTCAACTGGAGGTCCTCAAAAGTGAAACCGGTGTCTTCCTTGAAGCCAACGATCACAATCCTCTGGCGATGTTGAGGAACGAAGTGCTGGGCGTCGATCACCTGAGCCTTCACCGAGTATCCAAGTTCCTGCAAAGCGCCCATGATCACTTCAAAGGTTTTTCCCTTGTCATGACTCATCAGGTTTTTAACATTCTCGAGCATGAAGGCTTCAGGACGATGATGCTCAAGGATCCTGACAACGTCAAAGAACAGTGTTCCCTGTGCTTCATCACGAAATCCATGTTCTCGGCCGAGTGAGTTCTTTTTGGAAACACCGGCTAAGGAGAATGGCTGACAGGGGAAACCGGCACACAGAACATTGTGCGGTGGGATGTCTTCGGCAGCCACTTCACGAATATCGCCGACGATCGGACGGTTGTCGCGGTAGTTGGCCTCATAAGTCTGTTTTGAGAACTTATCCCACTCACTCGTGAAGACACAGTGCCCGCCGATGCTCTCCATAGCCTGGCGCAAACCACCGATTCCGGCGAAAAGATCAATAAATGTGAAGCCTTGGCTCATCCTGGTCGCACCTCTTTTTCATGCACTATATATGGGTATCACGGCCCGGTCCAGGCCAGTAATAGCAACTATCCGATCAGTTTCCCACAGATTTGTTCATATTTCGTTCTCATTGTGGGGTGGCGAAGAATAACTGTCCCAGCTTGGTTCTCAGATCGCATGAACTTTCTGTCTTCGTTGATGCCGCATGAAGACTTTCCTCATTGGTAGCCTTCGCCGCTTGGCCTATTTTACATTGGCTGAAATTCAAAAAACCGAAGCCGCTTTTTTTGCAATTACGGCATAAAGTTTTGTTTCACCCCCCTTGAATGGCGTCGATAAAAATCCCAGAAAACATGGCACTTAGCTCTCTTCAGAGACATCCGAAGGATGGATCTGAAGAAGGGGCGACACGATCTTCCTCAAATCTTGAAGCCCTCCATGGCGGCACACGTGCCGGGCGCAACGCGCCCGCTTTCCACTGGCGACATCGTTTCATTCCGCTTCCCTCATTCTGATGGTCCTGGAGACAAGGACCGCCCCTGTCTGGTCATCCATGTCGATGACGCGACTGGCGAGGTCGTTCTGGCCTATGGAACGTCCATCTTTCCGGAGAAACTTGCGGAGTTCTCCCTGACGGTGACGAATGTCGCCAATTTGGCGGTGCTCAATCTGGTGAAGCCGACGCGATTTCTGTGCAGGCGGCGTGTCCGGGTGCAGCAATCAGACCCGCGGTTCGCACCCAATTCCGAAGGTGAGGTGGTCATTGGTCAGTTTCCCGGTGAGGGAATTGGCTGGGGGCGGCTGTATGCAAGTCTCCCTACCAAAACGCCTGATCAGGAACGTCAGGGAATTCCCCCCCAAAGGCAAAGTCTTCTCAAAAGCGACGCGGCCTGTTTGGGCGGCGCAAGCCTTGCGCCGCCATGTTCGCATGAAGCTCAATTCCTTTATTCGCTCGGGGCAGCTTTCTCTGCTTTGGTCGCCGGATCAATGTCTGGTCTTACGGGCAGCGGCTCCAATCCAAGGAACACCCGGTCGCTGCTTCGAGTAACCTTCGCATGCAGTTTTCCCACGGCCTCTGTTTTTCGCCTGTCGCCGTCAAGCGTTTCGATGTGAGCAAGGCAGGCCGCGCCATAGAGGATCAGCCTCCAGGTGTCATCCCGCCGCTTCTGCTTGCGAGCCTTCGCTTGCAGGTCTCTCAATCGCTGCTGGGCCTGTTCAATTTGAGTGTCCAGATCTGCCAATTTCCCTCTCCGTTTTGCGTTTCATTGGACAGGAAATGGCTCCGGGATTTCACATCCGCTCCCGGAATACTGGGCTGCGCGGCAAAGGCGCCTCGATGGCGCCCATCGCATGCCCAGGAATGGGGCTGCGCGCAGTTACGCAAACTGAAGTTTGCCTGCGCGCCTCGCCGGCGGGGCGTAGGGAGCGGAATCCGGTTTGGGGACCGACTTCCCTTCTATGATACACCCTGCAAGCAGACTTGAAGTCGTTGTTCATTCCCGGGCCGGGCACCATTTACATCTCTAAAACTCCCATTTCTCTACAGAGGCTTACATTTCCGAGCAGCTTTCCCGAAGCTTGCTTTGTTGCCCTTCTTTCTGTGCTGGTTGCGCGTGCGCAGCCGGGAGACTTGTCCCGTCGCCAATGAGCTCGATTGACTCAGTGGAGGTCGTTGCTGGGAATTGGAAACCGATCTCGCTGTTTCAAATGCTTACAGGTCCGAAGCGGTTTTCAGATTTGTTGAAACTGGTGCTGCGTGTTGAAGACCGAGTGCTGACAGGATGCTTAAATGCGGCTGAGGTGGATTGCCTCAGGAACAACGCGAGTACTTCTTGGGGTGCATGTGGGATAGGTCTACCCAATGACAGAAGGTCCCTCATTCTATCGGCAGCGCCCTGAGCGACTGAGGTAGTTCACATGAAAACTCTGCTAAACAGTATTGGGACTGCGCAGCCTTTGTGGTCTACGGCTGCGGTTCGTGTTGGTGTTGCTCAGTGATGTCGCGTCCATCGATGTAGCTTCCGACTGGCAGTTGGTAGCCACCAAACACAAGCGCATCACGCTCTTGTGCCATCCATTCAAAGAGCTTGTCCTTCTGCATTTGTTTTAGTGCCTTGAACTCAGGGAGTTCTGCCAGATTGAGGCGCTCGTGTGGGTCGCTCTGCAAGTCATATAATTCTTCGATATCGTGCGGAGACCACGCGTATTTGTATCGCTCACCCAAGGGCACCACTTGGACCGATTACCCAGATTCTGATTGCGTTGCGACTGTTTGCTGATGACGCGCTGAAGTGGGATACAAATTCTCTCGTTTCAACACCGAAGCGGATCAGATCTAAAACGAGACCGGAGAACACTTTCGTGCGCGAATTTCTACGCGCCTTTGCCATTTGTTTTGCGGGGCAAAACCATTCAAAGGCTGCGTTTCTCCAACGGAAGTAACGTCTTGAATCCGCGCTGAGTTCCGTAGCTGAGCATCCAGATATTCAGCCACTTTTTCTGCGCGCAATTGCCCAAGTCTTTCATTGGCAGCAGTTCCGCCAGAGGTGTCGGAATGGCCTATCAGTTGCAGGCACGTGTCCCCCATGACTTGCCCCATCAAAGCGCGACTGAGGGCATAGAGTTGCTTTATAGCATTTGGATCAAGCTCACTGCCTCCCGCAGGGAAGAAGATATGGTTTTGCTTCACCGCCCCAGCTGGAGACTTGAGGCCTAATTCATTTGGATTTGCGGAAGCCTGGAGGCATTCTGACGGAAGCTTATTCAAAAGCTGTTGAATCCTCAGACATTCACTTGCGTTTAACTCAGCGGATAAGGCTGTTGGGGCAAGCAGGACCCATAGGATTGCAGCTATTCTCACGACCATACCAAACTCCATTTAGATGGCCATTCTAGGTTCAAATTCTTAATTGTTGGATAATATGGGCACAGAATAATTTTCTGCAAACCTCTAAAAAATTTACCTTTTTTCGACCTTTTCCCAAAATGATCAGGATCGAAAATTGGAGTTGGGATGTCTGCAAAGCGATTAATATGGCTGGATAGCTTACGCCTGATTGCGGGGCTGTCGATGGTTGCGCTGCATAGCACTGCAGATCCGAATGGGCAGGCGTGGCCTGATTACGAAACTGCAGAGCGCATTGCGCCCCTCATCCTGCGGGCGGTGGTTTACATCGCGCGAACAGAACTCTTTTTAATCATTTCGGTTTTCCTATTGATTATGGCGCTAGATCGTCGTCCGCGAAGCTATCTGGACACGCTGAAGGAGCAAGTGCGCCGACTGCTACTCCCTTTCTCATTCTGGACGGTCTTTTACGCCTTCTATGGGCTGATCAAAGCGAATGCATTCGGCTACGCGCCGTCTGCTTGGGCCTCTTTGATGTCGCCTTCAGAATGGCTTGGGTTCTTTTTGCTCGGTGATGTGAAGTACCACATGCACTTTTTGCCGACGCTGTTTGGCCTATTGCTGTTCTATCCACTGTTTCGCCTCGCACAGAAGTTTCCCATCCTGGGGCTGTCGATCATAGGATTTCTGGTTATACGCAGAGAGCTCGATACTTTCCTCTATGCGCATTTTTGGCAAAGTGAGCATCTACCCTATCTTCTGAGAATGGTGAAAATTCTCACCTATGCTGGCTACGGTATGTTTGCCGGTGCAATGGTCGGTATTTGGCAGCGGGGTGAGGCAGGGGTGCTGCGACAATGGTTTCCATTCGTTGTGTTTTTGGCGGGCCTTTTGTTCCTCATGAAGTTGACGGCGACATGGAAGTCGATCGAGTTAGGCCGATGGGTGTTCGAAGACACCGCAGGTTATTGGGCCGATTTTTTGATGCCAGCGCTTTTGTTCGCAGGATGTCTGACAATTGGATACAGGTCTTGGCCGAGCACTCTTTCGAAACTCGCGCCATATTCGTTCGGTATCTATCTATGCCATCCCATATTCTTGGATCTGTGTGAAATCGCGCTGAGGGGCGCAAATTATTCGCCAATATATCAGGTGTTTAGCAAGATTTCATTGGCATTGGTGGGCACCTCAATCTTTGTAAATCTCTTATCAAAAAACAGGTTTTTTGCTTGGACAATTGGCCTCGGACCGCTGCCGAGCATTGGTCTCCAAAAGCATCGCATCAAGGAGAGTCACCGATGAAAATTGGACTGCGTCATCATATGGGCGCCATCGCAGTTTTGGAAATAGAGGGTGCACTTACACAGACTGGCCGATTGGTTGAAATGCGACGGATCTGTGAGACGCAGGTTTCCAATGGTTTCAAGGCGTTGCTGATTGATATGTCAAAATGTCATAGGGCAAATATGTCTGGTTTGGCATCGCTTGTAGAGCTTTCTGCCACGGTTACGAGCAAACCTCTGGCGTTCTGCGGATTTCGTCCGGCTGTTTTGCGCAGGCTTCAAGCGACTGGTGTGGATCGTGGGTTGAATATCTACCGCGATGCAGATGAGGCGTTGTCATCGGAAGAATTCAAACGGGCAAGCTTGAGGCACGCAACAGCTGTCATTCTGTGCAATGAGGGGCAGGGCAAGTCATGCCCAATTTCTGATGAAATATCGAATCCAATGTCAGATGTTTTAGGTCAACCGCTCCTAGAGCGGACGGTGCGTTATCTGAACTCATTTGGAATAAAAGAGATACATGTGAACCCATCCAGAAATGGTGACCGCATTGTTTCCCACTTTCAGGATGCAAAGTGGTTGATGCGCCCCGTAAGGTTTTTGAACGAAGCGTATTCGTCAGATTTAGTGGGGCAAAATGCGCCGTATGGAACGGCTCATTCTTTGAAGAAAATGCAAAAAAATCTGAGTGCGTTTTACGATGACTTCTTTGTTCTGAATGGGACATCCCTGACAAATGTCGATTTATTGGAAATGATGTTGAGTCATAAAAAAAGCGGAGCTGACGTAACAATTGCCGTGAAAGAGCGGGGAAATAGTGAGGAAGATAGTCTCCTTGTGAGCGAGCCCAAAACCAGTCGACAGAACATCGCCGATTATGAAAGCTTAGGCAGACCTATTCGGTATCTGAAGCATTTTGATTCAGCGGCATACGTATTTTCTCCAAAGGTTCTTAAGGAAATTGAGCACGGACAACACGTTGACATTATCGAGGATCTGCTTCCTGAACTTTCGAGGCAGGGTAGACCAATTCACTACTACCAATCGACATTCTCAGATTTCGACCTTCGCTCGCTTCAAGTTTACGTGCAGCTCCTGAAAGAGGGGGTGTTGGGGAGAGTTCCAAACCTGAAAATTCCTGCACGCCGGGAAGGTACTCATTGGATTTCTGACAGAGCTGAGATTGCGCAAAGCGCTCGAGTTAAAGGGCAGTCCTATATCGCGCCAGACGCAGAAATTGGAGCAAAGGTGGAGTTGCGTGGAACCTGCGTAATTGGCGCTGGTGCTAAGATTTCAGGCCCTAGCATTTTGGAAGACTGTTTGGTGATGGAGGGAACGAGGATTGCCCCAGGATTTTGGGGACAACATTTGATCCTACACAATGATTGGATAATTGATCATCGCTTTCTCGACGCAAACGGTCAGCAAAATACGCCCGATCTCCACTCAGTTCCGAATTCAGATGTGAGCCCATTCCCCATCCGGCAATCAGCTTGAACAATCTTGATTGAGAACGCTTTGAAAAAATTACCCTATTTCACGGCCTTTCGGGATGAGGTTCCTCCGCAAAATGCTCCATTTTCCGGGGCTTCGCAGGTCTTTTGGCAATTCTTTGCGGGGGCCACACTCGGTCTAGGACTTTGGTATCTTCATTGGAGATGGACGGCGTCCTTGAATCTGGATGCACCCATATTTTCAATTTTGGTTGTGCTCTCAGAGACCCTTGCACTTATCGGCACAGCGTTGTTTTTCTTCGATATTTGGGAGGAAGGGGACTCTGTTGCTCTGCCGCCCCCACAGCGGCGAAATGACCTCTCATTAACTGGTGAAGGTACTATTTCCGTCGATCTCTTTATCACGACGTATGATGAGGACATTGAGATTGTTCGGCCTTCCATATTGGCGGCGAAGGCCATGCAGAGCCCGTCGGGTGTTGTAACGCGCATTTACCTTTTGGACGATGGAAATCGCAGAGACATGCGGCAATTGGCGCAGACAAATGAGGTGGGATACATCTCGCGAAACGACAACCGTGGTTTCAAGGCCGGAAATCTAGCTAATGCACTTTTTCAATCTGATGGAGACTTCATTGTCATTTGCGATGCTGACACTCAGCTTTTCCCGACATATCTGCGCAACACTCTAGGGTATTTCCGCGATCCCAAAGTGGCTTGGGTTCAAACGCCGCATTGGTTTTATGATCTTCCCAAGGGGCGTTCATGGTCAGATTGGCTGACCTCCCGCTTGGGGCGCTGGTCACGTTTTCTGGCTTATCCACTTGAAAAGCTGACCGGTCAATCCCGATTGGGTGCGGATCATTTTATGTCAAATCCGGTCTTCTTTTTTGATGTTATCCAACGTCGCAGAAATCGAAATGGAGCGTCATTTTGTTGTGGGGCAGGATCAATTCATCGGCGCGAGGCCGTATTTGATAATGCATTGAAGGAACAAGGGGCGCATTTGGCCAAATTGATGGCTGGTCGTGAAAATGCAGACGGTTCTGCGCTCTTGCAGCATACTGATTTGCAACCGTTTCGATATCACGTTTCCGAAGACATTTTCACATCGATACAGCAGCACCAAAAGGGTTGGAGGTCAGTTTATCATCCACAGATCGAAGCGCGCATGCTTTCGCCTTGGTCAATGTCTGCCTGGGCACTGCAAAAGCTGAAGTACGCAGGCGGCACATTCGATATCATGTTTCATGCCAATCCACTTTTCAAAACCGGTATGCCTTGGAAAATCAGGCTGCACTATCTGGCGACATTCTGGTCCTATCTCGCGATATTTTGGCTGCCCATTCTTATTTTGGCGCCAGCTTATTCCCTTTTTTCAGGGCAAGCCCCGATCTCCAGTTATTCAATCGACTTTTTTCGACATATCCTCCCGGTACTGATCTGCAATGAGTTGGCGATGAGCCTCGCCGCGAAGGGCAATCAATTGTCTTCGGGGCGCGTTATTACGATTGGAACCCTGTTCATTCAGTGGCGCGCAATGGTGCAGGTACTTTTGGGGCGAAAACCTCATTTCGCACCAACACCCAAGACACCGGTCTTTTCAGCTTCCCTCAGGCATGCATTGCCCAATTTGATACTTATCACGATTCTGATGTTGGCTGTCGCCTATGGAACCTACCGCTATTTAGAGCCATCTGGTGATTACAGTGCAGCGTTCGTTTTAGTGAATACCCTGTGGATCTGCTGGGTCTGCGTAGCACTGGTGCGTGTGTCCTTATGCGCTTTGACCGTGCCAGAGCCTCCCGCTCATTCTCCTGTTTCAAAAAGTGAATGAAATTATGAAGTATATTCAAAGGTCTAGCTTGCTATTTATTTCAGGACTGCTCATTGCGGCAACCGTCGCCATCGGCACAGATGGGGCATGGGACGTGCAGCGGCGGGCCGCCGCCAGCGAAATTGATGTCATCTCCGAATACCGCATGGAACTCGCACCACATCGTGCTCTGACACCACAAGAGGAGCTTGCGGCGCAACGTGCCTGGAGATTTATCGAGCGCAATACAAGATCAGAAACTGGTTTGGTCGACAGCGTTGCGGGTTTCCCGTCCACAACACTTTGGGATCAAGGATCCTATGTGATGGCATTGACCGCTGCTTACAAATTGGGGGTTATTCAGTCAGAAGAGTTTCAGGAGCGCGCGCAGCAATTCCTCGACAGCTTTATCGAACTGCCATTGTTTGAAGGCCAACTTCCCAACAAAGCCTATGACACGCGCACGCTGGCGATGGTGAATTATCAGAATGAGGTCAGCGAAAAGGGCATTGGTTGGTCTGCGTTGGATGTTGCTCGAATGTTGTTGGCATTTCGTACCCTGGAACGTGTTGCACCTGAGTTCGGGGAAGACGTTCGATCCGTTTTGGCGCTATGGGATTTAAGCTCTATGGCTGAGAACGGGGAACTCATTGGCACGGAAGTGAAAAACGGCGAAGTGGTCTTTCGTCAGGAAGGCCGGCTTGGTTACGAACAGTACGGAGCGCGCGCTGCAGGACTTTGGGGCCTTGATGTCCTGCGCGCAATATCTGCGCAAAGGATCTTAAAGTGGATTGAGGTTGAAGAGGTTTTGGTGCCAACGGATCTCAGGACCGCAGCCTCATTTCAAGCGATCAGCCCAATCGTCAGCGAACCATTTGTTTTGTTAGCACTGGAGCTCGGCCTGGATAGCGAAATGCGACGGCTTGCTGAGCAGGTCTATATGGCGCAAGAAGCGCGCTACAGGGACACCGGTGTCATGACCATGGTGTCTGAAGACCACGTCGATCAGGATCCATTTTTCCTCTATGCGTCTGTTTATGCAGATGGGGTCGCTTGGGATGTGGTAACGGAAAGCGGTGCTTCATTTCCAGAGCTACGGACCATCAGTTTGAAAGCTGCATTTGGGTGGGATGCGTTGTTTGACACAGCATACTCAGATCATCTTGTGGCGCAAATGCAAGCGCAAGGCGACGCCGAATATGGGTGGCCAGCGGGGCTTTATGAGTCCGATCTAAGCGTAAATGAAGTTTATACGTTGAATACAAATGCCGTCGTTTTGGAAGCCCTTCACTACATTGTTCACGGGCCCCTGTGGCAAGCGAAGTGATTTAATTCCCGGCTTGACCTGTTTCAGAGAAGAAGGAATTCCCCCCCTGTGCTCTGATCGCAAACTCACTTTGTGGTTTGTTGCTCGGGAGTAGCTTTTGTGGGAATTCGGTGGCACCAGCTGCCGACAGGCTGTGCCTGGGCAGATATGCACTTTCTGCGTCTTGTTCTTCAGCCTTTAGTGCGGAATTCGGTCCCCATTCGATTGGATCACGTCCCCCGTTTGCTTTCAGCAACGAGGCATATATTTGGTCTAGGCCAAAGGTGGAATTTCGGAATATCACTTTGCCCATTTCCTCAACGACAATGAAGCTGTTCGGCTGGGACAATCGGTGGATGTCGTTTTTCGTCAACGCAGAGGAAAGTATCTTTGGCGCGTCTGTTGTGTAGTTCCTTTCCTGAATGGAAATACGTGCATTCGATCCCGCCGCCACCGAGAAACGCAGGCCCAGCTCATGATCCAACCATAAAGCCATCCCCGGAGCGCGGGCGATGCAGTTGTGAGCGGATTGATAACATTGAATGGACCAGGGGCTTTGTTGTTTGCCACGATCTGAAGCATCCAGAGGCGATTGCAAAAGGTGCGAGACATCTGGCGCTGGCTTCGAAATAGGTTCGGCGTTCAGAACTACACTTGCGAAATTCGTTAGGCCGAAACACAAACTGAAAAGCACAAAAGCGACGGCAGGATTGTTGGAGAAACGGTAATCTGACATCGTTTCTGATCTAGGTATTCGGCGTCGGCAACCAATCATACCTCTCGGCAAAGTGTTCGCGCGCATCCTATCTAAAATAAGATAAATCAAACTGATTTATCTGTATTTTGTATGGGTACAGGTCGTTTTGACCAGGCGTTTAAACTTGGCCAAACTTGATAACACCTCTCGGAAATCTGCACTAACGGCGGATAATAATGCGGGAACACCTGCCTGAAAGCTGGAGGTGCTTAACGGATCACAGAGCCTCCGAACGTGATTAACAACTGTTCCAGCATGCATCTTAGTCAGATTTCATCAAAGACCGATTGAAAGTAATCCGTCAGTAGCTGGTACTCCGTTTCAGATATATTGGGCTTCAATTCTGGTGTTGCAGCCTCTGTTGGCAAGTTTGCGCGCAAGTCTGCCAGTAGTTCATCGACCAAGTTCTGCGGAGTTGTTTCAGTTTCATTGTCGAGTTTTACCTCGCCTTGTTTAAGCAACATCAACGCCACTTCCGGTTCTAACCCGATTTCTGTCATCAGATACTCCATCCGGCGCGCGATTAGTTGAGCATCGTTTTCTAATGGAGCAGTTTGCCTCTCGATTGTATTAACTGAGTTGTATTCGGCGTGGCTCTGAAGAGCTTGAGGCGCTTCAACAACAATAGGGTTATCCGGTGTTTTCAGCGTTTCGATTTCCAGCGCCAATGCATCCAATGCACGCTGAACCTCGCTAAGCCGATCGACTGCCTCTCGATCCTGAGGCGCAGCGGTTTCGCCTTTCAAAAGCAACTCTCGCAACACGCGAAGTTCGCCGCGAACTTCGGCCACATCTTCATCTGGATAGGAGAGTTCAGCGGCCAAAGGCTTCGGCATTGGTGATTGCCATTTTGCAGATTTGGTTATTTCTGCCGTTGCGGAGCCGGAGTTGGGTACCGGCCAATCCCGCGGTAGAACTGTATAGCTTTGTTGTGCGCTAACCCAGCGCAGGTATGCGGTCACTGCAGCGAAGCCTTTAAGCGATATTCGGTCCACTTCCTTTTTCGCGCGAGAGACAACAAGATCACCTCCGGACGATAAGATGAGCTCCATGCGCCCATCTAGAGGATTTAGAATATTGCTGGGCAGAGGAAGCTCTGAAATGCCTTCGGCAATTAGAAAGTCATCCGCTTCCGTTACATTTTCAAGTGCGAGCTGAATCTGGTTTCGGTTGTTAAGCGTCAAAGTCAAACTGTCTTTTCGTGCCATGCAAACGTGGGTGCGTGGGCGACAAATGACTTCAAACACATCGGTGTCCAATCGAGGAGTAGGGGAGAAGCGTGCATAGCCATCAGGATCGAACCGGAAATAGACACCCTGCACCAAGCCTTCTTGAAATGTTGGCCAGCCAAAGGCTCCGCGCAATTCCTGCCGCGCTTCATGGGCACCCACCGAGAAGGGGATGGAAGTATCGAGGATCGCTGCATCCAGCGTAAAGGAATCCTCAGGTGCGGTCGAAGACTGCTGAGCCGATGCTATCCCACCGCAAAGCAGAGCCATCAATGCAGCTGACGCACTAAATCGTATCAGTCGCTGAGAGTTAAACATCAGTAATCAAGCTCCTTTTGAGTCGAATGCCTTAGCGCTGGCAGCCAATCTTCGCGCTGAAACGGGTCAGGGTAGTTGCGACGTTCTCGCAGATCTTGATCTCGGTAAGCAGTGTACCAAACTTCGGTTTCGCCGGTATACGGCGTAAGGATTTTGCCTTGGACCTTGTGCAGTAACGAGGTGAGAATGATGCCGTTATTGTTCGCAGTGTAGATCTCAACCCGGCCCTGACCGCGTTCATAAAGTCCCTCATACATTCCATTTTCAGGATCATAGAGTTCGATCATCGCCTCGTAGAGAACATCAGTATATTCCGTATCCCAGAGCGCCCAGAGCCCAAGTGCGGCTTTTGCTGCAACAGCTGCATGGTCTGGCGTGTAATCCCCGCGTGGGGTGACCGTATTCCATGGGTAGCCATCGGAAAAAATGGTATCGTAGGTGAAATAAGGGGGGCCTTTGACGTTATGCTCTGAGCGGGCAGTCATAAACCCTGTGCGCCGCCAGCGGTTTTCTTGTACGCGGTAAATTCGATCAGCAAACTCCGCACGCCAACCGTCCGAATGCACCCAGGAAGGTGAGCTATCATCGTGGGGCATATCGAACCCAAGCTCTAGACCATCTTGAAGATAGGATTCCGTTACGACGTAGTTTTGACTGTGAAACACTCGTGGGTCACGCCCATCGTAAGGCACCTGAATACCAAAAATTGAGGCCGTCAAAAAAGGTTCTGCGCGATGCGCCATCAAAGGGCGGAACCCCCAAAGCGCAAATCCCTTGGCCGCGTATTCCTCATATCCCAAACGGCCTTCCTGCGCATAAACAGTTTCGCCGGTCTCCTTGTCCACATAGGCCCCAAACAAGAGCCCTTCTTTGGAAACTGCATTAGAGAAATCCCATTTCAGAAGGACCGAGTCGACGGTATTTCCCATGTAGGGATAGCGATTTTTCAGGATCCGCATCCAAACCATAAATCGGCCGATATCAAGAGCGGAAAATCCGATTTCCCCGGCCTTGTTGGTATAGTCGACCTTGAGGCCTGATTTGGTGTGATACACTTTGTTGGGCAATTCTTTTCGAAAGAGCTCTAACCCTTTGATCGTGGTTAAAAGCAGCGTCATGCGGCGATCAAATTCAGGTTTTTCGATAATACAAAGTTCAAAAGCGGCCACTGCGCCTGCAATGTAAGAGGCAGTATCCCAGAGCGTAGTGGATGGGTAATTCCCCACCGAGTTGGCCATTCCAGTGTTTTCTTGGGTGAACTTTTCGAAATAGTGCCAGGCAACTCTCGCTGCACGCATTTCTCTTTCGTTCAAAAAGCCGCGTCGAGGGCGATATTTACGAATATATTCATTGCGTTGTGTGTATCCCGATAGGGCTTCCTTACCTTGATCCAAGTCGTCAAAGTAATCCGACTGCATTTCACACATGCGCGGCGGTTTTGTCCCCTTAGGTTCCTCATAGACCAAGCTTGTGGTCATGGCCGGAATGCTGCCTCGCATGACGGCCGGGAGCGCATCGCCTTCGCCACCTGCGATGATCGGATTGATCTCTTCTTGATAGGCTAAAAACATCGATTTTGCGGAGGAGCCGACAAACCAGGTCGCTGTAACAGTGACCACGGCCACTGCGCTCAGCAATAGAGAGGCTGAACCGAATGTCCCACGGTCTGCTTTAGATTTTGGATCGCCTGGCATGTTCAGAGAAGCACCTAAGTTTTGGATTCGCATTAGACCTTAGGCGCAACACCCTTAATAAACTTCGAACGTCGAAAATTTGAAATTCTTTTCATTTGCGAGCCGCTGGTTGTTCTCATTCAGGCGGTATTTCTCAAAAGTTTTTTAAGAGTGCTGGGTTAATCAAGTCTCGTCACATAGACGGGAGTCCCACATGTTACATTCCAGAGATATGGAATTGGATGAGCCATCGGTTAGCTCAGAAACGATCGACATCGTGGACGCAAAGCTGGCCATGGCGGACCGATCCTCCCCGCGTTGGGCTTTGGTGCTTGGGGCCACTTTCGGGGTCAGCATATTCCTTTGCACATTGGCCATAATCCTCCTGTCCTTTCTGTTTCACGCGATTGTCGTAGAGGCCGGCGAAAGTCGCATGGCACTGGTTCTGCTTGGTGTTGGGTTTTGCCTTGTAATGGGGGTGGCGCTGCTTGAGTTCGCCCATACAAGATCACTCCGTGGATTTCGCTGGATGCGAGAACAGCAGGCGCGTCTGGTTGCGGCGGTTTTTGCTGCGCCGATATCTATGACAATACTCTTTGTGCATCCTCTGGCGGGCCTCAGCATCCCGATATGTTCAGGGGTGGGGTGGCTTGTTCAGAGACAATTATCGCGAGTAAAGAGCAATGAGCCCCCTTGGGTGTATTTCCCAGAAGAAGCCGTGTCTCTTTGCGCAGGACGGGACGGCAACGGGGCAGCGAAGGCGATGGCCAAGTCAGCCAATCATGCGTTGAGCGACCCTTTTAGACGCGTTGTTGTTTTGATGGCTCTGCTGATCAGCTTCGCAACAGGGGCCTTTCTTGTTTCTGAGCAGGTTTTGATGCCAGGTATTATGCTGTCGCTTGCGTTGATAAGCGCATGGTGTGTCAACGATGTGCTGAAGTATGCGCAAGTGCATTTTGGCCAAAATCGAGAGGACATTGGCAAATCGACACGTGTTCAAAAACCGGTCGAAAACTCGACGCTGCCCGGCACTGGTCTGATCGTTTCGCATCTCAATGTCCGAACGCAAAATGGCAATCCGCTTTTGGCAGATATTTCCCTCTCGATTGATCCCGGAGAGATCGTCGGCATTATCGGTGAAAGCGGCGCTGGGAAGTCCCTTTTGATGCAGAGTTTGGTCGATCCGTTTTCACTGGCCGATGTTCAAGTATCTGGGCTGGTTACACAGAATGGCACAGATTTGTGGCAGAGATCTTCGGGGATACAGTTGGTGCCGGCTGTACATGTGGCAGATACACCGTTGATATTGCCTGCATCTGGAGCGGACAACCTATCGTGTTATCAGGGGGATGATCAGCTGAAGCGCGGGCGATATTTTCTTGAACAAATGGTATTCGCACATGATCTCGTGCAGGAAATTTGTAGCGCGCCAGATGCAAGGCTATTGCCGTCTATGCATCGCAAATCATTGGCGCTGAGCCGCGCATTCGCACTGTCGCCTTCAGTTTACTTTTTTGACCGACCAGAAGACGCCCTGCAGGCAGCACAGGTTTCTGCGCTCTGCCATCGGCTGGATCAAGAAGTCCGCTTGGGCCGCAGCATCGTCCTGATATCTGACAACCGCGCATTGCTTGATAAATGTGATCGGCTTTTTGTGCTGCAAAACGGCACGTTGGTGGATTTCGGCCCTGCCAAGCAAGTACGCGAGCGCCGGGCAAGCGGATGGCATCGTTTCATTGCGCAACGGTCACTCGAGGCTGAACAGAATCTGGAGAAATGGATCAGATCTCATTTCCGTCGCAATGGGGATGAAGCCAATCGACGGCGAGTTGCCCTTGTTGCCTCGGAGCTTTTGGCAGTGTCCTGCCGCGAAGCGAATTTGGGCGATGACGATACGGTGGAATTCCTGTTCAAGAATTTTGAAGGGCATTGCAGCGTTCACATGATGGATGGGTCACCACCTATTTCCTCAGGTCAGGTGCAGAAGGCACAAGAATTGGCTGAACAGAAGCCTCTGGATTCAAGGCGCAACCCGTTGGCAGCCATCATGGCAAACAGTTTGGATGTCGCCTTCGAAAGCCATCTTGAAGGGCGTCTGATTAAGGTCAAGGTTGAAACCTATGACCCACGCAAGACCGAAGTGAAACCGGGCAGGGTCCATGCACAGACCTCTTCCTGATTTCTATTCTGATCTGCCAAAAGGCCGCTTACGTCTAAGCAGGCTATTGTGGATATTGGCTGTACTCTCAAGCCTCGCAGTCGTGATCGCGCCTGCTGCGGTTTTGCTGGCAAATACGACTGTTGCTTCGCGACATAGTTTCATCGGGACGCTGCGCCCGCTTGCATCACCAGTGGCGGTCACCGTTCCGGAAGGCGCTTTTCTAAAAGAGATACTCGTAGAGCGAAATGAGGTCGTATACGCCGGGCAAACTGTGGCGCTCTTGGATGCAGAGGTTATGACATCTCAAGTCGCGGCTCTGGATGCGCGGCTATTGCATAATGATAGGCTGCGCGCCTGTCTGCTGAACCATCGGTCATCTGAAGTTGACAATGACCTTTCTGAAAGTCTTCCAGCACAGCAAATTCAAGCCGTCGAAGACGCTGATAGGCAATGTGTAGAAGACGCGGATGTGACTGCGACGATGGTTCTGGAATTTGAAAAATCGCGCAGCCTTTTAAAATCAGATCAAAAGTTGCTTGAAGGGCTCATCCAAAGTCTGCTGACATCTCTTGACCCTCAAGCGGATGCCCAGAGCAATGATTTCCGACAGGTTCTCTCATTGCAATTTGCTCGCAATCGTCTTTTTGAACGCGAGCAGATGATGGTGTCCGAACACGAACGCAATATGTCAGAGCATCGAAGGGATAGGCGCCATCGATTGGCGACTATTTCCAGGGAGCTTCAGGCCGACCAGCAGATGCGGCAACGTCTATTGGCATTGATTGATGATCCAAGGTTGCTGTCGCCAGACAAGGGGCAGGTGGTACGTCTGAGGCGGTTGCCTCTCATGAGTGCGGCGCTCTCTGACACAGAAATTCTGGAAATCAGACCTTCGGATTCACAGGGGTACTTGGCTGAGTTTTTTATTCCCCCAACGCATTTGGGCTATGTGAAAACCGGCCAGGATGTGGAAGTGCAGATGCTCGGGTTGGAGGATAGAATAACGTCTTTGACGGGGGAAATCCGTCATATTCAAACGCAAGCCCCTGACAACGTGAAGGCGATCATCGAATTGAATGCCCAAAGCGTCGCTGCATTGGATGATCCCGCAAACGGCATCGCATTGCGAGGTGCGAGCACGGCTGCCAAGATCCTAATAAACTATGTCGAGAACAACTCTCTTGAGCGTGTTAATAGCGAAGTCATCGCGGCCTTAGAGCATCTGGGATTTGTCGATCTTGCGCACACAATAAAAGCCCAAGGTTCAGCACTCCGCTTGGCAATCCATAGCTCCGAGACTGATGTGACTTACGTTGCACAAGATTTGGATTAGGTTTGACCCGGGCATAGGCCTGTTCAGCGCTCAGCCGCCCCGCACACCATTGATCACCAAATCCGTGACCAGTTTGGCGTAGTTGTTGCGCGCCATTTCGTCCGCGTCTTCATTCCACATGGCGTACCAGTTGAGCATGCCGAAGATCGACATGCTGGTGGCACGCAGACTGGATTTATCATGCGTGAAACGCTGGGGGGCAATCTCTAGCAACGTTCCATTCAGCGCGCGAACAATATCGCGTTGATAGGATTTCAAGATCAATTGCTGGTCTTCCTGCAAAAGCGGGACGCCTTCGGATTGAATTTTGTGCTCAGCATCCATTTTCAGATAGGCCAAGAGAACTTCGCTCACGAAGGCATGCAAGTGATCTTCCGGTGCCGTATCATCTGAGACAAGTGCCAATAATCTGTCACGCAAAGCAGAGAGATATGTGTTGAGGATATCAAACAGCAGCGCGTCTTTGCTGTCATAATAATGATAGATATTGGCTTTTGAGATGCCGCAGGCTTTGGCGACCTGAACCATATTAGACCGCGCAATACCTTCCTCTGCGAAAACTCGTGCGGAGGCATATAGAATATGCTGGCGTTTCTGATCGTGATCTTTGGCTACGGATCGCGCCAATGGACATCTCCCAATCCGGTGGATTGCATTTCAACGGCTGCGCTTCAATTCCACATGTAGAGGCAGTTTGTCCATAGCAACGATTTCAACCTCTCGGCGGCATAAATCTGGATTCAATGAAGCTGCCACCGGAATCATGACCTATCGACAGACTCTACGAAAACGCATGTTTTTGTCGCTTTTATTCCCCTTAGGTTTACGAAATTGTTGAAACAGACAGCCGGAGCGCTTTGAGCATTCAAGTGATTTGCGCCTTTTTCCTGAATAAAATCGAATAATTTACCAAATTCATTTCATTTTCTGGCTTGTTTGATCAAATTTCCTGTAATCTGCATTCTTTTTGTTTTTTCCTAGCGTAACTCTTTCAAAAGAAATTGGTCACATTTAGGCTCTCCGCCAGGACAAAGTTCCAAACAGGGAGTAAATACCAAATGAAAAAATTCCTTCTGGCTTCGGCTGCTACCGCGCTCGTTGCAGGCTCTGCTTACGCAGCGGGTCACTCAGATGAAGTTAAAGTTGGCTTGATGCTTGGCTTCACTGGCCCAGCTGAATCCTATGCGCCTCCAATGGCGGGTGGTGCACGCGCCGCGGTGAAAGAAGTTGCGGAAAGCGGCCTCTTCCTTGGCGGCAAGAAACTGACACTGGTTGAGGGTGACTCCACCTGTGCCGACGCAGCGATCGCAACTTCGGTTGCTGAACGTTTTGTCACCGCTGATGGCGTTTCCGGCATCATCGGTGCGCTCTGCTCTGGCGCGACAACCGCTGCACTGCAGAACGTTGCCGTTCCAAACGGTATGGTGATGATTTCCCCATCCGCAACATCCCCAGCGCTGTCTACAATCGAAGACAATGGCCTGTTTTTCCGCGCGACACCTTCTGACGCGCGCCAAGGCGCGGTGATGGCAGATATTCTGCTGGAAGAAGGCATCACCTCCGTTGCTGTGACCTACACAAACAACGACTATGGCAAAGGTCTGGCGGACAGCTTTGAAGCGAATTACACCGCAAATGGCGGCGAAGTGACCATCAACGCGTCTCACGAAGATGGTAAAGGCGACTACTCTGCTGAAGTTGGCGCTCTGGCATCCGCGGGCGGTGACCTGTTGGTTGTTGTCGGCTATGCAGACCAAGGTGGTAAAGGCATCATTCAGGCATCGCTGGACACAGGTGCATTTGACACCTTCCACCTGCCTGATGCGATGGTTGGCTTTGCGACAGAAGCAAACTTCGGCGCGGATCTGGACGGCACAATGGGTCAGGTTCCTGGCACAGATGCACCGGGTGGTGATCTATACACCCCAATCGGCGAAGCAAACGGCTTTGACGCGACTGCACCGTTCTCACCAGAATCCTATGACGCAGCTGCGATCCTACTTCTGGCGATGCAAGCGGCAGGATCCAATGATCCAGCTGTTTACAAGGAAAAGATGTTTGACGTTGCCAACGCACCGGGTGAGCAGATCTTCCCTGGCGAACTGGCGAAAGCGCTGGAAATCCTGGCAAATGGTGGCGAAGTCGATCTGGTTGGCGCATCCGCTGTTGAGCTGATCGAGCCAGGTGAAGCATCCGGCTCCTACCGTGTCATCAAGACAGTGAACGGTAAGCAAGAGACAATCGGCTACCGCTAAGTCGAGCTGATAACGGAAAAGCCCGGAGTTTCGCGCTCCGGGCTTTTTCCAATCCATCCCTCAACTAACATCAAGAACTTAGGAGGGAGCACAATCACATGGGACATAGAACATGATCGAAGTGCGTGACCTACACATGCATTTCGGCGGATTTCGCGCTGTCGATGGGGCTTCGCTGACCATCGAAAAGGGGACCATTACCGGGCTGATTGGCCCGAATGGGGCGGGAAAGACGTCGCTTTTCAATTGCATCGCTGGAGTTCTGACGCCAACAAGCGGCACTGTGCTGTTTGATGGGGAAGACATCACCGGCCTGAAACCTCATAACCTTTTTCACAAAGGTATCCTGCGCACTTTCCAGATCGCGCATGAATTCCACTCCATGACTTGCCGCGAGAACCTGATGATGGTGCCCGCTGGACAGCATGGCGAAACGCTGTGGAACACTTGGTTCGGGCGCAAACGCATTGCGGATGAAGAACGGGCCTTGCGGGCGAAAGCCGATGAGGTGCTGGAATTCCTGACCATCGAACACATCGCTGATCTGAAGGCGGGTAACGTGTCGGGTGGTCAAAAGAAACTGCTGGAACTTGGCCGCACTATGATGGTCGACGCCAAGATGGTCTTCCTTGATGAGGTCGGCGCAGGTGTGAACCGCACGCTGCTTTACACCATTGGTGACGCGATCAAGCGCCTGAATGTGGAGCGCGGCTACACCTTCTGCATGATCGAACACGATATGGATTTCATCAAACAGCTTTGCGATCCGGTGATCGTGATGGCGCAGGGCTCTGTCATGGCGACGGGTACTGCGGATGAGATCATGTCCAACGAAGCCGTGATTGAGGCCTATCTGGGTACCGGCGTGAAGAACAAGAAAAAGGAGGGCGCATCATGAGCTTCCTCTCTGCAAACAACATGACCGGCGGCTACGGCACTGGGCCGGACATCCTGCATGACTTGGAACTTTCCGTAGACAAAGGCGAAATCGCTGTGATCGTTGGCCCAAACGGGGCAGGGAAATCCACCGGCATGAAAGCTGTCTTTGGCATGCTGAACCTGCGTGAAGGCGCGGTGGTTCTGGACGGTCAGGACATTACGGGCCTCTCTCCGCAGGAGCGTGTGCACATGGGCATGGGCTTTGTGCCTCAGGTTCGCAACATTTTCCCAACCATGTCCGTGCGCGAGAACCTCGAGATGGGGGCCTTCATCCGGACCGATGATTTCGAAGAGACCATCGATCAGGTCTACGAGCTCTTCCCAGCGGTCTATGAAAAGCGCAACCAAAACGCAGGTGAACTCTCTGGCGGTCAACGCCAGCAGGTTGCTGTCGGTCGCGCGCTGATGACACAGCCGAAACTTCTGATGTTGGATGAGCCAACAGCGGGTGTTTCGCCGATCGTCATGGACGAGCTGTTTGACCGCATCATCGAAGTTGCAAAGACTGGCATTTCCATCCTCATGGTGGAACAGAACGCCCGTCAAGCACTTGAAATCGCAGATAAAGGCTATGTGCTCGTTCAGGGACGCAACGCCTATACGGACACCGGGGAAGCGCTTTTGGCCGACCCTGAAGTGCGCCGTACATTCCTGGGAGGTTGATCATGGTCGACATTCTCAACGCATTGGTGGCATTCACCAACTTCGTCATTATCCCGGCGTCCGCCTACGGCGCACAGCTCGCAATCGGCGCGCTTGGGGTTACGCTGATCTACGGCATTCTGCGGTTCTCAAACTTTGCCCATGGTGAGACTATGGCCTTTGGCACGATGGTTGTGCTGCTGGTCACAGGCCTGTTCCAAAGCTGGGGCATCTCGCTGGGTCCACTGCCCACAGCGCTTTTGGCGCTGCCATTCGGTATCGCTGCAGCCTCAGCGCTTGTGCTTTTCACCGATAAAACGGTCTACAAGTTCTACCGTCGCGTAAAAGCCGCGCCGGTGATGTTGGTGATCGTATCTATGGGTGTCATGTTCATGATGAACGGCATCATCCGTATGATCGTGGGCACCGATGACCGTCGCTTCGCCGATGGAGAACGCTTCATCATGCGTGCGCGGGACTTCAAAGAGATGACCGGCCTTTCCGAAGGTCTCGCAATCCGTACGACACAGGTTCTGACCCTTGTTGTCGCTGTCGCGACCGTGGCTCTGCTCTTTTGGTTCTTGAACAAGACCCGCACAGGTAAATCCATGCGCGCCTATTCAGACAACGAAGATCTGGCGCTGCTCTCGGGCATCAACCCGGAACGGGTGGTCATGATCACATGGCTCGTCGTAGCAGCGCTCGCGACCGTCGCAGGCACGCTTTATGGCCCAGACAAAAGCTTCAAGCCCTTTGTCTTCATGCAGCTCCTTCTGCCTATCTTTGCCTCTGCCATCGTAGGTGGTCTCGGATCGCCGCTGGGAGCCATCGCAGGCGGATTTGTCATCGCCTTTTCCGAGGTGACACTCACCTACGCCTTCAAGAAAGTTGTGACCTACCTCGGTCCAGAGGGGTGGCGACCCGACGGGCTCATCCAGTTGCTCTCGACCGACGATAAGTTCGCGGTGTCCTTCGCCATTCTCATCATCGTTCTGCTGTTCAAGCCGACCGGCCTGTTTAAGGGGAAAGCGGTATGACCAATTCACGTGCTCCACTCTATTTCGCCTTTATGGGTATGCTCATCCTGGGCGTTGGCATCTTTGAAAGCTGGAACAATGCGCTCTTCATTCTGAACTTCGGTCTGATCTCTGCGATCATGGCTTTGGGCGTGAACTTGCAATGGGGCTATGCTGGCCTCTTCAACGTGGGCGTTGTTGGCTTTGTGGCGCTGGGCGGTCTGTCCGTCGTGCTGACCTCCGTGTCTCCGGTTGGGGAGGCTTGGGAAGCGGGCGGCGTGCAAATTCTGATGTCCTTGCTTGTGGCTGTCGGTGTTATCGCCGGTGCGATTTTGGGCTGGTCTCGCTTGCCGAAAAACCTGCCGCGCGGGTTGATCGTTGCAGTTTGGCTGATCGGTGGCTTCTTTGCTTTCCGTGCACTCTTTGATCCAGCAGTTGCTGCGATCGAAGCGGTGAACCCTGCTCAAACAGGCTTCCTTGGTGGTCTCGGCCTTCCGGTCCTGATTGCATGGCCTGTCGGTGGGCTTTTCGCAGCTGGTGTGGCATGGCTCATTGCCAAAACCGCGCTGGGTTTACGCTCAGACTATCTGGCGATTGCGACCCTCGGCATTGGTGAGATCATCATCGCTGTTCTCAAGAACGAAGACTGGCTGTCTCGTGGCGTGAAAAACGTCAATGGTCTGCCGCGTCCGGTGCCTTATGAGATTGACCTGCAGCAGTCCGAGACCTTCCTTGGCTGGATGGAACGCATAGGTGCGGACCCGGTGACCGGCTCCACGATCTTTGTAAAGCTGCTCTATGCGGCGCTCTTTATTGCGGTGATTGTGCTGATCGTAACCTTGATGCAGCTGGCATTGAACTCGCCATGGGGCCGCATGATGCGCGCGATCCGTGACAACGAGACAGCGTCTGAGGCCATGGGCAAAGACGTCACCGCGCGCCACCTGCAAATCTTCGTTCTGGGTGCCGCCATCTGTGGCATCGCGGGGGCGATGATGACGACGTTGGATGGTCAGCTGACGCCTGCATCATACCAGCCGCTGCGCTTCACCTTCCTTGTTTGGGTGATGGTGATTGTCGGCGGCTCCGGTAACAACTGGGGCGCTGTTCTGGGGGGCATGTTCATCTGGTTCCTCTGGGTTGAGGTCGAGCCAATTTCGATCTTCCTCGTGAACACGCTTACGTCTGGTTTGGATGCAACCCATCCAATCCGCGAAGGCCTGTTAGAGCGGGTCGCGTACCTGCGTCCGTTCACCATGGGGCTGATCCTGCTGCTCGTGTTGCGCTTCAGCCCGCACGGGCTCTTGCCAGAGAAGTAAACAAACAGAAAGAGCGCCCATCGGGCGCTCTTTTCAGTTTGAGAGAGTGCGTTTTATTCAGGCTGCAGTGCCTTCCTGAATAGGTCCGTCAGGTAACTGGTTCCGCGATCCAGCACATTGTCACCTTGCCCTAGGAACACTTTGGTCTGCGCTTCAAAATCCGCGTAGTGCTGTGTCGTTGCCCAGATCGAGGTGAGCAGATGCTGCGGGTCCACAGGGGCCAGACGGCCTTCATCAATCCATCTTTGAATGAGAGCGGCCTTTTCCTCAAACAGAGGTTTGATCACAGCCACGTTGTGGTCCATGACCCGCGAGCCCCCCTGAATGATTTCATTTGCAAACAGACGACTTTCACGCGGAAACTCACGCGTCATCTCCATCTTGCGTTCGATATAGCCAACGATTTCTTCAATTGGCTCACCGTCAGCGTCAAATTCTCTCAGCGGGTCAGACCAGCTTGTCACCATTTTGTTCAGCAGGGTGACATAGATCTCTTCCTTGCCGGAAAAATAGTAGAGGATATTTGGTTTAGACAGACCAGCGACCTCTGCGATTTGGTCGAGTGTTGCGCCTCGAAACCCGCTTTGTGAAAACACATCAAGCGCGGCATTCATAATGATGTCACGGTTTCGTTGCTGAATACGGCTGAGCTTTTTGGCCTGAACGGTATTTTCTGTCATTCTTGCTCCCCTCGCTAAGTTGACAGATTAAAGATGACGCTGGGGCAGGTCTAGCGTTTGCGGGGCTATTTTCGCTTTGCTTTAGGTTTTGCTCGCAAATTTTGCGTTCACCTTGTCGATCTCTTGTTCATACCAGGCCACGGCTGCCTTGGGGTCATCCTCATAGAAGGGAGCAAAACTATCTGGTGCTTCGGTGACTTGGTCGTGTTTCACCGACCAGACCATCAAGCCCAGAAAAGCAGGGAGAAGATCGCGCGCCTTACGCGTTGGCAGATAAAAGACACGGCTACGCTTTTCAGGGTCTTGATGGCGTGTCAGCATGCCTGTGGCTTCAAGATGGGCCAGACGGGTGGCGAGGATATTGGTGGAAATACCTTCCTCAGACCCAAGGAACTCACCGTAGTAGCGTTTGCCGTGCAACAGCACATCGCGCAGCAGCACAAAGCTCCATTTGTCGCCAAAAACCCCGGCTGCATAGCGCACCGGGCATCCATTCCATTCGATTGAGCTCTTCTTTGCCATGCGCTCAATGTAGGCATTCTAAAAACACTTGCAAATTAAAAGCGACTCGCGCTATCGATAAATTACTTGCAAAATGAAAGTGAATTGGAGAGCTCATGTCCTCACCCTTTGTCTGGTTTGACAACCTCAACCCATCCCGTGCCGAGACCGAAGCCTTTCTTGAGAGGAATTTCGGCTGGTCCCAACAGAACATCGGCCCTATGACCTTCCAAACCGCGGAAGGGGAGATGCCTTTCGCCGCGGTCTGCGATCCGATGGACGGCCTCACTGGCTGGGTGCCCTATATCGAAGTCGATGACCTCGCCGCGGAGACCGCCCGCGCGGAAAGAAACGGCGCAACCGTCATTGCTGCCACACTGGAAGGCCCAGCCGGAACCGCAACATTCCTGCGCGATCCGGGTGGTGCGCCGCTGGCGATCTGGAAGAGAGGCGCGTAGTCATGATGGTGCATCTCTTTTCCGTTCTGGCTTTTATTGCCGTCACATTTGCCGTTCAGGCGACCTCGCATTTTGTGATCAACAAGGCGCATTATGACAGCGTCGGTATCTTGCGTAGCGAGATCATCATGCCTTTGGGTTTTCTGACGATGACGATCCAGGGATTGGTCATGAGCCTGGCTCTGCAAGGCTGGCAGGGTGGGGCAGCAAATCTGCACCATGGGCTATGGATCGCTTTGGCCTTTGGGCTTTTCCTTGGGGCCTATATGTCGCTGACGGAGGCTGCAAAATACGAAGTGCCTTCGATTGTGGCTTGGATCAGAACCGAGGCGATCTCTACAACCATTCAATTCACGGCTTTTGGTCTTGCCCTGGGCCTCATCCACCAGAGGTTTGCGCAGTAAAAAGGCACCGCCGTTGCGGTGCCTTTCCTGAGGGACATCAGGTACTCGTTAAGTGGGGGAAACGTTCGGAGCCAGTGGAGGGACGGTACCAGCTCCGAACGCCTCAACAGGGCGCGTCTTAGGCGTGAAATGCCCCCAGCGCCTTGGGAAAGTGAGTTGGGGAAAGACCTAGGAAATCGAAGTCGTGTCGCGACCGCGGCGCGCAGCTAGAGCCAGAAGTGTCAGCAGAGGAAGCGCAATCGCGCAAAAGGCGTATGTCTGCAAAGCTGCCATGAACTCAAAGCCAAGAACCAGCTGCATTACCGCAGCGGATGTGCCGAGCAGGCTGCCAAAGAGAAAGACAATAACCGCCATGTTCCACTCCATATTCTGGAAGGTTGTCGCCGCTTTCTGCAGGCTCAAGATTTCGGTCTTGTTGTCTCTACTATTCGGATCAAATGGGGCGCGAATGTGGCCTTCGCGCGACCACTTGGTGAATTTGGTCATTTATGCCGTTAACGAATTAGGGCGCAAAAGGCTTGCAGATGCTATCGTCGCAAAAGTCATTATGCTGGTCACATGCCAGCCAAAAAACCAGAGCTGACCGGCAAAGGCGTCTTCTGCAAAAGAGGCCGCAAATTGTGTCTGGCCATATTTGGCGACGCCAAAGCCAATTGTGGCGGCAATAAAGAGGCCAAGCACAGCAGTGAGGCCACCCTTCAAGAAGCGATCAAGGATCAAACCAACCACCAGACCGACCAAAGCGCCGGTCAGCAAGACCTGTTGGCTCCACCAGGGATGAGCGCCAAGTTCTTTCGGGATGTCGGCAAACCAGGCCAGGATCGCAAGACCCAATGTGACCAATACGGCTATGGCATATTTCATCTTTAAATCGAGGCCCAATCTGTAAAGCTGTAAGGGGCAGGTCGGCGCTCGGCATCCGGGGATGGCGCGGTATGTTTCGGGGCGGGTTTCTCTTTCTCAGGCATTTTGGCCTCCTCTCACTACAAGACGTGGGGCAAAAGAGGCGCGGGGACCAGAGATGTTACACCCATTTGGCGCGCTCGTGAGCAGGCGTGTGAAAACTGCCCCCATGTGTTACAGCGAGGCTATGACGCAAAAAGATCCATTTAGACCGCTGGATGATGAGGCCCGCGCTATCATCGATGAGCTGATGCGCGCGTCCCATGCGGCTTTGGCTGTGACGCGCGAAGATGGCACGCCTTCGGTAACACGCATCGCCTTAGCCATGGATAAGGACAGGTCTCCTGTCACTTTAATCTCTGATTTATCTTTACATACAAAGGCTTTACGCAACGCACGCTCCTGCGCGCTTTTGATCGGAGAGCCGGGCGAAAAAGGCGATCCGCTGACCCACCCGCGGCTGACCCTGCATTGTGAAGCGGCTTTTGTAGAGCAGGGAAGCGCCGCGCATGTTGCGCTGCGCGCGCATTATTTAGAGCAACGGCCAAAGGCGAAGCTCTACGTGGATTTCGCGGATTTCCACTTTGTGCGATTTGCGGTGAAAGACGGGTTGCTGAACGCGGGGTTCGGCAAGGCGTATAAAATCCCGTAAGGCTGGGCCGCCATCTGGGGAGACATGCGAATCGGCCCTACGGTGCTCCTTGCGGTTGGGTTAGGTGGTGAGCATCCGGTAGATCTCATCTTTCAGAGCCGCGCGTTTCTTGCGCATTTCGATGGCATCCATATCGCCCACCGGCTCCACATTGGTCTCCGCCCGATGCACAGCGCGGTTCACCTCGTGGTAATCATCCGCCAGCCGCGCGAAATGCGGATCGGCTTGTTTGAGGTCATGGATTTTTGCGACGTGCTCCGGAAATTCCGCCGCCAGTTCATGTGGGGTGTGACCCATGAGAGTTCTCCATTCAGTGAAGTCTAATTGGAGGGTAGCGGGGTTGGAGGATGGGCGATTTGACTGGGATCAAATTGGTGTGGAAATATCGTAGGCCGGGCTTCAGCCCGGCATATGCAACATTTCATTAACCACGCCGGCTCATGTTGCACTCATGTCTAACTACATTCGCCCGAAGGTTCCCGGTGCAACGGTGTTTTGCACCGTGGTGCTCGCACAGCGCGGTTCGGCGTTGTTGGTGGATTATATCGATCTTTTGAGAGAAGCGGTCGCGGAGACGAAATCAAACCGCCCGTTTCAATTCGATGCATGGGTGGTATTGCCAGATCACATGCATTTCGTTTTGACGCTGCCCGAAGGGGACTCCGATTTGGGCGCGCGGATCGGAGCGATGAAGGCGCGGTTTACCCGCAAGGTCAAAGCGATGGGTAGGGTGGGGTTTCACCACACCATTGGGCCGGGAAAGGTGGGGTATAACCCCACCCTACGCAGGTCACAAAGCAAAGTGCGCAAAGGCGATGGGGGCATCTGGCAACGCCGCTTTTGGGAACACCACATCCGCAACGAAGACGCATTCCGCGCGTATGTGGAGTATTGCCATATCAATCCGGTGAAACATGGATTTGTGGATCGCCCCGAAGAATGGCCATATTCCACGGTGCATCAGCGCGGCATGTAGGGTGGGGTTTTACCCCACCGTTGCGAGAGGGTTGCGGTCGGGGATGGTGGGTTGGAAACCCACTCTATAGGTTGCTGTTCGGATTTTCGTATTTTTCGTGGCTACACATCAAAGCGACCAATTGGGTGGTCGTACCAAGCAAATCTTGCGCATCGTCTACCGAATAAAACCTGTCTGGATGCGCTACCGGATTTCTAAAGCCCTTTCTAAATGTGTCTAGAGTTCCCTTGAGTGCATCATCTAGTGCGCTGCGTTCTTCAAGTTTGAGTACCATAGCAGCCCACATTGGCTTTTCTAAGCGTCCGCGTTTGACAACGCTAAAGTAGAGCTGCTTTAGAACGCTCTCACTCCCGCGCATCAGATGGTAGCAAGCAGCAGTTCCTCTTTCTAAAACTATGCACTTCCCGGCCTCATCGAAATCAAATTGCGCTGTTTCTGGTAGTTTTCTGTAGGTATCTTCACCGAATATCTTGGAGATGTCGTCGAATAGGCTTGTTACGTTGTATCGTTTTTCAGTCGGAAAAAATGCACTGAGCTCCTGAGCCTCTGAAAGTACAACTAACTGAAGATCAGAGATTATCTCGTTTAGCTTCTGAGCTTCTTCCTCAGAAAGAAAATACTCGCTGTCTCCTACGTCTTGAATTATTCCAGTTTGGAAATTTGCAAGCCTCCTCGACGCGTTGTAGGTGACTTTCATGTTGTTTTTTGAAATAAATTCGAGAAATCGTTGAATTGAGCCTCGCACGTAGACCATGTCTTCGCGACCACTTTCGAGCTGGAAGGGCGTGCCTTCTTTAGCATCAAGAAGATATCTGAAACCGGTTCCAAATGATACGTAGCTCGATAGGTTGTCTTGGCGCATATAAAAGTTCTCTTTAAATTTACTAAGTTAGTCGTTGAAGTATGTAATCAATTTTAGCGGTACTGAAGGCTTCTTTTGAGTCTTGTCACAAAAAGGCGGCCCGAAGGCCGCCTCAAAATCTTACCGCGTAAATTTCTTATGCTTCAAGCGCTTCGGCTCCAACGCATCCGCTCCAAGCCTACGCTTCTTATCTTCTTCGTAGTCTTCGAAGTTGCCCTCAAACCACTCCACATGGGCCTCGCCCTCAAAGGCCAGAATATGCGTACAGATCCGGTCGAGGAAGAAACGGTCGTGGGAGATCACAACCGCACAGCCGGCAAAGTCAACCAGCGCGTCTTCCAAAGCGCGGAGGGTTTCGACGTCCAAATCGTTGGTCGGTTCGTCGAGCAGCAGCACGTTGCCGCCTTCTTTCAACAGGCGCGCCATGTGCACGCGGTTGCGTTCACCGCCGGACAGCAGGTTCAGCGGTTTTTGTTGATCGCCGCCTTTGAAGTTGAAGCTTGAGCAATAGGCACGAGAGTTGACCTGCGCGTCGCCCAGCTCGATGATTTCCGCCCCGCCGGAAATCGCTTCCCAGACAGTCTCTTTGTCGTTCAGATCGTCGCGCGACTGGTCGACATAAGAAAGCTTCACCGTGTCGCCATAGGTGACAGAGCCGCCATCGGGCTGCTCCTGACCGGTCAGCATCTTAAAGAGCGTGGATTTACCGGCGCCGTTGGGGCCGATCACGCCGACAATGCCGCCCGGCGGCAGGGAGAACTCCAGCCCTTCGATCAGCTGCTTGTCGCCAAAATGCTTAGAAAGCCCTTCGACCTCGATCACCTTAGAACCAAGACGCGGACCATTCGGGATAACGATCTGCGCGCGGCCGACCTTTTCGCGTTCGGACTGGGACGCCATCTCGTTATAGGCCGCGATACGCGCCTTGGATTTCGCCTGACGGGCTTTCTGACCCTGACGCATCCATTCCAATTCGCGCTCCAGCGTTTTCTGCTTGGATTTGTCTTCGCGGGCTTCCTGCTCCAGACGTTTGGCTTTCTGTTCCAGCCAGCTGGAGTAGTTGCCTTCGTAAGGAATGCCCCGACCCCGGTCGAGTTCCAGAATCCAGCCCGTGATATCGTCGAGGAAATAGCGGTCGTGGGTCACACAAAGGATGGTGCCCTTGTAGTCGATCAGGTGCTGTTGCAGCCAGGCGATGGTTTCCGCGTCAAGGTGGTTGGTCGGTTCGTCCAAGAGCAGCATGTCTGGCGCTTCTAGCAGCAGTTTGCAGAGCGCGACGCGGCGCAGCTCACCACCAGAGAGGTCAGCGATTTTCGCGTCATCCGGCGGGCAGCGCAGGGCTTCCATGGAGACATCCACCTGACTGTCCAGATCCCAGAGGTTCTGCGCGTCGATGTCGTCTTGCAGCTTGGCCATCTCCTCGGCGGTCTCGTCCGAGTAGTTCATCGCCAGCTCATTATAGCGATCCAGAATGGCCTTTTTCTCGGCCACGCCCAGCATGACGTTTTCCCGAACGGTCAGGCTTTCGTCGAGCTTTGGCTCCTGCGGCAGGTAGCCGACTTTCGCGCCTTCAGCGGCCCAGGCCTCACCTGTGAAATCCTTGTCCAGACCGGCCATGATTTTCATCAGCGTGGATTTACCCGCGCCGTTGACACCGACGACACCGATTTTCACGCCGGGCAGGAAGGAGAGGTGGATGTTCTCAAAACATTTCTTGCCGCCGGGGTAGGTCTTGGAGACCCCCTGCATGTGATAGACGTACTGATAAGCTGCCATGTCGGGCTCCGGAAATTAGGGGATTCTGTGCGCGGTTCACGCGTTGGAGCGTGTGATAGCGGATGGGGTGGGGGATGGCAAATGGCGAAGGGGTTGATATAAACTGATCCAGCATTTGCTCAACTAATTTCTCAAAGTGAGTTTTCAAAATGACCAAATTAATCCGACCTATAAGGGTGCTACTTTCGTCGCCGGGAAATATGAAGGAAGACCGGGCTGTTTTTCGTGAAGTAGCGGAAAATGTGAACTTGGACGCCGGTAGGCGAGAAGGGTATGCGTTGGAGGTTGTTGGTTGGGAGACACACACCCGTCCGGGCGCAGGTAGTTACGCTCAGTCGGTTATTAATAAGCAACTGCCAGATGTGGACATCTTTGTCGCATTCATCGGACACCATTTTGGGACGCCTACAGAGAACTGGAAATCTGGAACCGAAGAAGAGTTTAGAATTGCGTATGATCAATGGAAAGAAACCGGCAGGCCAGAAATCATGCTATATTTTTCAGAAGTCGCTCCAAGTATTGGCGCGATCGATGTCGAGCAGCTTGCAAATAGACAAAAGTTTAAAAAAGAAGTTTCCGATCTAGGGGTCTACTACTTTGATTATGCAGAGGCGGCCAGTTTTAAGTGGGAGCTGTATCGGCACCTAACTCAGACGGCTTCAGAAATAATGGAGCGTCCTATTTCAAAAGATGCAGCAGTCCAAGCGCCTCCAGACGTTAGTTTAGGGAGTCTAGCAAACTACCAGAAGTTAGTTGATGAGAACTCAACCATTGCTGTTGAAGACCAAATCTACACTGCAAGTCGATTCATGGAATCCTACACTTCAATTTCTGTGGACTTGACTGACTACGTAAAGAGATTTGCTAGGAATTTGAACAAAGCGACCAAGCAAATTGAGCAAGCCGCGGCGTCAGGCGCTCCTTCCAAAATAGTAGATGCTTCAAGTTTTACGTCTAAGATTTTGCATGGCTACCAAATGAAGCTTCGCGAAATGATACCCAAAATGCAGGGCAGCATTGAACAAAGCTTAGTCTCTTTGCAGCGCGGTCTTACGATTGCTGAGTCAAATGGCCTCCAAGATAAATTTCCTCGGGAACTTTTAGCTACACACTGCGATGGGCTTACCGATGCTCTGCTTGGATTAAGAAAAACCGTCGTGAATTTGACTGATACTATCGAACAATGGCCAAACGATTTGGGTGATATTAGTTCTCAGAAATTGAGGATTTTGGCTTTGCATGCGGACTTCACACAATATTTGGACCGAATTGTTTCATTGCTAAATGAAGTTCGCGGTTCGAACTAACAAGTTTAATTTGAGCCGAAACCCGGCACCGCCGGGCAGCGCCCGACCCTCCCCACGGGAGGGCGCTTCGCACCCACCCAGGGTCAGGCGCCGCCCTTTGTGGGGATGTCAGGCATCTCAATAAGCGTAGGCCGGGCTTTAGCCCGGCTTCAAGTCAGGGTTCAAAACGCATCTAGTATGCGCTCCAAAGCGTTTGGTTTGGAAAGTACTACACCTTCTTCTTTCAAACGGTTCTCCATTCTGGGTTTAACGGACTGAAATGCTGCTGGTCCCGCTTTCATCCCTAGCTCAGCGCTCGCCTGCATGATCGCAGGCGTTTTTGCGATCAAGGCCTGCCCGCCGCTTGAGCGATAGAATTCTGCGATTGCTTGCAGTTCCGCATCGGTGAATTCACCCATGTAGACCTCGCCGATGGACGCTTGCATTTCTTCTGTGAATGCGTCGATCCATTCGTCGACCATAATGTCTAGAAATTTGTCCAAGTCACTGACTTCAACACCTTGTTCTCGGAAACTGCTTTCGAGTGCAGGTAGCAGCACGGTTTTTTGTGCTTGTAGCGCACCTTCAAAAAGCTCGCGCGTGACCGTTTGTTCGACGATGTAATCGATATCGGCTTTTGGATCTGCAAAACCGGGAAGTGTTGCACTGATAAAGAGTGCCACCGCAAGGATATGTTTTTTCATGGTAAATTCTCTTGATTTGAATTGCGGTTACTTTGAAGAAATTTACCGGGGTGTAAAGCAGTGAAAAGAATATCCGGGCTGAAGTCCGGTGTACGTCACAAGGCCTTCTCGAAAAACAAATCCGGGTATGGGTCATCATTGAACCGATCAATCTGCGTCCAGCCGGTTTTGCGATAGAGTTTTTCGGCCTCGGGCAGGGCGGAGTTTGTGTCCAGGCGCAGCACCTTAATGCCCAACTCGCGCGCGGCCACTTCGCATTCGGTCAGCAAGCGCTGTGCCAGCCCCATACCACGGGCGGCGGGGCTGACCCAGAGGCGTTTGATTTCCGCCACCTCAGTACCAACACCTTTCAACCCGCAGCACCCCAGCGGCACACCGTCCGACATGGCCACATAAAACGCACCCAATGGTGTCATCATATTGATGGCTTCCGGGTCGCGTGAAAGCGAGACATCAAAGCCGCGCTCAAACCGCGTTTCAAGCTCGGTGTAGTAGTTTTCCAGGCAGGAAATGCTTTGACACGCGCGCGGGTCCATAGGGGTGATCGCCACATGATCGCGGGTGAAGGCCGTGGCAATAAGGTCCATGGCTTTTAAGACCTGTTCGGTCTGCGGATGGTTCGCAAGTAGGTCGGCGGCGTGATCATTCGAGAGCGTATCATAGGCATTATATTCGGCTTGGCCTTTGTCCGTCAGGTCCGCATGGCGTTTGCGGGCGTCTTTGGTGTCGACGCGAAAGGTGATCAGACCATCGCTTTCCAAGCCGCGTAACATGCGGCTGAGCACGGCCTTATCCAGCCCCAGCTGGGTGCGGATCACACCAATGTCGCTGCCGAAATGGCCAATCGCGTGGATGACGCGGGCAACACCTAAAGGGCGGCCTCGGCCCATAAAGGAGCTGTCCAAAACACCGAGTTTTGCAGTCACCGCGCGATTGAAACGCCTAATGCGTTGAATATCCTGATCTTTCATGTTGTTGACATATGTCAACTATATGCGTGACGTCAAGCCGGTTTTGGACTGGACATTCAGCGGGTGGCGAATTTTATTGCGCCCATGGTTTCTGGAATCCGAAAACGTGTGACTCACCTTGAGCCGGGCATGACAGTGGGTCTGCTTGGCGGGTCGTTTGATCCGCCCCATCAGGGCCATGTGCATATCACGCTGGAGGCGTTGAAGCGGTTCAATCTGGATCGTGTTTGGTGGCTTGTGAGCCCCGGCAATCCGTTGAAAGCGCGCGGCCCTGCGGCAATCGCAAGACGGATGCGGGCGGCTGAAGAGATCATGCACCATCCACGGGTGACGATCAGCGATTTTGAAGCCCGCGCTGGCACGCGTTATACGGCAGAGACGGTTCTGCGCCTGAAGGCGAGTTATCCCGGTGTGCGCTTTGTCTGGCTGATGGGCGCTGACAATCTTGCGCAGTTTCATCGCTGGAAGGATTGGCGGCTGATTATGGATTCCGTGCCAGTGGGTGTCTTGGCGCGTCCGGGGGACCGGATTGCGGCGCGCACAGCAAAGACGGCTGATGTCTATCGCGCCTATCAGATCAAGGGGCGGCACAGTCAGATGCTGGCGACCACCCCGGCGCCAGCCTGGTGCTTTAGCAATGTTCCCATGAGCAGCCTGAGTTCGACCCAGATCAGGGCGGCGGGTAAGTGGACGGTGGCTGAAAGCGCCTAAGGTCGGTCATGGTTGTTGAATTTTCAGTGAAAATGAGCGTCAGATGCTTGCCTTCGCCGTCCCAAGACGTACAGTCGCACCATGTCGAAATTGCCCTCCAGACGCGCCATTTTAGCGGGTCTCACAAGTCTTGCTGCGACGCCCCTCTGGGCCAATGCGCCGGTCACATCCCTACGCCCTAAGGCGCGTCCGCAGAGCGTCATTCGTCGCGCAGCTGCGACGCCTGAAGAGCTGATTGCCGAGGCAAAGCTAGGCGGAGCGGTCAGCTTTACGGTGGCAGAACTGGGCAGTGGGCGCATTCTGGAGGCCTCTGGGCCTGCGGTAGCACTACCCCCTGCCAGCGTATCAAAGGCTGTGACAGCGTTATATGCGCTCGACCTGCTTGGGGCGGATCATCGGTTCCACACAAAGGTGGTGGCGAGCGCGCCGATTGTGGATGGTGTGTTGAAAGGCGATCTCGCTCTGGTTGGGGGCGGTGATCCGACCCTGAATACCGACGGTATGGCGCGTTTGGTGAACAAGCTTGCTGAGAGCGGATTGAAACGTGTTGAAGGGCGCTTTGTCGTTTACGGAGGGGCCTTGCCTTATGTCGAGGCGATTGATCCGGGGCAGCCGAAACATGTGGGTTATGCAACCTCGGTTTCGGGGATTTGTCTGAATTTCAATCGCGTTTATTTCGACTGGAAGAAGGTCGACGGGAAATTCAAAACCGCTATGGAAGCGCGTAGCGAAAAGCATCGCCCATCTGTGCGGGTTGCGAAGATCGCGCTGAGCGAGCGCAAAGCGCCGGTCTTTGATTATGTGAATGTCGATGGCGTTGATCACTGGTCCGTCTCGCGCCATGCTTTGAACAATGAGGGTGGCCGTTGGCTGCCGATGCGCCAGCCAGAGGTCTATGCTGGCGAGGTGCTGCGTGAACTCGCCAAAGAGAAGGGGATGTTGGTGCCAGCGCCGGTCAAGACAGCAAGTCGTCCTGCTGGGCAGGAGCTGGCGTCCGTGCAGAGTGATCCATTGTTGACCATCCTGAAGGGGATGCTGCGCTATTCCACCAATATCACCGCTGAGATGGTTGGCCTGGCTGCAACCAATGCGCGCGGCGTTTATGCAGCGTCATTGCGTGCGTCTGGACGAGAGATGGAGGCCTGGGCCTCCGAGACGCTTGGCATCAAGACCGCGAAATTCGTTGATCATTCGGGCCTTGGGGATCAGTCAAGGATACGCTCTGATGAGCTGGCCAAGGCCTTGTCGATCATCGCTCAGAAATCCCAAATTCATCCGATCCTGCGTGCCTTTGCAATGAAGGATGCCAAAGGGCGTCCGCTCAAAAATCATCCGATTGCGGTGAATGCCAAGACCGGTACGTTGAATTTTGTCAGCGGATTGGCTGGCTACATGAAAGCCCCGTCGGGGCAGGAGCTGGCCTTTGCAATATTCTCAGCCGATACCGAAACCCGCGCGCGTCTGACCCGCGCGCAACGGGATCGGCCTAAAGGTGCAAAGAGCTGGAACCGTCGCGCGAAGACCTTGCAACAAAAGCTGATTGAACGCTGGGGTGCGCTTTACGCGAGTTAACAGCCTCATTTCGCGCTTTCCAAACTGAAATAGCCCTGCTAAACGCCGCCCGTTCGGGATGGTCCCGGATACCGGTCGCAGCCTACCCGGTTTGCTAAAACAAGGATCAAAATATGAAGACTCTTGTCATCTGCTCAGGCGGATTGGATTCCGTGTCGCTGGCTTACAAAGTGGCCGCGGAACATGAATTGGTGGGGCTGATCTCGTTTGATTACGGGCAGCGTCACAAAAAAGAAGTGGGCTATGCGGCCCGCGCGGCAGAACGCCTTGGCGTGCCGCATGACTTGATTGATATGACAGCGATTGGCGCGTTTCTGTCTGGCTCGGCTTTGACGGATGACGTGGATGTGCCCGATGGGCATTACGCCGAAGACAATATGAAAGTGACGGTTGTTCCGAACCGCAATGCAATCATGCTCGCGGTGGCTTTTGGGGTTGCGGCCGCGAAGGACGCAGAGGCTGTCGCCACGGCGGTGCATGGTGGCGATCACTTCATTTATCCCGATTGCCGCCCGGGCTTTATCGAAGCTTTCCAGAAAATGCAGGATGCGGCCTTGGAAGGCTATGCGGATGTAAAACTCTACACACCCTTCGTGCATGTCCCGAAATCCGAGATCGTTGTCGAAGGCGCGAAGGTGAATACACCCTTTGCCGACACGTGGTCTTGCTACAAAGGCGGCGAAAAACACTGTGGTCGCTGCGGGACTTGTGTTGAGCGGCGTGAAGCCTTCCATCTCGCAGGCGTCGAAGATCCAACGGAATATGCCGATCCTGATTATTGGAAATCCGTGGTGGAGGCTTCCTGATGTATCGCATTGGTAAAGAATTCTATTTCTCTGCAAGTCACCAGCTGACTGACCTTCCCGAAGGTCATCCCTGCACACAGCTGCATGGTCACAACTATATTGTGACGCTGGAGCTGGCTTCGGAAACGCTCGATAAAACCGGCTTCATTGTTGATTTCAAAGAGCTGAATGCGCTGAAGGATTGGATCGATGAAAATCTGGATCACAAACATCTTAATGATGTGTTCGATCATCCAAATGTCACCACAGAGTGGCTCTGCAAAGTGATCTATGACTGGTGCAAGGAACGCTGGCACCAAACCAGTGCAGTGAAAATTCAAGAGACGCCAAAGATCTGGGCGGAATATCGTCCGTAATGCTGCGCATCGCTGAGATATTTGGGCCGACCATTCAGGGCGAGGGCGCTGTTATTGGCGCGCCAACTGTCTTTGTGCGGGCAGGGGGCTGCGATTATCGCTGCGTGTGGTGTGATAGTCTGCATGCCGTTGACAACGAATACCGCCATACCTGGGCCAAGATGACCACCGAAGAGGTCTGGGCCGAGGTTGAGCGCCTTTCGGGCGGCGTGCCTCTGACTGTGTCCTTGTCTGGCGGTAACCCAGCCATTCAGGACTTTGGACCTTTGATCGCCTTGGGCAAGTCAAAGGGATATGACTTCGCCTTGGAAACCCAGGGGTCTGTTGCGCGCCCATGGTTCTCTGAGCTGGACCCATTGATCCTCTCTCCAAAGCCTCCGTCGTCCGGTGAGACCGTGGATTGGGAGAAGTTCGATGCCTGTGTGAAGGCAGCCAGGGAAGCTGAAACTGTCTTAAAGATCGTTGTCTTTGATGATGCGGATTACGCCTGGGCGAAAGACACGGCTGCACGCTATTCAGACCTGCCGCTTTACATTCAACCGGGCAACCACACCCCACCGCCACCCGATGCCGAAGATGCCGAGATCGATATGACCGGCATTATGGATCGCTACGAGTGGCTGATTGACAAAACATTGGCGGACCGCTGGTTCGCTCCCAAAATCCTGCCGCAGCTGCATGTCCTGATCTGGGGCAACAAACGCGGCGTTTGATAAGGACACAGACATGGCTGAAGAAAGCATTTACGCGGGCCTGACACAGTTGGGCACTAAAACGGAATTGCCGAACTCCCCTGAGGAAGCGGTGATGGAACGCGTGCCCAACCCGCAAAAGGGCACAGATTATGCGGTGCGATTTACGGCACCTGAATTTACGTCGCTTTGCCCGCTGACCGCAGCACCGGATTTTGCACATATCGTCATTGATTACGTGCCGGGCGAATGGCTGGTGGAAAGCAAGTCTCTGAAACTCTTCCTAGGCTCTTTCCGGAACCACGGGGCATTTCATGAAGATTGCTCGGTCACCATTGGTAAACGCATCGAAGAGCTGCTCGAACCAAAGTGGCTCCGCGTTGGGGCCTATTGGTACCCAAGGGGCGGTATTCCAATTGATGTCTTCTACCAAACCGGGCCAGAGCTTGAGCATGTCTGGATTCCGGATCAGGGTGTTCCGACCTATCGTGGCCGCGGATAAAAATATGGTGTGGCCTCAACAGGCCACGTACATCCCATTCTCTTTGCCAGCATTTTCGATAAAGATGGTTGGCTTTGCTCAACTCGTCGGATCGTCGATCAGGCGGCTAGGTTTGGCAAAGTCAATCAATGCGGACCGGTCAACCAAGTGAATTTGGTTTCCACTCACCTGTACCCCGTGGTTTTTAAGCCCCTTAAAGGCGCGGCTTAGGTTTTCCGGTGTCATCCCAAGAAATGATGCGAGACGGCGCTTTTCCAGCTGCAGTTCAAACTCATCTGCCTCTGCTCGCCGGGCCTGGCGCAGGAGGTAATTGGCGAGACGCTCAAGCGAGGTGCGCAGCTTGATGTCTTTCTGCGATTTGATGACTGAGCGGTAACACTGCGCGAGTTCGGTCACCACGGATCGTGCGAAGGCGTTGTCTTCTTCAAAGATCGTGCGCACGTCGATGGATGGGATCAGGATCACCTTTGAGCGTTCCAGTGTGCGCGCGGACATGAGATAATCCGCGTCTTTGATGGTCGCTGCCAGAATGAAGGTCGAAATCGGGCGCACCGTTGCCATTGTGGTTTCGCGATTGTCCCAATTGGCGAAAAGCTCGACCTTGCCTTCGACAATGATGTGCAGAAAGTCACTGGGGTGACCTTCGGTGATCAGTTCAACATGTGGTGGGAAACTTTGAAAGTAAGCCCCTCGCATGAGGCGTTCAAAGTTTTCTTCCGCCATTTGCGAAAACACAGGCAGCGCCCTGATTCCCGGAATGTCCTCTGGTCGCATTTGGCTACCTATATTTTTCCAACTTGATTTTTATCAAGCGAACCGAGGCGCAATGTCAACGTATCAATTGCGAAACATTTGTTAGCGCCCCCAAAAAAATAAATTAACTGAGAGAAAAATTTCTCTAACCCATTAATTTTAAGTGATTTTTGCGGTTCATTGACTTGGATCAAGACGGTTTGTTGCTGGCTTTGTGAAAATCTTGACCAACGGAAACAGCGGCTTTGTGTCGTCTGTCGGACACCAAGCTGTCCCAGAAACGGGGGTCAACTGAATGGAACTGCAAGGCAAGGCAACAAGCCTTTGGCGAAACTTCTTCAATGTGAAAATGGTTCAAATCCGAACCTTCCACATGACTTGGTTCGCTTTCTTCTCGTGTTTCTTCGCATGGTTCGGGATCGCACCGCTGATGAGCGTTGTGCGGGACGAGCTGCAACTGACACAACAACAAATCGGCTGGGCCATCATCGGGTCTGTGTCGATGACCATCTTCGCTCGGCTATTTATCGGCTGGCTTTGTGACCGGATCGGTCCAAGGAAATCCTATACATGGTTATTGCTTCTTGGCTCGCTGCCCGTAATGGGCATCGGTCTGGCACAGACCTTTGAAACCTTCCTGATGTTCCGCGTGCTGATCGGCTGCATTGGTGCGGCCTTTGTGATCACGCAGTACCACACCACCGTGATGTTCGCTCCCAACATTGTGGGGCAGGCCAATGCGACATCTGCAGGCTGGGGTAACCTCGGTGGGGGTGTCACTCAATTTGTGATGCCGCTTCTCTTCTCTGTTATGGTCATCGGCTTTGGCTTCTCTGAAGCCGTGGGCTGGCGTCTGTCCATGGTTGTGGTTGGCGCAATCATCTTCCTGATCGGTATCGCCTACTACTTCGTCACTCAGGACGCGCCAGAGGGCAACTTTGATGAGCTGCGTGCGCAAGGCCGTATGCCAGAGAAGAAGAAAGTCACCGGCAACTACTTGAATGCGCTGAAAGACCCGCGTGTTTGGGTTCTGTTTGTGATCTACGGCTGCTGTTTCGGCATTGAGCTGACTGTGAACAACGTCGCGGCGCTTTACTTCATCGACTACTTCGATCTGACACTGGTGACTGCTGGTTTCGTGGCAGCCTCCTTTGGTCTGATGAACATGTTTGCCCGTACTCTTGGCGGCATCTTCGGCGACAACTTCGGTGCGCTTTGGGGGCTGAAAGGCCGTAGCTTCTGGCTTTTCATCTGCCTCTTGTTTGAAGGCTGTGCACTGATGGTCTTCAGCCAGATGCAGGTTCTCTTCCTGGCACTGCCTGCTTTGATCGTCTTCTCGCTCTTCACTCAGATGGCTGAGGGTGCAACCTACTCTGTTGTTCCTTTCATCAACAAGAAGGCGCTGGGCGCTGTGGCTGGCGTGGTCGGTGCAGGCGGTAACGCCGGTGCGGTTCTCGCAGGCTTCCTCTTCAAGAACATGATCGACTGGTCCGAAGCCTTCCTGATCCTCGGCATGGTCGTAGCGGCGGCCTCCTTCCTCGCCTTCTTCGTACGCTTCTCAACACGTCAGGAAGACGAAGAACGAGCAGCCTTCGCAGCAGCCAATATCGAGACCCTGCGTCGCCGGGCAGATGCGGCCAATGAAGCCCTGAACGAAGGACTAGCGGCTTTGGACGCCCGAGAGCGCGCGCAGCCTGCTGAATAATCCGAAATCCGGCGGGCCAGAGCTGGCCCGCCCCAACCACCTCAACGACGAGGAGAGACCCATTGGGACAAGATCTTAGAAACTATGCGCCGGATGATGAGGCCTTTTGGTCCTCGACCGGGCGCGCCATCGCCAACAGGAACCTCTGGATATCCATTCCATCGCTGCTCTGTGGCTTTGCTGTCTGGCTGTATTGGGGGATCATCACCGTTCAGATGATCAACCTGGGCTTTGCCTTTGAAAACTCTGAACTCTTCACACTGGCAGCGATTGCCGGTCTGACCGGCGCAACGCTGCGCATCCCTTCGACCTTCTTCATCCGTATCGCGGGTGGGCGAAACACCATTTTCTTCACCACAGCGCTGCTGATGATCCCGGCGATTGGCGCAGGTCTGGCGCTGCAAAACCCAGATACACCTCTGTGGCAGTTCCAGCTTCTGGCCTTCCTCAGCGGTATTGGCGGCGGTAACTTCTCGTCTTCCATGTCCAACATCTCGTTCTTCTTCCCTAAGAAGATTCAGGGGTATGCGCTGGGCATGAACGCGGGTCTGGGCAACTTCGGTGTGACCACCATGCAGATCGTCATTCCTCTGGTGATGACATTTGGCCTCTTCGGTGGCGATCCGATGATCCTGGAAAACACTTCCGGTACTCTGATCGGTAAAATCCCTGCTGGTACACCAACTTACATCCACAATGCTGGCTTCGTCTGGTTGCTGCTTCTCATCCCACTGGCCATCGCTGGCTGGCTTGGCATGAACAACATCCGCGACGAGCACGTGAGCCCTGACATCCCAAGCCCAGTTGGTGCCTTTGGCATCATCACCTTCATGCTGCTGATCGGCTTTGTCTGCGCAGGATTTGGCCTGTGGCTGATGCTGCCCGAAAACGTGGGGGGCTCTGGCTTTGGTGTCTCCAAATGGATCGTGTTACCCATCGTGATCGCGCTGACTGTTCTGGGTCTAAAAATGATCCCCGGCCAAGTGGGTCAGAACCTGACACGTCAGTACAAGATTTTCGGCAACAAGCACACTTGGGCGATGACCGTAATCTACACAATGACCTTTGGTAGCTTTATCGGGTATTCCGCAGCTCTGGCACTGACCATCAAAGTAGTCTTCGGCTTCAGTCACCTCGAAGTGGGCGGCGTGATGACCCACGACACAGTGAACCCGAACGGCCCATCTGCCCTGATGTTTGCCTGGATGGGGCCATTCATCGGCGCGTTGATCCGCCCAATCGGTGGGTCGCTCGCTGACAAACTCGGCGGTGCCCGCGTGACCCAGTGGATCTCCATTGTGATGGTGGCATCGGCTCTGGGTGTGGCTTACTTCATCCAAGCGGCCTACAACTCCGCCACTCCGGAACAATACTTCTACCCATTCTTGGGTCTGTTCCTGATCCTCTTCGCGGCAACTGGCATCGGCAACGGGTCTACCTTCCGGACCATCGCCGTGGCCTTCAACAAAGAACAGGCTGGTCCGGTTCTGGGTTGGACAGCCGCGGTGGCCGCCTACGGTGCCTTCATCATCCCGAAAGTTTTCGGCGAGCAGATGAAAGCCGGAACCCCTGAGATTGCGCTTTACGGATTTGCCATCTTCTACGGCGTCTGCATCGTCATCAACTGGTGGTTCTACCTGCGCCCAGGCGCCTACATCAAGAACCCTTAAGCGTCCCTTCGCCTGTCCGGAGCTGCACTTCGGGCAGGCACCCTAAACCCCCTCGGGAAACACTCTGGGAGCCAATACTATGAGCCACCTGCTCGACCGATTGAACTTTTTACAATCCAAGGAAATCGATACGTTTTCCGATGGTCACGGTCAGACAACCCGTGAAAACCGCGACTGGGAAGACACCTATCGCAATCGCTGGCGTCACGACAAAGTGGTGCGCTCGACCCACGGGGTGAACTGCACCGGTTCCTGTTCCTGGAAAATCTACGTGAAATCCGGGATTGTGACCTGGGAAACTCAGCAAACGGATTACCCACGCACCCGGCCTGATCTGCCGAACCACGAACCTCGTGGCTGTGCCCGTGGTGCAAGCTACAGCTGGTACCTCTATTCTGCCAACCGTGTGAAACACCCTCTGGTCCGCGGCCGCCTGCTGAAAGCATGGCGCAAGATGCGCGAGACCATGGATGCGACCACCGCCTGGACCAAAATCCAGAATGACCCGATTTTGCGCAATCACTATGTGAAACTGCGCGGCAAGGGCGGCTTTGTGCGCGCGACTTGGGATGAAGCCCAAGAGCTGATCGCCGCCGCCAACGCTTACACTGCCAAAACCTACGGCCCGGACCGCGTGATTGGCTTCTCGCCAATTCCAGCGATGTCCATGGTGTCTTACGCAGCCGGTTCCCGCTACCTCAGCCTGCTGGGCGGCGTCTGCGGCTCCTTCTACGACTGGTACTGCGACTTGCCACCAGCAAGCCCAATGACCTGGGGTGAGCAGACCGATGTTCCTGAAAGTGCCGACTGGTACAACGCAGGCTACCTGCTTCTCTGGGGCTCCAACGTGCCGCAAACCCGGACGCCAGATGCGCACTTCTACACCGAAGCACGCTATCGCGGCACAAAGTCGGCCGTGATCTGCCCGGACTATTCCGAGGCAGCGAAATTCGGCGATGTGTGGCTCAACGCCAAACAGGGTACAGACGCCGCTTTGGCGCAAGCCTTTGGCCACGTCATTCTGCGTGAATTCCACCTCGATCAGCAGGTACCGTATTTCACGGATTACACACGCAAGTACTCTGACTTCCCGATGCTGGTGAAGCTGGAACAGAAAGGCGATCAACTGGTTGCTGGCCGCTTCCTGCGCGCTGACGATCTGGACGGAAAACTGGGTGAAGAGAACAACCCGGAATGGAAAACCGTCGCCTGGGACCGCGAAAGTGGCGGGCTGGTCGCGCCAAACGGCTCCATCGGTTACCGCTGGGGCGAAGACGGTGAGTGGAACCTCGAAAGCAAGGCACAATGTGAGCAGACCGACCTCGCGATGTCCTTCGTGCTGGAAGAAGACCACGACGATGTGCGTGGCGTCGATTTCCCATACTTCGGTGGCCAAGCCACTGAAAACTGGGTGCAATGTGGCCACCCTGACGTGATGACCCGCAATGTGCCGGTCAAGAAGATCAAGACAGCCGACGGCGAAGTTCTGGTCGCAACCGTCTTTGACCTCTTCTGCGCAAACTATGGTCTCGACCGTGGTCTGGGTGGCGATTGGGTCACAAGTGACTACTCCGTTGATATGCCGGGCACACCTGCCTGGGCAGAGAAAATCACCGGTGTCCCACAGGACAAGATCATCCAGGTGGCGCGTGAATTCGCGCAGAACGCGGCGGATACCAATGGTAAATCCATGGTCATCATCGGCGCGGCGATGAACCACTGGTACCACATGGATATGAACTACCGTGGCGTCATCAACATGCTGGTGATGTGTGGTTGTGTTGGTCAGTCCGGCGGTGGCTGGAGCCACTATGTGGGCCAGGAAAAACTGCGTCCGCAAACCGGCTGGTTGCCTCTCGCGTTTGCACTCGACTGGAACCGTCCGCCACGCCACATGAACTCAACTTCCATGTGGTATGCGCACACCGACCAGTGGCGTTATGAGCAGCTGGAAGCCGATGAAATCCTGAGCCCAACCGCACCGGAAGGTGACTGGGACATCAGCATGATCGACTACAACATTCGTGCGGAACGCATGGGCTGGTTGCCGTCTGCACCGCAGCTGAAGACCAACCCGCTTGAGGTTTCCAAAGCGGCAAAAGCGGCTGGTCTGGAAGTGCCCGAGTATGTCGCCAAGCACCTGAAGGCGGGCGATCTGGAGATGTCCTGCGAAGACCCGGATGCGCCAGAAAACTGGCCGCGTAACCTCTTTGTCTGGCGCTCAAACCTGCTGGGTTCGTCCGGCAAGGGCCACGAGTATTTCCTCAAGCACCTTCTCGGCACAGACCACGGTGTGATGGGCAAAGACCTTGGCGAAGAAGGCAAGCAGAAACCGAAAGAAGCTGTCTGGCATGACGAGGCGCCTCAGGGCAAACTCGACCTGCTGGTCACCATCGACTTCCGCATGTCCACAACGGCTGTTTACTCAGACATCGTTCTGCCGACCGCCAGCTGGTATGAGAAAGACGACCTCAACACCTCGGACATGCACCCCTTCATCCACCCGCTGCAAGCGGCGGTCGATCCGGCATACGAAAGCCGCACCGACTGGGAAATCTTCAAAGGCATCGCCAAGAAGTTCTCTGAAGTGGCGCCGGAAATCCTAGGCGTTGAAACCGACATCGTTCAGCTGCCAATCCTGCACGACACTCCGGGCGAATTGGCCCAGCCTGTCGTTCAAGACTGGAAGAAAGGCGAATGTGATCTGATCCCGGGTAAAACCGCACCGAACTACATCGCGGTCGAGCGGGATTATCCGAACCTTTACAAGAAGTTCACCGCTGTTGGGCCTCTTCTGGAGAAGCTCGGCAACGGTGGTAAAGGCATCAACGTGGATGCCGCCCATGAGGTGGAACTGCTGCGCGATCTGAACGGCGTTGTCCGTGAAGAAGGCGTCAGCAAAGGTCAGCCAAAAATCGAAACCGCGATTGATGCGGCGGAGATGCTACTGATGCTCGCGCCGGAAACCAACGGTGAAGTCGCAGTGAAGGCCTGGGACACTCTGTCCAAGGCAACAGGTCGCGACCACACCCATCTGGCGAAGCCAAAGGAAGAAGAGAAAATCCGCTTCCGGGACATTGCTGCGCAGCCTCGTAAGATCATCTCCTCCCCGACTTGGTCTGGCCTTGAAAGTGAGCATGTCTGCTACAACGCGGGTTACACCAACGTACATGAGCTGATCCCATGGCGGACGCTGACAGGTCGTCAGCAGACCTATCAGGATCACGAATGGATGCTGGCCTTTGGCGAGGGCTTTATGTCCTACCGGCCTCCGGTTGATCTGAAGACCATCAACAAGGACGTGCTGGATGACGGGGACAACCTGTTCCTCAACTTCATCACACCGCACCAGAAATGGGGCATCCACTCCACCTATTCCGACAACCTGTTGATGCTGACGCTCAACCGTGGTGGTCCGGTGGTCTGGCTGTCTGAAAATGACGCCAAATCCGTTGGTATCGTCGATAACGATTGGATCGAGCTTTATAACTCCAACGGGGCTTTGACAGCGCGGGCGGTGGTCTCACAGCGCATGAAAGATGGCACAACCTTCATGTATCACGCGCAAGAGAAGATCGTGAACACGCCGGGTTCTGAGAAGACCGGGAATAGGGGCGGTATTCACAACTCGGTCACCCGGGCGACCCTGAAACCAACCCATATGATCGGTGGCTATGCGCAGCAGAGCTACGGCTTCAACTACTACGGCACCGTCGGCGCAAACCGCGATGAATTCGTCGTGGTCCGCAAAATGAAGAAGATCGACTGGCTCGACGAAGAAGCAACCCCAACTCCGGAGGCAGCAGAATGAAAGTCCGCGCACAAATCGGCATGGTGCTGAACCTCGATAAATGTATCGGGTGCCACACATGTTCTGTCACTTGTAAGAACGTTTGGACGAACCGTGAGGGCGTGGAATACGCCTGGTTCAACAACGTGGAAACCAAACCGGGCACCGGCTATCCAACCGACTGGGAAAACCAGGCGCGATGGAACGGTGGCTGGGAGCGGACCAAATCCGGCAAGCTGCAGCCCAAACAGGGTGCGAAATGGCGGATCCTGTCCAATATCTTCGGTAACCCGGACCTGCCAGAAATCGACGACTACTATGAGCCGTTTGATTTCGACTACGACCACCTGAAGTCCGCACCTGAGATGAAGGCCTTCCCAACCGCACGCCCAAGATCAAAGATCACCGGCGAGCGGATGGAGAAGATCGAGAAAGGGCCAAACTGGGAGGAAATCCTGGGCGGTGAATTCGAGAAACGCTCGCAGGATTACAACTTCGAAGGCATTCAGAAGGAAATCTACGGCGAGTACGAAAACACCTTCATGATGTACCTGCCGCGGCTTTGTGAGCACTGCCTCAACCCGGCCTGTGCAGCCTCCTGCCCATCCGGCGCGATCTACAAACGCGAGGAAGACGGCATTGTCCTGATCGACCAGGAAAAATGTCGTGGCTGGCGGATGTGTGTCTCTGGCTGCCCTTACAAAAAGGTCTACTACAACTGGGAAAGCGGTAAGTCTGAGAAATGTACGCTCTGCTACCCTCGGATCGAAAGCGGTAACCCAACCGTCTGTTCGGAAACCTGTGTGGGTCGTATCCGGTATCTGGGCGTGATGCTCTATGATGCGGATAAGATCGCCGAAGCGGCTGGTACAGATTCAGAAATGGATCTCTATGATGCCCAACTAGGTGTCTTCCTTGATCCAAACGATCCAGAGGTCATCAAAGCGGCTGAGGCCGAAGGTGTACCTCAGGACTGGATCAAAGCCGCGCAGGAAAGCCCTGTGTGGAAGATGGCGATGGAATGGAAAGTGGCCTTCCCGCTGCACCCGGAATATCGCACTCTGCCAATGGTCTGGTACATTCCGCCACTCTCGCCGATCCAGAACGCTGCCGAAGCAGGTGCGATCAGCGCAGAAGATGGCATGCCGGATGTGAAAAACCTCCGCATTCCAGTGCGTTACCTCGCCAACATGCTGACAGCTGGTGACGAGGCCCCAGTGGCCAGCGCGCTGGAACGTATGCTCGCGATGCGCAGCTATATGCGGACCAAAACCATCGAAGGTGTGATCGACGAAGGCATCGCAGACCGCGTTGGCCTGACACCGGATCAGATCGACGACATGTACCACATCATGGCGATCGCCAACTACGAAGACCGCTTTGTCATCCCGACAACCCACTGGGAACATGTCGAAGAAGCCTACGACCTACGTGGCGGCTGCGGCTTCACCGACACCAATGGCTGCTCTGGTGGCACATCTGGCAAGTCGCTCTTTGGTGGCAAAAAGAAACCCCTGAAAATGCCTGAGGAGGTGATGTGATGGACCGGACATTCAAATCTCTTTCCGTCATCCTGAGCTATCCGACAAAGGAATTGCAGGGCGCCATTTCCGAGATTTCGGCGGTGCTGATGTCAGACCCACGTCTGACCGCAGCCAACCGCCGGGCGCTTGCACCGCTGCTGACTGAGCTTGAGCAGGACGACATCTACGACCTGCAAGAGCGCTATGTTGGTCTCTTTGATCGCTCACGCACCCTGAGCCTCAACCTCTTTGAGCATGTGCATGGCGAAAGCCGCGACCGCGGTAGCGCCATGGTGAGCCTGGTGGAAACCTATCGTGACGCGGGCTTTGACCCGGTCACGGTGGAACTGCCAGACCATCTGCCGGTTCTGCTGGAGTTCCTGTCTACGCGCCCTCTCGCGGAAGCGCAGGATACTCTGGCGGACGCAGGTCACATCCTGGAGGCCATCGAACAGCGCCTCCAGGGTCGTGACAGCACATACGCGCCGATCTTTGCATCCCTGTTGCAGCTCTCTGGTGCGAAGGTCGATCAGGAGGCGGTGGCCGAGCTTATGAAAAAGCCCGAAACCGATCCTGAAGACCTCGAGGCGCTGGATCGTGTCTGGGAGGAAAGCGAAGTGCGCTTTGGACCAGACCCGAACGCCGGATGTCCACAGGTGCGCGACATGCTAGCGAAAATGGATCAACCCGTAACCCCCGCGACAGCCGCGGAATAAGGGAGGTAGACATGCATCAGTTTCTCTTTGGAACCTATCCGTATATTGCCCTCGCGGTGATGATCATCGGCTCAATCGCACGCTATGAGCGCGATCCCTTCACGTGGAAGTCGTCGTCTTCGCAAATGCTGCGTACCAAGCAGCTGCGTATCGGATCAGGGCTTTTTCACGTGGGCGTTCTGGTGATCTTCTTTGGTCACCTCATCGGTCTGCTCACACCGATCTGGATCTTTGACGCCATTGGCATCAGCCACGGTGCAAAACAGACATTGGCCGTTGTAGCCGGTGGTATCGCAGGTGTCATGGCGCTGGTGGGCGGCTTGATGCTGTTCCATCGCCGCTGGACCGATCCACGCATCCGCCGCACTTCAAGCTTCGCAGACATCGCGATCCTGCTTCTGTTGCTGGCGCAGTTGGTGCTGGGTCTGGCAACCATCTTTGCCTCTCTGGGTCACCTGGATGGTCATGAGATGGTCAAGTTCATGTCCTGGGCGCAGGGTATCTTCACCTTTGATGCGGCAGCGGCGGATTACGTGAAAGATGTGGCACCGGTGTTCAAAGCTCACCTTGTGTTGGGTCTGACCATCTTTCTGGTCTTCCCATTCACACGCCTCGTTCACATGCTGTCAGCTCCAGTGCGCTACCTCTGGCGTCCGGGCTATCAGGTTGTGCGCTCTCGCAAACATGGAGCGGCGAAATAAGCCATGAACCAGGCATTATTCCCGCCAGTCATCGTGGATGGGGTCGAAATATCGGCCTCTTCCATCGCCGCTGAGGCGCAAAATCACGCCGCCCCCAAAGGCAAACCGGGATTGGCGTGGCGCAAGGCAGCGCGTGCATTGATCGTCCGGCATCTTTTGCTGCGTGAGGCCGAGGCGCTGGGCATTTCTGCAGAGCCGAGAGCTCTTGGAAATGGCCGCCGTGAAACCATAGAGGATGCTCAAATCGCGGCATTGCTCGACCAAACGCTAGAAGCCGAAGTGGTTTCTGATGAAGATGTGAAGGCAGAATGGGAACGAGATCCGTCGCGGTTCAAGACCCCGCCTCTTTGGGAAGCCTCTCACATTCTCTGCGAAACCGAAGGCGCGGCGAAGGCATTGATCATTGAACTCAATGAAGGTGCGCGTTTTGGTGATCTGGCAAAAGAGCACAGCCAATGTGGCTCTGCTGAAGCTGGTGGTTTTTTGGGGCAGCTTTCGCCAAATGACACGATTCCAGAGTTTGAAATCGCAATGTCAGCTCTAGAAGAAGGCGCGATCACGCAGACCCCTGTTCAAACACGCTTTGGCTTTCACATCATACGTTTGGACGCCAAAGAAGACGGTCGCCAACTCCCGTTCGAAGCCGCGCAAAATCGTGTCCGCGAGGCTTTGGAAAGGGCAGCCTGGGTTCAGGCTGCCCGCTCTTACACATCAGAGCTGATGGATAAGGCACAGATCGAAGGCATCATTTTGCCCGCTGAAGCGCCAAAGAAGGAAACAGCAATATGAAACTTGGCTATGTGATGATGGATGACCCTCGGGTGCTTGATACCACTTTGGCCTGTGTGGCGCAGGATTTGCTTGAAAAGGGGCTGCGCGTTTCCGGCGTCGTACAGATCAACACCGAACGCGAGAAAGATCATAAATGCGATATGGATGTGAAAGTCCTGCCTGAGGGACCAACCATCTGTATCTCACAGTCTTTGGGGGCCGGCTCGACCGGGTGCCGGCTTAATCCTGAAGCGCTTGAAACGGCGGTCGAACTGGTTGCGAAAGAATTAGAGACCGGATCGGATGTCTTGTTGATCAACAAATTTGGCAAGCATGAGGCTGAGGGCAGGGGCTTCCGTGAACTGATCGGGACCGCGCTCTCGCGAGAAATCCCTGTTCTGGTTGGCTTGAATGGGCTCAATAAAGCTGCTTTTCAGGAGTTTGCTGGAAATTTGGAGACGCACGTCGATGCCGGGCAGGCCTTAGAATGGGTGAACAGCTAGGTCGTAAATTTTTCGCAAGTTGATTGATGCCTAAGCAAAACGAAACCGGCTGTGCTTTCCGGAAAAGCCCAGCCGGTTTCGATCCCTCGGTCTGTTGCAACCAAATCTCTTGGCGACTTACAGCGTTATATGTCTTGCCCGTGCGCCACGCTCAATTGCCGCGGCGTGCAGACGATCAATCGCAAGTTCATAACGAATTTCTTCCAAAAGCCGCAGTTCCGGCTCAAGGATTTTACCATCCGCCGCCGCAACGTCGCAGGCCAGCGCATAGGAAGTTTCAAAAAGCTCCTCTGGTAGGTTATCCCGCACGAGACCAAAGAGCGCCGCGAGCCCGTCTTCTTGTTCAAAAAGATCAAAGACCGTTTGCGAAACCACCGTCAGCCGGTCGATATCATAATTCGCAAAGACCGGCAGATTGTTCACGGCTGACTGGATCTTGATCAGCTCTGCGGTGCGGATGTTTTCATCGGAAGCGGAGATCGCCACCATGACCGCAACGAGGCAGTCTTGTGGGGTCCATGGATGTGGGGCTTCTTGCGTCATCGTCTTGGCTTTCTATTGAGCGCATATGTTGGTCTTACGATATGGTGCGGAATGAGGTCGGGCAAGCGGGAATTCCTGACGAGCTGACCAACAATCATTGACCATGCTGCGTTTGCGAACTAGGAAACGCCGGTCGCACCTGCATGGGGCAGGGCGGCGATCTATTGGAGAAAATCATGTCTGATCTGCGCGATGCTGCGATGAGTTCAAAAGCCTGGCCCTTTGAAGAGGCGCGCCGGGTACTCAAACGCTATCAAAAGCAGCCGCCAGAAAAGGGATATGTGCTGTTTCAGACAGGTTATGGCCCGTCAGGTCTGCCGCATATTGGCACCTTCGGTGAGGTCGCGCGCACCACAATGGTGAAGCGTGCCTTTGAGGTGATCTCTGATATTCCAACCAAGCTTATTTCCTTTTCCGATGATCTGGACGGCATGCGTAAAGTGCCGGGAAATGTACCCAACGCCGCGTCTCTTGAGGAACACCTGCAGAAGCCATTGACGGCTGTGCCTGATCCATTCGGCACACATGAGAGCTTTGGCCACCACAACAACGCTAAGCTGCGCAGTTTCCTCGACACCTTTGGCTTTGAGTATGAGTTCATCTCAGCCAAAGAGTTTTATGAGTCCGGTCAGTTTGACGAGATTCTGAAACGCGCTGTTGAGAAATACGATGAGATCATGGCCGTGATGCTGAAATCTCTGCGCGAAGAACGGGCGTCCACATATTCGATCTTCCTGCCGATCCACCCTGAAACCGGTCGCGTGCTCTACGTACCTATGAAGAACGTGGATGCCGAGAATTACACCATCACTTTTGATGATGAAGAGGGCAAGGAGTGGACCATTCCTGTGACCGGCGGCAACGTGAAATTCCAATGGAAGCCTGACTTTGGCGCGCGCTGGGCAGCATTGGGCGTCGACTTTGAGATGTTTGGCAAGGACCATTCCACAAATGCGCCGATCTATGATCAGATCTGCCGCATTCTGGGTTGGCGCGCGCCGGAGCATTTCACTTTTGAATTGTTCCTCGATGAAAATGGTCAAAAGATTTCAAAGACTTCCGGAAATGGTGTCTCTATTGATGAGTGGCTGACCTATGCATCATCCGAGAGCCTAGCCTACTTCATGTATCTGAAGCCGAAGACAGCAAAGCGGATGCATTTTGACGTGATTCCGAAAGCGGTCGATGAGTATCATCAGCAGTTGCGGGCTTATGAGACGCAGGATACGAAGGCGCGTTTGAACAACCCTGTCTTCCATATCCACGGACACAATGTGCCGACCTCAGATATGGTTGTGCCGTTCTCGATGCTCTTGAACATGGCGAGCGTGTCTTCTGCTGAAGACAAAGAAACGCTTTGGGGTTTCATCCGTCGTTATGCATCTGAGGCGTCCCCTGAGAACAACCCAACGCTGGATGATGCCGTCGGTTTTGCTGTGCGCTATTATCATGACTTCGTGAAGCCTGCGAAAACCTATCGTGCGCCGACAGATCAGGAGCGTGAGGCTCTGTCTGATCTGGCAACGGCGCTGTCTTCCGAAGAGGCGGCACTGGCGGCAATTGCGGCGAAGAACGCAAAAATGGGACGTGATGACCCGCTGCCAGAAGCGGATTTCAGCGACCCGGAGTTCCTGCAGGCGATTGTCTTTGCCATCGGCAAGCTGAAAGAGTTTGAACCTCTGCGGGATTGGTTCACAGCCATCTATGAGGTGCTTCTAGGTGCGTCCCAGGGGCCTCGGTTTGGTGGCTTCATCGCACTTTACGGTGTGGAAGAGACCATCGCTTTGATCGAAAGTGCTCTGGCGGGTGAATTCACCAAGTGATCTCGACCTCCAAGCGAAAATCATCAAAGGCCCGGTGAACACCGGGCCTTTTTTTTTAGCAACAGTTTGTGCGTGGGCCGCAACCGATGCTTTGACCCGGTTTGGGAGCGAACCCTCTTGCGGCAACCGCCGGTTTGCATTGCGCACCAATGGTGAGCAAAGGCAGTGTGATGGCACCTTCCGAAACAAGCGGTTCACCGAGCGTGAAGAGCTGTAAGCCATTGTTAAAATGAGAAAACTCAACCCGAGGTTCCGCGTCATTCAGCGCTGGGATTTCCTTTAGGCTATGGCGCAGGATGCCTTTCAGTTTACCAACCATCATGTAGTCGCCGTCCTGACCATCCAAGAGCTGAATTGTGACTTCAGAAAAGCTGGCGACATTGCCGCCGCAGTCGATGCTTGTCACAGGGGCGGCTTTCAACTCCGTCAGGTGATAGCCGGAGCCAATGATCTCTTCTGAAGTTTGATACACAACAGGTAGATCGGCGGGCTGGGTTTCGAGGAATTCGAGCAGATCGGTAAGGCGCATTTAAGGGTCTTTCTGTGAGGCTTTTATTTCAATGATTCTTGAAATATATTGCATGGGAGCGAAAACATTTCAAGAGTTGTTGAAATATGAATGAGAGTGATGCCCTGAGTGCCTTTGCAGCGCTATCTAACGAAAGCCGGTTGCGGGTGGTTAAGTTTTTGGTCGAAGCAGGGCCTGATGGGCTGAGTGCCGGGGATATTGCAGCCAAGCTTGGAGCTACCCCCTCGCGGGCATCCTTCCATTTGGCGACCCTGTCTGAGGCAGGATTGGTAAGGTCGCAGAAGGAATCTCGTAGCGTGCAATACACGGTGCGCTTTGACGCAATGGGCGGGCTGGTGCGCTATCTTCTGGAGGACTGCTGCGGGGGCAATGCAACGGTGCGTGCTTGCTGCTGAATGTAGCAGGCTGGTCATATCACAAGATCACGCTAGCTGTGCCCTAGGAGGGACGGATATGCGACAGATACTTGCGGTACTTTTGATTGTGCTGGGCAGCGCGAGCTTCGCTCAGGAAGAAGACATTCAATCCACCATCACCAGCCAGATCGAAGCCTTTGGAGAGGACGATTTTGAAACCGCCTTTTCCTATGCAAGCCCATCAATTCAAATGCTTTTTGGGAATCCTCAGAGGTTTGAAATGATGGTTCGTAATGGCTATCCGATGGTCATTAATCCGTCAGAGCTGACCTACTTGCCTTTAGAGGATCGTGAAGGGCTATACCTGCAGCAAGTACAGATACGCGATCAAGATGGGGTGCTGTATCGGCTGGAGTATCAGATGCTTCAGACGAATGATGTGTGGCGCATCAATGGGGTGCGTTTTCTACCACTTGATCCGGCGGTATAAGATGATGCGGATGCAGCGCGCGCTGGTCTGACGCGCTTTTAACACCCTCTCTCTATCCCTTTGCCAAAGCGCCGGAGTACGGCGAGGTCAAAAGGGGTCAGAGATGAACAAAGTCATCACCGAGGGCGTGGTATTGATGCCACCAGCGTTCAGCGAAGGTCTGGGCAATTGGTCAAGCGGTGATGGGACGCCGGGATCGGATAGTTACAGCGGTGCTGTGAACGCGGCCTTCGTGCCAGCGGATGCAGATTTCGCAGGCTGTCTGGAACTTCAGAAGACCGAGGTGACGCAGCAGTTGCGCGCCTTTGGACAAACGCCGATTTCTCCGGGATGTTATTTGCAAGTGCGCGCGCGCGTGAAGGCCATGAGTGGCGGCCTACCTAGTGTGCGGATTGCAGCTTGGGCTGGCGGGAGCGGGGGGAGCCATGTCAGTGGCCTGCCTGAAGTTGGGCCAAGCACATTGCTGACGAGCTATGGCGAAGTTGTCGAGATCACGGCGATCATTGGATCTGGTCAACGCGGTGGCGTTGATATGGCCTGGGGCACAGAGCCGACCTATGCCCATGTGGGACTTGATCTCACCGGTGCCACCGGCGGTGTGGTGCGTATCGACGACATTATCGTGGAAGATCTGACCTCTGCCTTTCATCGGGACATGATGGCCATGGTAGATGTGCGCGATTACGGCGCAATCGGAGACGGCGCGACGGATGATACCGATGCCTTTGAGGCGGCGAATGCAGCGGCCAATGGGCGGACGGTTTTGGTCTCTGCTGGGACCTATCTTCTGAATGGCGGCATGGTTTTCACCGAACGTGTGCGCTTTGAGGGTACGGTCACGATGCCACGTGAGGCGATATTCAGCCTGACCAAGAACTTTGATCTGCCCGCCTATATCGATGCCTTTGGAAATGAGCAGCTGGCTTTCGAGAAGGCCTTTCAGTCGCTTTTTAACAGTGCAGATCATGAATCTCTGGATTGTGGGGGGCGGCGCATCACCATCACCTCTCCGATGGATATGCAGGCGTTGGTGCCCAATCGAGAAAGCTATGCGCAGCGGCGCAATATCATCAATGCGCAGTTCTATGTGTCAGGGGACAGCGAGTGGTTGTCTGACGAAGCGACCTCAGTCGGAACCTATTCTACGTCGAACCCGCGTTTTCTGACCAACGTCACAAATGTTGCGAATGTTCAGGTTGGGTCACTGGTTGAAGGCAATGGTGTGGGCCGCGAGGTCTATGTCAAAGCCAAGAATGATGCGACGCAGGAAGTGGAACTGAGCGTACCGCTTTATGACGCCGCCGGGACCCAGACCTATACATTCACACGCTTCAAATACATCATGGATTTTTCGGGTTTTAGTAAGCTGCAGCGCTTTTCCCTGTCGCATGTGGAACTGCTGTGTAACAGCCGCGCCAGTGGCATTCTGTTGCCGCCCGCCGGGGTGATTTTCCATGTGCGTGACAGCTGGATTACGCGCCCGCGGGATCGCGGGATCACAAGCCATGGGGAAGGTTGTCAGGGCATGTTGATTGACCGTTGCCAATTCCTGACTAACGAGGCCGATCAGCGCGCGCAGGACCGGACGACGATTGTGGTCAACACCAACGCCAACGATGTGAAGCTGCGCAACAACCGGGCCACGCAATTCAAGCATTTCGCGGTGCTGGGCGGGTCTAACAACCAAGTCATCGGCAATCATTGCTTCCAAGGGGACGCAGAGACTGCAGGGGTGCGCACGGCGGGGATTGTTGTGGCAAGCTCTTATTGTTCCACAACAATTTCAGGGAACTACATCGACAATTGTTTCATTGAATGGACCAATGAACATGAGCCCGAGCCTGATTTCACAACGGGTTTCTCTTTCTCTGCGCTCAGTATCGATGAGAACGTCTTCTTGACCGGAAACGTCGCGCCCTGGTTCAGCTATGTGGTGATCAAACCTTATGGGACGGGGCAATCGATCGGCGGTCTGAGTGTGACGGGGAATAAATTCCGCAGCATTGATGGATCGATTGATCGCGTGGATCGCGTGGACGAAACCTTTGCGCCACTCAACATGGCGCGCGGTAAAAATATTCGCGTGGAGGGCAATACGTTCCATCAAGTTGAAACTCCGATCTACAACCCGTTGATGGTGTCTCATGATCAGAACTCTGCCGCGAGCAGCTGGACAGTGGATACCGGCGGTGGTTTGCCCTTTGGCGGGCAGGCGCGGTCGGTCGAGTCGATTGTGACGACAGATCGTTTAAGGAATGGAGGCAACCAGACCCGTTGGGCGGTGCCATATGTGGACCTGCAGCAGGGTACGGATGGGGATCAGGTTCGGTTGAACTGGGAAGAGCCCTTGAGCGGTGAAGTGACGGTTCGGGTGTCGATGACGGCTGTTTAGGTTGGTTTCAATCAATGCGGGCTTTGGCTGTCGTGGCCAAGGTCTGCGATGAGGCCAATGTCAACGATGCTGCGAATTGTGCAAATGTCTGCTTTCATTTACTTGCTTAGAAATAATAATTGGATTTAGCGAGTGTGATATGGAGTTCAAATTTGACGATTTTTGGTGGCAGGCAGATGTTCAATTTTCTACATGGTCCGAATTCACCGAAGGCAAAACGGCCAAGCTAATTTTTGCACCTGAGGGCAGAGATGAAGCTCCTATGAGCGCAGACGATGTTGCTCTCACAACCTGGGTTAAAGAAAATCATGAAAGGCAAAAACCAATAATTCTTAACGCAGTCCTGGAAGCTTATCCTGACTTTCGACGCCAGTTTTTTGAAGATTATAATATCGATGAAAACGAGGAAGACTTGCCAAAGATCACATCGGTAAGTGGTCTAACGAAAGTAATTGCCCTCGAAGAGATTTTTGTACACCCGATTTCTAAACAAGGAGTTCCTTACGTGGGCTACCAATTTGCCTGTAGTTGGGACGAAGAACATGGTCTCGGGGTTTTGATGCACGACAAACGTGTTATCGAAGTCGGTGGGGCTGACACTGCGTTCGTGCTCTGGATCGCGAAGCGTGATCGCAACATTTGATACCCGATGGTATTGAGACTACATGCCTCTGCCATCCAATGGCAGTCCTTAGATCTCTGATTTTAGGTGGCAGCTATATCCGAAGAATGAACGATAGACTCAATCTAGGGGAAATTCCTTAAATACTTTCACCGCCAAAAAGCCACCCATTCGATCAGCTCTGCAAACTTGCGCGCTGCGAATAGCGCTCCTGTGCCATCAAGCCAGACCTGATCAGCGACCAGAGCCAAAACCAAAGAAAACACAATTCCGATGGCAATTGAGTTGGTCATAAAAAGAAATCCCCGGCCTTCGCTTTAGCAAGATATGCCTGAGCGATGCCGGGGACGCAATTGTCTTAGAAAGGCTTGGGTAATGGCTTAGACCATTTGGCCCATTTTAGCCGCCACATCCGCCATACGTGCTGAGAAGCCCCATTCGTTGTCATACCATGCCAGAACGCGCACGGTGCGGCCGCCGACCACTTTGGTTTGGTCAGGAGCGAAGATGGAGCTTTCGGTGGTGTGGTTGAAGTCGATGGACACCTTGGCTTCTGGATCGTAGCCCAGCACACCTTTCATATGTGTCGCTGCGGCTTCGCGCACCACTTCGTTTACGTCCTCAACGGTGACGTCTTTGGAGGCGACGAAGGTCAGGTCAACGGCGGAAACGTTTGGCGTTGGAACGCGCATGGAGGTGCCGTCAAGCTTGCCTTTGAGTTCTGGCAGAACCTCTCCTAATGCTTTTGCGGCACCGGTGGAGGTTGGGATCATCGCCATGGCCGCAGAGCGTGCGCGGTAGAGGTCTTTGTGGCGACGGTCCAGCGTTGGCTGGTCACCTGTGTAGCTGTGGATCGTGGTCATCAGACCGTTTTCGATGCCAATCGCTTCGTGCAGCACCTTTGCCAGAGGGGCGAGGCAGTTGGTGGTGCAGGAACCGTTGGAGATCATGTTGTCGTTGGCGGTCAGCAGGTTGTCGTTCACGCCGAAGACAATGGTTTTCTGAACATTCTTGGCTGGGGCAGAGATCAGCACCTTTTTGGCGCCACGCTCCAGGTGCTTCGCTGCTTTTTCACCGTCATTGAAGTTGCCGGTACATTCGAGCACAACGTCAACGCCAGTCCAGTCGAGCTCATCCATATCGTAGGTCGAGAACATGCGCATCGGGCCTTGGCCCACATCCATGGTGCCGTTCTGAACCACAACGTCATTGGCGAAACGACCGTGGACAGAGTCATAGCGGATCAGGTGTGCCGCGGTTTCGATTGGGCCAGTTGCGTTTACCTTCACGACGTGAACGTCATCGCGCGCCGCTTCTGCGATGTGCATCAGTGTGCAACGTCCGATCCGGCCAAAGCCATTGATACCTACGGTGACAGCCATCAGAAACTTCCTTGTTCGGTCAAAACAGATTTGCTGATCGTATAGCGGCCTAGCTTAGCTATAAAAAGTAAAAACACCTTTTAAGACAATGTGTTAACGTTAACAGTGGCGCAGGGGGTACCGTTGGCGTTAACGGTGGCGGCACCGTTTGCGATAACGATTTCTCAGGGCAATGCAGAATAGGCCGCAAGCGCGCGTTCTCGCGAATCTTTTAGGTCGATCATTGGTGGTGGGTAGTGGCCAGGTAGGCTGAGCTGCACCTCTTCAGAGGCCTCCCAGGGCGCGTGAATGTGTTTGGCATCCAAATGGGCCAATTCCGGCACATAGGTGCGGATATAGGTGCCATCCATATCGAATTTACGGGCCTGTGTGACCGGGTTGAATATCCGAAAGTAGGGAGCGGCGTCTGCGCCAGACCCAGCCACCCATTGCCAGCTGGCGGCATTGTTGGCGGGATCGGCATCAAAGAGCGTGTCGTGGAACCAAGCAAGCCCGTGACGCCAGTGGATCATCAGGTTTTTCGTCAGAAACGAGGCGACAATCATGCGCACGCGATTGTGCATATAGCCGGTCTGCCAAAGCTCTCGCATGCCGGCATCTATAATGGGAAAACCGGTCTGGCCCCGTGTCCATTTGCGCAGATCTTCCGGGGCCTCTCGCCAGGGAAAGGTGTCGAACTTCTGGTTTAGGTTCCGCGAGTGGAGGTTCGGATTTCGGAAGAGCAGATGGTAAGAAAACTCGCGCCAGGCCAGTTCGGATTTGAAGTGCGTAGTGTCTTCGGATGCGGGAAGAGCAGCGACGGCGTGCCAGATTTGATTGGGGGAAATCTCCCCGAAATGCAGATGTGGTGACAGGCGTGAGGTGGCTTGGTGGGCCGGGAAATCGCGACCCTTTTTGTAGCCCCTCAAAGCTCTTTCGATGAACGTACAAAGCGATTGCGCCGCGCCGCATTCGCCCGGTTGCCAATGCGATGTCACGGACTGGTGCCAATCGGTATTTGGTAGGAGCTTGGAAAGATCTGCCTTTGAGTGTTGGGAAAACTCCGCGAACTCCAAAATTGGGGCGGGCAAAGGATGCCGTGGCAGCGGAGCAGCTGTGCATCCACGTTTGAAGAATGGGGTGAAAACCCGATAGGGTGTTTGATCGGGTTTTTGCACCTCCCAGGGCTCCCAGAGCAGGCTGCCATTCAGGCTCAGGACGCGGGTGCCCTGTGTTTCCAGTTGCGATTTCAGGGTTTGATCCTGCGCGATACCATCTGGATCGTAACGTCGAGTCCATGTGACATGTGCAGCATTGGTTTCTGTAACCAGCTTCGGCAGAATATCCAAAGGGCGCCCGGCAAGGATCAGAAGGTTGTTATTCAGCGAGCCCTTCAACTGATGCAGGCTGTGGCACAGCCAAACCCGGCTTGCGCTACCAAGTCCCTCCAGATGATCAGGGTCCAAGATATAGAGCGGAAGCACCGCCCCAGTCTTGGCAGCGGCGCAGAGCGCAGGATTGTCGCTGAGACGTAAGTCTTTGCGAAACCAGTGAATGTTGACGGACATATGCGCTCCAATGAGGGGTCTTTGAAGCAACTGTAGTGCGCATTTTAGCCATGACCAGTGGCGGCAGGTCAGATGATGTGGAATTTGAGAGCGCCTGCGCCCGCCGCCTAGTTCTGAGCTTCCGCTCCGGCCAGATCATTCAGGATTGGGCAGTCAGGGCGATGGTCTCCTGCGCAGGCATTGACCAGCGCGGCCAGTGTTTCATGCATTCCATTCAATTCAGCGATTTTGCGCTCGATTTCTTGCATGTGGGATACAGCGAGCTTGCGAACTTCGGCGCTTTCACGGTCGTCTTTGTCATAAAGAGAAAGCAGTTGCCTGCAGCTGTCGATGCTGAACCCAAGTCGTCGGGCGCGGGCGAGGAACCTGAGATGATGAAGATCGCTTTCGGTGAATTGGCGGTAGCCATTTGAGGCACGCTTTGGGATGACAAGGCCGATGTCCTCATAGTAGCGAATGGTCTTGCTCGGAAGGCCCGTGGCGTCTGAGATATCTCCGATATTCATGCAATTCCCTCCTGGTTGGGTGCCAATTGGCGCAGTCTCAGCGCGTTCATCACGACAAAGAGTGAGCTCATGGCCATTGCTCCGGCTCCGAGCATGGGTGAAAGTTGCCAGCCTAGCCAAGCATAGAACACCCCAGCGGCGACCGGGATCAGCACTGTGTTGTATCCAAAGGCCCAGAACAGGTTTTGACGGATGTTGCGCATGGTTGCCTTTGAGATCGTCATAGCCGTCAGAAGTTTGCGTAGATCGCCGGTGGTCAGCACAACATCTGCGCTTTCCAGAGCGATATCCGTTCCATTGCCCATGGCGATGCCGACGTCTGCCTGAGATAAAGCGGGCGCGTCGTTGATGCCGTCTCCGACGAAGGCAACATTGCCAAATTCAGCCTGCAACTCTTTGACCTTTTGTGCCTTTTCGGTCGGCAATACTGATCCGAAGGCACGCATAATGCCGACCTGCGTTGCGACATGGTCAGCGGCTTCTGGTCGGTCGCCAGAGATCAAAACAGTGTTCAATCCCAAAGCGGAGAGTTGTGAGATTATCGGAGCAGCTTCGGCTTTAAGTTGGTCTTCCAATTCAAAGATCGCGATTACAGTCGTTTCATTGGCCATGAAGACGACGGTGCGCCCCAGCGAAAGCGCCTTTGAGATTTCTGTTTCGAAGCTCTGCAAGGGGAGACCGAGTTCCCTCGCAAATCCCAAAGACCCAATCGATATGCGCTGGTCGTCAATAGTAGCGGATAGGCCCAATCCAACCGTGGCCTTCACGTCCTGCGCTTGAGGCAGCTCGACATCGCGGGTGGCGGTCTTGAAGGCTTCAGCGATTGGATGTTCAGACTGATGCTCTGCACTTGCAGCGAGAGCCAACGCTTGGGTTTCAGAGATGCCCTTCGCTACATGGGTTTCCGCGATGTGTGGCTTGCCCAGCGTCAGCGTGCCGGTTTTGTCAAAGGCCACAGTTGAAACATCCTGAAGGCGTTGTAGGGCATCACCTTTGGCAAAGAGCACCCCTAATTCGGCCCCACGTCCGGTTCCCACCATGATCGACATGGGCACGGCGAGACCCATGGCGCAGGGGCAGGCGATGATCAGTACTGAGACCATGGCGATCAGGGCATGAGAAAGCTGTGGTTCTGGCCCAAGTAGGTACCAGCCTAAGAAGGTCAGTGCCGAAATTGCGAGGACTGCGGGTACGAATATCTGTACCACTTTATCAGCCATTGATTGCACGGGAAGCACCGCGGCTTGCGCCTCTTCGACAGTGCGCACGATTTGCGACAGGAGCGTCGCGCTCCCGACCTGGGATGCGCGAATAACCAGAGCACCTGAGCCATTGATCGTGCCACCTGTAACGGGATCCCCTTCTGCCTTGCTGACCGGTAGTGGTTCGCCCGTCAGCATGGCCTCATCCATGTCGCTTCTTCCGCTGATCACAATACCATCTGCAGGTGCCCGGCTGCCTGGCTTCAGGGAGATCAGATCGCCAACTTGCAGCGCCGCTGCAGGGATTTCTTTTGGCTTGCCGTCAATTAGAACCGTTGCTGTATCAGGCATATGATCCATCAGCTTTTCGATGGCGGTGCCGGCGCGTGACTTGGCGCGGTCCTCAAGCCAACGGCCCAGCAGGATCAGTGTCACGATAACCGCAGCAGCTTCGAAATAGACATGGCGTGCGCTTAGCGGGATCAGAGTGGGTGCGAAGAGCACCACCGAGGAATACCCCCAGGCGGAAAGGCTACCTAGGGCCACAAGAGTGTCCATATTGGGGCTGCCGCGAAGGAGCAACGGAATGCCCTTGGTGATGAAAGCCAAACCTGGACCGAACAGCACGGCGGTTGTCAGGATAAATTGAAATATCAGCAGGTTGCCATGACCGAAGGTCATCATCTGCCAATGGTGAAAGCTGGGGACGATATGCCCGCCCATTTCCGAGATAAACACCGGCAATGCTAGGATCATTGCCAATATCAAACGCTTACGCGCAGAATTTCGGGTTTCATCGGAATGAGAACGATGGGTGCCATCGGATGGCTCGGCGGAATAGCCGACTGACTGAACGGCCTTCAGCGCCGCATCTTGATCGAGCTCTGCACCAATCAGATAGGCCTTGCCACTTGCGAAATTGACCCGTGCGGTTTCAGTGCCGTCCAGGGATTGCAGAGATTTTTCGACCCGCCGGGCGCAGCCTGCGCAGGTCATGCCGGAAATGTCGAGAGTCAGAGTATTCGGGGCCATTGATAACGTCCTTGGAATCTCCCTTCTTTATAGGGGTTCCAGTCACTGGAAGGTCAAGTGGTGCCCGTGGATTTTGTTAAGAAATGGTTCTGAAAGGATTGTTGGGCGATTTGCCACTCTCGCTCTGTTTTGCCCGTGCCGCTTTCCGCTGAGGAGCCAAATTCAAGCTGAACGAGATGTCGATGAAGTGCGCAAAGGCCAAGAACCGCGGCGGCACCCGCCAATCGATGCGCCGCTGAGGGCAGGTCCTCATCGTCTTCATTTTTTAGCTGCTTGAGAAACATCTGCATGTCTTGCTGAAGCTCCTCAAAATGGGCCTGAGTTTTTTCCTCGCCAATATTTGCGACAACGTCATTGAGGATCTCTTCGTTCAGAACGTGATCTTCAATCGGAGCGATGCCCCCCCAATCCGCGCCTTCAGAATCCGAAAGAGCGGATTCGAGTGCGAGATTCAACGCCTGTGATGTCAGAGGTTTTTGCAAAACCTGAGAGATGACCTCTGGATCGATCTGATCGTTGGCGAACGAAAGGGACTGCGCCGTGAGCGCGATGATTGGTGTGTCCTTTGAGGCCCCGTTTGAACGGCGTATCAATTCGGCTGCAGTCAACCCGTCCATGTCTGGCATGCTGATATCCATCAGGATCAAATCAAACGCCTTCTCCTTTGCGGTCTCAACGCCATGCTTGCCACCGGTGGCCAGCGTGACACGATGCCCCGCATTTTGAAGCATATCTGACGCGATCATCCGATTGATCTCATTGTCTTCCACCAGCAGGATGTCAGACGGATGAGCAGAGACGAGGTTCCGATCGTGCATGCCTTTTGGCAGCACCACTGCATTGACCGGTCTCATCGGCAGTCGGAACCAAAAGAGGCTGCCTTCGTTTGGGATGCTCTCAGCGCCGATATCTCCGCCCATAGATGTGACGATGCGTTTGGTGATGCCCAGACCGAGGCCTGTCCCTTGTTTACGCCGAGCAAAGGAGGTGTCGCTGGCATAGAAGTCTTCAAAAACTTTACTGACTTCCTCTTCAGTAATGCCAATCCCGTCATCTATGATGCGAAATTCGATTATATCACCTTGCCCGAAATGATCGACTTCGACACAAACACTTCCTCCCGTGGTGAACTTGATTGCGTTCCCCACCAGATTGAGAAGCACTTGTTGTAGGGCCAACTGGTCACCCAAAACGCTGTCGGGCACGTTTTTAAAGACGCGAATATCCAGCCGCGTCTCTGCCTGTTCTGCGAATGGACGCTGACTTTCGACAATTTCAGGAATCAACTGATGAAGGTCGATAGGCGTAAGCTGGCGCGGCAAGCGCGCCTCATCCAGCCGAGAGAGTTCCAGCACGTCGTTGATATGGCGTTGCAGGATTTCACCGGAAGTTTGCATCGCTGTGACATAGCGTTCCTGGCCCGCATCCAATTCTGTTTTGGACAACAGATCCGCCGCGCCAAGTACACCATTGAGCGGGGTGCGGATTTCGTGGCTCATCACCGCCAGCAAGCGCGCCTTAGCTTTTTCACCAGCCTGCGCATCATCACGGGCCTGTTTCAAACTCTCTTCGGCCTCGAGCCGCGCTGAGATATCGCGCACATAGGCGACATAGATGTCAGAACGTTCTTCGGTTTCGGCCTGCACCAGCGAGATTTCAACCGGGAAGGTTGCGCCGTTTTTCCGTGTGGCTTTCGTCTCGACCCGCCCTTTGGCCAGTAAACCCGATTTGGCCGGGTTGTTATAGCTTCCATCCTCATTCCGGCCTCTGATCAGGGCACTGAGATAGATGTCGTCCGCGGATTTGAGATCGATATCAAACAGGCGTTCCGCGGCGCGGTTCATATCCAGCAATTTACCATCAGGATCCGTGACCAGAATTGCATCCAGAGATGCGTGGATCATGCTTGCAATACGCGCGCGTGCCATCCTGTTGTCATCCGAGATCGTCTGCGCGCGCTTGTAGAGCCGCCTAAGAACGATGATCAGCAGTATCAACCCAACAATCAGAGCCATCGTTGCTGCAAATAGACGTAGCAAGAGGTCGCGCGTGTCATTACGCAGTGCCTCCCCAAGCTGCGCGTTATTCAAAACACCATTGAGGGCAAGGTGTCTGATGGGATCGTCGATAGATTTTGTCTTGCTGATAAGTTTCTCAAGTTCCCTCGCCATGACCACGTCATCCCCATCGATATAGGGGAGGGCCGCATTCAAATACGCAAGAACTTCAGAAAGATGATTGGAAAATGTCGGCTGCGTGCGATGGATCGCGTAGCTGTCACCTTCCTGAAGGGTAAGAACACGGCTGAAAAGCACATCAAACCGATGTCTTACTTCTCCATATCCTGCAGGATCATCGGCTTCTGCCAGCGCTGTCGTCAGACGGCGATAATCGACCTCAACCTGAGAGAGGTGCCACAGCCCATCGCCGCTGCTCGCTTTTGAGAGACGATCCACTTGCTGTGCCACGCTGATGACAAGCGTGCCGATTTGAAAAAGGGCAAGGGCAAGCGCCAAAACAAACAAAGTCGTTTTTAATCCGCCAGAGATGCGCATTGGTGACCGCCATTTCATATTGCCCCGGCGCGAGTCTATTTCATGACCTTGATCCGATCCAGCTGCCATATGCTGCGCGAGTAAATGGTTTCGGTTCGGTAGGCCACATTTGAATCATAGGGATATACGATCCACAATGGTCCCTTGTTGCGCACAGACATGACTTCACCGTTGCGCATATAGGCGAGGATTGGTCCCCCGACTTGTGCGTCAGTCATGGGTATTTCCACGTGATAGTCATTTATGGCGCTGGCCACCAAGTGATCGCCCTGCACACCCAGCTTTTCCGCGAGCGTATGCAATTCAACACCTGTGAAGAGCTGTGCACCTTCAGTCCAGATGGTTGTGGTTTCAAAGGTTGTGACAGGCATTTCGGCAAGCATTTGCAAGTCAAAATGTGCAGCACCCTCTCCATTGGTGCGTGCGATGTCACCGGTGACCGTTAAGATCACTGGGCCAGATGGGGCCGTGATTTCTTCGGCGGCAGATACACCGGGCAAAAGAAGAACAACACACAGCGCGAGAAATCTTTTCAAGATCATTATCAAGGCCTTCAATTCGCTTCACCCCAATTTTGTGCCACAGCTAGAGCAACAATGAACCTGTTCAAATGCAGGGAATTATACCCGAAAGGATAGGAGGGTCACCAAAAGTCATAGCCATCGGTAGAAGATTCGCGCTAAGCTCAACCTGAGATTTCAACCGACGCGCTTCTGTGGGGTCAACATAATCAGGTGACCAATTAGTCCGAACCCGCTATAGCGCGTCAAAAGCCTCTACGATGGTTGCTACCATGCGCATATTAATTGCTGATGACCATGATTTGGTTCGAGAGACCCTTTCGGCCTATTTGGAAAATGCCGGAGGGGCTGAAGTGGCCTTAGCCAGTTCGTTGCCAGAGACCTTGAAGGTCGGCGCGGAGCAGGGGCCTTTTGATCTGCTTTTGCTCGATTACAACATGCCCGGCATGATGGGGTTGGAAGGGTTGGACAAGGCCATTGAAGCTGGCGTTGCAAAAGGCGTGGCCATTCTGTCAGGCAATGCACCTGCTAATTTGGCGCAGGATGCGGTTGATCGTGGCGCCATTGGGTATTTGCCGAAAACCATGACCGCCCAGAGCCTAGTACATGCCGTACGGTTTATGCTGGCGGGTGAGACTTTCGTGCCGGTTTCCCATATGGCTGGGAACGCAGATCAGAACCCGCTCGCGCAGCAACTCAGCCGCCGCGAGGCCGAGGTTTTGAACGGATTGTGCCGTGGATTGGCAAACAAGGAAATCGCACGCGAGTTGGACCTGCAAGAGGTCACAATCAAGCTGCACGTCCGGACGCTTTGCAAAAAGCTTGAGGCCAAAAACAGGACTCATGCGGCGATGATCGCAAAGGAAGCAGGGCTGTTCTGACCTGCCTCCTATTTATAACTTAGCTGCGCCATGGTCCGTGATGGGAGCCTTCCTGATCCAAACGCAGGAAGCTATGCGCCCCAAAGAAATCCCTTTGTCCTTGGATCAAATCGGCAGTGCCGCGCGCCTGACGGATTTCGTCATACCATGACAAAGCCGATGAAAGCGCTGGTACGGGCAACCCTGCCAAAACAGCCTGAGCTACCACACGACGCAGGGCGCCGATATGTTTGGCCAAGAGAGGCGCAAAGAAGTCTGACAGGATCAGGCGCCCCTCAGGGAGATCACCTCGGAAGGCGGTTGCAATGTCATCCAACAGGGCTGAACGGATAATGCAGCCCTCACGCCAGATCTCAGCAACGCGGGCATAATCAAGATCCCAGCCAAATTCATCTGACGCGGCATGTAGAATACGGAACCCTTGCGCATAGGCCAGAATACGTGCGGATAGGAGCGCAGATTCTAGATCAGCTTCATTGAAACTGACGTCATCAGTTTCCGGTTCTGCATTCAGGATGTTTGCAGCCACTTGCCGGGTATCGCGTTCGGAGGACAATACGCGCGCGCCGACAGCGGCTTCGATGATGGAGGCGGATTGCCCCATGCGGATGGCTTCGATAACCGTCCAACGTCCGGTGCCTTTTTGGCCTGCTTTGTCCACAATCACATCAACAACGGGTTTGCCCGTATTTGGGTCGACAGCGGCTAGAATTTTCCCTGTGATTTCTGTCAAGTAGCTGCGCAACGCGCCTTCGTTCCAACGGTCGAACAGAGGTGCAATATCTGCAGGAGCTCGGCCCTCTCCATCACGAAGCAGGCCATAGGTTTCTGCAATCAACTGCATGTCGGCATATTCGATGCCATTGTGAACAGTTTTCACGAAATGCCCTGCGCCATCTGGGCCAAGATGGGCCACGCATGGGTCGCCTTCGTGTTTCGCGGCGATGGCTTCCAGAACAGGTCGAATTGGCTCCCAGGCGCTGGGCGATCCACCAACCATCATGGATGGACCGCGACGTGCGCCTTCGGCGCCGCCACTAACGCCGACACCCAGAAAATTGAAACCTGCGGCTTCCACTTTTGCGGTGCGCGCCTGCGTTTCGCGAAAATCGCTATTACCGCCGTCGATGATTGTGTCGCCAGGCGCGAGATGCGGAAGGAGGGCATCAATCGTGGCATCAACCGGCGCGCCAGCGGGGACAAGCAAGATGATCGCACGGGGAGCTGACATTTTGGAGACGAGGTCAGCAGGGCTTTCGGTCTTGGTGAGTTTAGAGGCAAGTTCACCAGCTTCAGAGATCAGAGCGTCGATGGTGCTGGGATCAAGATTGTAGAGCGCAATCGGGTGTCCGTTTTCGGCGATATTCAACGCCAGGGCACTGCCCATTGTCCCAACTCCAATCAAACCCATTGAGGCCACGGCCATGTGCAACTCCCATCACTTGTCCTGAGCCTCACAGCAATTACTCCAGAGGCAATTTCGGTACTGATGTATGCAGCGCGTCAGTTGCAAACATCCCCCTTAAGCGGCTTATCGGTCCGCCCAGGCCTGTGCAAGTGTTCCCAGATTGCCACGTCGCGTTAAAGCCGCTGTTCGCTCGCTTTTCTTTGCGCCAAAAGCGGGTAGTGTGCCCACAACGATAGCGAGCAGGACGACCATGGGAATTCTTAAGACGATTTTGGCAGCAAGCCTTGTTTTTGGCGGCGCAAGCAGCATTGCAGTGCAAGCAGAGGCTGAACAGATTGGCTATGGCCGCCTGATTGTGAACGACTTTCTGGGGGATGGGCAAGACCGTTGGCGGTCTGGCTCGATTGTTGGCAGCCATCTCTATGGTCAACCTTGGGGAGGCCAACGTCCTGAGGGTTTTGGCGACCTGATCGAGATGCGGATTATGGGGCAAGTGATTGCTCCAGATAATTTGCAGAGCCCAGATCCAACGGATCGTCCTTATGCAGGTGCTTTGTCCATTGGTGCGCATACTCATTTTGAGCGCAGCGGCTTTGACATCGCTCTCGGTGCTGATCTGACTCTCGTCGGTCCGAGCTCGGGGATTGGTGATATACAGACTTGGCTACACAATGCCTTTTCTGTTGCTGAACCGTCTGACACGGTTCTCAATAATCAGGTTGGCAACAAGCTTGCCCTCACCGGGGTTGCTGAAGTTGGTTATATTTACGAACTCAGCGAGAACGCGCGTCTGCGCCCATTTGTCGAAGCACGGGCAGGGGATGAAACACTGCTGCGTGCGGGATTTGATTTCACATTGGGTCAATTTGGCCATGACGAACTTTTGGTGCGCGATCCTGTCAGCGGCCAGCGCTATCAGACAACATATCAGAACCGCCCCGGTTGGTCATTTCTGGCAGGCGCTGATTTTGCCGTTGTTCAAAGCTCGATCTATCTGCCCGCATCTTCCGGCGTCACAATTGAAGACACCCGTGAACGGTATCGCATCGGCATGAACTGGCAGGGTGAGAGCACCAGCGTCTACTATGGTGCGACTTGGCTGAGCCCAGAGTTTACCGGCCAGGACGAGGGCCAGGTCGTTGGTGCGGTGCGTATACGGTTTGACTTTTAAACCACTGGTATCAATTCGAGATTCTTTAGGGGCTTCCCAGAGCGAATCACTTTTGTTAACGTCAGCCCAATAAGAATTTGAGGCAGGACACGGAACATGGGAGCGGGCTTTCTTGGCACGTTCGTCATTTCCTGGTCGCAAACAGAAGTTGATGGTCTTGGGACTGCACCCTTAAGCGCAATTCAGAAAGGCGCAGTGTGGTCTTGGCGTGGGGACGCCGTTCGGGTTGATGGCCCAACGGACTTGTTGCGACTAGAGCGTGGCGAAAGCGAAATGATCTTGCGGCGCAAGGCGGCTCGCATGGTGCGCAAACTTGTTGGCGCGGCCATGACGGGCACAAATCGCATTCAGGACATCGATGTTGATGAAACGCTGCAGGACAGCTCTTTTGTTGTGTCTGATGGCCAGCAAAGTTACACCGTGACGCTGATCAACGTTGAGCAGGGCGCGCCGCTCTTGATGTTTGTTGACCAAATTCCACCAAAGGGCGTTGATCTGTGGGTTGTGCATCATTCGTTGGATGCGGCCATCGATGATCCTCTTGATCCAGAAACCGCACGGGTGATCTGTTTCACACCGGGCACTTTGATTGAAACGCCAACCGGACCAGTGCCGATCGAGCAGTTGCGCGAAGGCGATGCTGTTGTCACCAAGGACAACGGTGCGCAGGAGGTGCAATGGATCGGGTCGCGCCGCATGACAGGCGCGCGCCTCTTTGCGTTACCAAAACTGCGCCCAATTCGCATTCGTCCCGGCGCTTTGGGGCATGATTGGCCGCGTCGCGAGCTGGTGGTTTCTCCTGAACATCGCGTCTTGGTACGTGGCGAGGTTGCCCGCGCATTGTTCAATACGCCTGAGGTTTTGGTCTCTGCGCGCCAGCTCGAAAATGGGCAGTCGGTGACTTTGGATTATCGCTCTCGAGAGGTGACATACATGCATCTTATGTTGCCGCAGCATGAGATCATTTTCGCGAACGGGGTAGAGACCGAAAGCTTCCATCCGGCTGATGCCGCTATGTCAGCTCTGGATGCCGAAGACAGAGAACGGCTTTTGGGTCTGAACCCAGAATTGGAAGCGCGGCCTTATACTTATGGCGATCACGCGAGACGCCAATTGACTGCTTCAGAGGCAGCAATCCTGCGTCACGAGGCTGCTTAAACACACATCGTAGAAAGTACTAAGCGGACAAGGCGATTGAACTTCAATCGCCTTATCTTTGTTTTAGAAGGGTGCAAAACCATCGTTTTTAATCGATGGAGTGGTCCAGCGTTCCTGCGGCGACACCGGTTTTGCATCGGTGCCTAGCGGTGGAATGGCTCCGTGATCGCCATAGAGCCAAAGCACGATATTTGAACGTTCGCCCTCAGTGATTGGCATGGATTCATGCGGTACACTGCCGTGGTGGATCAGGGCGGTGCCTGGTGCGAAAGTCAACTCTTCTACCCGGCGTGTTGCGCGGTCGAAAAAGCGGACACCAGAGCCTGAGAAGTCTTCTCCGGGCAGGTTCAAATTGATGTTCAGCGTAACTGCTGATGCATCCGTGTGCGCGCGCAGCGAGGTGTCTTTGTCGGCTTGCCACTGGATCGAGAACCCAAAGGTCTGCGTGTCATACCCCATGACATCCGGGAACAAGAGCCGCGAGATTGGGCGCATGTAGCTGTTCATCAGACCTTGGTAGAACGATTGGAACTGTGGCGCGGCAAGGAAACCTTCCGACCGACTGTCCAACATCGCACCGCCCCGGTTCAGCGAGATGCCATAGGGAGGACGAAGAGGGATGCCCGCATCCGCGACGTTCTCAAGGTAGTCCCGAAAGGACCTTAGCTGTTCTGGGTCGAAGAATTGAGCCTTATAGACACCAGGGAAGACTTCCTCCCACAGATCCTTGACCGCGGCCTCGGAGCTTGGGTTTTGCCACGCTTGCTCAACAGCTGCGCGCAAATGAGGGTCATATAGGCTGTCGTCCGGCCCCAAACCTTCGGCTTCATTGTTTTCCCATTCCGACCAAGCCTCTTGAAGAAGGTTCCGGTTGTCGGCCCAAAAACGTTGAACCGATGGCGCGCGCATCAGCTGCTCGTCGCGGGTTGGCCGTTCTACAGAGCGTGCCTGTTCAAGTGCATTTGTTTGCATTGTCGTTTCTCTAGCTATTGTAAGTGGTTGCGGCTTAACCAAGCCGCGCTACGGCGTCTTTGATGCCCTGCATCACCTGTGCGCGATGGTCTGCATCTAGGGCCGCTGAATGCGGGGAGGCAAAGGTTCGGCTGTCATTGTCAAAGTACTTGCCTGACGCGTTTGCAAAAGAATTTCCCAGAGCCGCCGCGATCAGAATGTCCGCACCTATGTTCAGATCGTTGCCGGCGACGCCAAACCCTTCTTTGACCATCTTGGAAGCCAGCAATGAGCCTGGGTTGACTGCCACGACGACCGCATTTTCACCGAGTTCCTGTGCGAGTTCATGCGACCAGATGGTGATTGCCAATTTGCTTTGAGCGTAGGCACCCATGTCGTCAAGTTGCCGCTGGCCAAGCATGGCCTGCAGGTCGACAGGGGCTTGTGCGGCGGAGGAGAGGTTCACGATCCGGCCGCCCTTGGACAGGATTGGCAACAGAGCCTCAGTCAGAATGTAAGGCGCGAATGTATTGACCATGAAACGCGTATCAAATCCTTCCGCAGTTTTTGCGTTAGGGAGTTTGAAAACGCCGGCGTTGTTGATGATGACATCAATCGTGGCGTGGCTCTCTCGAATATCAGCAGCAAGAGCGTGAACATCGGCGATCTTAGAAAGATCTGCGATGTAGGTTTCCGGTCCACCGCCGACTTCTTTGGCCGCATTTTCGAGCTTCGCCTTGCTACGGCCATGCAAAAGGACTGTGTGTCCTTCGGCGGCCAGTTTCTTAGCGGTCACTAGACCGATGCCATCGGTAGCGCCTGTGATGAGAATAGTTTTGGTCATGGTCGTCCTTTGGAGTTTTGAGGAGCGGAGGTCCGCCATACGTCTGAGAAATTTAGAAGCGCACCAGCGTGCGGCTTTCGATGCTTTTGCGAATGCTGGACACGTTGGGATCTTCGATCATGTCCAAAGCGCTATGCGCGATAGAGGCGCGGCCGCGATTGTCGTAGATGTTGAAAAACGCGACATCATCCGGGGTCATCTTTGACATATAAATCCACTCATGATCCGGGTTCGCGGCCAATCCCATGATCTGCCCTTTGCGATCCGGGTAGATCAGGTCGAGCAATATCCAGTCGTCATCGGCCACACTCTCTGGCAGGATGAAACCCAGCGGTGCAGAGTTGATAGGATTGTCGATCGGGCGCCAGACATTGATGAAAGCGTAGTGCCCTTGGCTCCACTCTTCGGCGGTGCCTTCGCCGAGGATATCAATGATCCGCTGTTTCGCGCCGTGCAGGCTATAGTCGCTATGCACATTTCGTGCGGGTTTTCGATCTGCGTCCGGGTCATCAAGGCGAACGGTATGGTCGAAGATCACCACTTCTTTCGCGTCAAGCTCGCTGGTCAAAAGCTTGGTCAGCTCTTGATCGTATGTCGCGCGCCAATTCGCTGTGTTGTCAAATTGTGTGACAGCTGTTGGGAAGCTGCTGAAGCCGACAGATGATCCTTCAAATGTCGTCGCGGCCCCAACGCCCCGTTCATCATAAACGGTCACTTCTGTCGGAGCGAGCTCAGGTGATATGAGATTGCCGACAATACCACCGGCATCCAGCTCAAATGCTTGCCTATGCGGTTTGTGGACATGGTAATTAACCATCGCTGTTCTTGTCATAAGAGGCTCCTGCTTCCGTGTTGCATCAGACTTAAAGCAGTGAAAAAATATAAAAACGGGCTGGAAATGATTTCAGTATTCCGAAAAAGTATAAAATATGGAGACTCAAACCCTACGATTATTCGTTTTGGCGGCAGAAATGCTGAACATCAGTGCAGCAGGGCGGGCGCTTGGCATGGCTCCGGCGGTGGCCAGCACTCGGATTGCCAAATTGGAACGGTTTTTGGGGGCTGAGTTGCTTCACCGGTCTACGCGCAAAGTCTCCCTGTCACTTGAGGGGCAGGACTTTCTGCCCTACGCCCGCGAAATGATTGCCCAGGAAGAAGCGGCATTGGCGGTTCTTGGAAAAGGGCAGACGAGCATAAGTGGGCGCTTGCGGTTCACGGCGCCAAGCACATTTGCCCAGATCTACATAGCGCCGCTGTTGCCAGCGTTTATGGACGCATATCCTGACTTGATGCTTGATCTGCATTTTTCGGATGCGCAGTTCGACTTGATTGAAGGAAGCTATGATCTTGCACTGCGCAATTCTGTTCTGGAGGACAGCAGCCTGACCGCACGCAAACTTGCAGATGACAAGCGCATCCTCTGTGCATCCCCAGAGTATTTGGCGCGGTTTGGGACGCCTGAAGACCCTGCGGAGCTTGATAGCCACCGAATGATTGCGTTTCGGGACCGAGATCCGCGTGGGTTGGTTTCCGAAGATGGCACTGTCACCGATTTCGATCCAAAGCGTTGTGCTCACACTTTGGTTTTGAACGATGGGCAGACTCAAAAGCAGGCCACTTTGTCCGGCGCGGGCATATCCATCTGCTCACTTTGGCTCGTGCATGATGAGCTTGGATCAGGGCAGCTCGTGCAGGTGCTGCCGAAATATGAAATCGCGCAGAAGCCAGCACTTTGGCTGATCTATCCCAAAAGCAATGTGGTCTCTGCCAAAGTCCGGGTCTTTATTGATTTCCTGACCGAGCATATCGGCAAAAAACCTGTTTGGGCTAAAACAGCTTAAGTTTGTGGTTTTGGGCCGTTGACTCCCATTTATTCCTAGCTATAAGCCCCATTTCATTGGTGTTGGTGGCCCCCGCAAGGGGATTCCTGTCATTCCGGCCAAATCCGGGAAGAGGACAACGCCCTTCGAAACCCTATACGAAGGAGATCAGCAGATGACTAAGAGAACTGCTGCCAAGTACAAAATCGATCGCCGCATGGGCGAAAACATCTGGGGCCGTCCTAAGTCCCCACTGAACCGTCGCGAATATGGCCCAGGCCAGCACGGTCAGCGCCGTAAGGGCAAACTTTCTGACTTCGGTATCCAGCTGCGCGCGAAGCAAAAGCTGAAAGGTTACTACGGTGACCTGACCGAGAAACAATTCCGTCGCATCTACGGTGAAGCGGTTCGTGTGAACGGCGACACAGGTGAAAACCTGATCGGTCTGCTGGAGCGCCGCCTGGACGCAGTTGTCTACCGCGCGAAATTCGTTGCGACTGTTTTTGCTGCACGTCAGTTCGTGAACCACGGCCACGTGAAAGTGAACGGCAAGAAAGTGAACATCCCATCCTACCGCGTCAAAGAAGGCGACGTGATCGAAGTGCGTGATCGTTCCAAGCAACTGGCAGTTCTGCTGGAAGCAACTCAACTGGCAGAGCGTGATGTTCCTGACTACATCGACGCAGACCACTCCAAAATGACTGCAACTTTCGTGCGCACCCCAGGCCTGTCCGATGTGCCATACCCGGTTGTTATGGAACCAAACCTGGTTGTTGAATTCTACGCGAAGAACTAAGTTTTTCGCTGACATTCAAAGAATTACCGAAACCGCGCTGGGCAACCAGCGCGGTATTTTTGTTTTTCTTGGGAGAAGAATGTCAGCTGTGAGCCCAAAACGACAAATGCTGCGCCATTCTACGAATGTCTGTTTTCAGTTTTCGGAACGCTGTTTTGGTTTCTGTGCAAGAGGACTGCGAAGACCACCACACCGAGGCTTAGAAAAGAGCAAATCGCAAATGTTCCTGCCATTGCAGCGCGGATTTGAACTGTTAAATCGCCTGCGTTGCCTTCGACATCTGCCAGAGACCAGAAAAGGGCGCTGACAGCTCCTGCTCCCAAGATAAAACCGAAATTGCGGCTCAGATTGAGAATACCTGAGGTCACTCCACGATCCGGTTCTGATGTCTGCGCCATCACCGACGTGTTCAGTGCAGCCAAGAAAATCTGATAGCTGGGCGAAAGCATCAAAAAAGCCAGTAAGAAACCGGCAAGCCCGAATATGTAAGGGAGGCCCGCCATCAAAGAGGTTGTGATAACCATCGCGGATGCACCCACTAGCACCGCGCGATTAGCTCCAATCCTTTCCGTCAATCGTCCTGCCGGAATGCCGCTTAAGGCAGATGCAATCGGGCCGACAGACATCGCCAGCCCCATCTGGGCAATCGTCAACTCAAGCCCATGCATCAAGAAGAATGGTCCGACCACTAAAATACCCATCATGACGAGAGACACGATCGCGTTCATGACAAGACTGACGCGCACATGCTTAGACCGCAGTAAACTAAGCGGGATGATTGGTGACACAGAGCGTTTCTCAATCCAAAGGAACGCGAGGAATGCGACACCAGCGGCAACTGCGAGTATTGCAATGGCAAGATCAAAGCCACCGGCCAAATCAGAAATTAGGAACGTTAGAGCCGCCAAAGAAAAAGCCAAAACGCTTGCGCCAGGAAGGTCAAATTCCCTGTGTTCGTTGGTATGTCTGAGGTTTTGAATGTAGAGAAAACAAAGTGCTAGTGCGGCCAAAGCCAAAGGTATCTGCAACAGATAGACGGCGCGCCAGCCGAATGTAGCCACAACAGCGCCTCCAATGGCAGGACCGGATGCTGTGCCAATAGCAGACATCGTTCCCATTGCTCCCATCCATCGTCCGACCCGGCCTGATGGAATAAAGTCGCGAACCAAGGCCAGTGGCATTGCCATCATTCCGGCAGCCCCCATGCCTTGGATAAATCGGCTTGCAATCAAGATCGGTAGCGTAGGCGCTTGAAGGGCAAGGAGTGCGCCCAATGTGTAGAGACATAGACTGACGACAAGCACAGAGCGCCTGCCCCAAAGATCGCCAGCGCGTCCGACCGGGACGATGAATGCAGTGGTTGCCAAAATGTAGGCAGACACCACCAGGGCAGGGTTGACGCCATGATCCTGAAAGCTCTCTGAAAGCTCCGGTAAAGTGACAGCAGCAGTGCTGGTGCCCAGTGACGCAAGAACAATCGAAAGACTGGGGCCAGACAGAATCGCCAGTGCCTTTTCTTGATCCGTAGATATGTATGAATCGCTCACCCAAACGGCTCCATTGCAAAAACTGAACACACAGCCTACAACTTGAAGCTAAGTTCAGGTCAATAGGTTTTCGTATGGAGAAACTTCTGGATATCGCTGAGGTGTCAGACCAGTCTGGCGTGAGCGCTTCGGGGCTGCGCTACTATGAAAAAAAGAAGCTCATTGGTTCGGTTGCTCGAAACGGGCTGCGCCGACAATATGAGCCAGATGTTCTCCAGCAGCTGGCCCTGATCATTCTCGCGAAATCGGCAGGGTTCACGCTCGATGAGATAGGATCGGTTCTAAACCGACCCGGAGCAACAGTCATTCCTCGCGCTGCGCTGATCGATAAGGCCAGCAATCTGGAAGATCAGGCCAAACGATTGGTCAATCTTGCCGACATGCTGCGTCATGTAGCGAACTGCCCTTATGAGGACCATTTCGAATGTTCTCGCTTCCAGAAACTGTTGAAAGTTGCCACCCGAGTTAAAACCAATTGAGATGCGGCAATTGTGAAGCAGACATTGGAGCACGTACAGCGAAAGCCTCCTTTGTCCGCAGAGCAGACCTTGCACATCTTTTATTACAAATACTCTACCCGCCAAAACTCGCCCTGAATTCCGTAGGTGTGCGCCCGCTGAAATCGCGAAATGCGGTGTTGAACGCGGATAAGGAGCTGTAGCCAACAGAAAAGGCAATCTCGGTGATTTGGCGTTGCGGGTCAGCGAGCGCTTCGATTGCGCGGTTCATGCGTAATCTGCGCAAAGCTTGGCGCCAGTTCATGCCAAGTTCTTCTGAAAACCGACGCGCGAGGGTGCGGGGGCTGACAGCGACATTTGCTGCGATTTCTTCGAAATTCGGGGTGCCAGCAAGTTGTTCTTCTGTCAGGACAAGGGCTGCTTTGACAGCTTCGCTTTGACCCGATGGCAGACCTGCTTTTGTCGGTGTTTCCGCAAGTTTCCATGTATTTGCTGCAAGCATCTTAAAAAGCTGCTCACCGTAGTCGTCCAAGGTGCTTTGGGGGTCATAGTCGCGGCAGGCCAACACCAATTCACGGGCCAGCGGTGTCATCTCAAAGACCGAAAGGCTCGCAGGTGGTGGTTTCACAAAAGACGGGTCAAAGAGGACCGAACAGGCCGACAGTTTTTGCGGCATGGTGACTTTGATCTCTCGGCCCGCATGAATAAGGGCAGCACGGGCAGGGGGGAGCGTCCAGCCTTTGCCCTCTGCTTCGAGCCGCATCGCACCCTTGGCCGCATAAAGCAGATAGTGGCGGTCCATCACGAGTGTTTTGGTGGGCTCTGGGTCGAAATCTTTTACAAAGGCGTAGGCAGGGGGGTCAGTCATAATTGGAGCATAACGCGGGATCGGTCAGGCATCGACCGGGTTGGCAATAAATCTTTTAGAGACGGGTGGGGCTAGCATCTGTGGACCCAGCGCTGCGCCGACGGATGCGAAACTGTCAGAGGCCAGATAGGCCGTGAAACCCTCCTCGGACTGCCATTCGTGCATGATCTCGATGGTGTTGGGTTGTTCGGGATTAAGGAAGGCTTGGAATTTCAAATTCCCCGGCATACCGCGCACAGTCGCGGCTTCATTGATCAAGACTTTCAGAGCTGCGTCTCGTTCGCTGTCTGTGACGCGGAATTCTACGTGGGCGATGAACATAGTGCTCTCCTATATCTGAGGTTTTACAAAGTGGTAGCCTTGAGACACGCGGGCAGGCACGCCTTTCTCAAAGGGGATTGTTCTGCGCAGCTCCAGCCCCGCGGCTTCTCCTATGGCTTTGACAGCATCTGCTGAGAACCAGCGATGCCGCCATCTGAGCCAAATGAAGACCTGACAGAAATGCGGACGTGAAATCGCTAAAAGCAAAGAGCCGCCGGGGGCGGTGATGCGGGCAAGGTGATGAAAGGCAGCCTGCGGGTTAGGGCAATGTTCAATGACATGGGCACAGAGCGTGACATCAAATGACTGATTGGGCATGTATCCAAACAAATCTTGCTGGATCGCTGCTGCAGACGGGAAGGTCTGTTGGGCTTGATCCAACATCGATTGCGCTCGGTCCAGAAGGACGTGCTCGATGGGGCGCTGTCTGACCTGGCAATAGGCTTTGGACAGTTCGCCGCTCCCTGATCCGACATCAATCAGTCTTTGGGCGCGGCTATGCGGGGCCTCTGTGGCCAACTTCCGATAGGCGGCAGGAAAACCGTGGTCTTCCAGCATGCGCCGCCAGTTGGGGGCGGCCGCGTTATATCTGCGATCTAGTTCCATCGATCTCTCCGAGTTATGAACGGCAGCCTAAGCTCTGCACTCAGATCTGACTTGCGCTGGTTGGACAGAATTGCGCTTGGAACGGACAAACTCCTCGGTGAGGTGTCGAGTTCATCAAATCAGCCTGAGTGTATTATCTTTGCCGCATCCGGGTCTGCAGAGTGTCGCGGCGAGACGAATTGGCATTTCTTCTGTTCTCGAATGGTTCTAGAACGATGTCGAATTAAAGGGACCGATTATGACCAAGATCGAAGTTCAGCCGGGCATTATGGAAATTGCGCTTTATCAGGGCGGCCAATCGACCGTGGAAGGCGTGAGTGACATCGTAAAGCTCTCGTCCAATGAAAACCCCTATGGGGCGGGAGACGCCGCCAAAGAAGCGTACCGCAAATCTGGTTTGAATTTGCATCGCTATCCAAATACGGATCATGCTGACCTTCGCAATGCCATTGCCGAGGTCCACAATCTTTCAGCCGAACAGATTATCTGTGGTGTGGGGTCTGATGAGATCTTGCACTTCATTGCCCAGTGTTTTGCGGGACCTGGGGATGAGATCATCTACACAGAGCACGGCTTCTCGATGTACCCTATTCTTGTGCACGGCTGTGGTGCGACACCTGTCGTGGTGCCGGAACGTGAACGCGTGGTGGATGTGGATGCGATCCTCGCTGCGTGCACAGACAAAACAAAGATCGTATTCATTGCAAACCCCGGCAACCCGACAGGCACGATGGTTGGAGGCAATGAAGTAGCACGTCTTGCCGATGGGCTGCCTGATGGTTGCCTGCTTGTGCATGACGGGGCTTATACCGAATTTGTTGAAGGCTATGACGGCGGTGCGGGTCTGGTTGATGCTCGGGACAACGTGATTATGACCCGAACGTTTTCCAAGATTTACGGTCTTGGAGGCCTGCGCGTTGGCTGGGGCTACGCACCCAAAGAGCTGATCGATGTTCTGAACCGTGTGCGCGGTCCGTTTAACTTGTCCAATATGCAGCTCAGCGTGGCAGAGGCTGCGGTGCGTGACACAGCGTTCGTAGAGCGATGCCGCAAGGACAACGCAAAGATGCGTGCGTGGCTGGCGGAAGCCTTGGCTGAATTAGGCGTGCCCTCGGACACCTCCTGCGCGAATTTCATTCTGGCACGGTTTGCTTCTGAAGAAGAGGCAAGCGCCTGCGATGAGTTTCTCAAAAAACAGGGCATTATCGTGCGCAAAGTGGCGGGTTATGGCCTGCCGAACTGCCTGCGCATCACAGTGGGTGACGAAGCAGGCTGTCGCCGTGTAGCACATGCAGTGAAGAGCTTTAAGGAGCAGGCTGCATGAGTGCAGAAGGGGCAAAGATCTACGACCGTGTTGCACTGATTGGCCTCGGTCTGATTGCGTCTTCGATGTTCTGGGCGATCAAGCGCGCTGGCCTTGCGGCTGAAGTGACCGGCTATGCGCGCTCGCAAGAAACGCGAGATACTGCGCGGAAGATTGGCCTGTGTGATCAAATTTTTGATACAGCCCAAGAGGCCGTGAAAGACGCCGATTTGGTTGTGCTCTGTGTGCCGGTTGGGGTAATGGGCGCGGTGGCTAAAGACATCGGTCCTGTTTTGAAGTCGGGTGCCACCGTGACGGATGTTGGCTCCGTGAAACGGCAGGTCATCAAAGATGTTGAGCCCCACCTTCCGGAAAACGTGCATTTTGTCCCGGCGCACCCATTGGCAGGTACGGAGCATTCCGGGCCTGAATCGGGATTTGCGGAGCTTTATGACAACCGTTGGTGTCTCTTGATCACCGATACGAACACGGACCGGAAGGCTGCTGATGACCTTGCAAGGTTCTGGCGCGGGCTGGGCTCCAATGTCGAAGAGATGGATGCCGATCACCATGACTTGGTTCTGGCTGTCACCTCGCATACGCCGCACTTGATTGCTTATACGATGGTGGGCGTAGCTGATGATTTGCGACGCGTGTCTGAAAGCGAGGTCATTAAGTATTCGGCCTCGGGTTTCAGGGATTTCACCCGGATCGCCGCAAGTGATCCAACCATGTGGCGTGATGTGTTTTTGAACAACAAAGACGCCACCCTAGAGATTTTGGGTCGCTTCACCGAAGAGCTTTTTGCCCTTCAACGCGCGATCCGGCAGGGGGACGGGGACCATTTGCACGACTACTTCACCCGCACGCGCGCCATTCGCCGTGGCATTATCGAAGCGGGTCAGGATACAGATGCACCCGACTTTGGGCGCGGGAAGGCGCATTAGTGCGGCTCGGCTTGGGTGTCATAGCACTTGTGTTGGCGGCCACCTTAGCCGAAGCGAATGCACCGTCTCGATCCCTGCGCCCGGTCGCGCGCATTGATGTTTTTCCAGTAGCTCTGCAAAACTTTGCACCGCATCGCAGTCTGAGACCGGTCATGCGTCCGGCTTTCACCAGCGTTCCTGTTCGGCGGGCGGCAATTATTCCGACCTACTCAAAGCCAGTGAAACGGACCCCTGGCGGCCAAAAAATTGGCCGCATTTGCGGAGACCGCGACCTGCAGGGCATCGAAGTAGGGCGAGTTCCCGGAAAGCTTAACGGTTGTGGCATTCGGGATGCTGTAAAACTCTATTCCGTGAATGGGGTGCAGCTTTCGACGCCGGCAACCATCGAATGTGACACAGCCCATGCACTGAAAAACTGGATGGAACGCGGGATGGACAAAGCCGTTGGGCGCACCGGTGGCGGCGTGGTGAAGCTCAAGGTCGCGGCGGGATATTCCTGTCGAACACGCAATCATAAGCCGGGTGCAAAGATTTCTGAACATGGCAAGGGTCGCGCGATTGACCTCTCTGGATTCTATCTGAAGAACGGTGATCAGATATCCGTTCTGAACGACTGGGGCAGAGGCAAATACGGTCGCATTCTGCGTGATATGCACCGGTCAGCCTGCGGACCCTTTGGCACGGTTCTTGGTCCGAATGCAGATCGCCATCACCGCGATCACTTCCACTTTGACATCGCCAAACACCGCAGTGGGTCTTACTGCCGCTAACGCAGGAAAATCACCGGGGCGGAACCAAGCGGCAAGAGACCCGCATAGGTGCGGCCGTTTTTGAAGGAGAGCGTCAGGTCGATATCCTCTCCCGGTCCTGACAAGGACGAAAACAGTCTCAAAAGCTGCTCAGCACCATCAATGACCAAGGGATCAATCTGGCGAGAGTCTCGCGCCATTTCAACCATGGCCTGCCATTCCTTCGCGCGCAATGTCAGCTCTCCGTCAAGAACGCCACTTTCGTTTGTGGTCATGTCGCCAACCGCTTGAAAGAGCATCGGCCCCCATTGCGCCTTGGCATTGCGCAGTTTGATCGCAGTTGGTTGCGGTCGGCGCTGTTCCAGCGCTCGTAAATCCCATTCGCGGTCGAAGGTGACGGTGGCATCCAGATCCAGCGCGCTCATGGTTGCAGGCAGCAATTCATTGCGCAGCGATGCTGGCGGGGCAACGCCCTGACCCTGCAGGGCAAATTGATAGCTGGTGTCCTGCGTTTCATCTTGCACAATGGCCAGCCGCAAACTGTCTGCCGTGATCGTCCAGCGTTTATCGGAGGTGATGTTCAGCGCCTCAGTCGCGAAGTTGGCACGACGCAAGCCGAGATTTGTATTGGGGGCAAAGACAACGGATGCCTTCATGTCCTCGCTATTGATCGTCAGCTTTTGCAAGGGTGAAGACAGAGTCTGGCGGTTTGGCCAGACCGCAATCAAGTGATTTGGTTTGTAGCTGAGTGCAAAGACCTGAAAGAAAGGTGCATCCCAGGCAAAGCCGGTTTCAGGATCAGCGAGTTGTATGTTTTCAAACGTCGTATCGATGCGGTTCGGGAAGCCCCGCAACTGCAATTCGCTGTAATCTGCCTGCCAGCCTTCCGCACGGCGTGCGTCAAACCAGCTTTCGTAACCAGAGCGCGCGGTCTGTGCCACGATGAACCAATAGGCAAACCAACCTAAAGCGGCCACCAAAACAACGATCAACAGGCGTCTCATGAAATGGCCCCTTTGCAGTCCATGCGCATTGGTGTTTAAACGCGCGGAACAATTTAGACCAGTATGGAAAATGTGATGGCGCTTTGGGTGTTTGGATATGGCTCACTTCTGTGGAACCCAGGCTTTGAAGTTGCCGAGCAAGCGGTCGCAACCCTGCACGGTTGGCACCGAAGTTTCTGCATGTCTTCTATTCACCATCGCGGTACCGAAGAGGATCCGGGCCTTGTTTTGGCGCTGGATGCGGCGGAACAGGCGCATTGCCACGGATTGGCGCTGCGGGTGAAACCGGGCACTGAAGATGCAGCGATCAAAGAACTACGTGAGCGTGAACTTGTCTCTTCGGCCTATTTGGAAAAAGAGCTAAGCGTTACGCTTCAGGATGGTCGCGAAGTTACAACCGTCACCTATGTAATTGACCCCCACCACGAGCAATATATTCACTTAACCCTGGAAGAGCAGGCCAAGGTGATTTCAACGGCTGTGGGTGGACGTGGGCCAAACACAGAATACCTCTATAACACCGCCGCACATTTGTCGGAACTTGGCATTCAGGATGAAGAACTGGACTGGCTCTCTGCACGCGTGCGGGAATTGACTTCTCAAATGCAATAAACCTTGGCACATCGCCCCTGCCAGCTTACTGTGACTGTTAGATAATAATAGCGTCAGGAGCTGGCCTTATGGACCTGCCAGACCGAGAGGCCGAGCCGCATTTCTCGCACCCCGTGCGTCAGATTTTCTTCATGTTGACCGTTCTCGGTCTTACAGGGGCGTTAACCTATATCGCGCTACCGCGTGTCTTTCCGGTTTTTGAAGCAAACCCCTATCTGAACGGCTTTATCGTTTTTGTGTTCTTCGTCGGGGTTTTGGCCTGTTTTGCGCAGGTGTTTTCTCTGATTTCGTCCACCCGTTGGATTAAGGCCTTCGCAACCCGTGCCGAAGGTTTCCAGCAGCTTCATCCGCCGCAGCTTCTGGTGCCTCTGGCATCTTTATTGCGTTCGCGCAGTGCCAAAGGGCAGATCAGTCAGACCTCGACCCGATCCATCTTGGATTCTGTGGCAACCCGGATCGACGAAGGGCGGGAAATCACCCGCTACATTGTGAATATGCTGATCTTCCTGGGTCTGCTGGGCACCTTCTATGGCCTTGCCACAACCGTACCAGCGGTGGTGGAAACCATTCGCAGCCTTGCGCCACAAGAGGGTGAGGGCGGCATTGAGGTTTTTGGCCGATTGATGACGGGTCTTGAAAGCCAGCTCACAGGTATGGGCGTTGCCTTTGCCTCATCGCTATTGGGCCTCGCTGGCTCTTTGGTGGTTGGTCTGCTGGAGCTTTTCGCGAGCCATGGTCAGAACCGGTTTTACCGCGAGCTTGAAGAATGGCTCAGCTCTATCACCCGCGTTGGCTTCACAGGGGCTGATGGCGATCATGCAGTCGAAACCAATGTGCTTGGTGAGGTGCTTGAGCATATGGCTGAACAGATGGATCAGCTGCAGGATATGTTTACTAAAGCTGAAGCCAGCCGTTCGCGCGTGGAGGGACAGGTCGGGGATTTGGCGCAGGCAGTACAGGTGATGACGCAGCAATTGGGTCAAGCAAATGGGTCCAGTGGAGCGATGGATCGTGTTGTTGAAGGCCAAGAGCAATTGATCCAGGCCATTCGCGAGTCAGGCGTGGGCGGTGGTGACGGCGTAGATGCTGAAAGCCGTATGCGCCTACGCTCGATCGACGTTCAAATGCTGCGCATTCTGGAAGAGATTTCTGCGGGACGACAAGACACCATGTCTGAACTCCGCACTGATCTTTCAGCACTCACACGCGCCATTACGCAGCTTGGGGATCAGCAAAAACCAGCACGCCGTCGTCGCGTGCAACCGATCAAGCCCGACGCACCTAAGGAGGGCTGATCATGGCCCTCTCGCGCCGAACAGGACAGCGATTCCAAGCCTCGATCTGGCCGGGCTTTGTGGACGCGATGACCGGCCTTCTGCTGGTTCTGATGTTCGTGCTCACCATCTTTATGGTTGTGCAATTTGTTCTGCGTGAGACGATCTCTGGTCAGGCAGATAAGCTAGATGCCCTCTCTGCTGAAGTAGCGGCATTGGCCGATGCTCTGGGTTTGGAGCGAGATCGCGGCGACGCGCTTGAGAGCCAAGTAGGCTCTTTGCGTGCAACGCTTAGCAGTGCTGAGGCACTGGCGGAAAGCCAATCGGCGTTGATCGCGACGCTGACACAGCAGCGGGACAATACGGCCGCGGCTCTTGCTGCCGCGCGCACAGAGATCACAAGCTTTGAGGCGCAGGTTGCCGCTCTGATCGCAGAGCGCGACACTGTCGCAGGCAACCTTGCGGCTGTTGAAACCGAGCGCGATGCGTTGCTGACGGAACAGGAAGCCTTAAACCTCGCTCTTGCTCAGGCGCGTAGTGAAATCGATGCGCAGTCAGAGGCCGCGCGTCTGGCGGCTGCGCAACGGGAAGCGCTCGATGCGATGATTGCGGAATTGGAAGCCAAAGCCATACAAGATGCGGAAGCAAATGCTGCTCTTGCAGCTCAGGTGACCGATCTTGAAGCCAAGCTTTCAGAGGAAGAACTTGCGCGGTTGGCACAGGCCGCAGCAGCAGAAGCCCTGCGTGAGCGCCTGCAGAATGCAGATGCAGAGCTGACCGCGATGACCCTTGCTTTGGAAGAGCAACGCAAACGGGCAGAGGAGACGCTGACCCTGCTTGCCGCAGCCGAAGACGCGCGAGAGGATCTGGATGTGAAGCTTGCGGCGGCTTTGCTCAAGGAAAGTGATCTCAACGCTCAGCTTGCCAATGCGCTTTTGGCGTTGGAAGCCGCGGAGAATGACAGCGCGTCTCAAGAAACGTTGCTTGAAGATCTTGCCGCACGCTTGGCGGCTGCTGAGCAAGACGCCGCTGCTCAGGCGTTGACCGCTGAAGAGCAACAGACCCGCATAGAAGACATCCAAGCACAGCTTGCCGCTGCGTTGGCTGAAAAGCTTGCCGCAGAAAGTGCGGCAGCGCAGGAAGCAACATCAAACGCCGAACTACAAAGCCAGTTGGCGGCGGCGCTGGCTGCGAAACTTGCAGCAGAGGCGATTGCGGGCGATCAGTCGGAGGTCGAAAAACGACTGGCCGCAGCGCTCGCCGCTCAAGCAGCTGCAGAACAGGATGCGGCGGATCGGCTGTCAGAAGCTGAGGAACGTGCACGGCTTCTGGCCATTGCAAATGATGCATTGGAAGCGAGCCGCTCCGAGGCGACGGAAAGCGAAAAGCAAGCGACTGTCCTGAACCAACAAGTGGCTGCGCTCCGTCAGCAACTCGGCGAGTTGCAAGCGCTGCTGGATGACAGCAAGGCGCGGGATGCCGCGGCACAGGTGCAACTGTCGACGCTTGGCTCGGACTTGAATGCAGCCCTGGCGCGTGCTGCCGCTGAAGAAAAACGGCGGCGCGAGTTGGAAGAGGCTGAACGCAAACGGCTAGAAGCAGAAGCCGCGCGTCTCGCCAGTGAAGCTCAGGATCTGGAGCAGTACCGGTCTGAATTTTTTGGACGCATGCGTCAGCTTCTGGGCAGCCGTGAAGGCATCCAGATTGTTGGGGACCGTTTTGTCTTTAGTTCCGAGGTGCTTTTCCCACCGGGGGGGGCTGTACTGAGCCTCGAAGGTAGGTTGCAAATCACCACAATTGCCGAGCTCTTGCAGGAATTGGCGGATGAAATCCCACCGGAAATAGACTGGGTGCTTCAAGTTGACGGTCACACGGATAATATTCCGATCGTGAATGGTGCCCAATTTTTTGACAATTGGGAACTCAGCCAAGCCCGCGCTCTCTCGGTTGTGCGCTTCATGGCCAATGACCTTGGCCTGCCACCAGATCGCCTGTCAGCGAATGGGTTTGGGGAATATCAGCCGATTGATCCCGCCAATACCCGCGAAGCGCGTGCTAAGAACCGTCGGATTGAGTTGAAATTCACCGAGAAATAGGAAGCGCCTTACAGGCAAGTCGAAACAAAAAAAGCCCCGCAACCGCGGGGCTTTTCGTAGAATTTTCTAAGATCAATCTGCCGTTAGCAGCGGAGGCTTCTTCTTGCCGGTGATCTGCGGCTTGTCAGGACCATCCAGATCAAGCTTCAGCTCGCCGCCTTTGACCGTGACCTTGACGATGCCACCTTTGGCGAGCTTGCCAAAGAGCAGTTCTTCCGCCAGAGGTTTCTTGATGTGCTCTTGGATCACGCGACCCAATGGGCGGGCACCCATCTTGTCATCATAGCCTTTGTCCGCCAGCCATTCAGCCGCAGGGCGTGTCAGTTCGATGTGAACATTGCGGTCCATCAACTGCGCCTCAAGCTGCAGTACGAACTTCTCAACAACCTGCAGGATCACTTCTTTGCCCAGTGGCGCGAAGGAAATGACTGCGTCCAGACGGTTGCGGAATTCCGGCGTAAAGGTGCGTTCGATCGCAGCAGTGTCTTCGCCTTCGCGACGATCACGGCCAAAGCCAATCGCAGCCTTCGCAAGCTCGGAGGCACCCGCGTTGGAGGTCATGATCAGGATCACATTGCGGAAATCAACGGTGCGGCCGTTGTGATCCGTCAATGAGCCGTGGTCCATGACCTGCAAAAGGATGTTGTAGACATCCGGGTGCGCCTTCTCGATCTCATCGAGCAGCAGCACACAATGTGGGTGCTGATCCACGCCATCTGTCAACTGACCACCTTGGTCAAAGCCGACATAGCCCGGAGGGGCACCGATCAAACGGGAAACCGCGTGTTTCTCCATGTATTCGGACATATCGAAACGCAGCAGTTCCACACCCAGCGTGCTCGCAAGCTGTTTGGCGACCTCGGTTTTACCGACACCGGTTGGGCCGGCGAAGAGGTAGTTGCCGATGGGCTTTTCTGGTTCGCGCAGACCGGCGCGGGCCAGTTTGATCGCAGAAGATAGCGCCTCGATGGCTTTGTTTTGACCAAAGACCACGCGTTTCAGCGTCTTCTCCAGATCCTTCAGCACCTCTGCATCGTCTTTGGAGACGTTCTTCGGCGGAATGCGCGCGATCTTCGCGACAACCGCTTCGATTTCCTTGGTACCGATAGTTTTGCGACGTTTGGAGGCCACCACCAGATGCTGCGCAGCACCGGCTTCATCGATCACGTCGATGGCTTTATCCGGCAGCTTCCGATCATTGATGTAACGCGCGGAAAGCTCCACGGCTGTTTTGATCGCATCTGCTGTGTATTTCACGCTGTGATGCTCTTCGAAGTATTCCTTCAGACCCTTCAGGATCTTGATGGTATCCGGCACAGAAGGCTCGTTCACGTCGATCTTCTGGAAACGACGCGACAGGGCGCGGTCTTTTTCAAAGTGCTGACGGAACTCCTTGTAGGTGGTGGAACCCATGGTGCGCAGCTTGCCACCCTGCAAAGCTGGTTTCAGCAAGTTGGATGCATCCATCGCGCCGCCAGATGTGGCGCCAGCACCGATCACGGTGTGGATCTCATCAATAAAGAGCACCGCATCTGGGTGATCTTCCAATTCAGTCACCACAGCCTTCAGGCGTTCTTCAAAATCACCTCGATAGCGGGTACCCGCCAGCAACGCGCCCATATCGAGCGAGTAAATGGTGGTTTCTGCAAGAACTTCTGGGGTTTGACCATTCACGATGCGATGGGCCAGCCCTTCGGCGATTGCGGTTTTACCAACGCCGGGGTCACCCACCAGCAACGGGTTATTTTTACGGCGGCGGCACAGCACTTGAATGCAGCGTTCCACCTCGTGATCGCGGCCGATCAGCGGATCAACGTCACCAGCAATAGACTTCGCGTTCAGATCTACGCAGTATTTCGCCAGTGCACTTTCTTTTTTCTCTTCTTCACCCGACTTGGCGCTTGCATTGACTGCTTCTTCTTCATCGTCTTCAGCACCCGTGACTGGGCGATTTTCGCCATAAGCAGGGTCTTTCGCCACGCCATGCGCAATGTAGTTAACAGCGTCGTAGCGGGTCATATCCTGTTCTTGCAGGAAGTAGACTGCGTTGCTTTCGCGTTCCGCAAAGATGGCCACCAGTACATTTGCACCTGTGACTTCCGTACGGCCTGAGGATTGCACATGAATGGCGGCGCGTTGGATCACGCGTTGGAAGGCAGCGGTTGGCACCGCTTCCGACCCTTCGATATCCACCACAAGGTTGGAAAGGTCTTCTTCGATAAATTCCAGAAGCGTTTGGCGCAGTTCTTCAACTTCAACGCTGCAGGCGCGCATAACGCGGAGGGCATCAGGTTCATCCAGCAGAGCCAGCAGTAGGTGCTCAAGCGTCGCGAACTCATGGCGACGTTCATTGGCTTGCGCCAGGGCGGTGTGGATCGCCTGTTCCAGTGTTTTTGAAAATGAAGGCACTGCTCGTACTCCTTCTACTGCGGTTTCTTCGAGGCAGGGCCTGAAAGACACCTTGGCCTGATAGTGTTAAACTTTGGTCGATCCGTGCCCGGCTTCAAGGCTTTTCTGTGAATTTCCGCTCACTTTTGACATCAATCTTGTGACCTAGATTACAGAATGGGCCAAATTAGGTTGTCAAAGTTGTAGCGGCGGCGCAGGTGCGGCGACACACTATCTTGTATGCATCCAGCCTGCCAGAAGGCAGGCCGATTGGCAATAACTCCTAAGGTTAATTAGATAAATTAGAATTGATTGCGTCTTAACCGCACCTCGGTGAAGACTTCGAGATCGCTGGCTTCTGGCATGCCAAGTGCTGTGCGAATACCTTTGCTGTCAGATCGAAGAAAAGGGTTGGTCTTTTTCTCCATGGAAAGCATGGAGGGCACCGTAGGAAGGTTGTTCTCCCGAGACCGAGCAACGCCTTCAGCGCGGGCTTTTAGGTCGGCATTCTCTGGATCGACGGTCAATGCAAAGGCTGCGTTTGTCGCCGTGTACTCGTGCCCGGAGTAAACCAAAGTGTCATTTGGAAGAGCTGTGAGTTTCGTGAGACTTGCCAACATCTGTTCAGGTGTGCCTTCAAAGAGCCGTCCACAGCCAAGTGCCATAAGGCTGTCTGCTGAGAACAAAGCTTTGACCGATGGGATGTGGAAGGCAATGTGCCCAATGGTGTGGCCTGAAACATCAGAAACATGTACATCAACGTTTCCAAGTGAAAAGACAGTGCCATCGGAGACCTCTAGATCAAGCGGTGGCAGGCGGTGTTTGTCTGCAGCCGCGCCAATCACGCTTGTACCGTATTTCGCCCGCAATTCTTCCACCCCATCCACATGATCCCAATGGTGATGGGTCAGTAGTATGAAGTCGAGCGTCCAACCCTTGTCTTCCAAAGCGGCAATGATTGGTGCTGCATCCGGCGCATCCACCAAAGCTGTGAGCCCCGTCAAAGGCGCATGCAGCAAATAGGCGTAGTTATCGTCCAAACATGGAACGGTTATGATCTCCAGTGGCATACCATCACTCCCCAACGCCAAAAAGAAAAACCCCTATTTAATAGATGATAGTTTTATCGACATGGAAAGCCACTATGTTAGTGTCGTGGCAGTTTTTCGAATGACTCCGGTGGCATGCATCTCGACGTAAAAGATCTTCGGAATTTCTATTATCGCAGCATGCTAGGTCGCGCGGCACAAAAGGCTGTGCGAGATGAAGTGCGCGAACTGTGGCCCGATGTCACTGGGCAAACCATGGTTGGTTTTGGCTTCGCGGTGCCGCTGTTGCGCCCATATCTTCAAGAAGCCCGCCGCGTTGTCGGACTAATGCCTGCGCCACAGGGGGTCATGCCGTGGCCACTTGGCCAGCCAAATGTCTCTGTCTTATGCGAGGAAACGCTCTGGCCGATGGAGACCGGTCGGGTGGATCGTTTGATTTTGATGCATGGGTTGGAAAACTGCGAACGACCGCTGGATCTGTTGGATGAGGCTTTCCGAGTTCTAGGGCCAGGGGGAAGGGCGCTTTTTATCGTGCCTCACCGCGCAGGCATATGGAGCCGATCTGATACGACACCTTTTGGCTATGGTCGTCCTTATTCCACCGGTCAGTTGGAAACCCAATTGCGAAATCATGGCTTCACACCAGAACGCCATCGCACCACTCTTTTTCAACCGCCCAGTCATCGACGGTTTTGGCGGAGGACCGCTCAGTTCTGGGAAGGGACAGGTCGCGCGCTGTCACCGGTAGTGTCAGGTGGTGTTTTAATGGTGGAAGCGAGCAAGCGCATTCACGCCCCGACAGGGGGTATCAAAGCTACCGTTCGCAAGCCACTTGAGATCCTTGCGCCCAAACCTGAAGTGGCGCCAATTTGATCGATTGGTCTTTTAGGTGCACCAAAATTGGACTCAACTTTGGCGCTAATCGACGTAAGGAATCGGTAAATTTGACGATTTTCGTGTAAATTTTTTGCCACAAAACTGGGCCAAAGCGACGCAAGTCGCGCAAGGTATTATAAATACTCCATTTTTAGCGCTCACCCTTTATGTCAAACGTTATTGCTAGGTAAGGTCGCCTCTGCTACACCCCGCCTGAATTTTGCGGCTTTGATTTGCGTCAAAGCCAGAAACGTCCCTGGAAGCCGGTTTGACCAGTAATCCGGGGCCTAAATATCGGAAGGGTGGACGTGTCCGAACCAGCTTCGATTTCCCAAGGCATTGCTGCGCGCTATGCCACGGCGGTCTATGAGATCGCGAAGGAGTCCAAGGCAGTCTCTGATCTGGAGAAAGGCCTTGATGATCTAAATTCCGCACTGGATGAGAGCAACGATCTGCGTGAGCTGATCAACTCCCCAGTTGTGACCCGCGCCGCACAAGGCGAAGCGATCTCCGCGATTGCGAAAAAAATGGGTCTGCCAGCGGTTCTGACCAACACACTGGGTCTGATGGCTGAAAATCGCCGTCTGTTTGTCCTGCCTCAGCTGATCGACGCTCTGCGCGCTCTGATCGCTGAAGAGAAGGGCGAAGTGACTGCGGAAGTCGTTTCCGCGAAGGCACTGACCAAAACCCAAGCAGACAAATTGGCAAAGACGCTCAAAGCGCGTGTTGGCCAAGATGTGAAAATCAATGCGACCGTCGACCAGTCTCTGGTGGGCGGTCTTGTCGTTAAGGTTGGCTCGAAGATGATCGATACCTCGATCCGCTCCAAGCTCAACTCCCTTCAGAATGCAATGAAAGAGGTCGGATAAATGGGTATCCAAGCAGCCGAAATCTCGGCGATCCTGAAAGACCAGATCAAGAATTTTGGTCAGGAAGCCGAAGTGGCCGAGGTTGGTCGTGTTCTTTCCGTAGGTGACGGTATTGCCCGCGTCTACGGTCTGGACAACGTTCAAGCCGGTGAGATGGTCGAATTCCCAGGTGGCATCATGGGCATGGCCCTGAACCTGGAAAGCGACAACGTCGGTGTTGTTATCTTCGGTTCCGACCGTGACATTAAAGAAGGCGACACTGTTAAGCGCACCAACTCTATCGTTGACGTGCCAGTTGGTCCTGAACTGCTGGGCCGCGTTGTTGACGGTCTGGGTAACCCAGTTGATGGCAAAGGCCCTATCAAATCTGCAAACCGCGGTGTTGCAGACGTTAAAGCGCCAGGCATCATCCCACGTAAATCCGTTCACGAACCAATGGCGACTGGCCTGAAGTCCGTTGACGCGATGATCCCAGTTGGCCGTGGCCAGCGTGAACTTATCATTGGTGACCGTCAAACCGGTAAAACAGCGATTGCTCTGGACACCATCCTGAACCAGAAATCCTACAACGAAGCAGCAGGCGACGACGAGTCCAAGAAACTGTACTGCGTCTACGTAGCGGTTGGTCAGAAGCGCTCCACAGTGGCTCAGCTGGTTAAGAAACTGGAAGAGTCCGGCGCGATTGAATACTCCATCGTTGTGGCAGCGACTGCGTCTGACCCGGCACCTATGCAGTTCCTCGCACCTTACGCGGCGACTGCGATGGCGGAATACTTCCGTGACAACGGCAAGCACGCTCTGATCATCTATGATGACCTTTCCAAGCAAGCGGTTGCTTATCGTCAGATGTCCCTGCTTCTGCGCCGCCCACCAGGACGTGAAGCGTACCCAGGTGACGTTTTCTACCTTCACTCCCGTCTGCTCGAGCGTTCCGCGAAGCTGAACGAAGACTACGGTTCCGGTTCCTTGACTGCTCTGCCAGTGATCGAAACCCAAGGTGGTGACGTTTCTGCGTTTATTCCAACCAACGTGATCTCCATCACCGACGGTCAGATCTTCCTTGAAACAGAACTCTTCTACCAAGGTATCCGCCCAGCGGTGAACACTGGTCTGTCTGTTTCCCGTGTTGGTTCCTCTGCGCAAACCAAAGCGATGTCTTCGGTTGCGGGCCCAGTTAAACTGTCTCTGGCTCAGTACCGTGAAATGGCGGCCTTCGCTCAGTTCGGTTCTGACCTCGACGCCGCAACTCAGCAGCTGCTGAACCGTGGTGCACGTTTGACCGAGCTGATGAAGCAGGCGCAATACTCGCCGCTGACCAACTCCGAGATCGTTTGCATCATCTTCGCAGGCACCAACGGCTACCTCGACAAAGTCGACGTAAAAGACGTTGGCCGCTACGAAGCTGCTCTGCTGACCTTCCTGCGCAGCAAGAAGGCAGACCTGCTGCAGTGGATCACCGACGAAGATCCTAAGATCAAAGGTGAAGCCGCAGATAAAGTGAAAGCAGCGCTCGACGAATTCGCAGCTGACTTCGCATAAGGGGTTCGGACAATGCCTAGTCTGAAGGACCTCAAAAACAGGATCGAGAGTGTGAAAAACACTCGGAAGATCACAAAAGCCATGCAGATGGTGGCCGCGGCGAAACTTCGCCGCGCCCAGGACGCTGCAGAAGCTTCCCGTCCATACACAGAACGGTTCAACGCCGTTCTGGGTGGGCTGGCGGCCTCTGTTGGTGGCTCTGACTCTGCACCTAAGCTTCTGTCGGGGACCGGCTCTGATCAGACCCACCTTCTGGTGGTGATGACAGCAGAGCGTGGTCTTTGCGGCGGCTTTAACTCGAACATCGCCAAGCTGGCGCGTGCGAAAGCGGAAGAACTTCAAGCTGCAGGCAAGACCGTTAAGATCTTGACTGTTGGCAAGAAGGGCCGTGACGCGATCAAACGTGACCTGGGCGACGCTTTCGTAGGCCATGTGGACCTGACCGAAGTGAAACGTGTTGGTTATGAAAACGCGCAAGACATTGCACGTGATCTGCTGGCAAAGTTTGACGGCGGTGAGTTTGATGTCGCAACGATCTTCTACTCGAAGTTCGTAAACGTTGTGACCCAGATCCCAACGGCTCAGCAAATCATTCCAGCGGCATTCGATGCAGCTGAGGATGAGGGCGCAACAACGCTTTACGACTACGAGCCAAGCGAAGAGGCCATTCTGGCTGACCTGCTGCCGCGCGGTGTCGCAACGCAAATCTTTGCTGCTCTGCTGGAAAACGGCGCTTCCGAGCAAGGTGCGCGGATGTCCGCTATGGACAACGCAACCCGGAACGCGGGCGAAATGATCGACAAACTGACAATCGAGTTCAACCGCTCACGTCAGGCCGTCATTACCAACGAGCTTATTGAAATTATCTCGGGCGCTGAGGCGCTCTAAGACCGGAGACGAAACATGGCAAACGCAAAAGGCAAAGTCACGCAGGTGATTGGCGCCGTTGTGGACGTGCAGTTCGAAGATTCCCTGCCGGAAATTCTGAACGCGCTGGACACCGACAACAACGGTAAGAAACTGGTTCTGGAAGTATCCCAGCACCTTGGTGAAAACACAGTTCGCTGTATCGCGATGGACGCGACCGAAGGTCTCGTACGTGGCGCGAAAGTTACTGACACTGGTGCACCGATCACCGTTCCAGTGGGCAACGCAACTCTGGGCCGCATCCTGAACGTTGTGGGTGAGCCAGTGGACGAAGGCGCGCCAATCAACGCGACTGAAACACGTGCGATCCACCAGCCTGCGCCTGAGTTCGCAGAGCAGTCCACAGAATCCGAAGTTCTGGTAACAGGCATCAAAGTTATCGACCTTCTCGCGCCATACGCGAAGGGTGGTAAAATTGGTCTGTTCGGTGGTGCGGGTGTTGGTAAAACAGTTCTGATCATGGAACTGATCAACAACATCGCGAAAGTTCACTCCGGCTTCTCCGTATTCGCGGGTGTTGGCGAACGTACTCGTGAAGGTAACGACCTTTACCACGAGATGATCGAATCCAACGTTATTAAGCCTGACAACCTGGAAGAATCTCAGGTGGCTCTGGTTTACGGTCAGATGAACGAACCTCCAGGTGCGCGTGCGCGTGTCGCTCTGACAGGTCTGACACTGGCGGAACAGTTCCGTGACCAATCCGGTACCGACGTTCTGTTCTTCGTGGACAACATCTTCCGCTTTACACAAGCGGGTTCCGAGGTGTCCGCGCTTCTGGGTCGTATTCCTTCCGCGGTGGGCTACCAGCCAACACTGGCGACAGACATGGGTGCGATGCAGGAACGTATTACATCCACAAAGAACGGCTCGATCACTTCGATCCAAGCGGTTTACGTTCCAGCGGACGACCTTACCGACCCTGCGCCAGCGACAACCTTTGCTCACTTGGACGCGACTACCGTTCTTAACCGTGCGATCTCTGAGCTGGGCATCTACCCGGCGGTTGACCCGCTTGACTCTTCTTCCCGTCTGATGGACCCAGCTGTTGTTGGTGAAGAGCACTATGCGGTTGCTTCCGACGTTCAGCAGATCCTGCAGCGCTATAAGTCCCTGCAAGACATCATCGCGATCCTCGGCATGGACGAACTGTCTGAAGAAGATAAGCTGACTGTTGCGCGCGCGCGTAAGATCCAGCGTTTCTTGTCTCAGCCGTTCGACGTTGCGAAAGTCTTCACCGGTTCCGACGGTGTTCAGGTTCCTCTGGAAGACACAATCGCATCGTTCAAAGCTGTTGTGGCTGGCGAATACGACCACTTGCCAGAAGGCGCCTTCTACATGGTTGGCGGCATCGACGAAGTGATCGCAAAAGCCGAGAAAATGGCTGCGGAAGCCGCCTAAGAACGGTTAGGTTGGCACCCTTCCGAAAAGGGGTGGGTGCCGACTTCCTGAAAGGAGGCCACAATGGCGACTACAATGCAATTCGATCTGGTTAGCCCAGAACGTGCGCTTGCCTCTTTGCAAGCCTCTGCAGTGCAAATCCCTGGTGCGGATGGCGACATGACAGCAATGCCTGATCATGCCCCAACCATCACCACTTTGCGCCCAGGTGTTCTGACCGTTGAAGGCCCTGACGGCACCAGCAGCTATGCTGTGACCGGCGGGTTTGCGGAAATCAGCGCGGCAGGCACTTCTGTTCTGGCAGAAAAGGCCATCGCGACAGCTGACATCACAGCGGACGACATGGACGCTTTGATTGCAGCGGCGAAAGACGCGGCAGAAAATGCAGCAGCGGAAAACAAAGACGCGGCAGCAAAGACCTTGGCAGACATGGAAGCGCTGCGCGCAGCCCTGAACGTCTGATAAGCGTCACATCTGATTATAATACAGGCCCCGCGGCATCGCGGGGCCTGTTTTCGTTTGAAAGCCTTTTCGGAAAAGTTGTAATCTCCCCGCACGTTTAGGGGATGAACGATGAGAAAAATGCGCGGACGCACCCTTGGGATCGACCAAGGGGAATATCAATTGTTTTCCGATTTTGAGAATGGCGGCGATATGTGGGTTGGCTCAGGCCCACGTGAAAGACGTAAGCATATCAACTTCTCCGAGACATTCTTGAACAAGCCTGTGGTGCAGGTGTCATTGTCGCTCTGGGATGTGTCCAACGGTAGTAATATTCGGGCTGACATCGGAGCGGAGAAAGTCACGGAAGATGGCTTTGATTTGGTCTTTCGGACCTGGCAAGACAGCAAGATCGCTCGCGTGCGTCTCAGCTGGATTGCTTTTGGCGAGATCGATGACGAAGACAGTTGGGACGTGCCTTAATTACTCTGCCGTCACTGGTGTAAAGGCTCCGACATTGCGGAGCCTTTAATAACTCAAGCTATGCCTGTTTTAGGGCAGGATCACGCTGTCGATCACATGGATGACCCCGTTGGTCGCAATGATATCAGCGGAAACAACGTTTGCGTTATCCACTTTGACGCCATTGCGCCCGTCGATATGTACGTTGGAACCTTGAACTGTTGCCACAGACAAACGCTTGCCTGCGAGCTGATCGGAGGTCACAGCGCCAGGCACGACGTGATAGGTGAGAACCGCAACCAGTTGATCTTTGTTTTCAGGTTTCAACAGCGTTTCAACCGTACCTGCTGGGAGCTTGGCGAAAGCCGCGTTTGTTGGCGCAAAGACAGTGAACGGCCCATCGCCTTTCAATGTCTCAACCAACCCAGCAGCTTGCACGGCCGCGACAAGAGTTGAGAAGTCATCGTTGGATGCAGCGATATCAACGATATCATCTCCGTCATCCATCATGGGTGCGCAAGCGGCAGCAAAAGCAGCGACACTAAGAGCTGCGATGGTCTTGATAGCAAAGCGGCGGTTCATTGGATTGTCCTTTCGGTAAAGCCCCTCATAAATCGTGCGCCACAGCTGAGTGGCGTGATGGCTTAATTACGCAGGAGGGTAGGACTTGGATCACTTTTTAGCGATAGCGATCACATGCGTTGCTGCTCATTGATCTAAGCAAAAGTCGATTTTTTCCACTGATGAAACTGGAAAGGGCCAGTTTAAAGATCTGACATCAAACAGATTTTTCGCGACCCCTTACGAGCTCTTTGGCGAGCTCCGGAGCGATGCCACGCTTCCTTAGGGCACTCATCAAGTGATCGGCGTTTTCATCGACAGCGTCATGATCTTCTGCTGAGAAACGCACCTGAAAATCGTTCCGCGTTTCAGTTGATGCCTTTTGTTCATCGAGGTTCACCAGCAACATCAGAATGCTGACCAGCCGATACTCCATAGCATCAACTGTTGCCTTGGGCAGGGCGCTAGCCGTGAAGAGCAAAACGCCCGCATTCAACGCGCCAGACTTACTGCCTGAAAACAGCACTGTGTAGTCGCCTTCAGTGACATTGGGATCCGTCCGCAGGCAACACTCTATAAGGTCTGATAGGTTCATCTGGCTCTACGCATCCTTGGGCTTCACCATGCAATAGGTGTCTCCAAGCCGCTCCCAGAGAACACGACCTTTCTCTGCATCAATCAGGACCGTTTTCTCATTTGGTCCATACACAGATACGATGTCGCCCAGCAGAGACGCAAAGAAATGCATCTGCTCGACGCTTAAACATTCAATCAAGATTAGGCTCCGACATTGCCTATGGTTAGCCTAACAATCTGCGCCATTATGAAAAGGTTAATTTTCCAAGAGCATCTAGAGTCTCAAGAATGGGGCGTTAAGCGGCGCGAGAATAGGCACGCTTACGTATGACCGGCATGCAAAGCGTGATGCCCTCGGAGGGGCAGCGCAGGCGGTGGCTTTCTGCATGGCAGATTTCAAAAGCGGCGTGGTTCAGCATTTCAAGGTTTTGGCTGGGGATCCAAGTGTCAATCAGCCATTGCCAAGCTTGCATCAGGTCGTTTGATGACCCTGTCACTTCTAGCGTGGCGACGGTCATTTCCGGTAGATAGCGAATGCTAACCACCTCATCTTCTTCAATGTCGTCATCCACGGGTAGGCAGACGTCATAATGGCAAAGCTCTGGCGGAGTGAGACTCGGATTATTGGGGCAAAGCCCAAAGATTTTTGAATTGTGCCGCCAAAGCTGCGTTTCCTTTGCCCAAATCATCAAGACATCGAAAGCGTTCTCTAGAGTGAAATTGGTGACAGTGGGGTTTTTAGCATTAAAATAAGGGCCTTGGTGGCGTACATAGGCCACTCGCATCTCTGGAATTCGCCGTAGGGATACCGGCCATGGCTCGGTCACATGACCATAAATTTGGGCCGGATCAAGCATTCCGTAACTGTGGATTTGGTTCGTGGGCAGATCGCGCACGCCCCAGAGATTTGCCTTGCGGAACCGTCGGGGGCCAAGGCCGAAGCGGCGGTGGAAGGCATGCGAGAATGCCTCAGAACTCGAAAATCCGGCGTCCATGCCGATGGAAGTGATCGTCTGCTGCGGTGCAAAGATCAACTTTGAGGCTGCACGCTCTAACCGTGTGCGCGCCAGGAAGGCCATGGGCGTTTCCTGGCAGTGCTGTGCAAAGCTACGGGTGAAATGGAAGCGGGAGAGGCAGGCGACATCGGCAAGCTCATCGAGGCAGAGGTCTTGTTCGTGATGCTCAGAGATGAAGTTGATGACCCGGTTGATCCGATGTCGCTGTGTCGCGCGGTGCATTTATTTGCCGTTAAGTGATTTGTTTTTATTGTCGCTGCAGTTCCGCGTTGATTTCAATGAAAATATCTCCGGTTGAATAATCGCCTACGCCAAACGCCCGGTGTCTGATTTTCGTTTCTGCATGAAAGGCAAGCCATTCACCTTTGTAGGCCGACAGGAATGCCCCAACAGGATGTTTGCCTTGATGGAGCAGTTCAGCTTTCAATACGACGGGATTGGTGCGGCCGTTCATGGTTAGGTCACCCACGACATCTGCCGTATTCTCTCCGGTTAAAGTTATACCCGTGCTTTTGAAAGTGATCTCTGGATGTGCTTCGGCATTAAGCCAGCTGCTGTTAAGCAGTTCACGATCAAGCGCCGGCACGCCTGTTGCAATGCTGGACACGTCGATGGCCACATCAAGGAAAGCGTTCTCTGGGGCGACGGGATCGATGTTCAGCAGGCCTTCGACACGCGTGAATTCACCGTGCTGCATGGATACGCCCGCATGGCTCCAGCCAAAGAAAACCTCGGTGTGACCTGCGTCGGTCTTATAGGTTTCAGTTGCTGCCACAAGGCTTGCAGTCAGGGAGAGGAGGCTTGCGAGGCCGATCACATTGGACTTGAACACGGGACTTCCTTTCTAAATGACACGCGGGGAGGGGAGCCCGCCCGTCAGTCTTAGAAGGCTCATCGTATAAAAACCTGATTAGGATTGCTGTTTCTGTAAAAAGATCAGGCGCCCGATTGGGCGCCTGTCTGGTCGTTTCATTGTTGCCTTGGCTTAGCCGCAGCAGCCACTCGTGCATTTGGTTTCAGAGGCAGGTTTCAGATCGTCATCGATCAAGGCCAGCTCACCTGTCAAAGCGCCGACTGGTATTTCCAGTGCCTGAGAAATTCGCAGAGCAGAGTCATAAGACAGATCACCCATAACGGCGCCATTGCCTTCAAGACGCGCGATCTGGCGTTCGGTCATGCCGGTCATCTTAGCAAGCTTTGGACGCCCGATCTTACGCGCTTTGCGCACGGTCTTCATTTTGTCTGCTTGGATTTGTACGGTGGTCATTGGCCCGTTCCTCAGAATTACTTCAGCAAGCCTTCGTAAGCGCCTTCCAGAGTCTCTGTTTCAAACAGAGAAGACACCGACGCGCCGTTCCAGATATTCATAATCGCATGTGCAAACATTGGCGCTGTCGGCAGAATGCGAATGTTTGGTGCATTGGCCACTGGTCCAGTTGGCTGGATGGAGTCTGTGATCACCAGATTTTTCATCACCGAGTTTGTGATGCGTTCGACGGCAGGGCCGGACAGAACACCGTGGGTGATATAGGAATGTACCTCAGTCGCGCCGTGCTCTATCAGCACTTCGGCGGCTTTGCAGAGCGTGCCCGCGGTGTCGCAGATGTCATCGACGATGATACATTTCTTACCGGTCACATCTCCGATCACAGTCATCTCTGCAATCTCACCCGGCTTTTCGCGACGTTTGTCCACAATCGACAACGGCGCGTTGATGCGCTTTGCAAGCTCACGTGCGCGGGCCACGCCGCCGACGTCTGGAGACACCACCATGATATCCTCCATATTGCCTTTGAACTGGTTCATGATGTCCAGCGCAAAGATCGGGGAGGCGTAGAGGTTGTCGACCGGGATATCAAAGAAGCCCTGAATCTGGGCCGCGTGCAGATCCATGGTCAGAACGCGTTCAACACCCGCTTCGACCAGCATGTTTGCAACCAGCTTAGCGGAGATTGGTGTGCGGGCCTTGGCGCGGCGATCCTGACGGGCGTAGCCGAAGTATGGGATCACAGCGGTGATGCGCTTAGCAGAAGACCGACGCAAGGCGTCGGCCATGATCAGCAGTTCCATCAAGTTGTCATTCGCTGGATTGGATGTCGGCTGAATGATGAACATGTCTTCGCCGCGAACGTTCTCGTAGACTTCTACGAAAATCTCACCGTCGTTGAAACGTTCTACGCGGGCCTCGACGAGACCGAGATTGCGATGGATGTTCATCCTGCGCGCGATGGATTTCGCCAAAGGTGGATTGGCGTTGCCCGTGATAAGTTTAGGTTCCATGGTGGTTGGCATTTGCGCAGATCCCCAGTTCGCAAGATGACAGATTCGTGACGTTGCGCACGCTGTAGCACGGGCTAAGCTAATGGCAAAGCAAAGCTATGGACGGGAAGGACCAAATGCCTCACATCGACTACTATTTTGCAACGATTTCCCCGTACACCTATCTCGCGGGGGGAGGGCTTGAAGAGATCGCTGCCAAACATGGTGCAACCATCACGTACAAACCCGTAGATATCATGGGACTGTTCGCTCGATCCGGAGGCACGTCGCCGAAAGACCGCCATCCGAACCGTCAGCGATACCGAGCACAGGATCTGGTGCGTAGCGCCAAAAAGCTAGGTGTCGATTTCAACCTTAAACCAGCACATTGGCCAACCAATATGGCGCCTTCGTCTTATGCCATTATTGCCGCACAGAGCAGCGGAGGTGGAGACCTAGCAGCATTGGTTCAGGGGGTTTTACGCGCCTGTTGGGTGGAGGAGAAAGACATCGCGCAGGACGATGTCATCAAGGATTGCCTGACGGCTGCAGGTTTCGATCCTGGGCTTGCCGATAGTGGTTTGCTTATGGGAGCGGAAACCTATGCGCGCAATCTGGATGAGGCGATCGATGCGGGGGCATTTGGCGCGCCATTTTATGTGGTTGACGGCAAAGAGGGGTTCTGGGGCAGGGACCGTCTCGAAGATTTAGACCTGCATCTGGCCGGCAAAATTTAGATTACACCGATCTCAGCCAAGGCCGTTGCCAATTCTGTTGGCAATGGCTCTTCGCTCGCGCGGCCTTTCGGCAAGTCCGGTGGCGCATCGTCTGCTTTAAGGTAACGCCAGCCCTGAAACGGTCGCCGCAACGCGGTTTGTGTGCGAATAAGTTCTGGCCCCAAAACTATGGCGCAGCGGCGGATGCCATCGCCACCGATCACCTCTTCGAGGCCAACAATGCGTTGCCGCGCTTGGATTGATCCCTTAATGACCCAATACATCGAGCCGCCTGCAAGAATCTCTTTCTCGCGACGCGGCCACATGCGTGTGACATGGCGCGAACAGCCGTCAGGTGCCTCAGAACGCTTGATTTTTTGCCATTCTTCCAGCCCATCAACCGTTTCGGTGCCTACGCTTAGCTTCACTAGATGTAGTGTTTTCATATTTTTTAACCACAATGAGTGGTATTTCTCTTGTGTCTTTTCGCCCGTTGGATAAGAATAGAGGCCTCACGAGGGCAATCAAGCCCCACAAGTCCTGCCAAACTTAAAAAATACGCCAAAAACTGAGGGAAATGATGAGTCGCTTTGCTGCCCCAATCGCCGAATCCATCTGGGATATGAAATACCGTTTCAAAGAAGCGGACGGGACACCGATTGATCAGACCGTAGAAGATAGCTGGCGTCGTATCGCGCGCGATCTGGCAAAGGTTGAGAAGAAGCCGGAAGAGTGGGAAGACAAGTTCTACGCCGCTCTGGAGGATTTCAAATACCTGCCAGCGGGCCGCATCACCGCGGGTGCAGGCACTGCGCGCAAAGTGACTTTGTTCAACTGTTTCGTCATGGGCACCATCCCTGACAGCATGTCTGGCATCTTTGATATGCTGAAAGAAGCCGCCCTGACCATGCAGCAGGGTGGGGGTATCGGTTATGACTTCTCCACCATACGTCCACGTGGCGCGGATGTGAAAGGCGTGGCAGCGGATGCTTCCGGTCCGCTCTCTTTCATGGACGTCTGGGATGCGATGTGCCGCACCATCATGTCCGCAGGCTCTCGCCGTGGCGCGATGATGGCGACCATGCGCTGTGACCACCCGGATATCGAACACTTCATCACTGCCAAATCCGACCCAGCGCGCCTGCGCATGTTCAACATGTCCGTGCTGGTGACTGATGACTTTATGGAAGCGGTGAAAGCAGATGGCTCTTGGGAGCTGGTCTTTGATGGCAAGGTTTTCCAGACCGTGAATGCTCGTGATCTTTGGAACAAGATCATGCAGAACACATACGATCAGGCCGAGCCAGGCGTGATCTTCATCGATCGCATCAACAAGGCGAACAACCTGAACTATGTCGAGCAGATTGCAGCCACCAACCCATGTGGCGAGCAGCCTCTGCCGCCTTACGGTGCATGTCTGCTGGGGTCAATTAACCTTGCGCGTCTGGTGACAGCTCCTTTTGAAAAAGCGGCAGAGCTGAACGAAGCAGCCCTGACCGATCTTGTCAAAACCGCCGTCCGCATGATGGACAACGTGGTGGATGCCTCAAACTTCCCGCTGCCAGAGCAAGCGCAAGAAGCGCAAGCCAAACGCCGCATCGGCCTTGGTGTGACGGGTCTGGCGGATGCTCTGCTGATGCTTGGACTTAAATACGGCACCGAAGAAGCAGCGGCACAGACCGAAGCTTGGATGAAAGCCATCGCGCATGCCTCTTACAAAGCATCCGTTGATCTGGCGAAAGAGAAAGGGGCTTTCCCACTCTTTGATGCGGACAAATACGTCGATGGCGGCATGGTTCAGTATCTGGACGAAGACCTGAAAGCAGAAATCCGCGAGCACGGCATCCGCAACGCGCTTCTGACATCCATCGCTCCAACCGGCACGATTTCTCTTTATGCTGGCAACGTCTCTTCCGGCATCGAACCGGTGTTCGCCTATGCTTACACGCGTAAGGTTCTGCAAAAAGATGGCTCCCGCACTGAAGAGGAAGTCGTTGATTACGCAGTGAAACTCTGGCGTGAGAAGTTTGGCGACAAAGAGTTGCCAGACTACTTTGTGAACGCACAGACTTTAGCTCCAGCAGATCACGTGCGCATGCAGGCCGCGGCGCAGAAATGGATCGACAGCTCCATTTCCAAAACCATCAACTGCCCAGAAGATATCAGCTTTGATGCCTTCAAAGACGTCTACATGCAGGCTTGGGACACTGGCTGCAAAGGCTGCACAACCTACCGTCCAAACGACATCACCGGCTCTGTCCTGACCGTGTCAGAAAGCTCTGAGGATGCTCCGGGTGAAAAGCCTGCAGATCACGTGGCAGACACAGGCGAAGTCATCTACATGTCCGAGCCACTGGATCGTCCGCAGTCCCTGGAAGGCGCGACCTACAAGCTGAAGTGGCCAGATTCCGAGCACGCGATTTATCTGACCGTGAACGATGTGGTCATCAACGGTCATCGTCGCCCGTTTGAAGTCTTCATCAACTCCAAAAACATGGAGCACTACGCCTGGACTCTGGCTCTAACTCGCATGGTCTCTGCCGTGTTCCGCCGTGGCGGTGACGTGAGCTTTGTTGTCGAAGAGCTGAAAGCTGTGTTCGACCCACGTGGTGGCGCGTGGATGGAAGGCAAATATATCCCATCCATCTTGGCGGCCATCGGTGGCGTGATCGAAAAACACATGATCGCAATCGGCTTCATCGAAGGTGAGGGCAAGGGACTGAAGACTGACCCACATGCCGAAGTAATGGTCGTCGGCGAAGCACCACGCGGCAAAGCCTGCCCATCCTGTGGTGAGTATTCCTTGAACATGGTGGAAGGTTGCATGACCTGCACCAGCTGCGGCTACAGCAAGTGCGGCTAAGCTGACATCGGCGGAGAGTTGTATGTTGTAGGACCCGGCATTAAATGACCATTTAGGTCGAAATTTGTCCACTCAACACGCAAAAAATGACCATCGGCAATCCCTGTTGCCGGTGGTTTCTATATTTTTCAATGACTTAAGTGATTTCATGTATTTTCAATAGGTTTGGCTACAGAGGAGTAAGCCGAATACGCGCTCCTATTGACGCCTAAATAATTTTGTCTTCATTTCTGGCCTAGGGATCCGGAGCCCGAACTCAGAAACATTCGACGGCTAAGCGCTGTCAGTTACGGCACATCTTCCAACAGGTGTGCCGAGAGAGTGAGGACACCTATGACCAAGATTCCTTTTGCTGACGTTAAATTCCCGCCTTTAGGCGAAATCAACAGCTTTGATGTGGAGGCAAGGCTCAAGACCTTTTTGCAAGCCTATCGAAAAAAGAATTCACCTAATAAAGAACATTGGGTCCTGTCCGATGATGACTGGGACAAGATCACCCGTCGTGCAAAAGCTTACATCGCGGTACGCGGCCAAATTTCAAAAATGGGGCACCTTGACCGCATTGATCGAGATAAGCTTGCGATGTTTCGCGATGGCATTGAACTCAGAGCCATCAGCTCGGAACATCAGGCTGACGAGATCGCAAGTGAACTGCACACAGAAATGCCCTGGATGGCGAAAGCGACCGACCGAGTTTGGAAAGAGCTGCGCGCATCGGCTCGCAGGGGTGATCCCGGAGTACAATATCGCCCTTGTAGCTTGTTGGGCCTCCAGGCATTGGCAAAAGCCACTGGGCGCAACTGTTGGGGCAATACCTCTCAGTTCCAACAACAGTTGTTGAGGCCACTAACGAACCTGCGTCTTTCAGTATTAGTGGAACTCAACGCGGATGGTCTAATCAGCAACCGGGGAGACTCCTGCAAACCATAATAGATAGCGCAGTTGGAAATCCCGTTGTTGTGGTCGATGAGATCGAAAAAGCAGGGCGCGTAACGGCTTCGAGGGGAACGCCTTTTGATCTGGTGGATGGTCTCTTGCCGTTGCTGGAGCGGTTCACCGCTAAGAGCTGGTCATGTCCCTACTTTCGGGTCAGCTTCGATATGTCCTGGGTCAATTGGGTGATGACCGCTAACACCACTGACCGGCTGTCGAGGCCCTTCTTAAGTCGCTGCCCACCGCTAAATCTCACCGAACTTTCTTTTCCGCACCTCAGCGAATTTGCCGTTCGTGAGGGGCAGCGCCGAGAACTACCAGAAGACGCAATTGAGGCGGTCTTAGAGGTGGTTGAGGCGATCCGCAAACCCCAGCTTCTGAGCTTGCGCAATGTCATCCGACTACTCAACGAAGTCGAACACCAGCTCAATCACCCACGGCATCACTGAAACCCTCAAAAATCAGGAAAGAAGAACTACCATGCAAAACACGTTAGGAATTTATGAACTCGATCAGTTGTTGGATTTGATGAGGGATGTCGCCGAAGTAAAGGCGTCAGGTGACATAGGTGACACGCCGCTTATCGACAGATGGATCACATTCAAATGGGGCTCCAGCTACCTACTTTGGGGTCAAGTGAGCGACCATCCACTTGGGATAGAGGAGAATGTTCGAACGTCGCCATTGATTTACATAGATTCAGAAAGCGGAATCGCACGCACGAGATCTCGCTGGTACCGACTAGGAACTCCACTGCGCTCACAACAGGAAAACACACCTAAAAAGGCGTTGGTTTTTGGACCAGATGGTGTGGAAGCTCCTGTTGAGGAAGCAATCACGTCCACACGCAGACTGCCAGTGATCATTTTGAAGGAAGTTCAACGGCGTGGTGATGACAAGCGGATCGCGACGGCTTTTGAGCTCTTGGAGGCTTTAACGGATTGAAAATTTTACCGAGTCTCGGTGCAATTCGCCGAGGCTCGCGTTGGTCAATCGAAGGCGGATAGCAGACTTTCGCTGCAAGTGCGGAAATCGCCGGTTCAGTGACGAAAGCGGTCATTTGATCGCTGAGGGACGAGCATACCTTTCTTATGAGGTATAACCCGAGAAGTAACATGCATGAACGTTATGCCTTCAGCCAATGTCGGCAAAAATGTTCCGGTTCTGTTACATGCGTGGGACACGCGCAAGATTTATTAGTGGTGCTGAAACTTCTGAGCGCTCGAGCTTCTCATGAACGATCTTGGCAAATTTCGAATTTGTCTAGACCAACACAAAACTGACATAAGAAGTTAACACCTCTGTTATGTAAAATTTAAGAATCTGCCATCGCCGAAATCTAGTCTCTCCGAAGAAAATTTGGGGAACCTAGATGCTCACCGTAGATAATTTGACGAAGCGTTTTGGCACGAAAGCGGCCGTGGATTGCGCGAACTTTGATGTGCCGGAGCCGATGATGATCGGTATCATCGGGCGTTCCGGTGCGGGTAAATCCACATTGCTTCGGATGATGAACCGTCTGGCAGACGCGACTGAAGGCAATATTCGGTTTGAAGGTGAAGATGTCACCGCTTTGACCGGAGCAGCCAAACGCGAATGGCAATCGCGCTGCGCAATGATCTTTCAACAGTTCAATCTGGTGCCTCGGATGGATGTTGTGTCCAATGTTCTGCATGGCACGCTGAACCGTCGCAGCACATTGGCGACGATGTTTAACTTGTATCCGCAGGAAGACATTCACAAAGCCATCGATATTCTGGACCGTCTTGGCATTGCCGAGCAGGCCCCAAAGCGTGCCGAGGCTCTGTCTGGTGGCCAGCAACAGCGCGTCGCGATTGCGCGCGCTTTGATGCAAGACCCGCAGATCATCCTGGCGGATGAGCCGATTGCCTCGCTCGACCCAATGAACGCACAGATCGTGATGGAGGCCCTGCGCCGCATTCACGAAGAAGACGGTCGCATGGTGATTGCGAACCTGCACACGCTGGATACAGCGCGTCGCTATTGTGATCGCGTCATCGGCATGCGCGATGGGCGCATCGTTTTTGATGGCACACCCGAGCAGCTGACCACCGGTGTTGCGCGCGACATCTATGGCGCAGGGGATGATTTCTCCGAAGCTGCCACATCCACAGAAATTCAAGCCTTGGACAGATCGGATGCGAGAGATCGCATTCCAGCCTGATCCTTCCTTCATCGCGCGCGGGGATGTGCGCGAGACCTATCATCATGGAGATACTGATGAAAAAGACTATCGTATTGGCTCTGGCCGCAACAACCGCACTGTCTTCCGCTGCAATGGCAGAAGGCATCACTGAATTCCGTATCGGCCTGCTGGGCGGCGAAAACGCACAGGATCGTTTGAACTCTTACGAGTGCCTGCGCGCATACACCGAAGAAGCTCTGGGCGTTCCAACAAAGCTTTTCGCGCCTGCTGACTATGCTGGTGTGATCGAAGGTCTGGTTGGCGGCACTCTGGACATGTCCTGGTTGGGCGCGTCTTCTTATGCGGCAACATACCTGCGCAACGCAGACGCAGTTGAACCAGTTCTGGTAAAAGTGAACGTTGACGGCTCTATCGGTTACCACTCCATCGGTTTTGCACGCAAAGACGCGCAAATCGCGAACCTCGACGCAATGCAGGGCAAAGTGTTCGGTTTCGGCGACCCTAACTCCACATCCGGCTACTTGATCCCATCCATCGAGATCCCTCAGTACAAAGACGGCATTACAATGGAATCTGGCGCATATTTCGGTGAAGTGAAATTCACCGGTGGCCACGAGCAGACCATCGTTGCGGTTAACAACGGCGACATCGACGGTGGCGTGACTTGGGCAGACGGCCAAGGCAACTGGGAAGACGGCTACAACTCTGGCGCGCTGCGCAAAGCCGTTGACGCAGGCCTCGTTGACATGAACGACCTCGTGCAAATCTGGAAATCCAAGCCGATCCCTGAAGGCCCAATCGTACTGCGCAAAACTCTGCCAACAGATGTTAAAGCCGTGATGACCGAACTGGTCGACAACATGTACGAAAACGACCCAGACTGCGCATATAACATCGCTGCGGGCGACACACTCGGCTTCCAGCCTGTGACCCACGCGACTTACGAATCCATCATCGAAGCGCGTCGTCTGAAGTCCCAATAATCGGACGGATACTCTTGGCGGGTCCATTCATGGGCCCGCCTTTTCTATGCAAAGGCAGAAGACATGGCAGACATTACGTCCGGGCACACGCAGGTTACCTCAATTCAAGCCTCCTATATGGCGCAGGTTCAACGCAAGCGTCTTTATTCCGGCCTCACGATCATAGTCTTCTTCTTGATGATGATTGCCGGCTTCAACACAGCGGCGTCTCGCAACGGCGGGAGCTTCTGGGGCGGCATCGACAATTTCTTTGACTACCCAATGGACGTGATCGGTGAGGCCAGCGAAAAAGCTGCCGAGATTCCGGGCCATTTTGTGACTTTCTTTCCGGCTTTGATCGAGACCTTGAATATTGCTGCGGTTTCCACACTGGTTGGCGCACTGGCGGCGATCATTCTGTCGCTCTTGTCCACACGCGGCTTGGCACGTTGGCCGGTCCTGATCCCGGTCTTTCGACGTCTGTCTGACATCATGCGCGCGATCCCGGAAATCGTCATCGCGCTGGTGATGATCTTTGTTCTCGGCGGCGGCCCTGTGCCAGCGATGATTGCTATTGCGATCCACACGGCGGGTGCCTTAGGCAAGCTCTTTTCCGAAGTGAACGAAAACGCTGATCTGAAACCCATCGAGGGTCTCAGCTCGGTTGGGGCGAAATGGCCGCAAAAGATGTTGCTAGGTGTAGTGCCGCAGGTTGCTCCGAACTGGCTGTCCTACGCGCTATTGCGCTTTGAAATCAATATCCGCGCCTCTGCGATCCTTGGCTTCGTTGGCGCAGGCGGTCTGGGCTATGAGCTTAAGACTGCAATCCAGTGGGGTCAGGGCAAATACGACGACGCTGCCGCCATGTTTATTCTTCTCTTCCTGACAATCGTCTTCTTCGATCAGGTGTCTAGCTACTATCGCGACAAGCTGGTGCACGGCTCTCGCAAAGGGGAAAACTAAGATGACTGCTACTGACGTCGTCACCGCCAACGCGCGCACCCAAACCACTTCGCTGTTGCGCAAAAAACGTCTTCTGGCCTTTGCCGTTCCCAGCGTGATCTTTGTCTACTTTGCTTATATTTTTGTAGCCTTCGACATCGCCGGTCTTTGGGCTGGCGCGAGCGCGGATAACGCAAAAACGCTTGTCTCTGACATGATCAGCTACAAGACACACATTACCCGCGACAACCGCAGCGGCGACGTGTCTTACGCGATTGAGGGCGAGAAAAAAGGCCGCTATCCAGAAGGTCAGTCGCCGTCTTGGGTGACAACCGAAGGCGATACCACCATCATCGATCTTGGCGATGGGCACATTGTGACCTATGGCCCTGAAACGATCTCTTACGACATCCCTGATTACGGCACCATCTACGCGACCCCGTCGCGCAGCCAGGGTGTCGTTCAGGAATATCCAACCGAGGAAATTCCTGAGTGGGTCAATAGTTCGAAAAACCGGATGGCGATCACAACAGACGCAGGCCGCCTGACTGTGACCCGCAACCGAACAGAGGTCTTCCGCTACTTCTTTGGTTGGGAGCAATTCTTCTTTACGCTCGACAGCCCATATCACGGCATGGGCATTGGCCAAGTGATCTCTCGCGCATTTTCCGGCGAAGCGGCTCAGATTGCAGATGACTTTTTCAATAACGCGATGTGGCGCCATAAGGACGTGTTCTGGGCCATTGGCGAAACGCTTCTGATGGCTTTCCTCGGAACGATGGGCGCTGCGATTGTTGCGTTGCCGCTGGCCTTCATGGCGGCAAAGAACTTTGCCCCATTTGCGGCAGTTCGTATGGCGATCCGCCGGCTTTTTGACTTCTTCCGCGGTGTTGACGCCTTGATCTGGACGATCATCCTGACCCGTGCCTTTGGCCTTGGCCCTTTGACCGGCGCATTGGCGATCCTGATCACGGACACAGGCACCTTTGGTAAGATTTTCTCGGAAGCCCTAGAGAACGTCGATCAGAAACAGATCGAGGGCATTCGGTCTACCGGTGCGAAACCTATGCAGCGATATCGCTTTGGCGTGATCCCGCAGGTAATGCCAGTCTTGCTGAGTCAGATCCTCTATTTCTTGGAATCCAACACCCGCTCCGCAACCGTCATCGGTGCGATCACAGGTGGTGGTATCGGGCTTCTGCTGACGCAGGCGATCATCACGCAGAAAGACTGGGAAGAGGTCACCTATTACATTGTCCTCGTGGTTCTTATGGTTATCGCGATGGATTGGTTCTCTGGCTGGTTGCGCGCGCGCTTGATCGGCAAAAAAGAAGAGGCGCACTAGATGCCAAGACTGTCAGCGGAGACGCCATTTTTGCATGAGGATGTGGACCTGACCGAGGTAACGCTCGGTCAGTTCGTTGAGATCGGCAAGGGCAGCCGCATCGCCTTTTCAAGCTTTGACGACTATTCCTATTGCGACCGCTTTGCGGACATCGCGAATGCAACCATCGGCAAGTTCAGCAATATCGCGAGCTACGTTCGCATTGGCGCGACGGACCATCCAATGGAAACGGCGTCGCTCCATCATTTCCTATATCGTTCAAGCGATTACTGGGACGATGTCGAGCACGATCCAGCCTTCTTCGAACTTCGCAAATCTCGCCGTGCGCTCATTGGGCACGACACTTGGATTGGCCACAACGCGATGATCAAACCAGAGGTCACAGTGGGTGACGGGGCTATTGTGGCAGCGGGCGCGATTGTGACCAAAGATGTTGCGCCATACACGATTGTGGTCGGGTCACCAGCACGTGTGATGCGCCTTCGGCAACCGCCTCAAATCGCAGAGCGTTTGGTGGCTTTGGCATGGTGGGATTGGGCGCATGAAGATATTCGTGCGGCACTCGAAGACTTTCGGTCACTTAAGGCCGAAGCTTTCTTAGAGAAATACGAGCGTTAATCTTCCTCGAAGGTGAGCGTCATACGGTCTCCGCAGAACCAAGTCATGCCGTATTCAACCGGCACGCCATCGCCGTCTACATCAAGCCCTGTGGAATAGAGCAGGGGAGCACCTTCCCGAACTTGCAGCCGCAAGGCCTGAGTAGCGTCCGCCAAAACCGCCCTGATCCGTGTGCTGGCGCGCGTGAAATCGGACACGCCAACTTTTGCCATTGCTTTGGTGATGCTGGTTTCTTCGGAAAGCGCTTGGGCGATACCCGGTAGGCGGGCTTCGGGAAAGTGGCTTTCGGAAATTGCGATGGGCTGACCATCAGCCAAGCTCAACCCGTGTTTGACGCAGATCAGATCACCTGTTTCGAGTTGGAGCCGTTCGGCCTCTTCCGCAGTTGCAGGTCGTGTTTCCAAGCTGAGGTTCCGTTTGGACGGAAGGCGGCCAGCTTGGCGCAGATTTTGGTGAAACCGCATGCGTTTCCCAAGCGGGTACTCGGCTGGAACAGACTTCACAAAGGCCCCTGCGCCGCGCCTTGTGTGAACGATGCCTTCTTCGACCAAGGCAGACAATGCATGACGGACGGTGTGACGGTTTACACCAAATCGTTCCGACAGGACGGCCTCAGTCGGCAGCTTGTCACCGGCCTTGTAGCGGTTCTCGGCAATGTCCAACCGCAAGGCATTTGCGATGGCTTGCCAGATGGGCGTTCTACGGTTTGCAGGTCGGGTTTGCGGGCTCATTTCATCTAAACTTCACAAAACTCTTCTGGTCAGACTCACCGGAATCGGCGAATATATGTCTAGTTGTATAGTAAGTTGCGGATTTGTCGAGAGGCACAGCTAAGATCATGCAAGAGATCCAACAAAATGAGCGCAAAGCTTGGTTGAGCCTGATGGCGACGTCACCCGATGGGGCACTGACGAAGCTTTTTGCAAAGGAAACAGAAGCGCCGAAATTCGATTGGCTGCGGAGGCCAGAAATCGGCAGCGTCATGGTTCGAGGCCGTACCGGTGGCACAGGCGCGCCTTTCAATCTGGGTGAGATGACCGTCACGCGTTGCTCGTTGAAACTTGCGTCCGGCGAAGTTGGCCACGGCTACGTACAGGGCCGCCGCAAGGAAGACGCTGAAAGCGCTGCTTTGATCGACGCGCTGATGCAAACCGAGGCCGCGGCGGAACTGCGAACCAAAGTGCTGACGCCGCTGTCTACTGAAATTGCAGAAGCCAAGGCCAAGCGTGCCCGTAAAGCTGCGGCAACCAAGGTCGATTTCTTCACAATGGCGCGGGGAGAGGACTGATGCAGGCTGTTGAACTCACTGGCGGTTTTGCTGATCCGGCTCCAGAGTCCGCGCGCGCCTTCCGTCAGATCATGACGGTCATGGCGAAGCCGGGCACGATTGAAACGATCCAAGGCGCGGAACCTCCGGCACCTCTGTCAAAAGCGGCCGGAACAGTTCTGCTGACGTTGTGTGACCCCGACACGGGTATTTTCCTCGCAGGCGATCTGGATATCGAACCGATCCGCAACTGGATCAACTTCCACATCGGCGCGCCTTTGGTTGGCGCTGCTGAATGCGACTTTGCTGTCGGAACTTGGAGCGATCTTGCGCCGCTTAATCAATTCAAAATCGGCACGTCAGAATACCCAGATCGCTCGGCAAGCTTGATCGTTGAAAGCGACATTCTGGAAAACCAAGGGGCTGTTCTACAAGGCCCTGGCATCAAAGACCGCGCTGCGCTTTCGCTGCCAGAAGTCGCGGCTTTTCAAGGCAATCACGCGCTCTTCCCGCTTGGTTTGGATTTCTACTTCACCTGTGGCGACCGCATCGCGGCCCTGCCACGCACGACGGAGGTGCGCTGATGTATGTTGCGGTCAAAGGCGGTGAACGCGCGATCGAAAATGCTCATGCCTGGCTGGCGGAGGAACGTCGCGGAGATACATCTATCGCCGAGCTTTCCATTGCCCAAATTCGCGAACAGCTAAAGTTGGCGGTCAATCGCGTGATGGCAGAAGGGTCTCTGTACGATCCTGACCTCGCGGCGCTGGCAATCAAACAAGCGCGCGGGGATCTGATCGAAGCCATCTTCTTGATCCGCGCCTACCGGACAACCTTACCGCGCTTTGGGAACTCCAACCCAATCGATACGGCAGAGATGGAATGTGAGCGTCGTATTTCGGCGACCTACAAAGATCTGCCGGGCGGGCAGGTTTTGGGGCCGACGTTTGACTACACGCACCGCCTGCTGGACTTCAAACTGGCGGCTGATGGCGAAGCCATTGAAGCGGCAGAGCGTGAGGCGGTTTTGGATACCGTCCCACATGTCACGGAGTTCCTAAACGAAGAAGGGCTGATCCAAGACGAGGTCGCGACGGACGACACGCCACCGGATTTAACCCGAGAACCGCTTGAGCTCCCAGCAGAGCGAGCATTACGTTTGCAGTCTTTGGCACGAGCGGACGAAGGTTTCACCCTGGGCATGGCCTATTCCACCCAGCGTGGGTACGGCCGCACACATGCCTTTGTTGGCGAACTTCGGATCGGTGCAGTCGCCGTGGAAATGGACATTCCAGAGCTGGGTTTCGCCATTGATCTGGGCGAGATCACAGTGACGGAATGTGAGACGGTGAACCAGTTCACCGGTTCTAAAACCGAACCACCACAGTTTACGCGCGGTTATGGTTTGGTCTTTGGTCAATCCGAACGCAAATCAATCTCTATGTCGCTGGTTGATCGTGCGCTGCGCTGGGAAGAGCTTGGCGAAGACAATGTCGGCGTGCCAGCACAGGACGCGGAATTTGTACTCTATCACGGGGATAATATCCAAGCGACCGGGTTCCTTGAGCACATCAAACTGCCGCACTATGTGGATTTCCAGTCAGAACTTGAACTGATCCGCAAACTGCGGCGGGAAGCCATCGAGCGTGCAGTGCCGGAGGCCGCAGAATGAAGGCGGTTGTTTTTGACATCGGAAATGTGCTGATCCAATGGGATCCTGTTCTCGCCTGGGTGGAGGACTTTGGCTCCCGAGAGGCCACTGAAGATTTCCTAGATCAGGTCGATTTTTATGCGCGCAATCTGCGGGGCGACGGCGGTGAAACCTTCGCTGATATGTCCACAGAAATTGCTGACGATGCGGATCGTGAACGTTTCGCTGAATATGTCGACCGTTATCCATTGACTGTGCCGCAAAAAGTCCCGGGAACATGGGACATTCTGTTCAAGTTAAAGGCCAACGGGACGCCAATACACGCGATCACCAATTGGTCGGCAGAAACTTGGCCGGAAGGCATGAAAGTGCATCCGGAACTGGGGCAGGTTTTTGATGTAACCGTCGTGTCCGGGCAGGAGAAAATGCTCAAGCCGGAAGCGCGGATTTATGAACTTTTGTGCGAGCGAGCTGGGCTGTCACCGGCGGACTGCATTTTCATCGATGACTCACCAAAGAATGTCGAAGGCGCGCGGGCTGTTGGTATGGACGCCATTCACTTCACAGATGCAGATGCCCTTGCTCGGGCCTTGAGCGAAAGACAGATGCTATGAGCGATTACAACTTTGCTTATCTAGACGAACAGACCAAACGCATGATCCGTCGTGCGATCCTGAAGGGCTTAGCGATCCCAGGGTATCAGGTGCCTTTTGCCTCTCGCGAAATGCCGATGCCCTATGGTTGGGGCACAGGGGGAGTGCAGGTGTCTGCTGCCACACTGACGCCAGAAGACACATTCAAGGTCATCGACCAAGGTGCGGACGACACAACAAACGCAGTGTCCATTCGCCAGTTCTTTGAAAAAACCGCCGGTGTTGAAACCACAACGTCCACCTCGGAAGCCTCGGTTATTCAAACGCGCCACCGCATCCCTGAAGAGGAACTGACGGAAAATCAAATCTTGGTTTATCAGGTTCCCATTCCAGAACCACTGCGTTTCCTGGAACCGCGTGAAACCGAAACGCGGAAAATGCACGCGCTTGAGGAATATGGCCTCATGCATGTGAAACTTTATGAAGACATCGCCAAGCACGGTCATATTGCGACGAGCTATGCCTATCCGGTGAAGGTTGAGGGGCGCTATGTAATGGACCCGTCACCGATCCCTAAGTTTGATAACCCAAAGATGGAGATGGCTGGCATCCAGTTGTTTGGGGCGGGGCGCGAACAACGCATCTATGCACTGCCACCTTACACCAAGGTCGTAAGCCTCGATTTCGAAGACCACCCGTTTGATCCGTCCAAAGCCCCACATCGCTGTGCGCTTTGTGGATCGGAACACAGCTACTTGGATGAGGTCATCACCGACGACAATGGTGGCCGCATGTTTGTCTGCTCAGACACCGATTATTGCGAAGGGCGCCGTGCCGAAGGCCACACAGGCGAAATGACCGATCCAGCAAATGAGGAGAGCGCAGCATGACGCCCTTATTGTCTGTCAAAGATGTTGCCAAATACTATGGCGCGAACATTGGCTGCACGAATGTTAGCTTTGATCTCTATCCCGGCGAGGTCATGGGCATCGTCGGTGAATCCGGGTCTGGCAAATCGACGCTCTTGAGTTGCCTCGCGGGTCATACGGCGACCGATAAAGGCGAAGTGATTTTTGACACCCGCGTTGATGGCCCCAAAGACACACTGAAAATGAGCGAACCAGAGCGCCGCATGCTTGGACGCACAGATTGGGCTTTCGTGCACCAGCATGCACGCGATGGCCTGCGGATGGGTGTCAGCGCCGGGGGCAACGTCGGCGAACGCCTCATGGCTGTTGGCGCGCGCAATTACGGTGACATTCGTGAGGAAGCGGTCAATTGGCTGGGTCGCGTCGAGATTTCCGAAGATCGCGTTGATGACCGCCCGACAACATTCTCTGGCGGTATGCAGCAAAGACTGCAAATTGCGCGCAATTTGGTGACTGGCCCACGTTTGGTCTTCATGGATGAACCGACCGGTGGCTTGGATGTGTCCGTTCAGGCGCGCTTGTTGGATTTGCTGCGCAGCCTTGTGCGCGACCTCGGGTTGTCGGCGATCATCGTGACACATGATTTAGCCGTCGTTCGCCTTTTGGCAGATCGCCTGATGGTCATGAAGTCTGGTCATGTGGTCGAAACGGGCCTCACGGATCAGGTGCTGGATGATCCTCAACACGCCTATACGCAATTGCTTGTCAGCTCCGTTTTGCAGGTATGACCATGATTGAACTTTCTAACGTTTCCAAGACCTTCACTCTTCATAACCAAGGCAGCGCGGTGATCGAAGTGGTCAACAGTGTGTCCCTAAGTGTCGCCAAGGGTGAGTGCGTTGCGCTGACAGGTGCATCAGGGGCCGGTAAGTCCACATTGATGCGCATGATCTACGGCAACTACCTGACGCAGGCCGGGAAAATTTGCATTGGCGACATCGACATTGTGCAGGCCAAACCGCGTGAGATCATCACTCTGCGACGGGAAGTCCTTGGCTATGTCAGCCAATTCCTACGCGTCGTGCCGCGTGTACCGACATTGGATGTTGTTGCTGAGCCTTTGCGTGCAGTTGGTGTATCTGCCGAAGACGCAGAGATGCGCGCGAAATCTCTGCTTTCGCAACTCAATATCCCGGAACGCCTCTGGGCATTGTCTCCGACGACCTTCTCAGGTGGCGAGCAACAACGGGTCAATATCGCACGTGGTTTTGCACATAGCTATCCTGCGATGCTGCTTGACGAACCAACCGCTAGCCTTGATGCCACGAACCGCGAGGTGGTTTTGTCGCTGATTGAAGAAGCGAAGGTGCGCGGTGCCGCGATCATTGGGATTTTCCACGATGAAGCCGCGCGCGATCGCGTGTGTGATCGCGAAATTGATGTAAGTCAATTCACACCAGGACTGGCTGCGTGACGAGCTCAGAGACATATGGGCGTCTGATCGCTGTCGTTGGCCCATCTGGGGTTGGCAAAGACAGCGTCATGGGCGGCATTTGTGCGGCAGCGCCTGATCTTCACCGAGTGAAGCGGGTCATAACCCGCGCACCGGAACTTGGCGGTGAAGATTACCAAGCTGTTTCAGTCGATGAGTTCGACACCATGGCAGCAAATGGGGCATTTGCCGTGCATTGGGGCGCGCATGATTTGAGATATGGTATTCCTACTGAGATCAAACAGAAAGTCGCGTCTGGCACAAACTGCCTCGCGAATTTTTCCCGCAAAGCGCTGAGTGATGCCGCTGCGATCTTCCCGCATTTTCTTGTTCTGAACATCACCGCAACCCCTGACACCTTGGCCAAACGCCTGGCCGCTCGGGGTCGCGAAACAGACGATCAGATCGCTAAGCGCCTTGCGCAAGCGGTGAAATCGCTGCCGGACGACTTGGATGTGGTGCATATTTCAAATGATGGCCCGCTTGAAGAGACGGTCGCAAGCGCTTGCGAACTCCTAAAGTCAGACCTCAAATTGCGCAGCGAGGCAACGCTATGAACACGCATATTCCAACATCTTCCTTGGCCGTTTCGAACAACGCAGAACCCGCAGGAGCGCTGTGTCTCGCAAACGCGCAGCTGGTGCTGGCTGATAACGTTATCCATGGCGCTATCACGATCGAAGATGGCGTAATCAGCGATATTGCCGAGGGGGATCATTGCCCAACTGGGGCGATTGATTGTGGCGGTGATTTCGTCACGCCCGGTCTGGTGGAATTACATACGGACAACGTAGAGCGACACATGGAACCGCGCCCAGAAGTGGACTGGCCGCACCTTCCTGCGCTGCTCGCCCACGACGCGGAACTCGCCTCCGTTGGCATCACCACAGTTTTCGACGCGATGCGTGTCGGGTCCATTCACAGCGGGAAAGGGCGCTATATCGACTATGCGCGCAAGCTGGCAGATGAGCTGCTCGAAGCCCGCGCAGAAGGCATGTTTAAGATCAGTCACTTTCTGCACCTGCGGGCAGAAATCTGTTCAGAGACCTTGCTTGATGAACTCGCAGCTTTCTCACCTGATGATCGGATCGGCATTGTCAGCCTGATGGATCACACGCCGGGCCAACGGCAATTCCGTGATTTAACGGCGTTGAAAACATATGTTGCAAAAAAACGCGGTATGAATGACGCAGAATTCGAAGAGCACGTAGAAAACCTCTTAGGCCTGCAAAAACGCTTCGGGGAAAAGCACGAAAAAGGGGCCGTTGCTGAGGCAAAGCGACTTGGCGCGGTTCTCGCAAGCCATGACGACACGACGCGCGATCAGGTTATCACCTCAATGGCAAACGGCGTAAGCTTTGCCGAATTCCCCACCACGCTTGAAGCCGCTGCCGCCTGTCGCGAACAAGGCATTGCGGTAATGATGGGTGCGCCTAACCTCATCCGCGGGGGATCGCATTCCGGCAACGTTGCCGCTGAAGAGCTCGCCAAACACGATCTTCTGGACATCGTCTCTTCTGACTATGTGCCTTCAGCGCTGTTGTTGTCAGCATTCAAACTGGCTGAGATTTGGAATGACCTGCCACGCGCGCTTGCGGCTGTGACTGCCAATCCTGCAAGAGCTGCGAACCTAGCTGATCGCGGAAGTCTTAGCGTCGGTCTACGAGGAGACATTTTGCGCATTCGAGTTCAGAAGGGGCTGCCTATCGTTCGTGGCGTTTGGAGCTGCGGCAACCCGATAGGGTGAGCGTTTACGTCGTGTTGGCGCCATCAGCTCGCCGCGAACTAGCAGTACGATAAACGAACTAGGTCACATTAGATGAAGTTACCCTAAGGTAGTTTTGGTTTGGTCAGGGAAGAATAGAGATGGAAGTGATTTCGTGACTAAATTTGAAATGATCAAATTGTGCAGAATGCCTGAGGCTTCGTGATCACTAACTTTATCTAATGCGGACAATTGCCGAGTCTCATTGCGCGACGGTAAATGCGCACGATCTCGTTAATTCAAAGTTACCCCAATGGTTTGAAAGCCAATGGCCGCTATCAAGGCATTAGCCCCGCGTAATGATGAGCAGCCTCATCTGACTGGTCCAAGTTGATTGTTAGTGCATGATTGGCCTGCTTTCCATCGGGATGATGGCCTCTGGTGCCGGTGGGCGGTAGCCCAATGCACTGTGTGGTCGTTTTGTGTTGTAGTGTTTTCCACTGACTGGCAGGGCATTGCATCGCAATGTCCCGAGAGGTTCCATTCTTCGATCAGGATTTGGGCTTCCCGCAGGGTATAGAAAATCTCCCCGTTGAGCAGTTCGTCCCGGAACCGGCCATTGAAGCTTTCGCAGTATCCGTTCTCCCAGGGTGAGCCAGGCTCGATATAGGCGGTCTTGGAGCCCACGGCCGCGATCCAGTCCCGGACAGCTTGAGCCACGAACTCAGGGCCATTGTCTGAGCGTATGAAGGCAGGCGCCCCGCGCATGATGAACAGATCTGTCAGTGCATCAATCACGTCTACAGACGTTCAACTTCCGCTTTACCTTGATCGCCAAGCATTGCCGGCTGTGCTCATCAATGATGTTCAGCGTCCGGAAGACCTTGCCGTCATCTGTCCGGCAGTGAACGAAGTCATAGGACCAGACGTGATTGCGATACTCTGGTCGCAGCCGCACGCATGATCCATCATTCCGCCAGAGCCGCCCCTTCTTTGGTTGCTTATGCGGAACCTTTAGCCCCTCTCGTCGCCATAGTCGTTCGATGCGCCCATCGCTGACTGACCAACCCGCCTCCCTCAGCAAAGCCGCAATCCGACGGTAGCCATATCGACCATATTGCCTGGTCAGTTCAATCATATCCGCAACCAACTGCTCTTCATCAGCACGACCCCTCGGGACGTGCCTCTGTGTCGAGCGATGTTGTCCCAGCACACGGCAGGCCCTGCGCTCAGATACTTTGCACTGGCGGCGCACATGTTCGATGCAGGCACGACGGCGAGCGGGGCTCAGAAGTTTCCCTTTGCTGCTTCCGTGAGGATCAACTTGTCGAGCGTCAGGTCCGACACTGCTCGTCTCAGCCGATCGTTCTCCTTCTGTAGTCGCTTCAGTTCCTTCAACTGATCCACGCCCATTCCACCGTATTGCTTGCGCCAGCGGTAACAGGTCTGTTCAACAACGCCAATCTGTCTGATCGCATCCAGACGAGGCATGCCTTGCCCCATCAGAACTTCAACCTGCCGTAACTTCGAGACAATCTCCTCGGGCTTCGGTCGCTTGTTTGTCATTCTTGGTCCTCCGTTTCCTAAACATAGCGGTGGACCAGTTCAGATGGGGAGGCTCATTGAAAGTTCATAGGCCTTAACGCGTCTGTGCACCGGTGCGCATAGCAGCGCAGCGATTACCGTAACCTAAAGTAACTTATCGAAATTCAATGCAGCTTTGGATAGCAGTTCCTATTGCCACGTATTTAAGGGACTAGGCCCACCACTTCGGGCAGGCCTAGTCACAGTGATGAATTAATAGGCCACGGATGGCAGCCAAGTCGCCAAGGCGGGCCAGAGGAACACAAGGGCCAGACCGGTCAACTGCAACAGCACAAATGGGATGATGCCTTTGTAGATGTCCATCAGCTTGATCTCTGGAGGGCACACGCCTTTGAGGTAGAAGAGTGCAAATCCCACGGGCGGTGTCAGGAAGCTTGTCTGCAGTGTCACCGCGACAAGGATCACAAACCAGACCAAGGATGGTTCATCGATCGCGTCAAAGCCGGGGATATCGAGACCCAGACCATTCACGATTGGGCGCATCAGCGGCAATACGATCAGGGTGATCTCAATCCAGTCCAGCACAAAGCCGAGCAGGAAGACGATGAAGAGGATCGCAATGACCGTGCCATTTGGTCCGAGGCCTGTGCCGTGGATCATGGCTTCGATGAGTTCGTCCCCGCCAAGTTCACGCAACACATAAGAGAAGACCGTCGCGCCAAGGAAGATCGCGAAGATATAGGCGGTTGTGTTGAAGGTGGACTTCAGCACGTTCACCAGCTTGCGCAGGGTCAGTTTGCGGTAGCCAAGCGCCAGCAATGTTGCGCCGAAGGCACCGATGCCGGACGCTTCTGTTGGCGTGGTCAGACCTGCAAAGATCGACCCCAGCACAGCGAGGATCAGACCCAAGGTTGGGAGTACAGCGATCAATACGTCTTTGACTGCTGCCCAATCCGGACGCGTCGCACCTTCTGGCACTGGAGCCACATCTCGTTTCACCAGCGCGATGATGAAGATGTAGGTCAGATACAGGCCACCGATGATGATGCCAGGGAAGACAGCAGCCATAAACAGATCGCCAACGGAGAGCGCCATCTGATCAGCCATGATCACCAACATGATCGATGGCGGGATCAGAATGCCCAAAGTACCGGATGCGGACACCACGCCTGCTGCCAGGGACGGATTATACTTCTGCTCCATCATGGATGGCAGAGACAGAACACCCAGCAGCACAACGGAGGCACCGATGATGCCGGTGGAGGCCGCAAGGATGATACCGATCATGGTCACCGTGATTGCAAGGCCACCGCGCACGGTACCAAACAGACGCTGCATGGAAGTCATCAGGCGTTCTGCAACGCCACTTTCATCGAGCATCAACCCCATGAAGATGAACATCGGCAGGGCAACAAGCACGGCGTTTGACATGGTGGCGTAGACACGGTTCACCACAGCACCGAGGGTCAGATAATCCAGCCCGGTCAGGGTCTCTTCCAGCCCTGTCCAGTTCATCATGCCGTTGTCAAAGAGGAAGGCGATACCGCAATAGGCGACACCCACGCCAGCCAATGTCCAAGCGACCGGGAAACCCGTGAACAGAAGCGCGATGAAAGTCAGGAACATCGCGATGACGAGTTTTTCTTCAGTGGTTTCAACAAGGAATGTCAGCGCAGTTGCAACAAGACCAAATCCGATCACAGCCCAGAGGATCAGGCGCAGGCCTTTGCCTTCGCGCTCATCTTCATAGTTCACGTAGAGAGCGTGTACATCATGGATCAGGCGGGCAAGTGCAGCGAAGCCGAGCAGAGCAAAGCTCACTGGAATAACCGCTTTTAACGCCCAGCGTGCAGGCAGGCCGGTTGGGCTGTCAGAGCGTTCATTCACGCGCCAGCTTTCGTAGAAATAATCATAGCCCTGATCGACCATCAGATAGATGAAAGGCACCAGAAGCGCCAAAATGCCGATGATCTCGATCACGCGGCGTGCACGGGCGCTCAACTGCATATGCAACAGGTCGACGCGGACGTGGCTATCTGTCACCAGCGCATAAGAGATTCCGACCATAGTGACGAGCCCATAGAAATGCCATTGGATTTCGTCGAGCTTGGGGAAGTTCAGATCAAACAGGTAGCGAAGCGTAACCTGTGAAACGATGGCAGCGATCAGCAGCACATTGGCCCACATCACAACACTGCCGACACCTTTGACCATTGTGTCGATGCCGACTGCAACCGCCTGAGTGTCACGCTCTTCTTGTTCAAGAATGTGCTCGTAGACGTCGATTGGATCGGTTTCGGGCGCGTTCAGAGTGGCCATAGCTTCCTCCTCCAGGGGCCATGGGCCCATTGTTTTCGCTAAAAATCAGTTAGAAAAATGGGGCGACTAAGGGAGGTCGCCCCAACAGGGATGCAAGTGTAGATTACTTGCGAGGGAGGAATGCGTTTTCTTTCCAGACCGCATAGCCGTCACGGAAGTCTGTCAGATCCGCGAGAACCTTTGCGAAGAACTCATCATTGCCAGCTTCTTCTGCGGCCACTTCTTCCCAAGTGGTGCGGAAGGTGGACAGCATCTCGTCGTTCCAAGTCTTGATGGATACGCCGTTGTTCTCAACGTTATCGATCAGAGCCGCGTGCTGGATGGCTTCGCCTTCCGCAAAGCTGTCCGCCATGGAGGCTTTACATGCGTTTTCGATGATGGCTTTGTGCTGGTCAGAGGCTTCGTTCCAGACGTCTTTGTTGACCAGGAGCTCAAATACGGTCGCTTGCTGGTGCCAGCCTGGGAAGTAGTTGAACTTCACCAGCTTGTGGAAGCCAAGACGCGCGTCGATCGCAGGCATGGAGAATTCGGTCGCATCAATCGCACCTTTTTCCAGCGCAGGGAAGATTTCGCCGCCTGGCAACAGGGATGTTGCAACACCCAGTTTCTGCATGACTTTACCACCCAGACCGAAGAAGCGCATTTTCAGGCCATCAAGGTCTTCTGGGCTGTTGATTTCATTTGCGAACCAACCGGAAGTCTCAGGTGCGATCACAGCACATGGCAGAACTTTCACGTTGAAGCCCGCTTGGTCGTACATCTCCTGATAGAGGTTCATGCCGTTGCCGTAGTAGAGCCACGCCATGTATTCACCGGCTTCAGGACCAAACGGAACTGCAGAGAACAGAGGTGCCGCTGGGATTTTACCCGCCCAGTAACCCGCTGTTGTGTAGCCGGAATTGATTTTGCCGGAAGACACTGCGTCTAGAATTTCAAATGGCGGAACCAGTTTGCCTGGCTCATAAACTTTCATTTTCAGCGTGCCACCGGACATCAGGTCCAGTTGTTCAGCAACGCGTGGGATTGGGGAACCCAGACCTGGCAAAGACGTCGAAAACGCAATTGGGGTTTTCAAAAGGATTTTGTCGGCAGCGGTAGCGCCCTGCGCGGCAACCAGCGTTGCGGCGACGGCCAGGGAAGTAAGGGTCTTTTTCATCGTATCTCCTCCAACGATCGAAATATCCGAGCTAACGGCTCAAATTGGTAAATAATGTTTACCTCAGGATTCAGTCAACAAATTAATTTACCACTGATGGTCGTTATCGTTCGGATTTGAGCGGGTGTTGAAAATACAAAGAAACCACTTATTTCTGATGTGAATTTCTGTTAATTATGCATTTCAATGGCTTATGGGTTCTGTTCTTATCCGTATTTTTGGGTATTTGCAGCTTGAATAAATGACTTCTAGTGGTAAACTAATTTTACAACTTAAAATTCACCTAAGCGCTCAGGACAACGGATCATGTCGGAAAAAAGCCCATTTGAACCTGTCGGTCACGAATCAATTTCAGACGCAGTGGTTGATCAAATCGAGTCGATGATCGTTGATGGCATCCTGAAAGAGGGGCGTAAACTACCATCAGAAAGAGAGCTTGCTGAAGCCATGGGCGTGTCGCGTCCGAAAATCCGAGAAGCGCTGCAAGAACTCGAAGGTAACGGTCTTGTGACCGTCCGGCACGGGGAGGGTACGTTTGTCTCGACGCTGACAGGGCGTGCAATGTCTCCTGCTTTGCTTTCGCTATATGCCCGTCATGGTGATGCCTTTTATGACTATCTGGAGTATCGACGCGAGCAGGAGGCTTTTGCTGCGCGACTTGCGGCGGAACGCGCAACTAAGTCTGACAAGGAGCGTCTTTCTGATATTATCAATCAGATGCAAAAGGCTTGGGAAGATGACGACATGGAAGCGTCCCAGGAAGCTGATATCCGACTACACACAGCTATTGTAGATGCGAGCCAGAATACGACTCTCATGCACATGATGGCATCGGTCTATGATCTGACGCGGCAAGGTGTATTTTATAACCGCCGATATCTGCGCACTATGGATGGCACTGGAGAGGCGCTGCTTCAACAGCACAAAGATATGGTGGAGGCCATTATATTGGGCGATGGAGCCGCTGCAGACGCAGCCGCGCGGGCTCACATGGACTTCGTTGAACAAAGTTTCCGTAACGGTCAGGAGCAAGCGCGCCGCGAAGAACGAGCCGCAAAAAGACGTAAACTCTCAGTGTAAGAGAGCCTGATGAGGCGTTCCCAAATTGAGAAGGATTCTGCGAAACCGTTGCGATTTGTCGCCGCCGGTTGTCGTTTAAGTCCAAAAGCCTTGATCCCAAAGCTTGGGTTTAGAGGTGAAACTTAACTCATCCATATTGGGCATCCTGTGTAGAATTCCGTACCTGCCGCCTTCGGTAGACATGATCTGGTTTAACGCGCTCAGTGAATATCCAAAATCACCGCCTTTTGCTTCCGGGTGTTGGAGTCTCTCAACAAAATCAATAAGACTGATCCATGGACGGGGTATTCTTACATGGGTCCACCACTAAACGGCTCCCATTGGGAGCCACTCATATTTGAAGGCGTGTTGATGTCCTTTGGCAGCACGAGCTAACGAGAAGAACTGTTTATGCGCATCAGCTTTGTAAATGCCGAAGTCTTGGGACCAAACGGCTTGGAGCCAACTCCGATTGCGGTGTCCGATGGTCTTTTGGCTGCTGAAATAGATGCCCGAAGTGTGGACCTGTCAGGTTATTGGATCTTGCCTGCAATGGTTGATGTTCATGGCGATGGGTTTGAGAGACATCTGGCGCCGCGCCGGGGTGCGTTGAGAGATTTGGGGCAGGGCTTAATGTCCGCAGATGCGGAGCTCGCCGCCAATGGCATTGCGACCGCGACATTGGCTCAATTCTATAGCTGGGAAGGCGGTATGCGCGGACCTGAGTTCGCTCGGCGTTTTCTAGAGGCTCATCGCGGTTGTGAAATGTTGACAGACACGCGCATACAGATGCGGTTTGAGACCCATTTGTTAGACGACTATTCTGTGTTCGAAGAGCTGATTGACGCTTTCAACGTGCCCTATGTGGTCTTCAATGATCACCTGCCGCATGACGCGCTCAACAAGGGGAAGCGCCCACCCAGACACACAGGGCAGGCATTAAAAAGCGGACGTAGTCCGGAGGCGCATTTGGAGCTTTTGAAGGCGCTACATGCTCGATCAGAGGATGTGACCGGTGCTCTGGCTGCTTTGGCGAAGCGACTGATTAAAAAGGATGTTTTGCTAGGAAGTCACGACGACGACACGCCCGAAGCACGTGGCCTGTTCCAGGATATGGGTATCTCGCTCTCAGAATTCCCTGAAACGATCGAAACGGCTAAGGCCGCGAAAGATGGGGCTGGTCAGGTGATATTGGGTGCCCCGAACGTGGTGCGGGGAGGATCTCATTCCGGCAAGGTTTCAGCGGCGGAGGTCATCGCGTCAGGATATTGTGATGCGCTGGCATCTGATTATCACTATCCAGCGCTAAAGCAGGCAGCCTTTCGTTTGGTGGATGATCAAGTACTACCATTGGAAACCGCCTGGAAACTTGTTTCAGAAGGGCCTGCGCGGCTTCTTGGACTTTCAGATCGTGGCCGATTGGAAAGCGGTCTTCGAGCGGATCTTGTGATCCTAAATCCTGAAACACGACGGATTGAGGCTACAATGGTGGCCGGGCGATTTTCACATCTCACAGGTGGTGTGGCAGAGCGCCTGCTTCACTAGTTACGGTCACGCAATCCACAGAAAAGGCGTCCTAGAAGCGGCGGGGGATGGTCCGATCAAGAAGGTCTGACACCGGACCCGCCGCTTTGAACGCTTATGCGCTTGGGGACACGCGGTTAACGTGACCCATTTTGCGCCCAGTCTTGGCTTCGGCTTTGCCGTAGAGATGCACCGCGACATGGGGCTCTTTGAGCAGCGCGGGCACTTTCTCCATGTCCTCGCCAATCAGGTTCTCCATGACCACATCTGAATGGCGTTTGCCATCGCCCAGCGGCAGGCCCACGACTGCGCGAATGTGCTGTTCAAATTGATCAACCGCACAGCCGTTTTGCGTCCAATGGCCAGAGTTATGCACACGCGGGGCGATTTCATTTACGACAAGGCCCCCAGCGGTCACAAAAAGCTCCACCCCCATGACGCCAACATAGTCCAATGCATTCAGAATCTTGGAGGCGATCAGAACAGCATCCATGCGCATGCTGCCTGGCAAATTGGCAGGCACGGTAGTCGTGCGCAGGATGCCTCCAACGTGCACGTTCTCACCGGGATCAAAGCAAGCAACCTCACCTGTGACGCCGCGCGCTGCGATCACAGAAACCTCGTGGCTGAATTTTACAAAGCCTTCCAGCACAGAGGGAGATCCAGCCATATCCGCCAGTGCTGCTGGTGCATCCGCATCCGAATTCAAACGCGCCTGGCCTTTGCCATCATAGCCAAAACGACGGGTTTTCAAGATCGACGGCGTCCCGATTGTATCGAGCGCTTCGGAGAGCTCTTCAGCGGTTTGAACGGCGGCGAAAGGGGCCACCTGCAATCCCAGATCAGAGAGGAATTCTTTTTCGGTGATCCGGTCTTGGCTCACCCGAAGCGCTTCGCGGCCCGGACGGATCGGGCGGTGGATTTCAAGAATATCCAACGCAGACGTTGGGATGTTTTCAAACTCATAGGTGATTACATCAACCGACTGCGCAAATGCCAGCAGGGCGGCTTTGTCTTCATACGCCGCTGTGGTCACTTGATCAGCCACATGGCTCGCAGGAGGATTCGCGCCGGGTTCAAAGATGTGGGTCTTGTAGCCCAGACGGGAGGCTGCAACCGAGAGCATGCGACCAAGCTGGCCGCCACCAAGAATACCGATGGTGCTACCTAAAGGGAGGGGATTACTCATCGACTGGTTCATCCGCAATTGAGGCTGACAAGGCGTCGCGCCAGTCATCCAGACGTTTGGCAAGCGCTTCGTCTTGTAGCGCAAGGATACCGGCGGCCATCAGGCCACCGTTTTTAGCGCCCGCTGCGCCAATAGCCATGGTGGCAACCGGGAAGCCGCGTGGCATTTGCAGGATCGAATAGAGGCTGTCGACGCCCGAAAGTGCACGGGTCTGAACTGGAATGCCAACAACGGGAACGCGCGTTTTAGAGGCCATCATACCTGGGAGGTGGGCAGCCCCGCCAGCACCTGCGATGATCACCTGCAGGCCGCGGTCTACCGCGGTCTTGCCATAGTCCCAAAGGCGGTCAGGGGTGCGATGGGCTGAGACGATTTTTTTCTCGTAAGCAACGCCCAATTCATCCAGCACGTCAGCTGCCTCTTTCATGGTGGGCCAATCGGATTGGCTGCCCATGATGATTCCCACTTTAATGTCCGTCATATCCGCCTCTTTGAAAGGAGCGCGCACTATAGCGGGATTGCCCCCTTAGGCAATGATATCTGGCGTTAAACGGTCTTCGATATGGGCGATTTTATCTTTCAGACGCAGTTTCTGCTTTTTCAAACGCTGGATTGTCAGCTGATCGCTTATTCCACGCTCAACCAGAGCCGAAATGGCCTCATCCAAATCGCGATGTTCCTGCCGGAAAACCTCGAGTTCCACGCGTAGAACATCGTTGGTTTTCATGGACAGATCGTTCTGTGCGTTCATTGGGGCCCCTGGGTCTTCGTGCTGACTCTTTGCTATTGTTGAAAGAATACCCTTTTGACGTGCAAGAGCAAAGCCCTTGCGCTCGATATCTGCCATGCCCATATTGATCTTGAAGGGGTCGCCATAACGGGGCCCAGAACTATCACGGTCGCTTTACGTAAAGGACGTGTCGATGAGCAAGATGACATTGGGGTCTTACCCCCACATGCTGGGTTTTGAGCAGCTGGAGCGCCTTCTGGAGCGCACAGCGAAGACTGGAAACGAAGGCTATCCTCCTTTTAACATTGAACAAACGTCGGATTATTCCTATCGGATCACGCTTGCAGTTGCGGGGTTTGCAGAGGAAGACCTGTCGATCACCGTGGAAGATCGCCAACTGGTGATCCGGGGTCGTCAGACCGATGACGGGGCCGACCGTGTGTTCCTGCACCGGGGAATCGCAGCACGTCAGTTTCAGCGGTCTTTTGTCTTGGCAGACGGGGTCGAGGTTGGAGAAGCGGCCATGGAAAACGGGTTGCTTCATGTCGATTTGACCCGCTCGCGTCCAGAGACCGTGGTTCAAACTATTCAAATCAAGAAGGGGTAAGCGATGAACAGCAAAGTGAATATCGACGCGTTGACCCATGATCGCATGGTCTACATCCGAGAAGTGGATATTGCCGATCTGCCTGATGATCTACAGGAAGAGGTGAAAGGCACCGACCATCTTTATGCCGTGCATGCAGCCTCTGATGGTGAGCGCCTTGCGCTGGTGAAAGATCGCGGATTGGCTTTTGCTCTGGCGCGTCAAAATGACTATGCGCCGGTGACTGTACACTAAAGGATCTGCCTTTTCTTGTCCCTGCAAGGGAGTTGGAAAAGGGCGACCAGACACCGCTGGCGGTTTCGTAAACAAAAAAACGCGGCTCAGTTGAGCCGCGTTTTCTTTTTTGAAATGTCTCTGGCCTACGCTTTTATAAGCCCCATGCTTTCCAGCTTCAGGATCACCTGATGCGCGCAGTGGTCGACCTCTGTGTTTTCGGTCTCAAGGCGCAGCTCCGGGGATTCAGGCACATCGTAAGGGTCTGAGATGCCGGTGAATTCCTTGATCTTGCCTTCGCGCGCCAGTTTGTAGAGGCCTTTGCGGTCACGACGTTCACATTCTTCAATGCTGGTTGCTACGTGGATTTCCACGAAGGCGCCAAATTGCTCGATATCCTCGCGGACGGCACGGCGCGTGGTCGCATATGGCGCAATTGGTGCACAAAGGGCGATGCCGCCATTTTTGGTGATCTCAGAGGCGACATAGCCGATGCGGCGGATGTTGAGGTCGCGGTGTTCTTTGGAAAAGCCCAGTTCAGAGCTGAGATTTTTCCGCACGATGTCACCATCCAGCAGTGTCACAGGGCGGCCACCCATCTCCATCAGCTTGACCATCAAGGCATTGGCGATGGTGGATTTGCCCGAACCAGAGAAACCAGTGAAGAAAACGGTAAAACCCTGTTTCGAGCGTGGCGGTTTTGTCTTGCGCAGTTCTGCAACCACTTGCGGGAAGGAGAACCAATCAGGGATTTCCAGACCTTCCGCCAGGCGGCGACGTAATTCAGTGCCGGAGATGTTCAGAATGGTGACATCGTCGCGATCTTCGATCTCATCATTTGGCTCGTATTGCGCACGTTCCTGCACGTAGACCATGTGTTTGAAATCAACCATGGTGATGCCGATTTCTTCTTCATGGGTACGGAACAAGTCCTGAGCGTCATATGGGCCGTAGAAATCTTCACCCTGGCTGTTTTTGCCCGGGCCGGCGTGGTCGCGGCCAACGATGAAATGCGTGCAGCCGTGATTTTTGCGGATCAGACCGTGCCAAACCGCTTCGCGCGGGCCAGCCATTCGCATTGCGAGGTTTAGCAATGACATATTGGTGGTGGAAGACGGGTATTGATCCAGCACAGCTTCATAGCAGCGAACGCGGGTGAAGTGATCCACATCGCCCGGCTTGGTCATGCCAACAACAGGGTGGATCAGAAGGTTAGCCTCAGCTTCTTTGGCGGCGCGGAAGGTCAGTTCCTGGTGCGCGCGGTGCAGCGGGTTGCGGGTTTGGAAGGCCACAACCTTGTGCCAGCCCATTTTGCGGAAGTAGGCGCGCAATTCGTTTGGTGTATCGCGACGCGCTTTGAAGTCGTAGTGGACCGGTTGCTGAATACCAACAATCGGACCGCCAAGGTAAATCTTGCCTGCTTGGTTGTGCAGGTAGTTTACGGCTGGGTGGGCATCGTCATCCGCACCAAAGACCTTCTCTGCCTCGCGGGATTTGTTTGGCTCCCAACGGTCTGTCACGGTCATGGTGGCAAGGATCACACCCTCTTGGTCGCGCAGGGCAATGTCTTGGCCAAGCTCGACTGAGGCGGCGAAGTTCTCGGACACGTCCAATGTGATGGGCATTGGCCAGAGAGAGCCATCCGCGAGACGCATGTTTTCGACCACGCCGTCGTAGTCTTCTTCGGTCAGAAAACCTTTCAGCGGGTTGAAGCCACCATTCATCAGGAGTTCCAGATCGCAGATTTGGCGTGGTGTCAGGTCGTGGCTGGTCAGATCGGCAGCCTCGACTTTCATCTTCTGCGCGCTCTCGTAAGAGACGAAGAGTTCTGGGATTGGAGCAAAGTTACTTTGCATGATTTTGGTCCTTGATTTCAAAGGATTAAAGCCAGAGGTCGTGCCGGTCAGCTCTGCATGCAAAGCGTCATATTCAGCGAATTTTCTGGCAAGAAAGGCGTCGGTTAGGCGGGTCTTGGCCGTGGCCCCTTTTGGGGTCAGCGCGTAAGCGAAACGTTGGCGTTTGTCCGGGCCGTCGCGTTCACTGATTTTGATGTGGCCGCTTTCAACGGCATTTCGCAGCAGTGAATTCAGGCGTCCCAATGAAATCCCGAGGGCTTCTGCGGTTGCACGCTGAGAGGCCTCTGGCGCTGTGTCCAGCTGGCGCAGAAGGCGGAAGAGGAGGTCTTCCTCAGCAAAACCGTTTTTTCCCTTTGGGGCTGTCATTATGCTCGGCTCAATGTGTGTTCACGCGTGAACATATCACACAGCTCAGAGTCTCAATAAAGAAAAAAATGGGGCAAATTCGCGGAAAGAAACGATGTTGCGGCGCTGCAACGGGAACAAAAACAGCCTCCTGTCGTCATCGCTGTTCGTGAGGAAGGTGTTTCTCAAATATCTGTTTCAAGGAAAGTCTTTTTCCTTGTTTGAGACTTTTGGGGCAGATTTAGAATGATTTCCCGGAATATCTCTAAAAATCGATGGGCTTTCCAGCCAATGAAACCTGCGGTGCCTCCGGTTGATTCCACTCAAAGAGTGTAAGATGCGTCAGGTCGGGGCGTGATCGCGAGGGTGTAAGAAGACCGTCAACACCAAGCGCTCTTGCGGCATCGCTGACCTCCCAAGTAGGAGAGTGTTGGTCTGCCGCGTGTAAGTCGGCCCAAAAGACGTGCATCTCAGCCAAAGTGGTCGCGCAGGCTTCGCGTGTTTCAGGTTTTCTTAAATCCAGAACGCGCGCCTGCTTTACATCGATGGGAAAAATTCGACGCGGAGGATCATCTGAACGCTGATAGGCTTTTACTGCAATACGGCACCCGTCAGGAGTGCCAGAGAGATACAGAGTTTTTTGATGGGAGTGGTGCCATCGTCCGCGTGGGGCTTGGGCGGGGGACAAAAGGTGATGTTCTTGTCCGATAAAGGTGGCGCGCCAGAAGCGCCCCACCACAGTTTTAATATGCGCCTGAAGCGTCACTCGCTCTCAGCGAGGAACTTTTCAGCGTCCAAAGCTGCCATACAGCCCATGCCCGCAGAGGTCACCGCCTGACGATATACATGGTCTGTCAGGTCGCCCGCTGCGAAAATACCTGGGATCGAGGTTCGTGTGCTGCCAGCTTCAACTTTGACATAGCCTCCATTGTGGGTCTCTAGCACGTCTTTCACGAGTTCGGTTGCCGGAGCATGACCGATCGCAACAAAGACACCGGCACATGGGATCTCGTTAATCTCGCCAGTTTTGGTGTGTTTGACTTTTACGCCGGTTACGCCGAGAGGCGCATCGGTGCCGATAACTTCTTCCAGTTCATGGAACCAGAGAGTCTCAATTTTTTCATTCTTGAACAGGCGCTCTTGCAGGATCTTTTCTGCGCGCAGTTCATCGCGCCGGTGGATCAAAGTCACTTTGGAAGCAAAGTTCGTCAGGAAGAGCGCTTCTTCGACGGCGGTGTTGCCGCCACCGATGACCACGATCTCTTGTCCGCGATAGAAGAAGCCGTCACATGTCGCGCAGGCAGAAACGCCGAACCCTTTGAATTTCTCTTCGCTGTCCAGCCCCAGCCACTTGGCGCGTGCGCCGGTTGCAAGGATAACAGCATCCGCTGTGTAGGTCGTGCCGCTGTCGCCCTTCGCCACAAAGGGGCGGCTTTCGGTGTCGAGCTCAGTGATGATGTCGCCGATGATTTCGCAGCCCATCGCTTGCGCGTGTTCCTGCATTTTGATCATCAGGTCAGGCCCCTGAACTTCGGTGAAGCCCGGGTAGTTTTCAACTTCGGTTGTTGTGGTCAACTGACCGCCTGGCTCGATACCCTGCACCAAGATTGGTGACAGCATGGCGCGGCTTGCATAAACGCCTGCGGTGTAGCCAGCTGGTCCCGATCCAATGATCAGAACCTTCGTGTGTTTGGTCTCGCCCATATTTCCCACCCATGCTTGCGATTTCGCGTTAGGCAAGGGATATAGACTCGCACAGGCCGAACGAAAACCCCTGACATGGCGGCTATGACTTCAAATCATGGTGCATAAGACGCACGCTCTTGAAACGATCGTAGCGTCACGCGAAATATAATTGCGCATTGCCGACTTGCTGCTATAAGAACTGCAAATTTCATGGAGAATATTGCATGCCCGGTACACGGCTTGATCCCATTGACCGAAAGATCCTTGCTGAGCTTCAGGCTGACGGACGTATGACCAACGTTGAGCTGGCCAAGCGCGTTGGGATTTCGGCTCCGCCGTGTCTGCGTCGGGTGCGGACCTTGGAGGAATCCGGTTATATTCGTGGTTACCATGCTGATGTGGATTCTCGTGAACTGGGATTTGAAGTTCAAGTTTTCGCCATGGTTGGGCTCAACAGCCAAGCCGAAGCCGACTTGTCGGCTTTTGAAGAGCGTTGTCGCGGATGGTCGTTAGTACGCGAGTGCCACATGCTGAATGGCGAGGTGGATTTCATCTTGAAGTGCGTGGCGCCAGACTTGTCTACGTTCCAGAGCTTCCTCACCGAAGACCTGCTTAAGGCCGAAAATGTGGCCAGCGTGAAAACTTCCTTGGTCATCCGCGATGCTAAGGATGAACCCGGCGTGCCGTTTGATGTTCTTGAAGAGCGGATCAGCCGGACAGCCTAAGCCTGTTCACCGACAATCAACCAAGCTTTAAAGTACCGATGCAGCATGTCGCGCATCGGTATTTCTGTATGTGCTGCACAGAACTTCAGGGCCATGGCCTGAATGGAAAAGGCCTGAATGCCTTCGGCCAGCAGGTTGGCATCAATATCCCGCCGGAAGGGGCCGCCCGCCAACCATTGCCCGAAAACGCGACCGTGGCGTTCAAAAGTTTGGGCAATCGGCCCCATGTAGTCACTCGCTGCAGAACCCGAATGGCGCAGGATCACGTCAAAGACATAGCGCTCGCATGTCATAAAATCCGAAAGGGGTATGAGGATGTCGACCAATTCTTCGACGGATTTTGGTGGATGGCGAGTCTCAATTTCATTCAGATATTCATCGATCTTCTCGCCGATCAGCTGATCCATCAGGGCGTCTTTGTCTCGAAAATGCGAGAAGAAGGTGCCCTTGGCTACACCTGCACGCAAGACGACTTCCTCAACGCGCAAAGCTTCATAGCCTGACACCGACACGATTTCTCGTGCTGCATCCAGTAATCGTGCGCGGGTTTTTAAAGTGCGGGCCTGAACTTTCACCATAAGCGCGTTTTGACATGTTTTATGACCATGGTCAAATTTGATATTGACCGCGGTCACTTTTTGATAATAGGAAAATGACCATGGTCAATTAATGGAGTGACTCATGGCACAAAAGCGTATTTTTGTTTTGGATGGACATCCCGCTGACAAATCTTTGTCACGGACGATTGCAGTTACCTATGCGCAGGCAGCGCGAGATGCAGGCCATGAAGTCCGCGTGGCGCATGTCAGCGAGATGAACTTCGATTTGGATTTTGGTGGAGGGGGCTACAAAAGCCCGAAGCCATTGGAGCCTGTATTGGAAGAGGTGCTGTCAAATATTGAATGGTCCGAACATGTCGTCGTTGCGACACCAATGTGGTGGGGCGGGCTGCCTGCCAAGTTAAAGGGCCTTTTTGATCGCAGCCTTTTGCCTGGTCGCACTTTTGATACACGGGGAAAACTCCCCAAGCCGATGTTGAAGGGGAGGACGGCCCGCGTCTTTCTAACCTCAGATACTCCGGCTTGGTATTTCAGGCTCTTTTATCGCAACGCATTAAAATGGCAGCTGAAAAAGCAAATCCTCGGTTTCATTGGATTAAAAACCAAAATCACAGCCTTTTCCGGGGCAACCCAAGCGACGGAGAAACATGTTCAGACTTGGTCGCGGCGCGTTAAGGGCTTTGCGGCGCAAGCGCAGTGACCTGTACATGAGACAAAAAATTCCCCGCCGGTGGTCTGGCGGGGAGTTTCTCAGGGGAGGATGGAGTTCTCACTCCGGGGGAAAATTCGTTTATGCAACTTTGCGCGCTGGCATCGCTGGCTTCAGGGTCACCTGAACTGCAGCGCCGTTCAGGCGCTTCTTGGCCCATGGCAGAACCACATGCTCTGACTTGGATGTTTCCAGGATCGATTTCAAAAACCGTTGTTTACACATTTGACTGCTCCGTCTTGCCCAATCGGGATTGTTCTCTGTTCCTGAACAATCTCGCCTTCAATTGGGGCAGTCGTGGGGCAACAATTTAAAATTTCCGGGGATTTGCAGAGGTAAAACCGGGGCGGTTCGCCAAGGTTTAAAGGCGAATAACCGAGATCAGGCGACCGTAGTCAGCCTCTTTCTTATGAGTTGCGCGGCGATAGGAGAAGAAACGATCAGGGTCAGAATAGGTACAATGATGCGTCCATTCAGCCAGTTCAACGCCTGCGAGGCGGAGGCAATGTAATCCAAAGGCCGGAAGGTCGAACAGATAGCGGTCTCCTTCGCCACGGATAAAGAAGCGGTTGTTTTCGCCATCGTTTGATAAAAACTCATCCAGAAATTCTGGTCCGACTTCATAGGCGCGCTGGCTGATGGTAGGTCCGATCACAGCCTGGATGTTCTTGCGTTTGGCGCCCAGGCCAAGCATCGCCTCAACCGTGTTGGTCAATACGCCATCCAAAGCTCCGCGCCATCCGGCATGGGCAGCGCCAATGACTGAGGCTTCGCGGTCTGCAAACAGCACCGGTTGGCAATCCGCCGTCAGAATGGAAAGCGCAACTCCCGGAACGTTGGTGACCATGGCATCCGCTTCTTCAGCATCGCCTTGCGGTCCATCTACCACAACGACATCAGCCGAATGTACCTGATGCACGCGCGCAAGAGTGTCGACGTCCATCGCTGCAGCAACACGCTCGCGGTTGATCGTTACCATTTCCTTTTGGTCACTGCTGCCCATTCCGCAATTTAAGCCAGAAAAAACACCCGAGGAGGCTCCGCCTTTACGCGTGAAAAACCCGTGTTTCACGGGGGACAGGCTTGCAGAGGTTAATATCTCAAGGCTCATGCTTGCACGCTCACTGACCGAAACTTAGGGATCAACGCCCGGAGGCGGGGTTTCGCCCTCCGGATAGAAGGCAACAACTTTGAACAGATTTCCCATTTCTTCCGGGTGGGTCAAGCGCCGATGTGCAGCGACATGCTGTTCAATTTGTACCGGCTCCATTTGCTGGGCCAAAACCTGCGCACGCGTGGTGATGCCGAGGCGTTCAAGGAACACCCCTTGGGGGGTCACGCGGGAAAACCGACTAGGGGTCGCAGCGCACAGCAGTTCGAAATCTACATGCGCGGTCAGATCACTGTCTCCAGGGAGGTCCAATACATCTACTTCTTGGTGACCTTTCACCGCCTGCATCGTATCTCCTTGGGAACGCCAATCACCGTAATCGATAATCAACGCCGCACCTCCATGGCGTTTGATGCGTTTGCCGATCTCATGAACAATCGGATGCGCTGGCTCACAAACTTCAACCAGGTGACCTTCTTCGGTGTCTTCCAGCCGGTGCCGCAAAACGGGCTGATCCACAGGCGCACCCATACCAAAGCAGAATTGAGCGTTTTCAAACCCGACAAGGCGCTCCCGCCACAGCTCTCCTTCACGGATGAATTGGCGCACGGGTAGGGCGTCAAAGAATTCATTTGCGACCAGAAACAAAGGACCTTCCGGCAAATCAGCAATGCTGTCATGCCAAGTGGCTTCTCCCAAAAGCTCGCGTTGTTTGCGGCGCAGGGCAGGGGAGGCCTCAATCAAATGCAGATCCAAGGCATCATGAAAACCTGGAACTTTATTTGTCGCGCGCAACAGATCCGCCATGAGCGTCCCGCGCCCTGGACCAATCTCTGCAAGAATGAAGGAAGAGGGTGCGCCCTGATCCATCCATGCCTGCGCCAATGAAAGCCCAATGAGTTCTCCAAACATCTGGGTCATCTCTGGCGCTGTTGTAAAATCCCCTCGCGCGCCAAGCGGATCGCGGGTGGCATAATACCCATGTTGGGGGTGCATCAGGCATTCAGCCATATAGTCGGCGACCCGCATGGGGCCGATCGTACGAATGCGCTCGATCAAAATGTCTCTAAGACTCATGCCCCCACTTTGGCAGCGCGGCGCATCAGCCACAAGCCGCCAAGTATCATTGGAAGGCTCAAAATTTGTCCCATGGTCAGACCGACGCCACCAAAATGCAGCGCAAGACCAAGCGGGTTGCCTTCAGAAATGAACTGCGCATCAGGCTGGCGGAAGAATTCCACCGCGAAGCGTGCGAGCCCGTAACCTAGGAAAAAGACACCTGTAATTCGGCCAGGTGCCTTCAATGCGCCCTTTTTCCAAGCGAGCCATAACAGCACAGCTAAGAGCAGCACACCTTCCAGCGCGGCTTCATAGAGTTGGCTTGGATGGCGCGCGCATAGGCCCTGCAGTTGCCCGCAATCCTGCGCGTCAAATCCTGGAAACGCCACGCCCCAAGGAAGATCCGTCGCCCGCCCCCACAGTTCGGCGTTGATGAAATTGGAGATACGCCCCAGCATCAGCCCGACTGGCACGCCCAGCGCAATCGCGTCCGCCACAGAGGCTTTGGGCAATCCGTGACGCAGGCAATAAATCCATCCGGCGATCACCACACCCAGCATGCCGCCATGAAAAGCCATGCCGCCTTGCCAGACTTTCAGAATGTCTTCGGGGTGGCTCAGGTAATATCCAGGTTGATAAAACAGCACAAAACCAAGGCGCCCACCGATGATCACACCCAAAATGGCCCAAGTCAGCAGGTCCTCGACCCGAAGCCGATCCATTGGCGCGCCTTGCGCATTCCAAAGCCGGGGTGTTTCAACCGCGCGCACCGTGATCCGCCAGGCGATCAAGATACCGACGATATAGGCCATCGCATACCAGCGCAGCGCGAATTCAAAGGAACCAAGCGAGATCGTGAAAATCTCGGGTGAAATATCGGGGAAGGGGATCATGGCCTGCATGTGCGTCTCTGTGCCTCTGCTTTTGGGCGAGGTCAACCTTGAGGCCAACCGTCTTTGCCCCCATATAGGGATCAAATGGTGCGAACCTAAATGTATTTAATCCAAGGCGGAGTGTGACCGATGCAAACGCGCAATAAGTTCATGGACGATATGTCCGAATTGATGACCAACGCCATGGGTGTGGCCCAAGGAGCAAAGGATGAGGCGGAAAACGCCATGAAATCCTGGATGGACCGCTGGCTGGCAGATCGTGACTTTGTGACACGCGAAGAATTCGACGCCGTTCGCGCCATGGCGCAGAAGGCGCGCGAAGAAAACGAAGCCTTGAAAGCCCGTATTGAAGCTCTGGAAGGGAAGTAAACCTAGTGCTCAATTCGTTTGTTCCAGAAATACGCTCAACTCATCAGCTTCAAACTCGATTGGTTTGAACATCCAGCCTTCGATATTGTTGCTGATGGCAGTAGGGCAGTCCTGGTGAGTTCGAATTTTGTTCGAAATTGTCTCCAACTGTTCTTTCTGAAAGTCGGCGCTCCAGCAAGCCTGTTCATTCTGCGAGCCTCTCGGGTTTTCGCAGGCAACGCTTAGCAACGCTGAGGCCCTTGCAATTGGGCAATAAAACGCAACAGAAGGGTCTAGATCGCTGATCCAAGGCAATTTACTTTGTGGCTCTTTCTTTTGTGCTGAATTGTAGGATCGAACAAAATATAAATTGGTTTCTATAAATTCCCAAAGGCGTTCTGGCGCATGATTGGAGTACGCCAAGTAGTTCCGTTCAAGAATTCGCTTTTTCCAAAAAGATTCTTTTGAATGAGGCGGTCCGGCATAGGTGTGTGATAAATTTGACCAGTGCTCGGCATTCCATGGCTGTGCGATCGCAAGTCTCTTGTAAAGATTGAGTGTTTCCGAAGGAGAGTTGAGCCCCGTCACGGCATAATATTTCTTGCGTCCGTCTTGGCCCGGTTTGAAACCGCCTATGTTTAAAAGCGTTTCAATCGCGGACACATTGTAGGGATCATATTCGAGTACGCGCTTGGCATTCTCCCTTGCTGTTTCTCTGACTCGGTCGCTTACGATTGAGATGTGCGGTTTTTGCGCAAATCGCCCATCGTAGGAAATTGCCAACTCTAGGTCGTCAAAATCGGGTGACCATAGCTCTCGCAGGAGTTCATTCTGCCATTTCTCGAAAGGGAACTCCGCATCGCTTACCCCCTCGATATGTTCAGGATCTAATAGTGGCGTCTTTATCATGACTTGGTGACGAATCTGCGAGATTGCAGAATGATCTGTGTGCAGAAGTCTTTCGATAAATGCATCTAAAGGTTTCCAGCCGTTATACTGGAAAGCCAAGTGTATCATGCAAATGTCGAAGGCCTGATCTCCCCAGGCGGTTATCTTGTGGGCGTGCTGCTCACACATTTTCTCACCACGCGTGTAAGAACCGCCCCAACCTTTGTGTGCGACGATTAAGCCTCGGGTCAGAGTGCCAGCATTTGGGGCCTGCGCCATTACAGCGTCTACAATATCCGTGACATTGACGTCGACGTTCCCAAACGTTCCTTGCGCTATCATCCCATCGCTTGCTGGCAAATACGTTGGATCAATTGAAAAGGCACTCAATGTAAGCTGCGCAGCCTTGTCTGAGGCTGCGTAGAAAGCAGGCCATGCATCTTGATAAACTGTGTGTGCATAGCCAGTACCCCGAATTGTCCAAGCAATCTTGTTTGCGATCCAAGCATTGGCCATTATCGCATAAACAGAGTCGGGGTAGGCTTCCAACCATTCCTCGGTGGCTTCTTGAATGATTGGAGAGGTGGTTACAAAAACCATGTTGAGATCACGAAGATGTTCAGCGTTTGTTTGACCCGCTTCGAATGCGCCTTGTGCACTTGACATGGCTTGTTCTAGCGCTTGAAATTTTCGATCAAGGACTAAGGACCTGATCTCCTCGGGCGTGATCGGTTCGGCAGAAGCAGATGAGCCAAAAATGATTAGGGTAATGGCGAGCAAGTATCTCATTCGAACTCTCCTGAAACGCCGCCCGACCAAAGAGAATTGATTTCTGCCGTATCGTAAGGTGAGCCCACGCATTCTTTGAATTGGTGATCTGGTATTAGGCAATGCTGGACACTTAACTTCGCGATGCGGTGTTGAAAGTCCGGGGCAATGGATTGCGGCAGTGCATCGTGAGACGCCAACAACAGCGTCGCAGACACGGAGCAGACAAATTCAAACATGGAAATCCTCAAAAAAACTTGAGATAGCTTCCAAATTTAATGTGGCGCAAATTGGGCTGATGGGTGATTTTTATGGACCGAGCAGTGCGGCTCGGTTGCCCAGGGCGGCCTGAACAAATTGAAATGTATTTTGGCTTCGAAGCGATGCGAGGCCTTTTTTCTTATGTTATACAATATTTTGCCGAAAACACGACAATTTGCGTTTATGGCTGAAACAATCCACAAGAAATTGCGTTATCCACAAATATTTCGCTTTACTCAACGACCCTCGCGCACCTACCATATCAAGTGAGAGGGGAAGATAAAAATACTCCCCTTCGAGCAGGCACCAAGCGCTAGCAGACGCTGCCACGTCTCGGCGCAAACCAAGAAAGAGGTGGCGCTATGGCAGTTTCTGAGCAGTTTCTTGAAGAAGAAATTCATCCTATCGACATTGTCGAACATATTGCAGAACACCACGATTGGACCTTTGACCGGATCGCAGATGACCAGATTGCGATGGCGGTTGATGGGCAATGGCGGACCTATTCCATCACATTGGCATGGTCCTCATTTGATGAGACCCTGAAGATGGTTTGCTCCTTTGAAATGGAGCCTCCAACCGACAAGATGGCGGAACTTTATGAAGTTCTGAACAGCATCAACGACCAATGCTGGGCAGGCGGGTTTACCTTCTGGAATGATCAGAAGCTGATGATCTACCGCTACGGGCTGGTTCTGGCGGGTGGGCAAGTGGCAAGCCCAGACCAGATCGACACAGTGATCAATGTCGCCATCATGAGTGCCGAGCGCTTTTATCCAGCGATGCAACTCGCAACATGGGGCGGTCGTTCCGTGGAAGACGCGATGCAGGTCGCAATCGCCGAAGCCTACGGTCGGGCGTAATCAACGCTGTAATCATTGGGAATGAGGGCGGCGCAGCCGCCCTTCATCCCGTTTCCGCAAGCCAGCTTTCAGCGGCTTCCGTCTCTTTAAGATCAAAGCTCTTTATATCGATGCCGGGGAACAGCGCCCCTTCGATTTCAGCAGCCTTCTGCAGCCAGCCTGAATCGGTTAGCACAGCACAGCGGTCAAATTTACCCAGCAGCGAAAAAAGCTTTGGCAGATAGGTCATTTCGACACCAATCGCGGACAGGGTTGGCATCGCGAATTCTGGGATCGTGTAAAGCATGCGACCATGTTCGATGTTTTCGGATGCATGGATCATCTCATCCAAAGCAACGCGCATATTGATGGCGTCGATCTTCCCGCTCAATTCGATATCGACACGATTTTCCCCGGTCTTGGTCACCTTAAGCATGATGTTCTCCTTTCGGTGTCACCGACTCTAAAGCATCCGCGATTGCTTTCGTTGATGCAGGTCAAGCGATCAAGGCTAATTCTGCTCTCGACGCTCGCTTAGAAACGCGCCAAAGTGCGCCGTAAGTAAAAGGAGCCCCCGATGGATATGACGTATCTGGCCGAGAAAGGCCTTGTTTTGCTGGGATGTGGCAAAATGGGATCAGCCATGTTGGAAGGCTGGTTGAAGGACGGTCTGCCTGCCAAATCTGTTTACGTACAAGACCCGTATCCATCTGACTGGGTGCAGGAAAGCGGCGTGTATGTGAATGTCGATCTGCCTGCGGCACCTGCAATTGTTCTGATCGCTGTAAAGCCACAAATGATGGCCGAAGCACTGCCGGTGCTCAGGGCGATGGGCAACGGCCAGACGCTTTTTCTCTCCGTCGCGGCGGGGATTTCAATCGGAAGCTACGAAGACATTCTGGGTGGTGAGACGCCAATCATTCGCGCTATGCCGAATACGCCAGCAGCTGTCGGCAAAGGCATCACTGCCATTGTGGGCAACGGATATACAACTTCCGCGCATTTGGATCTGGCTGATCAGCTTCTCAGCGCTGTGGGGCAGGTCGTGCGTCTTCAGGCCGAAGATCAGATGGACGCGGTCACTGGCGTGTCGGGGTCCGGCCCGGCCTATGTGTTTCATATGATCGAGTGCCTCGCCAAAGCAGGCGAAGCTCAGGGTTTGGACGCTGATCTTGCAATGGCTCTGGCCAAGGCAACGGTTGCTGGGGCAGGGGCTCTTGCTGAGGATGCGGATGAAACCCCAAGCCAGCTGCGCGTCAATGTCACCAGCCCCAATGGCACCACACAGGCGGGGTTGGAGGTTTTGATGGATGAAACCACTGGCTTGCCTGACCTCATCAACAAAACCGTTGCCGCAGCGACGGATCGATCCAAGGAACTCGCCAATGGCTGAGATCACATTTGACGACTTTCTAAACGTCGATATCCGATCGGGCAAAATTGTCGAGGCCCAGCCCTATCCAGAGGCGCGCAAGCCTGCAATCAAGCTATGGGTCGATTTTGGTGAAGAGCTGGGGGTGAAAAAATCATCCGCCCAGATCACCAAACATTACACCCCTGAGACCCTGATCGGAAAACAGGTAATCGCAGTGGTGAATTTCCCGCCACGCCAGATCGGCAAATTCATGTCCGAAGTTCTGGTCCTTGGCCTGCCCGATGATGAGGGTGAGGTTGTTTTGCTTACGTCTGATAAAGACGTCCCAATGGGAGGGCGCATGTTTTGAAAACACTTCTAATTACCCGACCTTTGCCTGATCCAGTGATCGCTGCCGCTCAAGAGCTCTACGCCGTCACCGTGCGCCAAGACAAAAGCAAGATGAGCGCTGATGAAATGCGCGCAAGCCTACGTGACTACGATGCTGTTTTGCCGACTTTAGGGGATCACTATTCGGCAGAGATATTTGCGGATGTGCCAAACCCGCGCGCAAAGGTGCTGGCAAACTTCGGCGTGGGTTACAATCATATCGACGTAGATGCGGCACATGCTGCGGGTTTGCAGGTTTCCAACACACCCGGCGCCGTCACTGATGCGACCGCAGATATTGCACTGACTCTGATGCTGATGGCCTGTCGCCGTGCAGGAGAAGGTGAACGGATGGTGCGACGCGGCGAATGGCGCGGTTGGCACCCGATCCAGTTCCTGAGCCTGCATATGACCGGTAAAACACTGGGCATTGTCGGCATGGGGCGCATTGGTCAGGCCATAGCAAAACGCGCGCATTTTGGTTTTGATATGTCGATCAAATACGTCAACCGCTCAGCCAAAGAGATGGATTTTCCTTCTGAACAGGTGGCGACATTGAAAGAGCTCGCAGGGCAGGTGGATGTGTTGGTCGTTGCGCTTCCAGGAGGAGGTGACACGCACCATCTGATCAATGCTGAAGTCTTTGCAGCTATGCAATCACATGCGATTTTCATCAATATCGCGCGTGGAGAGATCGTCGACGAAGCTGCATTGATCACAGCATTGCAACAAGGCGAAATCGGCGGCGCTGGGCTGGATGTTTATGAATTCGAACCGAATGTCCCAGAAGAGCTGATTGCTTTGGAGAACGTGACGCTTCTTCCGCATCTAGGTACCGCTGCAATGGAGGTGCGCACGGGCATGGGCTTGATGGCAGTAGATAACCTCAGGGCCTTCTCTGCCGGTGAACCTCTGCCGAATGCTGTTTAAACACGCAGGTTAGTCTTGCGAATAATATTTTCGTCGCGCCTCTTCCTGAATGGCGCGGCGAAGCTGGATATCCGCCAATTTCTTCATTTCTGATTTGCGGGCATTTGGGTCGGTTGTCCGCTGCAGGACCTTTAGTTGTGCTTCTTCTTCGCGCTTCAACTCGATTTCCTTCGGTAGCGCGCCAGCCTCCGCCATGATCCGAAATCCGACGTTTTCAGAAAAGTCACCATCTCCGGCTTTTGGTAGGGGTTTGCCTTCCCCCTTTAAGCCCTCTAGCTGGCCGTCGCGTTCGGCTTTGCGAATCCGATATTCAGACAGGAATGAAAACTTCATTTGGCGGGCTCCATCATTGTTGCCACGCCCTTAATACAGGGACATTCAAACCGGATTTCTGCCCGTTAACGTAAAGTCATTTGCGGTGCGAGATTAATGCTCCATCGCTTCACGCCAATGGCGGCGACACAGCGACACATATGTTTCATTGCCACCGATCTGAACTTGAGCCCCGTCTTTCAACACATTGCCCGTATCATCTTGGCGCACCACCATAGTGGCCTTCTTGCCGCAATGACAGATCGTGCGTACCTCACGCATTTCGTCCGCAAGGGCGAGAAGGGCAGCCGAGCCTGGGAAAAGTTCTCCGCGAAAGTCAACGCGCAGCCCGTAGCACATGACCGGCACGCGCAGATCGTCCACGGCGCGGGCGAGCTGCCAGACTTGGTCTTTTGTTAGGAACTGCGCTTCGTCGATGAAAACACAGGCAACATCGTCTTGAGAAAAACGCGCCTCAAGTACAGAAAATAGATCATCCTCTGGGGTAAATGTCTGTGCAGCCTCAGAAATCCCAATTCGAGAGGCAATGCGACCCTCGCCTGCGCGGTGATCCAGTTTCGCCGTAAGCAGGAACGGCACCATGCCACGTTCACGATAATTGTGGGCGGCTTGCAGCAGGACAGTCGATTTTCCTGCGTTCATTGTCGAGTACTGAAAATAGAGCTTTGCCATGCCTGCAGATAGGCCCGGAGTTTCTGAGAAATCAAGTGGATTGCTGTGGATAAACGAAGTCCGGGTGGCTTACAGAAAGCCACCCGGATCTGCTTAAGAACTCTTTACAGGCGTGCGGTCGGACGAATGTCACTGGGGATGGCCGCACGCCATACCTTTGTCCCTCCTCAAGCAGAAACCCATCGCAGGGCACCCGAGGTTGTACCCGTTGACGAAGTTCGTCGCTCCGTTCCCAAGAAACATGGGGCGAACCGAAGTTTGAAATTCGATCAAGACAATTTACAAATGACAAAGGAGCGAATTGCCTTTAAGGGGAAAGACTTAGTGATTTCCCCCTCCTTGGGGGTGGGAGAGTAAGATTCGATCTTGGGGGACGTTTAATGGCCGGCGTTGGCAGCTACCTGAAAAAACACACTGAGGCGCTTGTCAAAGACGTCGGGATTGAAGCGGCCTGTCAGCTGACAGGGAAGTCCAAGGCCACTTTGGGCCGGTATTACTCCGAGCACGAAGAACACGCAGATCGGTTTATGCCGGTAGATGCGGTCGCGGCTTTGGAAGAGGCATCCAGCTACCCTCATGTGACCACAGCACTGGCGGAACTCAAAGGCATTACGCTCAGCTCCGATGAACGTCGTCGCAATCAGGACGACAAAGGCGGCGTGAACGCTGATGTGATTGCCCTAAGTCAGCGATTTGCGATGCTGATGGCCGAGTATAATCAGTCGATTGAGGATGGTGTCATCACCGTCAACGAAGCCAAACGTCTCTTGAAAGAAACACTTGCGCTGCAGCATGTGCTTCTGGATATGAAGCTACACTTGGAAGACGAAGCGACTTAAACCGCTTTCTCAAACGGATCTTCAGGATAACCCACGCCCGCAAGGTATAGCCCTTGCGGCGGGCATACTGGTCCGCAGGCGGCGCGATCTTTGGCTTCCAGCGCCTCGCGGACATCTTCTGGTGCCCAGGCTCCAGCCCCCACACGCTCCAAAGTGCCAACAAAACTGCGCACCTGATTGTGCAGGAATGACCGCGCGCGCACATAGAAATGTGCTTCAGGCCCCCAGGGCATTTCGACCTTTTCAACGCGCAGCTCATCCAGCGTTTTCTGAGGGCTCAGGGCCTGACAGATGGAGGAGCGGAAAGTGGTGAAGTCATGATTGCCCAGAAGGTAATTCGCACCTTCCTGCATGGCATCGATGTCCAACTGATGGTTAACCTGCCACACAAGCCCCGCCTGATGGGTTGCCGGTGCACGGCGCATTAAAATGCGAAAGAGATAACGGCGTTCGATTGCTGAAAACCGGGCATGCCAATCATCATCGACAACGGCTGCATCTACAATCGAAACCGGATCGGGTTTCAGGTGATAGTTCAGCGCTTCAGAAAGACGAAAAGGCGACCAATCCTTTTTCAGGTCGCAATGTGCCACCTGCGCGAGACCATGCACACCCGCGTCGGTGCGACCGGCAGCAGCAATTGTGTGCGCCCCCGGTTCCAGTTTTGACAAAGCAGCCTCAATGGCCCCCTGAACAGAAGGTTGGTCAGCTTGCCGTTGCCACCCCGCGAAGGGTGCTCCGTGGTATTCGACTTTCAAAGCAATGCGCATGCCCTCGCCATAGCGTCACATTGGGGGCCGTTCAACGGGTAAACGGTGGCTAAGAGGGGAGATGTACTGGCTTTTTCCCGCCCAGTTTTGCGATCCTGCCTATGGAAACGGTGCGTCTTGCTGCATATTTGCATGTAAGAAGATTGGGGGCAGATGTGATCATAACCGACTTGGCCAACGAAGTGTCACGCCGCGTGGAAGCGGTGGGCGATGGTCTGTCAGAAGCCCTGTTTGAACCGGTCATTCGCATCGGTGTCACAGGTTTGGCGCGATCTGGCAAAACGGTATTTATCACCTCCTTGGTGTCGAATTTGCTGGACCGCGGTCGCATGACCCAAGTGGCCGCGATCTCTGAGGGGCGTGTGTTAGGGGCCTACCTGCAGCCGCAACCGGATGTGACCGTTCCCCGGTTTGACTATGAAAATCACCGTGCGGCTTTGTTGGGGCCGAAGCCTCACTGGCCGGAAAGCACGCGCGCGGTCAGTGAATTGCGCCTGTCGCTCAAAGTGCAGCCCGCAGGACTTTTGGCAGGCCTGCAAAAGCCTCGAACAGTGCATTTGGACATCGTGGATTATCCCGGCGAATGGCTGCTGGATTTGGCGCTCCTCGACAAGACCTATGCGCAATGGAGCGCAGAAGTACTGGATCGATTGGCGGCACGACCAGAAGGGGCCGCTTATCTCGATGCCATCCATGACGTTGACGGTGCATCTCAACTAGAGGAGCCGAAGGCGCAGTTTCTTGCGCAGCGGTTTACCGAATATCTCAACACGGCGCGCGATGCTGGGTACTACGATTGTACACCTGGACGGTTCTTGTTGCCGGGTGACCTTGCCGGATCACCGGTTCTGACCTTTGCCCCGCTGCCAGAAAGCGACACACCCCGCCGATCTCTTGCGCGTGAAATGGCGCGCCGGTTTGAAGCCTATAAGGCCAAGGTGGTGAAACCTTTCTTTCAGGATCATTTCGCCCGTATCGACCGCCAAGTGGTGCTGGTCGATGCGCTCGGAGCCATTCATCGCGGGCCTAAGGCTGTGGAAGACATGCGTCAGGCGATGACGGATATCCTTTCGGCCTTCCGTCCCGGCAAAAACGCGTTCCTGAACCGGCTTCTGCTTGGCAAACGGGTCGAGCGCATTCTCTTTGCCGCCACCAAAGCCGACCACCTGCATCACCGCCAGCACGGTAAACTCACTGCCATTATGGAAGCGCTCACACGCGATGCACGCGACCGCGCGCAATTTGCTGGGGCACGAACGCAATCGCTATCTTTGGCGTCGCTACGGACGACCGTTGAGGAAACCGTAGATCACAAAGGCCGCCAACTTGATTGCGTACGTGGCACCTTGCTGGATGGTGGCAAGCAGGCCGCTTTCTTTCCGGGAGAATTGCCCGAAGATCCAAATCACATCCTTAGCGCTGCCAAGTCGGGTTCGGACAAATGGCTGCAAGAGGACTACCAATTCATGGCCTTCGCGCCTGCTGAACTCAGTCTGAAGCCCGGTTTCGGCCCGCCGCACATCCGTTTGGACCGCGCTGCGCAGTTCCTGATCGGGGACCGGTTATGAACGTGCTTCTGCGCCCAGCCACCGAGAGCGACAGCAATGATGTCGGTGACATCCTCTATGCTTTCCTTGATGAAACACCCTGGATGCCACGCATGCATAGCCGCCGTCAGACCCGCAAGTTTTGCGACTCTATGATTGCGCGCGGTTGGGTGACACTGGCCGTGGTTGACGGCGAACTGAAAGCTTTCATCTCTCGCGAAGAACAATTCATCCATGCGCTCTATGTCGTAGGTGATAGCTGCGGGCAGGGCATCGGGCATCGGCTCCTTCGGGACGCGCAAATGCAGGAGCTGGCGCTGGAGCTTTGGACCTTTCAGTTCAACGAAGGCGCGCAGCGGTTTTATCTGCGGGAAGGCTTCGTAGAAATGGAACGTACAGACGGGCAGGGCAATGACGAAAAGCTGCCCGACATTCGCTATCGCTGGGAAAGGGGCGCATCATGAGCAACGAAAACCAGAGCTCGGGACCAGTTCTGATCGAACTTGATGACGCGGCACCGGCTGTGCAAGACGCGCCCAATGTGCCGGATGAACTGCTTCCCACGCCAACGGGTCAGACGATGCAGCAAGTCGTGACCCTTGGTGCGCGCCGCCCTTCAGCCCTGTCGCGCTGGTTTTGGGGTCTTTTGCTGAGCGTTCTGACGGCTATCCTGTCGATTTCCGCATGGAATTTCGTGCAATCTTTGCTGGCGCAATACCCGCTCCTTGGCATGGGTTTCACCGCCCTTTTGGCAGGCCTGCTGCTGGTGTCTGTGGTGATTGTCGTCAAAGAACTGCTGGCCTTTGGCCGGTTGCGAAAAGTCGACAGCTTGCACCGCGCAGCGGATGCGGCCGTGGCAGATGACAACCTCGAAGCCTCCCGCAAAGTCGCGCGCGATTTGATAGCGCTGTACGCGAGCCGCGAAGAGACAGCATGGGGACGGGAGCGCTTAAGCGAGGGGCTAAACGATACGTTTGATGCGCCTGCTGTCTTTGCCTTAGCTGAAAAAGAGCTGCTGACCCCTCTGGATGCTTTGGCAAGCAAAGAAGTCGAAGCGGCTTCGCGTCAGGTGGCGACAGTCACGGCCCTGGTCCCCCTTGCGCTGGCAGATGTTGTCACTGCCTTGGTCGCCAATATTCGCATGATCCGCCGGATTGCGGAAGTCTACGCAGGCCGATCCGGCACGCTTGGCAGCTGGCGTCTGACCCGCGCCGTCATGGCGCATTTGGTGGCGACCGGTGCAGTTGCTGTCGGAGATGACCTGCTCAGTTCCATCGCGGGCGGGTCTGTTCTTGGAAAAATCAGCCGCCGCTTTGGCGAAGGTATGGTGAACGGGGCTTTGACGGCCCGCGTTGGGATTGCTGCGATGGAAGTCTGTCGTCCGCTGGCCTTCACCAAAAAGACACGCCCTTCAGTGCGTCAGTTGGTGAAACGGGCGCTCACAGGACTGTTCAGCTCTAACTCAGAATAGGCGGCTGGTCAGCGGGTTTCTGGACATGTTCCAAACCTAGCCGCAGCCCACGCCCAATGCGATGCGCCAGCGCCGAATAGGCACGCGCCGTATCAGGCGGTAGTTGATCCGCCAGCACCTCATCAAACAGCCTCAGCCAATTGGCAAAGTGCGCAGGCTTCACATTGCCGGCCATCATGTGCACTTGCATCGGATTGCCAGAATAAGAGCGCTCTTTCAGGATACCATTGCGCCAGAACGAAGCGATTTTGGCCTCATGTTCAGGCCAGTCTTTTGCTTCGATATGCGCCGCGAACACAGGGCCTAGCTCTGGGTGCTGTCGAATACGCGCATAGAAGGCGGTGACCACCTGATCGATCTGTTCGGCGCTGATCTCAAACAGCTGCATGGGATGGGCCATCTGGCACTCCTATCAATGACGTCCAAATCCCTGTTCTCGCCTGCGCACTCAACGCGAATTCCATGCGATATGCAATGCGGCGTGTTTGCCGCTTTACCCCGATGAAACACAGGCCTATAACGCAGACATGACCCGTGTAATGGCAATCATTATTCGAATTATATACCCGGCGCTCTGAAGCTACGAGCCGCCGGGACAAGGCGTATGGGATACCGCGCCGACCCTTCCATTTATTCCGACATCTGAAGATCGAAGGACGCCGAAAATGTGCGCCGACACCCCTGAAAATACCCTAGATTACAAAACCACGCTGAACCTGCCGAAAACCGATTTCCCAATGCGCGCAGGCCTGCCTAAGCGCGAGCCAGAATGGCTGAAACGCTGGGAAGAAATCGGGATCTACGACCGTCTGCGTGAAAAAGAAGGCCGCGCGCCATTTACGCTGCACGATGGCCCTCCCTATGCCAACGGCCACCTGCACATCGGCCACGCGCTGAACAAAACCATCAAAGACATGATCGTCCGGTCGCACCAGATGATGGGTTTTGACGCGCGATACGTACCGGGCTGGGACTGCCATGGTCTGCCAATCGAATGGAAAATCGAAGAGCAATACCGCCAGAAGGGCAAAGACAAAGACGCCGTTGACGTGGTTGAGTTCCGTCAGGAATGCCGCGCCTTCGCCGACAAATGGGTCGACATCCAGCGCGAAGAGTTCAAGCGTCTGGGCATCACCGGCAACTGGGCTGACCCATACCTGACGATGAACTACCACGCCGAAGCGGTCATCGCGGATGAGTTCATGAAGTTCTTGATGAACGGCACGCTCTATCAGGGCTCCAAGCCTGTGATGTGGTCCCCGGTTGAAAAGACCGCGCTGGCGGAAGCTGAGATCGAATATCACGATCACCAGAGCCACACGATCTGGGTGCCGTTTGAAATCACCTTCCTCGGTGGCGAAGGCGAGGCCGATGTTGCCGAAGACCTGCTGGACGCACGTGTTGTTATCTGGACTACCACCCCTTGGACGATCCCGTCCAATAAGGCGGTCGCTTACAATCCAAAGATCGCATACGGTCTCTACCGCGTGGATGCGACCGAGGAAGAAAGCTGGACCTCTGAAGGTGATCTTTACCTCTTGGCAGATACGCTTGCCGAAGACGTGCTGCAGAAATCCCGCGTGACCGAATTCACTCGTGTACGTGATGTGGCTGGCTCCGAACTCGACGGCGCACTCTGCAAGCACCCGTTCAACGGCATGGAAGGCGCAGACGGTTTCTGGGACTATGATGTTCCAATGATCGACGGCGACCACGTCACAGATGACGCCGGTACGGGTTTTGTGCACACTGCGCCAAGCCACGGTCAGGACGACTACGAATGTTTTGTCGCGCGCAACTGGATTGACCGCATGACCCACAATGTGGGTGAGGAATCCGAGTTCCTGCCGCATGTGCCGTTCTTTGCAGGCCTGCAGGTCTTTGATCGCAAAGGCAAGGAAGGCAAAGCCAACAACGCCGTGATCGCGAAACTGGTTGAGGCCGGTGGCATCATCGCGCGTGGCCGTGTGAAGCACAGCTATCCGCACTCCTGGCGCTCCAAAGCACCGGTGATCTTCCGTAATACGCCACAGTGGTTTGCCTCTGTGGACAAGGAAGTGGGCGATGGGCAGGACAAACTGGGCAAGACCATCCGCGACCGTGCGCTGACCGCCATCGACCAAGAGGTCAAATGGCATCCTCAGTCTGGTCGCAACCGTCTGTATTCCATGATGGAAGCGCGCCCGGATTGGGTGCTGTCCCGCCAACGTGCCTGGGGCGTGCCGCTGACTTGCTTCACCAAGAAAGACACGCTGCCAACAGATGCAGACTTCCTGCTGCGCAATGATGAGCTGAACGCGCGTATCAAAGCCGAGTTCGAAGAGCACGGTGCAGACATCTGGTACACCGAGGGCTTCAAAGAGAAGGTGCTCGATGGGATCGCCAACCCGGCGGATTACGATCAGGTCTATGACGTGCTCGACGTTTGGTTTGACTCTGGCTCCACCCACGCATTTGTGCTGCGCGATCGCGAAGATGGCACCGAGGACGGTATCGCCGATGTTTACATGGAAGGCACCGACCAGCACCGCGGTTGGTTCCACAGCTCCTTGCTGCAATCTGTCGGCACCGCAGGCCGCGCGCCTTATCGCAATGTTGTAACCCACGGCTTCACGCTGGACGAGAAGGGCAACAAGATGTCCAAATCTCTGGGCAACACCATCGTGCCAGAGAAAGTCGTGCAGCAATACGGTGCTGACATTCTGCGCCTCTGGGTGGCACAGACCGACTACACCGCCGACCAGCGGATCGGGCCGGAAATCCTGAAAGGTGTGGCCGACGGTTACCGCCGCCTGCGCAACACCATGCGTTACATGCTCGGCGCGCTGGGCAACTTCACCGAGGAAGATCGGACGGCACCAGCAGACATGCCGGAACTGGAGCGTTGGGTCCTGCACCGTTTGGCAGAACTCGATTTGAAAGTTCGTGAAGGCTATAAGGCCTATGATTTCCAAGGCGTGTTCTCTGCGATCTTCAACTTCGCAACGGTGGACCTGTCGGCCTTCTACTTCGACATTCGCAAAGACGCGCTGTACTGCGACGGCAACACATTGCGCCGCCGCGCATCCCGCACTGTAATGGATATCCTCTTCCACCGTCTGACCACATGGCTCGCGCCGATCATGGTCTTCACCATGGAAGATGTGTGGCTGGAGCGTTTCCCGGAAGAGGGCAGCTCTGTGCATCTGGTCGATATGCCGGAAACACCGTCAGATTGGCTTGACGAAGAACTGGCGGCGAAGTGGTCAAAGGTGCGCACCGTGCGTCGCGTTGTGACCGCTGCGCTGGAAGTGCAACGCGTCGATAAAGTCATCGGTTCCTCGCTTGAGGCGGCACCAGTCGTGCACGTGCGTGACGAAGATACGCTGGCGGCGCTGAAAACGGTTGCGTTCGAAGACGTCTGCATCACATCAGCGATCGAACTGACAGGTGACCCTAGCCCAGCCGAAGCTTTCCGCCTGCCGGAAGTTGAAGGTGTGGGTGTCGTCTTTGAAAAGGCTGAAGGTCAGAAGTGTCAGCGCTCTTGGAAGATCCTGCCGGATGTTGGCTCTGACCCTGAATTTCCTGATGTATCCGCGCGTGACGCCGCAGCGTTACACGAGCTACGCGCAGCGGGCTTGATCTAAGAAACAGAAAAGGCGCTCTGATTTCAGAGCGCCTTTATTCTTTTAATTATAATTGCTTAGCTCAAGATGCCTTCGCCGTCCTGCTCTGTCATATTCTCAAGGATTTCCAGAGCAGCTTCGCCTGATGCGGCTTTCTCATAAAGAGCGCCTGCAGCGCCTTCGCTGACGATCGTTCCGTCATCATCTTCCGGCGCTTCAACAACGATATCAGGCACCTCTTCTACAGGTGCTGCTTCGCCATCAATGACCTCAGGAACCTCATCGCCATTCGCGGCATCAAGCGCCCCGATGGAGATCGTCGCCTTCACGATGGAAACCGACAGGCTGAAACCATCTGGTCCGCTCTGAAAGCTCGCATTGAAAGACGTGTAGTTGAATGTGGTTTGGCTGCCACTTGCTTCTGAGTCAGGGGTGCCAAATCTATCGGCCAGTTTCTCGCCGAGCTTCGCTAACTGGTGATCTCCATCACCATTGGCAAGCCGAGATATAACTGGATGTTGAAAGGGGCGGTTGGCGTGGCCATGCGCAATGCCGTTCATAAGTCCGATCAAAGGTATTCTCCTTTTTATGATCTACTGCCTCGCTCAAAATATAACATAACGTGTTTAAAGCGGGGTTTGCGCCCATTTTGGCCGCATTGCCAATGTCGGGTAGGGTAAGCCGAACCGCATGTTGAATTGGTAAATCCTTGGCAACACGCGCCTAATCTGTTTCAGTCGGCGCGTTCAGTTCATGACAACGGACGATATTCAGGAGCCAAAATGCTTGATCTTGCCGTCTATATCCCGGCGTGTTTTGCCATCAACCTGGCCTTTGGGCCGAACAATTTGCTCGCCATGACCCATGGCGCGCAGGCGGGAACAGGGTTTGCTCTGCGTGCAGGGATGGGTCGTATTCTGGCCTTTGCACCGATGATTGCAATTTCCGCAATTGGGCTAGGGGTGATCCTATCTGCCTCGGCCATGGTGTTTACCGCCATTAAGATTTTCGGCGCGGCCTATCTGGTTTATTTGGGCATCAAGATTCTGCGTTCTTCTGCTTCGGCGGATCTCTCGGATCTCAAGCCACGCCAGCTGGAATTCCGCTCAGCGTTTCGCAGTGAGATGCTTGTGGCCTTTGGCAATCCGAAGGCGATTTTGGTCTTCGCGGCTTTTTTCCCGCAGTTTGTTGTCGTTGAAGATTACGCCCAGAGTTATCTGATCCTCGGCAGCCTGTTCCTCGTGATGGAGATCGCGGCCCTGTTCATCTATGCCGCAGTCGGCCAATTTGCCGCGCGGGCAGCTTCACGCCGTTTGCACTGGTTTCAGCGTGCATCTGGATTTGGCATGATCGGATTTGGCTTGCTGCTGCTCTTCACACCTAAGCCCGGCAATCAGGCTTTGGCGGGCTAGGAAATGCTGAGCGCGTGTTTTAATAGCCCGGTTGGTGCCTTGACCATCTATGAAGAAGACGGTGCGATCACCAGTGTTCGCTGGGATGAAACTGAGTCGGCGCATACGGCCTTGCTGGATCAGGCGGTGACACAACTTGCAGCCTATTTTGCAGGCGAGCTGCAGGTGTTTGATCTGCCGCTTTATGTCAAAGGCTCTGACTTTCAACGTGCCGTTTGCGATGAGATGTTAAAAATACCCTTTGGCGAAACCTGCACCTATGGCGATATCGCGAAGACGCTTGGCGTGTCTGCTCAGCCTGTTGGTGGGGCCTGTGGCGGCAATCCGATCCCAATTATCATCCCCTGTCATCGAGTGATGGGGGCAGGTGATAAACTGATTGGGTTTAGTGGAGCGGGCGGTGTGGAAACCAAAGTTGCCCTTCTGCGTCACGAAGGGGCAGGTGGCTTTCTGCTCTGACCTCGATCAAGGCGCGCCCATCCATTCGCTGCAATGTTGACGTGAAACCTGTGACGAAAGGGGATCACATGACAGATCGCGCAACTTCGAAAAAAGCCATTCATGACCGCCTGATGGCCTTGGAAGCGGGCGAATTGGCTGTTGCCATCAGCCACTACGAAGCGCATCTCAGCCAATCCCAAACCGGCGATCACGACATCCACGACAAAGATGATCAGGTGTCAGCACGCGAAAGCCGTGACTTGGCTGTCGCATTTGACGCCCCTGTACTGGCACATCACGCCAAAGTTGATGCGATTGAAAATACGGATTTTTCACTGACAGATACCGTCGGTCCAGGAGCGGTCGTGCGTTTCAACAACAGGTGCTTTGTCATCTGCGTCTCGACCACACGCTTTGATGTCGAAGGCAGCACCTATATGGGCATATCGACGGGCAGCCCGATCTATCAGGCCATGGCGGGTCTTAAGGCCGGCGACAGCTTTGCATTTAACGGTTCTGAATTTACCATCGAGGACGTACTTTAGGCTCTGTCAGGATGGCTGGCGGCCTAGGGCGCATCAAGCTCTGTTGTACGATCAGGAAAAATCTGCTGCACGAAGCCAACCAGCAGCAGATATACTGACGTGACCACCAAGCCCCAGTGCGCCCAACTCTCGGGATGAAAATCGACCCAGGCGGCCCAGGCCGCAAAGAAAGTCCATGCAAGCGCCATCGGTAGGGAAACAAGGCGCCATCGCTCGGTTCGAACTGGGTGGATAAATCGCAGCGGGAGGAACATAGCCACCGCCAGAGCGGCCACAAGCGACAGGCTGACCCAGAAATTTGGCTCAAGTGCGAAGATGACCAAGACCACCATATTCCAGCACCCGGGAAATCCAGAGAAGGAGTTGTCCTTTGTTTTCATGCGTGTATCGGCGAAATACATGGCTGATGCAAAGGTGATGATGATGATCGCAAACCAGCCGGTCCATCCGTCCATCAGCCCTGACTTGAAGAGCGCGAAGGCCGGGATAAACACATAGGTCAGATAGTCGATAATCAGATCAAGCAGAACGCCGTCAAATTCTGCAGCGTAGTGTTTGACGTGATATCGACGCGCCAGAGGGCCATCAATGCCATCGACCACAAAGGCCACCACAAGCCAAAGAAACATGAGGCTCCATTTTTCCTCCACGGCTGCCAACATGGCGAGCATGGCAAAAACGGCACCGGTTGCAGTCAATAGATGAACGGAAAGGGCTTTAATCTGTGGGCTCATGCACCTCTGATGGCGCATTCCGCCATCAGTTGCAACGCGAAGGAGCGCTTATTTTACAATGTGTTCGTCTTTCACAAACATATTGGCCCAAGCACGGTCAATCAGATCAGGAGTCATCTGGTAAGGAATACCCTCAAATTCACATATTGAGATCATCTGATCGATCAGGAAGACCGGCTGATAGTTCGCATATATATTATCGATCGTTGGGTATTTCTTCTGAAGAAGATGCACCAGCGCTGTTTCATCAAGCGGAATACCCTTTTTACGAGCGACCATGGCGAAGATCTTCAGGAAGTCTTCTTGGTCAGGACCATCGATTTTAATCTTAAAGAAGATCCGGCGCAGGGCCGCTTGGTCAAAGATTTCATTCGGGTGGAAGTTGGTCGAGAAGATAACCAGCGTATCAAACGGAGTTTCAAACTTCTCACCAGATTGCAACGCGAGGATATCGCGGCTCTCTTCAAGCGGTACAATCCAGCGGTTCACAAGCGCCTGCGGCGGTTCTTGCTGACGACCCAAGTCGTCGACAATGAAGATACCGCCAGCGGCCTTCAGTTGAAGCGGGGCCTGATAGGTGCGTGCGGTTGGGTTGTAGACCAAGTCCAGCATATCCAGCGTGAGTTCACCACCGGTGATCACGGTTGGACGGTCACAGCGCACATAACGCGTGTCAAAGCTGCGGCGGCGGCGCAGGCTGTTTGGGTCATCCACTTCGGATTCAGCTTTTGAATGCACGATAGGGTCGTACACAGTGATCACCTGTCCTGCATATTCAATCGCGCGAGGTACATAAACCTTGTCGCCCATGGCGTCGCGGATGCCGTTTGAGATCGAGGATTTACCGTTGCCCGGAGGGCCATACATCAGGATCGAACGACCAGCGCTGACTGCTGGGCCGAGGTGATCGAGTAGGCTGTCAGGGAGGATCAGATGCCCCATAGCGCCTGTGAGTTGTTCGCGTGAAATCTGGATGTTGCGGATGGACTGGCGTTTGATCTGCTCTCCGTAGACATGCAGAGGTACCGGCATCGCACCATAGTATTCCGACTGCGACAGCGCGTCCTGTGCGCGGGTTTTGCCGAGGTCTGTTAGCTGGTAACCCATTTCATTGCCGGAATTCGCGTTCAACGTACCGGTGGCTTCCAGAAACTTCTGTTCTCTCGCCATATCGATCAGTTCTTGCGTGACCGCGCGGGGTAGGCAGATCGCATGCGCCACTTCGCTGACCATATCCACATTTTTGCGGAACATGGTTTTCAACAGAATGTCGCGCATCATGACGATGGGGAGTTGCATATCCTCCAGCCGTTTCGGGGCAGGGGGGGCAATCACCGTCGTTGCGGCAGCTTCCATTGGCATATTCATGGTATGACCCTCGATCAAACGCGTAATAATCCGCTGCCCATGATGCGGAGGAACATGGCAGGAATGGGGCGCTGACAAGGTTAATGAATGTGCCGCTGCTGACGTTGGGAGGGGCACAGGCCAAAGGGCTGCTTATCCAATTGCCCCGAACAACAAGTAGAGCGCCAGTGTTCCACCAAGGGCCAGGCCCATCGGGAAATCCTTTTTCCGGGACCAGCTTTCCCAATTGGGAACAAGCTTGCGCACAGGGCTGTGTTTGGCCAACCGATGTGTGACCCAAGCTGCTAAAAGTGTTGTGGCAAAGATCATCGTCAACTGGGTGAAATCACCAAGTACAATGAAGGGCGCGGCGGCAGCGGCGAATTTTGCATCCCCGGCACCGACAGCTCCCACAGCGTTGAGCAGGATACCTATGATCAGGATGACCACGAGGTGCAGATAGCGCCAAAGGTAGGCCTCAAAGGGCAGGGCCAGCGGACCAATGACAACAAACACCAGAAACAGCGCGACAACCGCCTGATTGGTGATCTTCATCATCTTCATGTCGGTCCAAGCGACATAAAAGCAAATGGGCGTCACAAATGGCAGGAACCACAGCGCCTCAGCAGGGGTGATTTGCATCAGGCGTTTTCCAGCGCTCTGAGGCTACGAACTGCGGTTTCAAAGTGCTGTGGGTGGGTGTCGATCGCATCGCGCAGGAGCGCTTTGCCGATTTCCACATCGCCCTGCTTGATCGCAGAAAGCGCCATGGTGTGCAGAAGCTGCGCACGTTCGGTTTGTTCCATGGGCACAACTGGCAGCGAGTAGTTGCGCTGCGCGCCACGGGCCAGAACAAGGTTGTTTTTGGCGGTGAACAGTCCAGGGTCTTGGCGAATTGCATCGACAAACAGGCGTTCCGCTTCAGTGAAATCACCGCGTGTCAGTTTAGAATAGCCCCAGTTGTTCAAAACACCTGCCGGGCGGGTGGTTAAGCCCACAGCGATTTCATAGAAGCTATCGGCCTTTTTCCACTCTTTCGCTGAGTCAGCGACAACGGCTTCCAGGCGGTAACGTTTGAAGGATTCATGGGTGGGTGGGATTGCATCCAGAGTTTTGTCTGCCGTCTCCCATTCGCCAGTGCGGATCAGCGCATCTGCCAGATCTACCTGATCATCCAAAGTGCTTTCTGGGTTCTTCACAACCTTGCGCCACGCAGGAACGGCCTCATCGTAGCGACGCGCACGTACCAGTGACATGGCAAGGCCACGTTGAAGATCAACCCGACCTGGGTTTTCACCAAGCGTACGTTGGAAATAGGCGACCCCTTCGTTTGGATCAGCCGCGTTCAACATAATGTCTGAAAGTTCCGCGCCATCAATGGCGTTAACGGCTTCGAGGGCCCTGTCGACCTCGGCATCTCCGGCTTTTTGACAACCCGCCAATGCGACGGTTGCGGCCAGAGTCATGCTCACAAAAATAGAGTGGCGCATTTGCTGCGTCCTTTTTACTGCTCGTCTCTAAGGTGTTCTCCGAAGCAAATAGTCGCTGCTGCCCCGGCGCACCAATTTGAATTCTTCTTGTATTTGAGGGGCATCATAGGTGGAATTTTCTAATTTTGCGAGAGCCAAGCGTAAATTGTCACGAATTGCGTCACTTTCGCCATTATCCAGCGCATAGGCCTTCTTGAGCGATTGCACAGCTTCGGCGGTTTGATTGGTTTCCATCAGGACAATGCCGAGGTTGTTCCAGATTTCCGGGCGCATTTCGTCTTTGTTGATCGCGTCCCGGAGATTGTCTTCGGCTTGGCCGACACGTCCCAAAGCGAGGTTCGCAATGCCGACGTTTGAGAGCACTTCTGCGGTCAACCCATCAGTGGCGGCTGCCCGTGTGTAGGCTCGCAAAGCGAGCTCATGCTCTCCGGCATCCATCAATCGATGGCCGACAAGCATTTGATCTACTGACGTTTTGTTGGAGTCTAGGCTTGGAGCGAAAGGGCTGTCTTTGGATGTGCCAAGGCCGCCCGTGGTACAGGCGGCCAGTGCAAGACTGAGGATCAGAAGAGATTTTGACGTCAGTCGATAAAGATGTTTCAACGGGCCTACTGCGAGATATTTGTAATGTTCACAACAGACGGTGACACCAGGATCAAGAGAAGCGGCGGAACCGTCAGCATCATTGTGGCAAGGGTCATCTTGGTTGGCAACTTGTTTGCTGCTTCTTCAGCACGCATCACGCGTTTGTCACGCATTTCCGCCGAATAAACCCGAAGAGCGTCTGCGATTGGCGTACCAAAGGTGGTGGATTGGTTCATCACGGTCACAAAGCTTGACACATCGGTCACTCCGCAACGTTCACCCATATCGGACAGAACGGTGGATTTGTCCTTGCCCGCTTTCATCTCATGCGCGACGATCTCATATTCGTCTGCCATGGACGGGAAGCTTGCACGCAGTTCTTTGGCGACACGGATAATGGCTTGGTCCAGAGACTGACCTGCTTCAACACAAACCAGCATCATATCAAGGCTATCGGGGAAGCCGTTGGTGATTTCTTCCTTACGCTCTTCAACGCGACGGGTGATCCAGTACTTTGGCAGCAAGTAACCTGCCGCACCTGGGCCGAGCACGTACATCAGCGTTTGTTTGGTTGTCGCGGTTTCAGGGTCGAGCGCCATTGTGAAATAGGCCACACCGAGAATTAGACCAATGATGCCAAGTGCGAACTGCGCGAGATAGAAAGCACGCACAGCATCACGAGATTGATACCCCGCCTGCATCAGCTTCATCTGGATCGAAGACAGTTCTTCAGCGCTTTTTGGTTCAAGGAAAGCTTTGTACTTTTCGAGCTTCTCATTGTTGGACGCGCGACGCAGCTTTTCTTTCTTCGGATCGGATTTGATTTTGCTTACAGTGCCCTCACGGCCAGCTTTGCCAAGCTTGGAGATCGGGTCATTTTTGTCACGCAACATCAAAGCGAGCGCCATCATCACAATGATGATGCCAAGCCCACCGACTGCGATGATTGGGCCGAACGGGCCCATGGTGCCAGTTAGAAATTCGGAAAGCGTATCAAATAGGGGCATGGGGCGTCCTTACACTTTGATGTTGGTGAGAATGCGCATGACGATGAGGTTTGCTGCCAGGAACAGGCCAACGGCGATACAGCCCATCACAAACCATGGGTGGTCTCTTACATTGTCATAGTAATGTGGATCACTGAGGTTGATGAAGATCAACGCAGCCACAGGGAAACCGGACAAGAACTTACCGGACCATTTTGCCTCAGCCGTGATCGCCTTCACGCGACGGAATAGGCGGAAACGGGCGCGGATCACCTTGGAGAGACCCGCAAGGATTTCAGCCAAGTTACCACCAGATTGCTGCTGGATGGTCACGGCCACCGCGAGGAAGCGCATGTCCTGCATGTCCAGGCGTTCCGCCATGTCTTTCAGGGCTTCACCGACGTCACGGCCATAGGCGCTTTCGTCCGCAATAATGCCAAATTCGGTTGAAAGCGGGTCAGGGGTCTCTTTCGCGACGATCTGGATCGCGGAAGAGAAGGGGTGACCAACGCGCAGGGAGCGTACCATCAATTCAATCGCATCTGGCAGCTGCTCTTCGATCATAGAAACACGTTTGCCTGCCTTCATGCTGACCCATGTGTAGACACCGCCCACGCCAATCGCGATGGACATCACGAGGTTGGTTGCAATTCCAGCTTGCGTTCCCAGGCTCATTGCAGTGAATGCAACGCCGCTGAGCACTGCCATAATGATCATCAGTTGCTGCGGGCTAAAGGCGATCGCTGCCTTCTGCGCCTTGTCAGCCAACATAGAATACAGCGGGATCGAGCGTGTTTTGCCGTGCTGCGCCATTTCTTTGCGCAGCTGTTCCAGCACGTCCTGACGGGCCGCACCTTTGTCGAGCATTTCGAGGCGACGGCTAACTTTGTTGTTCAAGCTGATGGATTTACCAAAGACCGTCAGGTAGGCGCCCTCGACAAGGACAAGTACGCCAACAAAAATCAGGCCGTAAATCAGTAGTTCTGGACTAATAGGCATCGGATTTATCCTGCGGTCGGTTCATAGATATGCGCAGGCAGGTCGTAGCCCCACATGCGGAAACGTTCAGAGAAGTGGCTGCGCACGCCGGTCGCTGTGAAGTGACCCAAGATCTTATTCTCTGGGGTCAGACCTGTGCGCTGGAAGCGGAAGACCTCTTGCATTGAGATCACGTCACCTTCCATGCCGGTGATTTCAGTGATGGATGTCATGCGGCGGGAGCCGTCCTGTAGACGCGAGGCCTGTACAATCAGGTTCACCGCGGAGGAAATCTGCGAGCGAACCGCCTTGATCGGCATTTCGATACCGGCCATAGCAATCATGTTTTCCAGGCGGCTGACACCATCGCGTGCGGAGTTCGCGTGGATTGTTGTCATGGACCCATCGTGGCCGGTGTTCATCGCCTGCAACATGTCGATAACCTCTTCACCACGGGTCTCACCCACGATGATACGGTCAGGACGCATCCGCAGCGCGTTTTTCAGACAGTCGCGTGGGGAAACCTCGCCTTTGCCTTCCACGTTTGGTGGGCGGCTTTCCATACGACCAACGTGGGTCTGCTGGAGCTGAAGTTCCGCTGTATCCTCAATGGTTAGGATACGCTCGGAGTTGTCGATGAAAGAGCTTAGCGCGTTCAGTGTGGTTGTTTTACCAGAACCTGTACCACCCGACACGATCACGTTCAGACGTGTCGCAACAGCGGCCTGCAGGTAGGCCGCCATCTCTTCTGAGAAAGCGCCAAAGCTTACCAGATCATCGATACCCAGCTTGTCTTTCTTAAACTTACGAATGGACACCAGAGAGCCATCTACGGCAATCGGCGGCACCATCGCGTTGAAGCGAGAGCCGTCCGCCAAGCGGGCATCCACATAAGGGTTTGATTCATCAACCCGACGACCAACGGCAGATACGATCTTGTCGATGATCCGCAGCAGGTGCTTTTCGTCTTTAAAGGTGATGTCTGTCAGTTCAAGCTTACCAGAGCGTTCAACAAAGATCTGCTGTGGGCCGTTCACAAGAATATCGTTCACGCCGTCGTCTTGCAGCAAAGTCTCTAGAGGGCCGAGGCCGGTAACTTCATTGTACAGCTCCTGGAAGAGAACGGAGCGTTCTTGACGGTTCAGAACAATCGCGCGTTCTTGCAGGACCTCTGTAGATATTGCGTTGATTTCATTGCGCAAATCATTCTCGGAAGCAGATTCCAGCGCGGCCAGATTGAGATTGTCCAGAAGCTCGCGGTGCAGTTCAAGTTTGATTTCGGCCAGACGTTCTTTGCGCTTGCGGTCCTTGTCGCTTGCCTCAGCCTGTGCCTTGGCTTTTGGCATCGGCTTACGAAGTACAGCGCGCTCTTCTTCCACCGGAACAGTAGGAATTTCAGCCTCTGGCTTTGGCGCAGCTTTCGCTGCGGCCTTAACTGGCTTTGCGGGCGTATCTTTTTTGTATCTGCTAAACATCTACTTTATCCTCAAGCCGCCTGGCTGTTGTCTTCATCAAGCTCAAACAAAGATTTTGCGAGCTTGGCGATTTCTTTACGCAATGGGTTTTTGGCCGCGAGTTGCGCGAGTGGCTGTCCGTGGTCGCTGGATTGCATCACAGGGCGTCCACCATCGGGCAGCATCACGTCAATCGAGATATCAAGGCTTTCAGCCATGCGTTTCACACGGGCTTTGCCTGTTAAATCTGTGAATTTTGGTGCGCGGTTCAGCACATACCGCAGTTTTTCAAATGGTAGGTCTTCAGCCTGAAGTGCACGTTTCATGCGCATCGCGTTTTGCGCAGAGCGCATGTCGATTTCCATTGTTGCGAAATAAACATGGGCTTTGTTCAGGACAGTCTCTGTCCATTGAACAACCGTGTTTGGCATGTCTACGACCACAAAATCAAAATGGTGGCTGGCGACTTCCAATACGCGGTCGATGTCTTCTGGTGTGACCAGATCCAGTGGCAGCATATCTGGCGGAGCGGTCAGAACATTGAGCTTGTCGTCAAATTTCTGAAGCGCTTGGCCAAAGCTTTCGCTGTCCATGCTTTCTGTATCTTGCAGCAGTTCAAAAACGGCGTCGCGACGTGGCAGATCGAGGAATGTCGATGCGGAGCCAAATTGCAGGTCAAGATCCAAGAAGCAGACAGATGGGGATTGCTCTTTATTAACGGTCGCCAATTCCCAAGCCAGATTGACGGCCAAAGTCGTTGTTCCTGTGCCGCCGGCCAGACCATGCGCTGCAATGATGACACCATGACGTTTCGGGGCCGCCGCATTCAGAGATACAGGTGTTGCATCCTGAGGCTGGTCGGTTTTTGGTTTTGGCAGGTCTACCGCATCAATTTCGTCTGGGTCCGCGCGCATGGTTTCGACAACCTGCAGCAATTCACCAGATGGAGGCGGGTAGGGAATAAATTCATCTGCGCCCATGCGCAGAAGCTGGTGTAGCAAAGACGGGGTGACGTCTTCAGCAATCAATAGCGTTTTGATGCCTTTTTCTTTGGCAGCAATAACAACCTTCTTAAGAACTTCCGGATCGTCTTCATCCAGGTCATCGATGGCCAGCGCTATGAATTCTAGGGATTCCGCCTCTGGCTGATCAAAGAATTGCAGAGCGTCTTCGAAACCAAGATCGCCCCATTGCTCGCCCATGACCTCTTCCATGTCGACAATAAGCAGATCAAAATTCTGCACGTCGCGACAGACCGTGCAGGCCAGGATCGCGTTTGGATCAGAATTTTTCATTTCACTACTCGTCATAGCCTAACTTCCTCTGAGGATCGCGCCTGATCGACTCTCTCTGGTCGGTTCCAAGCGACGGCTCGACTCACATCAAGCACACTCATCCCGTTGGATGATTAGTGATGCCCAATGTGGGCAAGATTTGGGCTAAAACATCGTAATTGTGCGGTATCGTGGGACTTTTAGAAGGCAAAGGCCCCGTTATTGCGCAAATGAGAACAATAGAATTTTAGAGAGTTTACTAAAACAAATGGCCCGCGAATGCGGGCCATGAGGTTGGTATTGGCTTTGTTTCGCCTTTATTAACCACCGTCTTTCGCAATCGACGGAACCGCGCCGGTTGGAATTGGAACCGCGCTGGCAATGTATTCGCGGTAAATGACCGCCGCATATTTGCCGTCGAGAATATTTGGGTGCGCCTGAACAAATCCAGAGACCTCAGTGACTGTACGGCGATTGCGACGCTCACGGTCTTGGGTCACGATCACAGGCTGGGTTTCACCGAAGGAGGCCACCGCCTCAAGGCGAGAGCGGTCAATACCTTGGCTGACCAGATAGGAAACTGCTGCTCGCGCGCGACGCAGGCCGAGCCGCTTGTTGTAGGCTTGTGAGCCCACGGCGTCGGTGTGGCCATAGACGCGGAAGCGGACTTCCGGGAACTGAGCAATCCATTGTGCTTGCTGGCGAAGGGTTGCGCGAGCAGAGTCATCAAGAACTGCAGAGTTGAACTCGAAGTTCACAGTGCTGTTCACCTCATCGGCAAACCGCTTGGCAAGGCTGATTGTGTAGCTCTTGTCGCCGTTCTGGATCGCTATGTTATTCGCGGTCGCCGCGCCGAAGTCACCATGGGCGTCGGCAACTGCGCCGGCTTCTTGAAAGAAAGTCGGGAAACTCGCGTTAGGATCTTCACAAGCGGCGAGACTAACGAAAGCGACTGTTGTAATAAGTGCCTTTTTCATCTGCTGTTCTCCCGATCAGTCCAAAACATAGCCGTAGGAGCCGTCAAAGTCTTGCTTAGCAACTTCACCTGCGGCACCGCGGGTAGGGCGGTTGCTCTTGGAAATTTCACCAAAGAGGAAGAGGTCTTTCTCTGAAGGTGGTTTGACACGGTCAGTTGGCAGAGCAATCGCTTCGCCGCGTGTCGGTGTTACCAGATGTGCGGTGATGACAATCACGAGTTCCGACTGCGCGCGTCGGTAATTTGCACTTCGGAAGAGGGCACCCAAAACCGGGATATCGCCGAGCCATGGAATTTGCGCGTTCACGTCTTGGAAGTCGTCTTCCAATAGGCCTGCAATGGCAAAACTATCACCATCTCGAAGCTCAACCGTGGTCGAGGCTTTGCGTGAGGTGAATGCGCTGATGTTGAATGTGCCGTCATTCAAGCCATTCGCTGAATCAAGCCCAGAAACTTCGGTGTTGAGTTCGAGGTTGATCAGATCCCCATCAACAACGCGTGGAACAAACTGCAGGCTGACACCGAAAGGTTTGAATTCAACGGAAATTTTGCCGTCATCCTGGGATACAGGGACGGGGTATTCACCACCTGCATGGAATGTGGCCTGTTGGCCAGACAGCGCGATGAGGTTCGGTTCCGCCAAAGAGCGCACCATGCCTCGTGCTTCAAGCGCTTCCAAAAGCAGGTTCAACTGAAGCGGACCAGCGTTGATGCCAATATCAAAGGCACCAGCTGTACCATCGGTAAGGGTGATCCCGGTTGTCGGATCGCCATCCGTAAAATTGACAGCGTTTTCACCATTCAGGAATGTCCCCGTGGTGAGACCATTTCCATCGACCGTGCCGATGAGGGAGGCGCCGAGACGTTTTGAAACCGAACGCTCCATTTCTGCAAAGCGCACTTTCAGCATCACTTGCTGAACGCCACCAACGGTCATCAGGTTTGAAACGCGTTCCGGTGCATAGCGCTCTGCAAGATCAAGAGCTCGCTGCATCTTTTGAGTGCTGGATGCGGTGCCCGATAAGACGATGCCGTCATTCGCAGTGCGAATGTCGATCTTCTCGTTGGGAAGGATCTGGCGCAGACGCTCTTTGAATTCACTGATATCTGCTGCGACACGAACATCGACATTGGTGATCAACCGGCCTGCGGCGTCTAAAAGGGTCAATGTCGTTGTGCCTGGAGATTTACCAAGAACGTAGATGGTCCTGTCAGACAGGGTTGAAATGTCAGCGATGGCCGGGTTTGCAATGCTGAGCTCTGCAAACGGGGTTTCGCTTTCCACAACAACCGCGCGGTTCATTGGCACCGACAGCATGGATTTGGTTCCGCTACGCACAACACGTAGCGTTTCAGCCACTAGGGGGCTGCTCACAATGGGGGTCAATGCGACGGTCATCCCGACCAGCGCCGCTTTGATGTAGTTCCGATATGTCATGTGACCTGCCTCTCCGATCACGCCTCAATTCGCGGTTCTTAGTGTCCGCATTGATGGCACTGTGCTGCAATTCGCATTTTTTTGCAAGAATCAAAGGCTTCGGGGCGAATCTGCATGTGGGGCGGGGGCAACAGTTGTCACCATAAGAAATGCGCCCCAGAGAGGGGCACATTGCTAAGCATTTGATTAGGCTCAGTTTGAGCAGGGGATTGGAATTTCAACCACTTCAGCGCCACGGCGTGTGCGAATTGTGCAAACACGCTCTTCCTGACGGGCCTCAACAACTTTTTTCTCGGCGCGTTTGATACCCAAGAGTTTGTTTTGATCAACCTCAATGGATTCAGCAACAGTATCATCCTGAGCGCCAACAAGGGCCAGTGATAGATTGCCAGAGTTCTGCGCTTGGGCCAGAGCAGCAACCTGTTCAGGTTTCACAGCAACCGTAACGGTACGCGCCACATTGCCTTTTACACCTTCTACATCTGCCTTCTGGTCGATCGCGATCAGCTGTACGCCTGCTTGGATAAGCTTGGTGAAATCTCGACTGTCTTCATTCGCAAGCCCCTCGACAGAACCAGTCCAGTAGACGTCAACACGGTCACCTGGGCGTAGAAAACCGGATACACCGCTCGCCACGTCAACACGGATAGCAAATGCACGCATGCCTTTGTCGAGACGGGTGGTCAGGCCAGCAGCTTCGCCGGGTTTGGTGATTTTCACGCGCAAAATAGGTTCACCAACTTCAATTGGACGAACGATGTGGCGCGGACGAATGTTTTCGTTCTTAAAGAGGATTGCGGCGTCTGAATACCAGCCATTTGGCAGGGAATCCTTGGGCCATTTTACCAATTTCACATTTTCCGGCATGAGCTTGTCGCCATATTTCAGCTCGGAAGATGCGACGTAAATCTCAGTCAGCTCAATCGCAGGTTCTCGCGACTGACGTTCTTGAGCGAGAGCTGATTGGTACTTTTCAACGTAGCTTTGCGCCATATGGACTGCAAAACCGGCCAAGCCGATGCCAACCAATAGTACTACTGCAAATAAACCACGCATGGTCTCACCTCAGGGTTATGTGGGTTGCCCACGTTTGCATCCATTGTGATGACGCAGTGGGGCTAAATTGTGAAAACCCGGTAACCATTCTTGGGCTTTTCACCGGGTTTTGCTGCATTAGTCGCCGCCGGAAACGCCTACCAAAGTCAAACCTGTGACGTCTTCGTTTTCAATGGTGGCTGCAATATCAGCCGCCTGCTGGGTGGTTTCATTACCAATCAGGGTCAGTGCAAGTATCGAAAGGCCGACCAAGCCGGCTGTGAGTGCTACCCAGTCGACGGTGACGGCGCCGTCTTCGTCGCCTGCGAATTTTTTGAATAGTTTCATATTATTTACCTCGGGCGGTGAGCTACTTAAGTGCGACTTCTTCGCCTTGACTGTACTATGAACATACAAAAGAGCGGGCCGTACCGCCGAGGTACGGCCCGCTAAAATCTCTACGCAAACTGCGGGTGACTATTAGTCGCCGCCGGAAACGCCTGCTGCTGGTGCAACGGCCGCAACGTTTTCAGATTCGATAGTTGCTGCGATGTCAGCGGAAAGCTGGGTAGTTTCGCCTTCGATCGCTGCGTAAGCTGCAACGCCCAGACCAACAACTGCTGCTGTCAGAACAACCCAGTCTACAGTTACTGCGCCGTCTTCGTCTTTACGGAAGTTTTTGATGAACTTGATCATTGTGTGTCCCTCCAAAGGATCTCAGTAATTTCAGTTTCCACCGTGCCGGGCCCTTAGTGGCCGTCTCTCTCTTTGGCCTGTTCCCGACTTGGTATGAGCATATATAGCCCCTTGATTGGGGCACGAATTGGGCACGAATGGTGCGATTTTGGGAGGTCTGAATTTTTTGCTAATAAATCACTTAACTGTTTGAAAAATAATGAAAATAAAAATGAAGAAATTTTGAATTTAGGTTTTTCTTCAATGAATCACAGGCGGATTTCCCTGTAAAGTTGTGCAATTTCACGCCAAATTAACCTTTAGTCGCATTGGAATTTCTGGTTTGAGCCAGGAAATTCTGCAAAACTGGCCGCAAAACAGAAATTGGAGCAGTTTTTCGTGCGTATTGGGCGACTCGCAGCGGTTTTGATCGCGGTTTTTGTGATTCCAACGGGGAGTCTTTCGGATTCGCCGCCACCTTTTCCCAATTTCGAAGCAAAACGGCTGAAACCACCAAGCGCTGGCACGAAAAAGCGGATCACTGTTCAAATTGAGGAACGGGCAAACCCCGCTGTGGCGCCGCCTGCCGCCAGCATCGGCACCACCCCGATACAGCCAGAAGCGGAAGACGGTGATAAACCTGTCTCTTTATATGATTGGTTCTGGGCGGTGGTGCCTGCGCAAACAGAAAAGCCGGGACCGGGGCGGCTTCAGGATGCATTGGAGGTCATGGCAACACCGGAAGGGGTCGCACAGCTGCCGCCACCAAGACTGCAAACCATGCAGGATATAGCCACGGCCTACGGACGGGACATTTTGCTATCCACAATCGGGACAGAAGTGTCTCCTGCAATTGCATTGGCCGTCATATATACGGAGTCATCAGGCAATCCCGAAGCCTTAAGCAGCACAGGCGCAATGGGGTTGATGCAATTGATGCCAGCAACAATTGATCGGTTTGAAGTTGGAGATGCCAAAACGCCTGCTGACAATATCAAAGGCGGGGTGGCCTTTTTGGACGTATTACTTCGCAAATATAATGGCGACCCGATACTTGCGCTTGCGGGATACAATGCCGGAGAGGGTGCCTTGGACAAATTTGCCGGAGTGCCACCGTACCCTGAAACAATGAATTACGTGCCGCGTGTTCTAAGCGCGTTCACTGTAGCGCGTGGTCTTTGCACCTCTCCGCCGCTTTTGGCGAGTGACCCCTGTGTCTTTAAAACAATCGCGAACTGACCTCAGCAGTTTGGCACGTTGACGGCGAGGCCACCCAGAGAGGTCTCTTTATACTTCTCATGCATGTCGGCACCGGTCTGGCGCATGGTTTCGATGACGGAATCAAGCGGTACGAGGTGTTTGCCGTCCCCGCGCAGGGAAAGGCTGGCAGCCGAGACCGCTTTGATTGCGCCGAGACCGTTGCGTTCGATGCAGGGAACCTGCACGAGACCTTTGATTGGGTCGCAGGTCATGCCGAGGTGATGCTCAAGAGCGATCTCAGCGGCATTCTCCACCTGTTCAGGGGTGCCACCCATAACCGCGCAAAGTCCTGCGGCGGCCATAGCAGAGGCTGAACCGACCTCTGCTTGGCATCCCGCCTCAGCGCCAGAGATTGAGGCGTTGAATTTGACAAGCCCACCAATAGCGGCAGCAGTCAGCAAGAATTCATCGATTTTTGAGGTGGTCGCACCGGGCACATGGTCAAGCCAATAGCGAATGACAGCCGGCAGTACACCCGCCGCACCATTGGTTGGTGCAGTCACAACCTGACCGCCTGCAGCGTTCTCTTCGTTGACGGCCATGGCGTAAGCGCTGATCCAGTCATTGATGGTATGGGGCGCCAGCAGGTTCATGCCGCGTTCGGCCATCAGGGAATCATGAATGGATTTCGCACGACGGCGCACATTCAATCCTCCTGGCAAAGTGCCGTCATTTTCTAACCCGCGCTGAATGCAGCCATTCATAACTTCCCAGAGCCGCTTACAGCCTTTGTTTAAGTTTTCGACGCCCCCACGAGAATGCTCATTGGCGCGTTTCATCTCAGCAATGGATTTGCCTGAGCGTTCCGCCATCTGCAGCATCTCTTCGCCGGACTTAAACGGATAGGGCACAGGCGTGCCTTCGTCAGTGGCTTTGCCTTCGGCCAATTCCTGTTCGGTCACAACAAAGCCGCCGCCAATGGAATAGAAGGTCTCTTGTAGTATAACGTCGCCCTGTTTGTCGGTCGCCATCAGGATCATTCCGTTGGCATGGCCGGGCAGGGCAGGCCCGAAATCAAAGCGCAGGTCTTCTCGAGGATCAAAGACAAGCTTTGGTAGATCTGGTGGACTAACAGTTTTATTGTCGCGAATGTCAGCGAATGCCGCTTCGGCTTTCTCGTGATCATATGTGTCCGGTAGGAAGCCTGCTAATCCCAAAATGGTCGCGCGGTCGGTTGCGTGACCGACGCCCGTGAATGCCAAAGAGCCGTGCAGGCTGGCTTTTAAGCCATGAAACTCAAACGGGCTGGCACGCATCATGTCTAGGAAACGCGCGGCGGCGACCATGGGGCCCATCGTATGAGATGATGAAGGCCCAACGCCAATTTTGAACATATCAAAGACTGAGAGAAACATCAGACTGCGGCTCCTGCTAGTGGTGTGACCGGCTGGGGATTGGAAAAAGGGTTCGGGGCAAAGCCTTCGATGGGGCTTGCGGCGAGAACGGATGCTCGGCGATCCAGCTTTTTGCAAAGCGTGGTTAGATTGGGCCAATCAGAGAGTGTAAACCAAGGACGATCACGGTTGGTGTAAAGGTCCATCCAACGCAGACAGGCGGCAAGGTAAATATCGGCTACGCTTGGAGAGGCGCTGTTGAACCAACTGTGCCCCTGACCCGCTTCGGCCTCAAGCAGGGTGAGGGATTTCGTGAGGTTCGCCCGACATCCATCACGCAAAGCTGTTTCCTGACCTGCTTTAATGTATTTGCCCGGATAGAAATGCATGCGCAGATTTGGGTGCAACGTGTTGGATATATAAAAGAGCCATTTCAGAAAATCCGGACGTTCTTCGGAATCTGGTGTTGGGGCCAAGGCGTTATGCTGCTCAGAAAGCCAAAGCAAAATTGCACCTGTTTCAAAGAGTGTGCCCTGATCTGTCTCTAGCGCGGGAATCAAACCTGCAGGATTGATCCGAAGATAGTCTTCCGAGGACTGCTCTTGCTTTCGACGATCTACAAGTATGTCTTCAAATGGCACGCTCATCTCCAGCAACGCCAATCGCACGATCAGCGAGGCGTTATCAGGGGCGTAATGCAGGCGGTAGGTCATACTCATAAGAGCTCAATAGCCTTCTATTCACACATCCGTAGGGGAGTTTGCGACGTTTCCTATCGGAAACAAGACTGGATTGCTAGAAATTCCCGCTCCGACATTCTGTGTCAGGGAGATTTTTTGGACCGAGCGGTGACGGGCACGAACGCTGTATCAGGATGAGTGCGCTTGTTTATGTTCATAAGGTAATTGTGTGCTCGCAAGTGCGCGGCTTCTTATCTATAAACTATCCAAGTTCATTTTACGGAGTCGCCCATGACCTCAGAGTTGTCACCGATCGACAAAGCCAAATTTGTGGCTGCCAAGAAAGCGGTGGAATTTGTCGAAGACGGAATGCGGGTAGGATTGGGAACCGGATCAACTGCGGCCTGGATGGTGCGTTGCCTTGGCGAGATGGTGCGCGAAGAAGGGCTGAAAATCCGAGGTGTTCCGACATCGACACGCACGGCGGAGCTTGCGCGAGAGGTTGGCATCGAAGTTGTCAGTCTGGATGCCGCGAAATGGCTGGATATTACAATCGATGGCGCAGACGAGTTTGATGGAGAGCTGAACCTGATCAAAGGCGGTGGTGGTGCGCTGTTGCAGGAAAAGATCGTGGCGACCGCGTCAGACCAGATGATTGTCATTACGGATGCAAGCAAAGAAGTGGATACGCTCGGTGCCTTTCCTTTGCCTGTCGAAGTCATTCCATTTGGGTGGCAGACCACGCAGGCTCTGATTGAGGAAACTCTGGTGTCCATGGATGTGCTGGGGCGCTCAGCCTCACTGCGTATGAATGGCGACAGCCCTTATGTCACTGATGAGGGAAACCATATTCTGGACCTGCATCTGAAACGCATTGGCGACTCGCGCCAGATGGCGATGATTCTGAACCAGATGCCGGGTGTCGTGGAAAACGGACTGTTCATTGATATCTGTGACACAGTTGTGATCGGTTATGGGGATGGTAAAGCCCAGGTGCGAGACATAAATGCAGGCACGATTGAAGAGAATATGCTGGACTTTGTCGAAGGCGAGAACCTCTTCGCTGACCTGTCTGATTGAGGAAAATCATGAGCTTTGATTACGATCTATTTGTCATCGGTGGTGGCTCCGGTGGCGTGCGTGCGGCACGGGTTGCGGCGCAAGAGGGCGCGAAAGTCGCACTAGCGGAAGAAGACCGTTACGGCGGCACCTGCGTGATCCGCGGCTGTGTGCCAAAGAAACTGATGGTTTTTGCCAGCGAATACTCCGGCATGGTGGAGGACGCGCAGAACTACGGCTGGGATATCAAACCGGGTGCGTTCGATTGGGATAAGTTCAAACTGCATATGCACAATGAACTTGATCGACTAGAAGGTATTTACCGCAATATTCTTGGTAACAATGACGTCGAGACCTTCGACAGTCGCGCCAAACTTGCGGATGCTCATACAGTTGAGCTGTCTGACGGCACCAAGAAAACCGCAAAACATATCCTGATTGCGACCGGTGGGCGTCCTGTTCTGCCGGAAATTCCGGGCATCGAACATGCGATCACTTCAAATGAGATGTTCCATCTGGAAAATCTGCCAGAGAACATCCTGATTGTTGGTGGCGGCTACATCGCCAGCGAATTTGCAGGCATCATGAATGGTCTGGGTGTGGAAACCACTCAGTATTATCGCGGCGCGCAAATCCTGCGTGGCTTTGACGACGAAGCCCGTGGTCTGGTCGCTGAAGAGATGTGCCAGCGTGGGATTGATCTGCATCTGGGCACCAATGTTCTTGAGATGCGCAAAGAGGGCGACAAGATCTGGGTCAAAGCGACCAACGGCGATGAGAATCTGTTTGATCAGGTGATGTTCGCGACGGGCCGGTCACCGAACTCCAATGACCTTGGTCTTGAAGAACTCGGCGTTGAACTCGGCCGCAAGGGTGAGATCGTTGTTGATGACTACAGCCAGACCGCTGTGCCTTCGATCTATGCTGTTGGCGATGTGACGGATCGCGCGAATCTGACACCGGTTGCGATCCGCGAAGGCATGGCCTTTGTGGAAACCGTGTTCAAAGGCAACCCAACCAAGCCTGATCATGAACTGATCCCGACTGCGATCTTCACGCAGCCCGAAATGGGTACAATTGGTCTGTCTGAGGAAGACGCACGCGAGCAGGAGCCGATTGAAGTTTACGCAACTTCCTTCAAGCCGATGCAGCAGGCCTTTGCAGGTCGTTCCGAACGCGTTTTGATGAAGCTCATCGTTTCTCAAGCCACGCGCAAGGTTCTGGGCTGTCACATCGTGGCGCCGGGAGCAGGTGAGATGATCCAACTGGCTGGCATCGCTGTCAAAATGGGCGCAACCAAGGAAGATTTTGATCGGACGGTTGCGGTACACCCAACCATGTCCGAAGAATTGGTGACAATGAAAACACCGACCCGTACGGGTTGATTTTCTTTACGCATCACACAGGTTAGTGTGGTGCGTAAGTGTATTACGAAAAGGGGATATACCTTTATGGCAGGTAATAACGGCGGCCCTTGGGGCGGCGGCGGAAACAACAGCGGCGGTGGTGGAAACCGCGGCAACAATGGCGGAGGCCGACGCCCACAGGATGACGGCCCGCAAATTCCTGACATCGATGACCTGATGAAAAAAGGTCAAGACCAGCTGCGCGTCCTGATGGGCGGCAAAGGCGGTGGTCGCACAGGTGGCGGCGGTGGCGGAGGCCAGGGCCCAAGCTTTGGCAAAGGCACCATTGGTCTGGGTGTGGTTGCAGCGGTTGTGCTTTGGGGCATGGCGAGCTTCTACACCGTGAAGCCAGAAGAACAGTCCGTTGAGCTATTCCTGGGTGAGTATTCCTCAACCGGCAATCCGGGTCTGAACTTCGCGCCTTGGCCTGTTGTGACCCGCGAAGTCATCCAGGTGACCCGCGAACAAACCGAAGATATCGGTGTGGGCGCGCGTGGTTCTGATGCAGGTTTGATGCTGACCGGTGACGAAAACATCGTCGACATCGACTTCCAGGTGGTTTGGAACATCAACGATCCAGCGAAGTTCCTGTTTAACCTGCGTGACGCAGAGCTTTCGATCCGCGCCGTGTCTGAATCGGCGATGCGCGAGATTATTGCTCAGTCCGATCTGGCACCGATCCTCAACCGTGACCGTGCATCCATTGCGGAACGTCTGAAAGATCTGATCCAGCTGACGCTTGATAGCTATAACTCTGGCGTGAACATCGTTCGTGTGAACTTTGACAAAGCTGACCCACCAACACAGGTGATCGATGCTTTCCGCGACGTTCAGGCGGCGGAACAAGAGCGTGACCGGACTCAGAAAGAAGCCGATGCCTACGCGAATGCCCGTCTTGCGGGTGCACGTGGTGAAGCAGCGCAGACTTTGGAAGAAGCAGAGGCCTACCGTGCTGAGGTTGTGAACCAAGCGGAAGGTGAAGCGAGCCGATTTAATGCCGTTCTTCAAGAATATCGCAAAGCACCAGAAGTGACTCGTAAGCGTCTCTATCTTGAAACCATGGAAGAGGTCCTGGGCCGCGTCGATAAAGTCATCATTGATGAACAATCTGGCGGTCAGGGTGTTGTGCCTTATCTGCCGATCAACGAACTGAGAAAGGGGACAAACCAATGACACGTTCCTTTGCAGCCCTAGTCCTGCTTGTCGGGGCCGTATTTGTTGCCCTGAATTCGATCTTTATCGTTGATGAACGTGAAAAGGTTCTGGTTCTGCAATTTGGTCGCGTTGATGCGGTCAAAGAAGAGCCGGGTCTGGCGTTTAAACTGCCCTTCATTCAGAACGTGGCGCGGTATGATGACCGTATCCTGAGCCGTGACCTTGACCCAATCGAAGTCACTCCATTGGATGACCGTCGCCTCGTGGTTGACGCTTTCGCACGTTACCGCATTGCCGATGTGAATCAGTTCCGTCAGGCAACCGGTGCAGAAGGCGATCAAGCGATTGCCGTTGCAGGACGTCGTCTGGATTCGATCCTGCGTTCGCAAACACGGGAAATTCTGGGTTCTGTGGCCTCAAACGACATTCTCAGCACCGACCGTGCAGCTCTGATGCTGCGCATTCGGACGGGTGCGATCAGGGATGCTCAAGCGCTGGGTCTGGAAGTGATCGATGTGCGTTTGAAACGCACCGACTTACCTCGTGAAAACCTTGACGCGACCTTCGCGCGTATGCGTGCGGAACGTGAGCGTGAAGCAACGGACGAACGTGCTCGTGGTCAAGAGGCTGCGCAGCGTATTCGTGCGCAGGCAGATCGTACCGTGGTTGAGCTGGTTTCTGACGCGAAACGTCAGGCCGAGATCATCCGCGGTGAAGCTGACGCAAACCGCAACGCAATCTTCGCAGAAGCTTATGGTTCGGATCAGGAATTCTTTGAATTCTACCGTTCGCTGGCTGCTTACCGTGCGGCCCTGCTGGAGAACAACTCCACCATGGTCATGTCTCCGGATAGTGAATTTTTCAACTATCTGAAGTCAGATTTGGGTGCGCAGTGATTGCGACTGTTCTATGGGCCTTCGGGCTTGTACTCATTGTCGAGGGGCTGGCGTTCGCGCTGGCCCCTTCGCGTATTGAAGAGATATTGAAACTTTTGAGTGAAATGCCGACCGCCCAGAAAAGGCAGATCGGCATTATTGCAAGTGCGCTTGGTGTCGTGCTCTTATTGGCGGGATCAGCTTTGCCCTAGCGGCTTAATTGAGAGCGTTTCTCTTCCTCACCCACAAAACTGACTTGAACGACGTTCTCAGCAAGAATGGAATCGCTTTCCATTGCCTCAAGAGCTCTGCGCATATGCCTTGCTGATTCAGGATTGCCATCCAATTCGGCCTGTTTGATCAACAATGGAAGGATGCGTTTCAACGAAGAGCTATCTGAACTGCTCTGACCGTATGTTTCATCAATTGCTTGCTGTGTTAATATCAAATGGGCTTTTAAGATCGGATACTGGCAGTAATGCGCCAAGCCAATCATTTCGTTGATTTTTTGGGTAAACCATTTGTGCATAAATCACCCCGCATTTTGTTTTTGGTCTGCTTCTGCCTTATTCTCGTTACGCCAAAGTATTGCTTTGATACTTGTCAATAAAATCTATCAAGACAATAGAAAGCAGGTTACGGAATACGATACTTGACTCTTATTTACAGGTTTTGAGAGGGATTGGCTCGAAACACGCAAGCTTTTGTAAATGAACAGATATTCAATTAGAAGTTCTGGCTTGGCTGTACTTTCGACCGCCGTATTTTCAGGCTCAGTGAAGATTTGTCAAGATTTGAGTGAAAAATCTCTCACTGTGAGATCACAACCGATTGAACCTGCATTACGATTCTTGTGACCAAGAGAAAGTGCCCTATGTTAAAACCAGTCACCTACATCGGGGGTAGGTGAAACCTGGAAACCAGATCAAAGGAGTTTAGGGAGTGAAACCACAGGCTGTTTCCGTTCCAATCACACAAACAGGCTACATCCGCGCGATGTGGCTCTCGTTTATCGCCATTGTTGCGCTCGTGGCTCAGGCCGTTGTCGCACAAGCCCGCCCCGATAGTTTTGCCGATTTGGCAGATCAGGTGAGCCCTTCAGTGGTGAACATCACAACCTCTACCGTTGTTGCCAGCCGAACCGGCCCGCGCGGCGTGGTTCCAGAGGGAAGCCCGTTTGAGGATTTCTTCCGCGAATTTGAAGATCGCCAAGGTGAGGGTGACCGTCCGCGCCGCAGCTCGGCCCTGGGGTCGGGATTTGTGATCTCTGAGGATGGCTATGTTGTTACCAATAACCACGTCATTGATGGCGCCGACGAGATTCTCATTGAGTTTTTCTCAGGTGAAGAACTGCCAGCGACCGTCGTAGGTAAAGACCCCAACACGGACATTGCCCTGCTGAAGGTGGAAAGCGAAGAGCCGCTACCATTCGTCAGCTTTGGTGACAGTGACACCGCACGTGTCGGCGATTGGGTCATGGCCGTAGGTAACCCGCTTGGCCAAGGCTTCTCTGTATCTGCAGGTATTGTATCTGCGCGTAACCGTGCGCTTTCTGGCAGCTATGATGATTACATTCAGACCGATGCAGCTATCAACCGAGGCAACTCTGGTGGACCGCTGTTCAACATGGATGGCGACGTTGTCGGTGTGAACACAGCGATCCTGTCTCCAAACGGGGGCTCGATTGGTATCGGCTTCTCCATGGCATCCAATGTTGTGACACGCGTTGTCGATCAGCTGCGCGACTTTGGTGAAACCCGTCGCGGTTGGCTGGGTGTGCGCATTCAAAACGTATCTGAAGATATGATTGATGCCATTGAAGGCCTAGAAAACACCAATGGTGCGATGGTCACAGATGTGCCTGACGGCCCTGCCAAAGACGCAGGACTGGAAGCGGGCGATGTGATCTTGACCTTTGATGGTCAAGAGGTCGAAGACGTGCGCGGACTAGTGCGCACCGTTGGCAACACAGAAGTGGGTAAAGCTGTGCGTGTGGTGGTTCTGCGTGAAGGCAAAACGCAGACGCTGAAAGTCACATTGGGCCGTCGCGAAGATGCGGAAGCTGCGGTACCTGCCGTCGCTCCGGCACAACCAGAAGAGCCAAGCGAGAAAGACATTCTTGGCCTGACTGTGACGCCAGTCACAGAGGCTCTGCGCTCTGAACTTGGTCTGGATACGGATGCAACTGGCCTCGTGGTGGCTGCGGTAGATGAGACGTCCAAGGCATTTGAAAAGGGGCTACGTCAGGGCGACCTCATCGTAGAAGCAAGTCAGCAGGCGCTCCTTTCAATCTCTGATCTGGATGCCAGAATTGAAGAAGCGCAGGACGCTGGTCGCAAGTCGATCTTGTTGTTGGTGCGCCGCGGCGGAGAGCCACGTTTCGTAGCTCTGAGCCTCGAATAGGATCACAACAACCTAAAGAAAGAGGGCGCTTCGGCGCCCTTTTTTTGCGTTCAGTACGTTTCGCTTAAAAGCTGTCAGTCTCACGCGTGATCGCAACCAGACCAAATTGCCGAGCGGTTTCTAGCGCGAGAATGCCGCTGTCGAGGCCCAGAGGTGCCTGATAGCGGCGGATCGCACCACGAGTTCGGGCGTCCATAATGCCTGTGATGCGACCACGATAAAGATCACGTGCTTTCAGAGCGCGCTGCACCGAGGCAATAAAATCGCTGGTCAGAATATCCGGGCAAGGTGCTTCAAACCAGGTTTCGCGCCGTTCCTTCACTATTCGCTGTAAGGTCTCCGTGCGATAGATGGCAGGGCTGAGAACCTGTCCATCCACATTCACTTGTGCTGGCTGCACTAAGATCTGCTCTGTCACTGTTTCGATCACAGCGGGACTGATCGATTTACCCCAACAGGTGCCGGGCGGCGCACCGGGTGGCTGTGCTTGTCGGATTTGCACAACATCAGGTTCGCGCAGCGCATCAACATTGCCCTGCAACGCGCCTCCGGCGTCGCAGGCGCTCATGGCGAGAAAAGCCATTGTGATCAGCGCGCGTTTTGATGTCATGCTCTGCCTCTTGGGCGTTTTCTGACAGATAGCCTGTTTAAAGGCAGGCGCATAGCCCATCAGCGGAAATATGAAAATCTCTGTGCCTTGCAGGTTAACGATCCACGAGATTTCAACAGGATGGCGCAACCGTTACCAAAAACCGCAGAAAAGGGGCTGGTCTGATCCCTTTGGGCGCATTAGGTAATCTGCAACTTTTGCAAGGGAAGACGAACAGAATGGCGAAAATCACCTATGTTGAATTCGGCGGTACCGAGCACACCGTCGAGGTGGCCAACGGGCTGACTGTTATGGAAGGCGCGCGCGATAATAATATTCCGGGCATCGAAGCAGACTGCGGTGGTGCATGTGCCTGCTCGACCTGCCACGTTTATGTGGATGCGGACTGGGTTGAGAAACTCGATGCGAAAGATGACATGGAAGAAGACATGCTCGACTTTGCGTTTGAACCTGATCCAGCGCGTTCTCGCCTGACCTGCCAGCTGAAAGTGTCTGATGCGCTGGACGGTTTGAAAGTTTTCATGCCAGAGAAACAAATCTGATGCTGGGCGCAGGGCCGGGCAAAGCGCGGCGTCAGCCGTTTCAAGTTTTGAAGTGCTGTTTGCGCCGCGCGCTTCTGGCCATTGCGGTTGTTGCGCCCGTCGCAGCGACGGCTGATATCAAATCTGCCAAATTTGCTGACCCTACCACACGATATGCTCATGCGGTGCTGGGCGATAATGTGGAATGGGGGGCGCTTGAGCTGCGCCTGAAAGGGGGGAAATCCCTGCGGTTTGTGTTGCCTGAAAGCCGCGTCTTTGAGGATTTGCAGCCGCGTCTGGCGGACGTCGATCTGGATGGCGATTTCGAAGTCATCGTTGTGGAAAGCAGCCAGGCCCAGGGTGGGCGGCTTGCGGTGTATGATGAGACTGGTCTCATCGCAACGACGCCGTTTATTGGCCGAAAATTCCGTTGGCTCGCCCCAGTTGGCGCAGCTGACTTAGATGGTGATGGTCGCGTGGAAATCGCCTATGTTGATCGGCCGCATTTGGCTAAGACGCTGCGCATCTGGCGCTTTGAAGACAATGGGCTGACTGAGGTTGGTCGCTTGGCCGGTGTGACCAATCACAGAATTGGCGAGGACTTTATCTCGGGCGGTATTCGCGATTGCGGCAATGGTTCGGAAATGATTGTCGCTGATGCGAAATGGCAGAATGTGGTTGTTGCGACATTCGACGGCAAAGAGGTTCGCTCCAAGACAATCGGCGCGTTTAACGGTCCAAAGAGCTTCGCTGCAGCCTTAGACTGCTCATAAGCTTCTTCTTGTCTAAGTACCTTGGGGAGCGCGAGGGGCTGGCCCCTCGCAATTCACCCGTTTAAAGCGCGCGCCAGCCGATGTCTTTGCGGAAAAATCCACCTGGCCAATCAACAGCATCCACCATCGCATAGGCCCGGTCTCGCGCTTCTTGCAATGATGCGCCACGCGCAGTGACGTTGAGTACACGACCACCGGTCGCGAGGGTTTTCTCACCGTCCGCCTTGGTACCTGCGTGGAAGACAACATTCATGCTGTCATCTGCAATATCTTTCAGACCTTTGATCTCTGTGCCTTTTTCGTAAGACCCCGGATAACCATTCGCCGCCATGACAACGGTCATCGCATGATCATCTGCCCAATTCACCTGGGCTTCACTAAGGCGACCTTCAGCAGCGGCCTGCATCAGGTCCAGCGCCTGTGCACCAAGACGCATCATCAGCACCTGACATTCTGGATCGCCAAAGCGGACGTTATATTCCACCAGTCGCGGCTGACCGTCTTTGATCATAAGGCCTGCGTAAAGAACACCTTGGAAGGGCACGCCACGCTTGGCCATTTCTGCCATGGTTGGTTTGACGATTTCTTCCATTGCCTTGGCTTCGATTTCAGCAGACAGAACCGGCGCTGGTGAATAAGCACCCATGCCACCCGTGTTCGGGCCGGTGTCACCTTCGCCAACACGCTTGTGGTCCTGCGCGGTGCCGATGGAGAGCACTTCTTCACCATCAACCAGCACAAAGAGTGATGCCTCTTCGCCTTCCATGAATTCTTCAATAACCACTTCCGCGCCAGCACCGCCGAAAGCACCGCCGAACATGTCGTCGATTGCGTCGAGTGCTTCTTGCTCTTCCATGGCGACAATCACGCCTTTGCCTGCGGCCAGACCGTCAGCTTTAACCACAATCGGCGCACCGTTTGCGCGGATATGCGCTTTCGCAGCCTCAGCATCAGTGAAATGTCCGTAGCCTGCGGTCGGCGCTTTTGCAGCGTCGCAGATTTCTTTGGTGAAGGACTTGGAAGCCTCAAGACGTGCTGCGCCTTCGGAGGGGCCAAAGACCAAGAGGCCCGCATCACGCAGACGATCTGCTACGCCCTTTGCCAAAGGCGCTTCTGGGCCGATGATTACAAAGTCGATCGCGTTTTCCTCGGCGAAAGCCGCAACCGCGCCACCGTTCTCGATATCCAGATCAGCACATTCAGCGATCTGAGCAATGCCCGCATTTCCCGGAGCCACAATTAGGCGGTCACATTTCGGGTTTTGCTTCACCGCCCAGGTCAACGCGTGCTCGCGTCCACCGCTGCCGAGAATAAGAATGTTCATGATCGCCCTTCCGCTTGGCCTTCCGTTGGGGGCGTTCTAAGCTGCGCGCGCACAGCAATCAAGCGAGGCAGGATGTCTGATCTGTTTGACGATCCACGAGAAGGCGAAAACGCCCCGGAATTTTCAGTTTCGGAACTTTCTGGAGCCATTAAGAAAGTCATCGAGGGCAATTTTGGCCACGTGCGAATCCGTGCTGAGATTGGGCGAGTCAGTTTCCCACGCTCAGGCCACGTCTATCTGGATCTGAAGGACGATAAATCAGTCATCGCTGGCGTGATGTGGAAAGGCGTTGCCTCCAAATTGCCGATGCGCCCGGAAGAGGGGATGGAGGTGGTCGCCACAGGGCGGATCACAACCTTTGGCGGGCAGTCGAAATACCAGATCGTCATCGAAAGCATGAAACCTGCGGGCGTCGGTGCGCTTATGGCGATGCTTGAAAAACGCAAGGCGCAGCTCTCTGCTGAAGGCCTATTCGACGCTTCTCGTAAAAAGCCGCTACCAACGCTGCCGGAAGTGATTGGCGTGGTGACCTCTCCATCTGGCGCTGTGATCCGAGATATTCTGCACCGCCTGCGGGATCGATTCCCACGCAAGGTGCTGATTTGGCCGGTGGCGGTTCAAGGCGAGAAATGCGCGCCTGAGGTCACCCGCGGCATTGAAGGCTTCAACAAGATGACCCCAGGCGGGGCCTTGCCGCGGCCGGATTTGATCATCGTTGCGCGGGGTGGTGGTTCCGTTGAGGACCTCTGGGGCTTTAATGAGGAAAGCGTCGTCCGAGCGGCGGCGGCGTCTGATATTCCGCTGATTTCTGCCGTGGGGCACGAAACCGATACGACTTTGATCGACTTTGCCTCTGACCGGCGCGCGCCGACGCCGACAGCGGCAGCGGAACTCGCAGTGCCTGTGCGACTTGAGATGCTGGCTTGGGTGGATGAACAGGGTGCTCGAATGACACGGGCGCTGGAGCAAGGTGTGACGCAGCGCGGGCAACGGTTGCAGGATTTGGCGCGGGCCTTGCCGCGTGCTGAGGTGCTGCTCGAAACGCCCCGGCAGCGATTGGATCGGGCGGGGGAGGCCTTGCCGCGTGCGCTGCGCACAACTGTCGATACGCGGCGATTGAAACTGACCGAAAAGGCGGCGGGCCTGCGCCCGAACAACCTGCGCCGTATGATTGACGGGAAGCGAAGCGAATATGGTCGACGGGCGGATCGATTGTCGGTTCAGCCCATCAAGCGCGACATTGAACGCAAGGTTGAGAGGCTGTTGGCCATATCTCACCGGTTTAAATCCGCGGCGGATGTGCAGCTGACCGCTTGGAATTCTAAGCTCGAAGGGTTGGAACGTCTGCGGCAAACCCTTGGCTATGAAGCTACGCTGGAGCGTGGTTACGCTGTAGTTTGGGATGGCGATCAGGTGGTGACAAATTCGAAGGATGCGGCCAAGGCTAAAGATCTTGAGATTCAATTTGCGGACGGGCGGCATTCGGTTTTAGGTGACACAGCCCCCAAGCCTGCGCCAAAAGCTGCAAAGAAACCTGCGAAATCCAAACCGTCAGCCCCGGATCAAGGCAGCCTTTTCTAAGCTACATGCCAACGTCTGGGCCGGGACAACTGAGGTCTTTGTCTGAAGGGCTTTCAAAAAGGATGGTGCCGGTATCGCCCGTGAACTCAGCGCGCAGCCCGGATTGGGTCATGAAAAACTGCCAGCACTGTGGGCCATCAACCGCTTCATAGACAAAACAAATCGTATCACCGCGTTCAAACCAATGCCCTTCCTGGCATTCGCCTTGCAGAAATGACCAACGCACACGCTGACGGCGCAGATAGGTTTCTGCGCCGAACTCTTGGCCATTGGCATTGTAGGTGATGGTGCGGCCGGCGGTATAGGCGTCAAACTCTGGTCCGCTTAGCGGCGTCTCCGCGCTGAGCGATGTGCCAAAAAGTCCAATGCTGAGAAGGAACCACAAAAACCGCATAGGCTATCGTGGCAAATTTTCTGCAGTCTGGCGAGGGCTTAGGCGGGTTTTACATGATCCAATGCCTGCGCTTCCAAGGCGGCTTTGGACTGGCCGGTTACTTCCATCACCAGCGGATCCATCATCGCACGCCAGAGCGGTGGCCAAAGAGATATAATCCCCATCACCGGCAAAGAGCGCGGCAGCATCGGCACGTCGTCTTCATCCAGACGCAGTTCTGTGTAGTTGCGACGCGGGTTCATGTGATGGTCAGAGTGGCGCGGCACGTTCAGCATCATCGCAGAAGAAAACGTATGCGGTGCGTTCCAGCTGTGTTTTGGACCAACGTGTTCGAACTTTCCATTTTCCAAACGGCGACGACGCAATCCGTAGTGTTGGATATAGTCGCTCGCGAGATGCTGAAGTGTGGCGTAGAGGCAGACAAACAGGAGCGATGCGACACCCATGAAACCCGCCAGCAGGAAGGCGGTGATGATCGTAACCGATGAACCAAAAAGGTAGGTCACATAAGGGTGGTTCCATTTCGGCTGCGGTGTAGACGCGCGTTCGCGGTCTTTATTTTCCGCTTCCAGGCCCTTCACAAAGGAGCCAATCCAGGCACGCGGCCAGAAATGATAGACGCTTTCACCCATATAAGCTGAGTTTGGATCGCGGTGGCTGGCCGCAAAGACGTGGTGCACTTTGACATGCGCCGATGCGTGGTGACCAAACATCAGAGTCGTATAGACGGCTACACCTAAACGGCGCAGCCAGCGGTTGCCCTTGTGAATCAGCTCATGGGCATTGGCGTTGGATACCTGCCCAAAATATTGCCCGAATAGGATCAGGCAGGCGATGCGCTCCCAGACAGCCAGTCCGGTTTTGCCGGACAGGGCCAGAACGGCAATCGCCATTAGGAAGATATGGGAAAACCCAAGAAATACAGAGAGTTCGACGCCTGCAGGGAATTCCCCATCCGCGTTTTTTCGCGCTGCTGCACCTTTGATCAGGCGATCCATCGTAAAGACAAAAACTGTCAGATATGCGACCGCTAGAATCGCCCAAATACCCCCCAGAAATCCTGCAAGGGTGAGCAAAAGAACCGGTACTGCCGTTGCCAGGTTAAACCACAGCATTTTTATAGCCTCCAAACGAGCGCGCGTTCCGATGGGACACTGGAGACAAATTTAGGAAATTTTAAGACGTCCTAGTGTCGCTCCTCAGGTACTTTGCGCGCAACTCGACGCGTGAATGTCGTTTTTGACCTCTTTTTTTAGATAGTAGATCGTTACGATTAAGGGAGCTTTTCAGCCAGGAATAAAAATGACTCAGCAAATCAAGAAAGGCGTCTGGAAGTCCGGTAAGGGCAAAGGTCGCCACACCCCAAAAGGTCGCCAGGTCGATGATGCGGCTTTGGAAGAGGTTCAGGCGCTTATTGAAGGGCGCGATGTCTCTCGGGACATGCTGATCGAATTCCTGCATCTGATCCAGGATCAATACGGCCATCTGGCGGCACGCCACATCCGCGCTTTGGCGGAAATCATGCGTGTGGGTCAGGCTGAGATTTACGAGGTGGCAAGCTTCTACGCGCATTTCGATGTGGTGCGTGAAGATGAGACCCCTCCGCCTGCGCTGACCATTCGTGTTTGCGATAGCCTGTCCTGCGAATTAGCCGGTGCTGAGCAGCTGCAAAAGGCGCTGGAAGACGGGTTGAACCCAGAAGAGGTGCGCGTGGTGCGAGCGCCTTGCATGGGCCGCTGTGATACCGCGCCGGTGCTTGAGATCGGTCACAACCACATCGACTACGCGACCCCTGAAAAGGTTCAGGCAGCCATCGCGGCAGATGACACCCATGCGCATATCCCAGAGTATGAGACATTCGCGGGTTATGAGGCGGACGGCGGTTACGCCACGCTGAAAGAGCTGCGCGCAAATGGCGACTGGGAAGCGGTGCAAGACAAGGTGCTTGAGGCCGGTCTGCGTGGTCTTGGTGGTGCGGGCTTCCCGTCTGGCAAGAAATGGGGCTTTGTTCGCATGAACGAAGGTCCACGCTATCTGGCGGTGAACGGCGACGAAGGTGAACCGGGTACATTCAAAGACCGTTACTATCTGGAGCGCACACCGCATGTCTTCCTTGAAGGCATGTTGATTGCCGCTTGGGCTGTCGAGGCGGAAAAAGCCTTCATCTATATGCGCGACGAATATCCAGCGGTTCTGGAAATCCTGCGCCGTGAGATCAAAGCGTTGGAAGATGCTGGCATCGTGGAAGCGGGTTACATCGACCTGCGTCGTGGAGCCGGGGCGTACATTTGCGGCGAAGAATCCGCGATGATCGAATCCATCGAAGGGAAACGTGGTGAGCCGCGTCACCGTCCGCCATTTGTGGCGCAGGTGGGTATCTTTGGTCAGCCGACTTTGGTGCATAACGTTGAGACGCTCTATTGGGTCTGCAAAATCAACCGCGAAGGCCCTGAGTGTCTGAACAGCACCGAGAAGAACGGCCGCGTTGGTCTGCGCTCTTATTCTGTATCTGGTCGCGTGAAGAACCCAGGTGTGCATCTGCTGCCTGCAGGTTCCACCATTGATGACATCATAGCGGCCTGTGGCGGTATGCTTGATGGCCATGCGTTCAAAGCCTATCAGCCAGGTGGCCCGTCTTCTGGGCTGCTTCCTGCCAGCATGAACGACATTCCATTGGACTTTGACACCCTTCAACCACATGGCACCTTCATTGGTTCAGCTGCGGTTGTCGTTCTGTCTGACAAAGACAGCGCGAAACAGGCGGCCTTGAATATGCTGCGCTTCTTTGAAGACGAGAGCTGTGGTCAGTGTACGCCATGCCGTGTGGGCTGTGAAAAAGCTGTGAAGCTGATGTCGAAAGACAAGTGGGACACCGGGCTTTTGGAAGAACTGTCCCAGACGATGGTAGATGCTTCGATCTGCGGTCTGGGCCAAGCGGCACCAAACCCGATCCGTTTGACCATCAAACACTTCGCGGATGAAATCTGACCCTGATTAGTTCAGAGATTTGAGGAAAGGCCGCATGTCATCTTGGCGTGCGGCCTTTTCAATTGGGACAATCCACATTAACTGGGAATAACGGCAATTTCCGGAGGCCTCATGGCGTTTTTCTCTAAGCTCAAAGATCGCTTGTTCAAATCTTCTTCGCGCCTTGAAGAAGGGCTGGATGCGATTGTGGAAGATGGCGGTGAAGAAGTTGTTGAGGTGCCTGCTGAGGTGCCTGTTGAAACACCTGTAGAGCCAGAAACTCCACAAGCGCCGCCTGAGGCTGAAGCGCCTGCTGCAGAGGATGCTCCGGCGGCGGTCGAACCTGAGCCGGTTGTTGAACCGGAGCCAATCGCAGACCCAATCCCCGAGCCCACACCAGCGCGGGATGTTTCAGAAAAACCTGTTGAAAAACAGAGCCTTTTGGGTCGCCTGACTGGTCGAAAGCCTGCCAAGCCTGTCATCAAGCGCGAGCTGGATGATGAAATGCTGGAACAGCTGGAAGAGTTGTTGATCGCCTCTGATATGGGCGTGGATACTGCGCTGCGCGTAACAGCGAATATCGCGGAAGGGCGCTTTGGTAAGAAGGTCTCGACCGAAGAAATCAAACAGATTCTGGCCGATGAAGTCACACGCATCATGGAAACTGTGGCTAAACCGTTGCCAATCTACCCGAAGACCCCACAGGTCGTGCTTGTCGTTGGTGTGAATGGTTCGGGTAAGACAACTACAATCGGGAAGCTCGCCAGCCAGTTTAAAGACGCCGGAAAATCGGTGGTCATCGCTGCAGGGGATACATTCCGCGCAGCGGCTGTGGAGCAGCTGCAGGTTTGGGGCGACCGGGCGGGAGTGCCTGTTTTGACAGCGCCGGAAGGTTCTGATCCGGCGTCTTTAGCATTTGATGCGATGACCAAAGCACAAGAAATGGGTGCGGATCTCTTGATGATCGACACGGCGGGGCGTTTGCAGAACCGCCAGGACCTGATGGAAGAGCTGGCTAAAATCGTGCGCGTTATTCGCAAGAAGGATGAATCCGCGCCGCATAACACCTTGCTGGTGCTTGATGCGACCACTGGTCAGAACGCACTCAGTCAAGTCGAGACATTCCAGAAGCTCGCGGACGTTTCTGGTCTTGTCATGACCAAGCTTGACGGCACGGCCAAAGGCGGTGTGCTTGTTGCGCTGGCAGATAAATTCGGCCTTCCAATCCACGCGATTGGGGTGGGGGAGAAAATAGACGATCTCGCCCCGTTTGATCCTCAGGAATTTGCCCAGGCGCTGACAGGTAGCGACAAGTCCTGAATTCTTCTTTGTAGAAATACTTCGGGGGTTTGGGGGCTGGCCCCCAAGTGCAGAGCATGAGTGACTGGCTGATTTCTCTGGAAGGCACTGAAGCGGGCCATCAGCTTGCGCTTCTTCTCGCCATTGCAGCAGCCATCCTGCACGCTGTCTTTGGCGCTTTGCAAAAGGGCCGGCATGATCCGTGGCTGACGCGTGGTGCAATTGATGCGAGCTATGGGCTAATGGCGATGCCCATTGCGCTTTTTGTAGTGCCTTGGCCAGAACCACATATGTGGCCGATTTTTCTCGGCGTCTTCGTGATACACGTCGGCTACAAGATTATGCAGTCGCTGTCTTACACAATGGGCGCCTTCACCGTTGTTTATCCCGTTGTGCGTGGCACAGGTCCTCTGTTCACTGTCATCGGAGCATATCTGATCTTTGGCGAGACTTTTTCTGGCGTCCAATGGCTGGGAGTAGGTGTGCTTCTGGCCGGAATCTTTGGCCTTGCCGTCTACAATGTGATCTTCCTGACCAGCGAGCGTGAAACGCTTGATAGAGCGCTGTTCTTCGCCTTCATCACTGGTGGCTTTGTGGCGCTTTATACGACTTATGACGCCTATGGTATCCGTGCGACCGCTGATCCGCTGACCTTTCTGGCGTGGTTTTTCTTCATCGATGGGCTTGCCATTCCACCATACGCTCTTTGGCGATACCGCCGTATGAGTCACCCGCCTCAAGTTGGCCCCTTGATGCTGCGCGGCGTGATAGGTGCTTTTATCGGCATTGCGTCCTTTGGCGCGATAATGCTGGCCACTCGCCTTGATAAGGTTGGGGAAGCGGCTGTGTTGCGCGAAACTTCCACCGTCTTTGCGGCGCTTATCGGGTGGATTTTCCTCAAAGAAACCGTTGGCCCGCGCCGGATTGCTCTCATGGGTTTGATTGCTCTTGGGGCCGTGATAGTTGAACTCGGCGGTTAACACCCCACATCAAGGCAATCGACCAGTTAAGGAGTGCCCAATGGCAGGCAAACAGATCAATCCAATGCTCAAAATGGCGCTCGAATTGGGTCCTATTTTGCTGTTTTTCGTGGGTTATCTGCGGCTGCGGGATGAAAGCTTCCTGATCGGTGGGACCGAATATGACGGGTTTATCGTTGTGACTGCGGCCTTTGTGCCCCTAATTGCGCTCACCAGTTTTATTCTCTGGCGGCTGACGGGCCATCTATCCAAGATGCAGATTGCAACGGTAGTATTGGTGACTGTTTTTGGAGGTCTATCGGTTTGGCTGAACGATGATCGTTTCTTCAAAATGAAGCCAACCATGATTTATCTGCTCTTTGGTGGGGCACTGGGCCTGGGTCTGCTGCGCGGACAAAGCTATCTGAAATTCGTTATGGAAGAAGTGTTGCCGCTAGAAGACGAGGGCTGGATGCTTTTGACCAAACGCCTGACTGGGTTTTTCATTGGCCTTGCAGTGTTGAACGAGGTGATCTGGCGCACTCAAAGCACAGACACATGGGTCTATTTCAAAACGTTCGGTCTAACCGCTGCCGTGTTCCTCTTTTTTATGACGCAAGCCGGTTTGCTAACAAAATACGCAATTGAAACCGAAGGCGACGACGCAGCCTAAGGCAGAAATTGATGACTTTCCGGCCATTGGCTTAAGAATTCCTCAGTCTATTTCCGCGATACTGGTCCGCAGGATCGACCGCCGCGGGTACCTCTAAGCGATAATTCACCGTTAACGGCGGCTCTCATTCCGCCACAAAGGTGATGCCCGCTAAGAGGTACAGCTATTGAGGAACCGAGATGACAGTATTTGTAAAAGCGACAATCGTTGTGGCAGCAGGGGCGCTGTTGCTGGGATGTGATCGAAGCGAATATGAAACAGCCCCGGTCGCGCTGAAACATAGGGGAGGTACAGTGACCTGCCAGCTTTATACGGTTGACCGCGTGATGTGGGACCATGCGCTGACTTTCCCGGATGAGCTGACAAAGGAAGAGGCCGACGCAATTTGCACAGCCGAAGGAGAACGTCGGCTGGTCGAGTATAAAGTTTCGCTTAAACGGAAAAAGGGTAAGGACGGCTAGTCTTCGCGATGCGCCGTCTTTGAGTTTGATGTAAAAGCGGTGCTTCAGCTTATCAATCCTTGCGCGAAACAAGCGATTGCTTTCCATATTCTATTGACCCTTTAGTGACGCGGCGTTAAATCGAGCTTGTGGCGATTTGTTACCGGATTGCGGGCCACGTGGTTTCGATTGAAGCCCAAATTCCGCTAAAGAGGTCAGGACGGAAGAACCCCCTTACGCTTGGCCGTGCGGGGGTTTTTTGTTTGCACCGGGCAGGGACTCGGGCGCTAAGGAGACGAAGATGAGCGACTGGAAAAACCGCACGAAACTCGTGCACGGCGGCATTCGCCGCAGCCAGTATAACGAAGTCAGCGAAGCGATCTTCCTGACCCAAGGGTTCGTATACGAAAATGCAGAGCAAGCTGAGGCGCGGTTCATTGAATCTGGCCCAGACGAGTTCATCTATGCGCGTTACGGCAACCCAACGGTCTCCATGTTCGAACAGCGCATTGCACTCTTGGAAGGTGGTGAAGACGCCTTTGCAGCCGCTTCTGGCATGGCTGCGGTCAACGGCGCTCTGATGTCGCTTGTTCAAGCGGGCGATCACGTGGTTTCCGCTAAGGCGCTCTTTGGCTCTTGTCTGCACATCCTTGAAAACATCCTGATGAAGCTTGGCGTCGAGGTCACCTTTGTAGATGGTCCAAACCTAGATGAATGGCGTGCGGCTGTTCGCGAAAACACTAAGATTTGTTTCTTTGAATCCATGTCCAATCCTACGCTGGAAGTCATCGATATCGCCGGTGTTTCCGAGATCGCGCATTCCGTTGGCGCAACTGTGGTTGTGGACAACGTGTTCTCGACACCCGTGTTTTCAAACGCCATCGCACAGGGTGCAGACGTTGTTGTTTATTCCGCGACCAAGCACATTGATGGCCAGGGCCGTGCGCTGGGCGGTGTGATCATTGGTAAACAGGAATATATCCGCGGACCTCTGGAAACCTATATGAAGCACACTGGAGGGTCGCTCTCTCCGTTCAATGCGTGGGTCATGCTGAAGGGGTTGGAAACTATCGATCTGAGGGTGCGTGCACAGGCGGAGAGCGCACAGAAAATTGCTGAAACACTGGAGGGTCATCCGGCCTTGCTGCGCACACTTTACCCAGGTCTTAAAACTCATGCGCAAAACGCACTGGTGCAAACACAGCTTGACGGTCATGGCGGAACGGTGCTGTCGCTGGATATTAAGGGTGGCAAGGATGCAGCCTTTAAGTTCCTCAACGCGCTGCAGATCCCGGTGATTTCCAACAATCTGGGTGACGCGAAGTCGATTGCGACGCACCCAGCAACCACAACGCACCAACGTCTGAGCGACGAACAGAAGGATGATTTGGGAATCACTCCTGGTCTGGTCCGCTTCTCAATTGGCCTTGAGGACGCAGATGATCTCGTAAATGACGCTTTGGCGGCGCTGGAAGCTTCTCAAAGCTGACATCTTTGTCGTCATTGGTGCCTAAACCAGTGTAATTGGCAAATCGCGGCCTATAGCTCTAAGGTAGACATCTGTAGGTCGCGAAAAGGGAACGCCTATGAATATCCAGTCGTCAAAGTCTGAGACACCGATGACTCGTGAGGAAGCGCGCGCGGCGCTTGAAAAGCTGCGCGCCTGGGCGCAAGCCGCCAATCCTACCGAAATTGCAGAACTCGATCCTGCCGTCGCGCGTCTTATTCCTGGGCAGGAAGTGTCCAACTATCCAGATCTGTCTCGCGATTATCCCGCGGATTTTGAGGTGGATCCGGCGTACAAGGCGACCCTGCCTGATCTGCAGAACGGCCCGACCAGCCTAATCAAAGGTGCGAAGAAACAAATCCAGCACGTTGGGATTTCAAACTTCCGTCTGCCGATCACCTACCGGACTCGTGAGGGGGGGGATGTCACTCTTGAAACCTCAGTCACGGGCACCGTAAGCCTCGAAGAGGACAAGAAGGGCATCAACATGAGTCGCATCATGCGGTCCTTCTACAAGCATGCGGAAAAGACCTTCAGCTTTGAAGTGCTTGAGCATGCTCTTGCGGATTACAAAGCTGACCTCGGTAGTTTTGATGCGCGCATTCAGATGCGTTTCCGCTATCCGATGAAAATTCCGTCCCTGCGGTCGGGGCTGGAAGGCTATCAGTATTACGATCTGGCCATGGAAAAGGTCGAGATCGGCGGCAAACCTCTGAAGATCATGCATTTGGACTATGTTTATTCGTCTACATGCCCATGTTCTATGGAGCTATCTGAACATGCCCGCCAATCGCGCGGTCAGCTGGCAACACCACATTCCCAGCGGTCTGTCGCGCGGATTTCTGTTGTGACCAAAAGCATCGAACGCCTCTGGTTTGAAGACCTGATTGACATGGCGCGACGTGCAGTTCCAACCGAAACACAAGTGATGGTAAAGCGCGAAGATGAGCAGGCGTTTGCAGAGCTCAACGCGGCGAACCCGATTTTCGTGGAGGATGCAGCGCGGCTGTTCTGTCGGGAACTGCAATTGGATGACCGCATTGGCGATTTCCGGATTGTGGCGAGCCATCAGGAAAGCCTGCACAGCCATGACGCGGTTTCGATTCTGACCGAAGGTGATACATTTGTTTCAGGTTCCATCGATCCAAAACTATTTACAACTTTGTTCCACGTCGGCTGATTGAGGCCTTTGATGCGCTATTTGACACTTGCCCTGACACTTTGCGCGGCGCCTGTGGCAGCAGCAGATCTGGACTGCGACAACGCCATGACGCAGCTTGATATGAACCGCTGCGCGCACCAGGCCTATGTGCTGGCAGATGAAGACCTCAATCTTGCCTATGGTATGGCGATTGATATGGCGCGTTCCATGGATGAATACCTGCAGGATGGCGAGGTACCGGCAGAGCAGCTATTGCGTGAAGCACAGCGTGCCTGGATCACTTTCCGCGACAAGGCCTGCGAGCTGGAAAGCACTATCGTGCGAGGTGGCTCTATGCAGCCATTGATTTATTCCAGCTGCCTGGAACGCGAGACGCGCGCGCGCACTGAATCCCTGCGGTATTTTGCCGAAGTCAATTAAGCGCAATCGCTTGACAGCGCGCCTGCAGCAAGCCAACCCTGCATCCAATGTTTGATCTACGACCTGTCGGATATGTGATTGGCCTTATGGTGGCCATGTTGGGCCTGACCATGCTGATCCCAATGGGCGTCGATTTCGTCGATGGCAATGGGCATTGGCCGGCCTTCTTACAAAGTGCCTTGTTCACGTTTCTGATCGGCGGGCTTGTGGCGTTGACCTGTCAGGACGGGAACCGCCCCGGGCTGACCCTGAGGCAGACCTTTATTCTCACAACCGGCGTGTGGCTTGCCCTGCCAATGTTTGGCGCTTTGCCTTTCATTCTTGGTGCGACGGAGGCGCGTCTGGTGGATGCCTTTTTTGAGGCCATGTCGGGCCTGACAACCACTGGATCAACCGTCTTCTCTGGATTGGAAGAATTGCCCAAAGGCATTCTGCTCTGGCGTGGTATTCTGCAGTGGCTTGGAGGCATTGGTATCATTGTTGTGGCGATGGTTTTCCTGCCCGAGTTGCGGGTTGGTGGTATGCAGATCTTCCGTTCGGAAGGCTTTGATACCTTTGGGAAAATCCTGCCTAGGGCGACGCAGATTTCTGGCCAGATCTCAACGATCTATATCGCGCTGACCTTCTTGTGTTTCTTGTCTTATCTGGCGGTTGGGATGCAGCCTTTTGATGCTGTTGTACATGCTTTCACAACCATTGCGACGGGTGGTTTTGCTAACTACGACGCGTCATTTGGGGCCTTTGCAGGGGCTGCGGAATATCTAGGCGCCATCTTCATGCTGCTCGCTGCTTTGCCCTTTGTGCGCTATGTGCAGCTGGTGAATGGCTCCGCGACGCCGCTCTTCAAGGACCGTCAAATCCTGACCTTCTTCGGAACTATTGCGGTGCTGGTGATCGGCGTATCCTTCGTGCTTTCTTTTGCGCAGGATCAGAGTTTTGAACCCGCCTTCCGCAAGGCACTATTTAATGTAACTTCGATCACGACAGGTACAGGCTACGCCAGCGCGAACTACATGCAATGGGGCGGCTTTCTGGTGGCTTTGTTCTTCTTCATTGGCTTGATCGGTGGTTGTGCGGGGTCCACAGCCTGTTCGATCAAAATCTTCCGCTATCAGCTGCTGTTTTCTGCGATCCGCGTGCAGATTCTGAAAATTCACACCCCAAGCGGTGTCTTCACGCCGCGCTACAACGGGCGTCCTGTTTCCGAAGACGTCCTGAACTCCGTGATGGTGTTTTTTGTCTTCTTCATCGTGACCTTGGGCGTTTTGGCTGTGCTGCTTGGGTTGACTGGCCTCGACTTCGTGACCTCTCTTTCAGGAGCTGCAGCAGCGATTGCGAACATCGGGCCGGGTCTTGGAGATATTATTGGGCCAGCCGGGAATTTCGCACCTCTGAACGATACGGCGAAATGGCTGTTGGCCATTGGTATGCTGATTGGGCGGCTGGAGCTTCTGGCGGTTTACGCGATGCTTACACCGCAGTTCTGGCGTTCTTAAGCTGAGCGGCAGATTTCGATGAATTGCTCGATCGAGGGCCGTGGAATCGACCAATCGCACACAAGGCGCGCTGTGATCGTCTCATGACTTTCATCGTAGGTGTAATACGAGGCCCCAGCGTCTTGTAGCTTAGCGTGTATCTGTTTTGGCAGTTGGCAGAACAAAACGTTTGCTTCTGGTGGATAGTCGAACTTCACTCCAATTTTAGCCAGTTGCGCTAATAGATAAGCCGCGTTTTCGTTGGCATTCTGTGCGGTGTTCAACCAAAGATCATTGGCCAGATAAGCCTTCATTTGTGCGGCCAGATAGCGATGTTTGGACTGCAGGTGCCCCCCGCGTTTGCGCCGCGCTTCAAATTCAACGGCCTTATCTGGATCAAAAAGAATAACCGCTTCCACGCCAAGACAGCCGTTCTTTGTGCCGCCAAAGCTGACCGCATCAATGCCAGCCTTCCAGCTCATCTCAGCAGGAGTGCAGCCCAGTGCGACCATGGCATTGGCGAACCGCGCACCGTCGAGGTGCACAGGAAGGTTATGTGCCTTTGCAACCTCAGTAAGCGTCCCGATCTCATCAAGGGTATAGACTTGCCCAAATTCGGTAACCTGAGAGATGGACAGGGCTCCCGGCTTAACACCCTGAAACCCGCGTTCAAGGCATTTTTGAATTTCCGCGTCCAGTTCGTTCGCCGCGATTTTGTCATCGGACCCCACCAAAGACAGTTTGGCACCCGAATAAAATTCCGGCGCGCCGCATTCGTCTTCTTGGATATGCGCCATCGGGGCGCAGAAAACGGTTTGGTAGGGCTGCGCAAGGCAGGACAAAGCAAGCGCGTTGGCCGAGGTGCCCGTCGACACCAGATAAACGAGGGCGTCAGGTGCCTGGAAAATATCGCGGATCGACTGAGTGACCTCGCGGGTCAGGTCGTCATTGCCGTAGCCCAGCACATAGCCTTGGTTGGCTTCGTTGATCGCCTGCATGACTTCCGGAAGGGCGGGGCCTGTGTTGTCAGAGGCGAAAAACATTAGCTGGGTTCCTCGATAATATGGTCTTCCCATTCTTCGATGGGAATTTCGAATTCTGATACGGTCATATCTTTGACTGAAACACCCGCTTCATGAACGCTTTCTGGAGTGCCGGAGATCAACGGGTGCCAATCATAAAGCGGTTTATCTTCCCACAAGAGGCGATAGGCGCAGGTCTTGGGCATCCAATAAGCATGGGTGTCCAGATTGTCGGGCGTCAGAACGATGCATTCCGGAATGAACTGATGACGGATATCATATTGCGCGCAGCGGCAGTTGGTATCATCCAGCAGACGGCAGGCGACGCGGGTTAGGGCAACTTGGCCAGTGTCTTCATCTTCCAGTTTGTTGAGGCAACATTTGCCACAGCCATCACACAGCGCTTCCCATTCTTTCTGGGTCAGCTTGTTCAATGGCTTCTTTTCCCAGAAGCGGGACTTCAACCCGTCGCGTTCAATCGGGTCTTTGCTCATAGTGCGGCCAGTATGTCGCGCGCTTTGGCACAATCGGCGTCCATCTGGGCGACCAGAGCTTCAAGGCTGTCAAATTTCTCTTCTGGACGAAGGTATTCAACAAGACCCACTGAAAGCGGAGTGCCGTATAGATCCCCCGAAAAATCAAAGAGATAGGTCTCGATATTTGGGCGGTTCTCGCCAAACATCGGGCGGGTGCCCATGCTGGCAGCACCATGGTAGGTGCCTTTGTGGGGACCGCTAAGGATATCCACCAGAACGGCATAAACGCCGAATTTCGGTGGATGAAGACCTTCGATAGACATGTTGGCGGTTGGATATCCCAGCTCGCGCCCACGTTGCTCGCCGCCAATCACAGGCCCGTCGATGCGGTGCCAATGGCCCAGCATTGCTGCCGCGTCGCGGGGGCGACCTTCAGTGAGGGCATTGCGGATATTGGTTGAAGAAACCTGCCCATCGCCACCGGTCACAAGCGGCGCAATGGTGACCCCAAAACCAAGCTCTTTGCCAAAGGTCTGAAGGTCCTCAGCTGTGCCTGCACGGCCTTTGCCAAAGCAGAAATCTGCGCCGACAACCACGTGCTTCAGGCCGAGACCTTCGACAATCACCTGTTCCGCAAAAGCCCGCGGTTCAAGGCTTGCAAGGGCGGCGTTGAAAGGCAGCTCATAGAGGCGTTCAATGCCCAGCTTCTCCAAACGGTGCGCACGCGCATCAGAGCCGGTCAGGCGAAAGGGCGGCGCATCTGGGGCAAAGTATTCACGCGGATGGGGTTCAAAAGTCATGACCCCCAAAGGTGCATCCGGCGCCGCTTTGCGCGCGAGTTCGATGACCGACTGATGGCCAATATGCACACCATCAAAATTGCCGATGGCAACGCTGGCACCACGGTCGTCTGGGGTTACAAATTGGTAGTCACGAATGATCCGCATGGGGCAGGGTTATCCCTGCCGCCCGCGGCATGCAAGCCTGTTTGAATGCAAGGTCAGTCGAACTTGCGCGACGGTGCCATAACCATGGCTTCGCCGATCAAGACCTTCTTACCGTCGACCATGCAGCGGCAATCCAGTTTCACGCGACGCTTGTCGATTTCAATGCCTGTGACCTCAACCTCTGCACGCACCAGATCACCTGGGCGCACTGGGGCAAGGAACTTCAGAGACTGGCTCATGTAGATGGTGCCGTGCCCCGGCAGTTGCTCACCGATAACCGCAGATACAAGCCCAGCGGTCAGCATGCCGTGCGCGATGCGGCCTTCAAAGATCGTATCGTTGGCGTAGTCGTCATCCAGGTGCACTGGGTTCCGGTCGGTTGAGACCTCAGAAAACATTTCAATATCTGCATCTGTGACGACCTTCTGAACATAGCGCACCATGCCCATTTCAATGTCTTCAATGCAGATCGTTCCGCGAGGCAAATTATCCAACATGTCACCCTCCGCCCAATCGGGCTCGAAAGAAAAGGGCGATAAGTCGCCCGGTTGGGCAACTTTATTACTTTGCAACCGCAGAAAATCAAGCGTTTTTTAAGTCAGCGTAGGTGACCAATTGTATAGGTTGGATTTGATTTTTCTGTTTTCAAGTAAGTGCTTAGCAATTCTGGGTCTGGCTGATGTGATGTTTTTGTTTCTGCAGCCGCAAGACCACCAGAGATAAAGAGGGAATCAATGTCCTCTCCCATGGCGCCTTTGATGTCGGTCAGAACTCCGTCTCCGATGGCCAGAATACGGCTGTCAGGCACGTCTTTGCCCAGCTCCGCCAGACGTCGACGCGCTAGATCGTAGATCGGCGGGTGAGGTTTGCCGAAGTAAAGGCTCTCGCCGCCCATCTCTGTATAGAGCTTCGCCAGAGCACCCGCGCACCACTCTCGTACCTCACCGCGGTCGACCACGATGTCGGGGTTTGCGCAGAGCAATTTCATGCCTTTGGTTTTGGCAAATAGGAAATCGGCGCGGTTCACGTCTGGATCCGCCAAGGTATCAAACGGGCCGCAGCAAACGATACCTTCTGCCTCGGCAAGCGGGACACGTTCGATATTCACTGGGTTCTCAAGCAGGTTCAGTGGTTCAAAGAAACCTTCATCGCGCTGCCATTCGCCCATGAAATAGACTTTTTCACCAACGACGCCACGAAACATGGCAGACCTCGCGGAATCGCCCGAAGTGGCAATCGTGTCATAGGCATCCTCAGGAACGCCGAATTGACCGAGCTGATCAGCAACCCCCGCACGCGGTTTTGGGGAGTTCGTAACCAGAACAACAGTCCCACCCCGCGCCCGGTAATCCTGCATGGCTTTCACAGCACTTGGAAAGGCTTCGACGCCATTGTGCATGCAGCCCCAAAGATCCACGAACAGCGCATCGTAGTTGTCGGAGATTTCGGAAAGGTGTTCGATGATTTGTGTCATGTCGCGTGTCCTGAGGAGGCCATAAATAAGGGGCGGGGCCAATGGGCCCTTTGGTTGATCTTGTCTTATCAGGATGCTCTGGGGCGTTCCATCAAGAGTGTTGGTTTGCCGGCGAAACGTGTAAGTGTGACGTCTTTGTACCCCAGCTTAAGCGCTACATTTTTGGAGGCAGAGTAGCCTTCATCCAAAATGCACACGGTTTTTCCGACGTCGAGATGTTCATCTACCCAGGCCAAAACAGCTTGCATCGCCTCGGTTGCGATACCACGACCATGAGCTTCCGGGGCAAGGACCCAGCCCGCTTCGGGAATACCCCGGATCGAGGGTTCCATGTCGCGGTAAAAATCTGCCACGCCAACTTCGCCCAGGAAGGTTTGATCGTATCGGTCTTCGACGACCCAATAGCCATAGCCCAGCATTGACCATGTTCCCATGGCGCGCATTAAACGCAACCAGGCCTCTGATGGTGTCGCCGGTTCGCCCGTGATGTGTTCAACCACAGTCGGATGCGCCCAAAGGGCTGCATGATCGTCGAAGTCTTCACGGCGAAACGCGCGTAGGCGCAGGCGTTCGGTGGTGAGCGTTGGTGCGACTGTGAAAGACATGGATTGCAATGCTTCTAATCTGTTGGACGTAACTGGCTACTCGCCAATAAAAAAAGGCGCTCTGTTGAGCGCCTTTCTGACTTGATTTTCGAGTGTAATCAAACCTTCAGGTTTGGAATGATCTGTTTTTTGCGGCTCATGATACCTGGCAGCACAAGAAGATCGCTTGTGGCGTCGGCACCAAAGGACTTCGCGGCAACGGTTTTTACCAAGTCGTTCGGTACAAACAGGGTCGCTTCTTCGTTCAGTATGTCCACGACGAACAGCAGAACCTGATCAACACCATCTTCTGCTTCGACGTCTTTGAAGGAGGCCATCAGGCTGTCTTTGCGATCCAGAACCAGTTTAGGCGCGGTGGTTTCCAGAACGGAGACACGGAACTTTGTGCCGTCGACTTCGTATTCTTTGGAATCCATGCGGATCAGCTCTGCATCAGAGAAGGCAGAGATGTCGGATTTGGCTTCAAACATCTCAGACGCATATGCGCCCAGATCCAAGTTCAGCTCGCTTGCCAGTTTTTCTGCCAGCGCTTTGTCGTGGTCGGTAGTGGTCGGGGAGCGGAATTCCAATGTGTCTGACAGGATACATGACAAGGTCAGGCCTTTGACCCAATCTGGCATTTTCACCGCGTCGTCACCCATCAGGTCGTACATGATGGTTGCGGTGCAGGCCAGCGGACGGATTGTGATGTCGATCGGGCCTTTGGTTTCCAGGCCTCCCACCAGTTTGTGGTGGTCGATGATCGCCTGCACGTCCAGGTCATTCACATTGTCTGGCAGCTCTGCCGGGTTGTTTGTGTCAACGATGACAGCCGCTTGGCCTGCGTCGAATTCAGATACGATCCGTGGCTTTGGGCAGCCCCATTTTTCTACAACAAATGCCGCTTCGGTGTTTGGCTCACCCAGCAGAACGGCCTCTGCTTTTTCACCTTTGATTTCGTTCAGGTACCACGCCCAGATGATTGGGGAACCGGTGGAGTCTGTGTCGGGGGATTTATGGCCAAATACCAGAGTCGTCATGATCTTTCCTCGCGAGGGCATGCAATTTTGGTGGCCTTATACGGCCAGAGAATCTGGTTGTCACGTGACAGGAATTCGCAGGGATTGAAAAAGAAATGGCCCGGTGGGACGCACCGGGCCAATAACGGGTTAGATCAAGGCATTTGGTCTCGATTATGCCAATAGATCAAAGCGATCTGCTTCCATGACCTTGGTCCAGGCGGCGACAAAATCTTTCACAAATTTCTCGCGGTTGTCGTCCTGTGCATAGACCTCAGCATAAGCACGTAGGATGGAGTTGGATCCAAAGACCAGATCGGCACTAGTAGCGGTCCATTTGACCGCACCGCTTGCACGGTCGCGCAGCTCATAGGTGCCGTCATCCAGCGGGTGCCAGCGATAGGCCATGTCGGTCAGATTGACGAAGAAGTCCGAGGTCAAAGCGCCCTCACTGTCAGTGAAGACACCGTGTTTGCTGCCACCATGGTTGGTGCCAAGGCCACGCATACCGCCCAGAAGCACGGTCATTTCTGCCGCTGTCAGCCCCATCAGCTGCGCGCGATCCAGCAACATCTCTTCAGCTGAGACCGCATAGGCTTCCTTCCGCCAGTTGCGGAAACCATCTGCGAGGGGTTCTAGCACGCTGAAACTATCGGTATCGGTTTGGCTGTCGTCCGCATCGCCGCGACCTGATGTGAATGGCACTTCGACGGATTGACCGCCCGCTTTGATTGCCATCTCCAGACCGACATTGCCTGCAAGAACGATGGTGTCAGCGACGGAAGCACCTGCATCAGCTGCGAGCGGTTCCAGAACACCCAGAACCTTCGCAAGACGCGCAGGCTCGTTGCCTGCCCAGTCTTTTTGAGGAGCCAGACGAATACGGGCGCCATTTGCACCACCACGTTTGTCAGAGCCACGGAATGTCCGTGCGCTGTCCCATGCGGTTGCGATCAACTCTGCAGAGCTTAGGCCGCTGTCTGCGATTTTCGCCTTGAGCGCGGCAACATCATAGCCTGTGTTGCCTGCCGGGATTGGATCCTGCCAGATGAGATCTTCTGCAGGCACATCAGGCCCGTAATAGTTGGCACGTGGCCCCATATCGCGGTGGGTCAGCTTGAACCAAGCGCGGGCAAAGGTGTCTTTGAAATACTCCGGGTCCGCAATGAAGCGCCGGCAAATCTCGTTGTATATCGGGTCAACCTTCATCGCCATGTCGGCATCGGTCATGATCGGGTTCTGAGGTGTTGTGCCATCCCCGGCATTGGTTGGCTTTTCGCTGTCAGGCATATTCACCGGCTGCCATTGCCACGCGCCAGCAGGGGACTTTTGCAACTCCCATTCCCAATTGAAGAGATAGTCAAAGTAGCCCATGTCAAACTTAGTGGGCTCTTTGGTCCAAGCGCCCTCGATACCAGAGGTGAACGATTTAGACGCCGTGCCGCCATGATCCGGGTTATCCCAGCCAAAGCCCTGATTTTCGATGCCAGCAGCTTCCGGTTCCACACCAATATTATCACCCGCAATTGCACCATGGGCCTTGCCGATGGTGTGGCCACCACAAGTGAGGGCGGCTGTTTCTTCATCATTCATCGCCATGCGAGAGAATGTTTCGCGCACATGTAGCGCTGTTCGTGCCGGATCAGGTTTACCATTCACGCCTTCTGGGTTCACATAGATCAGACCCATATGCACCGCAGAGAGCGGGTTTTCGAGCGTGGAAGGATCATCAAGATCGTCGTAGCGGTTTTCAGAAGGCGCGAGCCATTCTTTCTCTGAACCCCAATAAACATCCGTTTCCGGCCCCCAAATGTCTTCACGGCCAAAGCCGAAGCCAAACATTTTCAGCCCCGCCGCTTCATAGGCCATATTGCCTGCTAGGATAATCAGGTCAGCCCAAGACAGCGCGTTGCCGTATTTCTTTTTCACTGGCCAAAGCAGGCGGCGGGCTTTGTCGAGGCTTGCGTTATCTGGCCATGAGTTCAGGGGCGCGAAGCGGATATTGCCGGAACCCGCACCACCACGGCCATCTTGCATCCGGTAGGAACCCGCGGAGTGCCAGGCAAGGCGGACCATAAGGCCACCATAAAATCCCCAGTCTGCCGGCCACCAGTCCTGGCCGTCGCTCAAAAGCGCCTTCACATCGGCTTTCACCCCGTCATAATCGAGGCCTTTTACAGCTTCGCGATGATTGTAGCCGGCATCCATCGGATTTGTCCGCGCGCCATGCTGGTGCAGGATGTCTAGGTTGAGCGCATTAGGCCACCACTTGGTAACCGGTTTATCCATCGCGGTATTCCCACCATGATTGACTGGGCATCCACCGAGACCTGATGAATTGTTTCCGTCCATAATGACTCTCCTGACTAAATGATGGCTGTGTCTGGAATCAACCTAAGTGGTGAAGTCGATAATCTCCAATTGAAAAATCCTTTGCCTCTGATAACTGTGGCTTATGATTAACTTCACCCTCAAACATTTCCGCTATTTTGATGCGCTGGCGCGGCATGGGCATTTTGGTCGTGCGGCTGAGGCCTGTTCGATTTCCCAACCCGCGCTTTCGGTTCAGATCAAAGAGTTAGAGGCCATGATGGAGGCGCCGCTGGTGGAACGCACCGCGCGCCAGATCAGGCTGACGACCTTGGGCGAAGAGTTCCTTGTGCGGGCGCGCAAAGTGCTGACTGAGGTGGAGGCCATGGGGGACCTCGCACGATTGTCAGAAGGGCCGATCAAAGGCACGCTTCGCATGGGGGTTATTCCAACGATTGCGCCGTATTTATTGCCTGCTTTTATTCGGGGCCTCTCCGACGAACTGCCTGACCTTGAGCTGCGCCCCAGAGAAGCGGTGACGCAGACTTTGCTGGAAGATCTGCGACATTCACGGTTGGATTTCATTGTGGCGGCCTTGCCGGTGTCAGAGCCCGCCTTTCAGGAATTTCCTCTGTTTGATGAGGAATTCATTCTGGTTCGCGCTGCCCAGGACGCCGATAAACCCGTACCAAGCCCGAAGAAATTGCAGGAAATGAAATTGTTGCTTCTGGAAGAGGGGCATTGCTTCCGCGATCAGGCGCTTTCTTTCTGTGACATCAAGAAATCTGATCCGAGCCTTCTGATGGAAGGATCATCTCTCGCGACGCTTGTGCAGATGGTCGACGCGGGCCTTGGGCTGACGCTGATCCCTGAGATGGCGGTGCCTTTGGAACGGCGCGGCACATCCGTTTCACTGGCCCAGTTTCAGGACGCTACACCGAAACGCACCATTGGCATGATCTGGCGGAAAACCAACCCTCTGGAACAACAGCTCAAAGGCCTCGCGGAAATTCTGAAAGAGATCGGTGAAACCCAGCGTTGGCACTTTGAGGAAGGCGTTTGACCTCCGCATATCTGCTGGCTAGGGTGAGGCATCTGAAAAGGAGACCCTGCCAATGGACAAAGCTCAGTAAGCCGTCATCGACTTTGGCGTATCTACGCCCCACCTTTTCAGAGGAGCACCCTGACAATGGACAAGACCAGCTAACGCCTGCGGGCGCATAGCATCTGCTTTTACGCAGAAAACTACCATTTCATTCAGGGGGTTATTATGCCCAAATCCAAAAAACCTGCGCGCAAGCGCGGCGCTGGTCTTCTTATGCCTAAGAAGCCAGCGTTGAAATCACCCGTGAAACCTGCACCGAAACACCATCTGGGAGGTGCGAAGTCTCAGCTTTCGGCTGGCGGACGTCCCAAACTCTTCCCGGGGCGTACAGGAGGTCGCTAGTCTGATCCTGCCCGGCACAAGCATCGATGCTTGATGCCGGGCAGGGCTTTGAGGCAAAGTGCAGAGCATGAAAGAAACCGAGTTATATGGTCCGGTGAAGGCCTGGCTTGAGGGGCAGGGGTTTGACGTTAAGGCGGAGGTCGGCGCGGCGGATGTCGTGGCCTGTCGGGCGGATGAAGACCCGGTCATTGTCGAGCTGAAAATTGGGTTTTCTCTGACGTTGTTACAACAAGCCATCGCGCGCCAGCGCTTGTCGGACTGGGTTTACGTAGCCGTGCCTCGTTGGAAGGGTAAATCGGCGTGGCGGTCTTTCAAAGCCAATGTTGGGCTGTGTAAACGGCTTGGTGTTGGTGTGATTTCAGTGAATCTGGCAGATCAGACGATCCACGTGCATGCAGACCCAGCGGAGTTCCGTCCGCGAAAATCAAAACCCCGCAAGGGGGCCTTGCTGAAAGAGTTCAGCCGTAGGGTGGGCGACCCGAACCTCGGCGGCACAAACGGCAAGATCGTTACCGGTTATCAGCAGGAAGCCGAGCGGTGTTTGGCATTTGTGATCGAACATGGCGCGAGCCGAGGCGCTGATGTGGCGAAAGGGGCAGGCGCGCCTTCCGCCACCGCTATTATGCGTGACAACCATTATGGCTGGTTCAACAAGGTTGAGCGCGGTGTTTATGCGGCGAGCCCTGAAGGACTCGCCAGAAGCCAGTCTTAATTAGACACAGTTTCAAGTGTTGCCGTACTGATGCGGTTTTCAAACATATGCGGCATGTAGATCGTATCGCCCAAAACCGTGATGTCCGCTGTGCTTTGCGGCATTTGCAGAACCTCGGTGGCCTGACCTTCAACAACGGAGAAGATCTTTCCGTTCATCCAATCGTTCACGATGAAACCTTCTGCTGTTTTGGCTACGCCATCCAGGTTGCCTAACTCGGAGACGATTGTATTGGCCTCTTTGGTCGCGATATTCACCTCAAGCAAATCGCCCGGTTTTTCTGTCGAGAAGTCTTGCTGCATCCCCGGTCCCCAATGGCCGATCACCAAGGTCACGCCGTCGGTCCAAAGTCCGTTTGGATGGGGCAAGTCTGCCGCAGAATAAAACGGCGTGACCTCTTTGCCATCAAAGCTGTAGATCACTCCTGTGAACATGTCCGAGATAAAGGCGCGATCACCTGATGCCGCGATGTCGTTGAGGAAGGCCGCGCCTTCGGGTGCGAAGGTCTGAGTGATTTCACCGCTGGTGCGGTCGATGACATGAAACTTGGTGAGGTCAGAGACCAAGAGGCTGTCGCCAAAGAGCGCCATGCCTTTCGGGGCGTCCATGCCTGTAGACCACTTCTGGTCAATGAATTTGCCATCAAGGGAAACCAGGCTGATATAACCAACGCCATCTGCCTCAGCCGGGTGACCAACGATGTTGGATACATAAAGCTGTTCGTTGGAAGCGTCTGCGAGGATGGATTCAGGATGTTCAAACCCGGTGATTTCCCATGCGTTGGCAGTGGAAGCCATCAGAGCGAAGGCAATTGCGAGGTGTTTCATAGGGGATGTCCTTTCGTGTTGTTCTTGCCTGAAAGGAGGTATTTATGATCCATATTGCAACAACGGGTGGATGTGGTATCAATTTGTGATACGAACTGGTGGGTCTTGGTATGGAAAACAGATTGCTTGCAGATGCGTTTGAGATTTTGAAGCGCACATTACGTGCGCGGGGTATGACCTATGCCATGGTCGGTGAGGCGCTGGGCCTCTCTGAAGTTTCCGTCAAACGCATGTTTGCGCAGCGTGATTGCAAGATGTCCCGATTGTTTGAGCTTTGCGATTTGTTGGATTTACCGCCTGAGGAAGTGTTGCAACGTGCACGGCGGACTCAAGCAGCTGCAGCCTACTTACCGCGTGAAACCGAGGCGGCGCTGGCGGCTGACGCTTCGTTATTTCACTTCTTCATTCTGTTACGAGAAGATTTCCCTGCGCGCGAGATCGCAAAGATCTATGGGCTCACGCCACTTGATGTTGATCACTATGGCCGTTCATTGGAATTGATGGGCCTTGCGGAGTTGATGCCGGAAGGGCAAATCCGACTGAAAGTACCGCAGCCGATTAAATTCCGACCATTCGGGCCGCTTCACCCGCACGTCAAACGGATCAGCCAGCAATTCGTATTAGATACAATCGACAAGGCAAATGATGAGGATCTTGCGTTCACAACCATGGGGCGGCGGATGTTGCCTGACACGGTGCGGCAAGTCGTGAAGGAGATGGCGGAGTTCCAATCCCATATTGCCAACCTTGCTCGACAGGACCAGATGATCGCCTCTGACAAGGAGCTTGTCTCGTTTAAATGGACAGCCGCCATGGGCGTATTAAGCTATCCAGAGCTCTTGGAAATTCAATCTGTCAAACGACCCGCAGCGGTCGCTTCTTAAAGCGCTCAAAAAGCCATCAGAAAATTTTGCTGACCTTGTTGACTCCGTCTTAAGACATGCCTAGCTATTCCGCTGTTAGCACTCGCCGACTGGGAGTGCTAATCGCTCCGCTCGGAGTGAGGGAGAAACTAAAGTAGGGAAACCTAACCATGGCATTTACACCACTGCATGACCGCGTGCTGGTTCGTCGCACCGAAAGCGAAGAGAAAACAGCTGGCGGCCTGATCATTCCAGATTCCGCAAAAGAAAAGCCTTCTGAAGGCGAAATCATTTCCGTAGGCGAAGGCGCACGCAAAGACAGCGGCGAGCTGATCGCACCGTCTGTTTCCGCAGGCGACAAGGTTCTGTTCGGCAAATGGTCCGGCACTGAAATCACCATCGACGGTGAAGAGCTGCTGATCATGAAAGAGTCCGACATCATGGGCATCCTGTCCTAAGTCGCAGACCCTGAACATCAAACCAACATATAGAATTTAGGAGCTATCAAGATGGCAAAAGACGTCAAATTTGATACCGATGCACGTAACGCGATGCTGCGCGGCGTGAACGTACTGGCAGACGCTGTAAAAGTTACTCTGGGCCCAAAAGGCCGTAACGTTGTGCTGGACAAATCCTTCGGCGCACCACGCATCACCAAAGACGGTGTCTCTGTTGCGAAGGAAATCGAACTGGAAGACAAGTTCGAGAACATGGGCGCACAGATGGTGAAAGAAGTTGCTTCTCGCACCAACGACGAAGCAGGCGACGGCACAACAACCGCGACTGTTCTGGCGCAAGCGATCGTTCGTGAAGGTCTGAAGCAGGTTGCAGCTGGCCTGAACCCAATGGACCTGAAGCGCGGCATCGACCTGGCGACTGCAAAAGTTGTTGAAGGCATCAAGGCATCTGCACGCGACGTTAAAGATTCTGCAGAAGTTGCACAGGTTGGCACAATCTCTGCGAACGGCGAAGCAGAAATCGGTCAGCAAATCGCGGACGCGATGCAGAAGGTTGGCAACGAAGGTGTTATCACCGTTGAAGAAAACAAAGGTCTGGAAACAGAAACAGACGTTGTTGAAGGCATGCAGTTCGACCGCGGCTACCTGTCCCCATACTTCGTAACCAACCCAGACAAGATGATTGCAGACCTGGAAGACTGCATGATCCTGCTGCACGAGAAGAAACTTTCTTCCCTGCAGCCAATGGTTCCACTGCTCGAGCAGGTGATCCAGTCTCAGAAGCCTCTCTTGATCATCGCAGAAGATGTTGAAGGTGAAGCGCTGGCAACTCTGGTTGTAAACAAACTGCGCGGCGGTCTGAAAATCGCAGCAGTGAAAGCACCTGGCTTCGGCGACCGTCGTAAAGCAATGCTGCAAGACATCGCGATCCTGACAGGCGGCCAAGTTATCTCTGAAGATCTTGGCATGAAGCTTGAGTCCGTAACCATGGACATGCTGGGCACCGCGAAGAAAGTTGAGATCACCAAAGACGAAACAACCGTCGTTGATGGCGCTGGCAACAAAGCAGAGATCGAAGCACGTGTTGCTCAGATCCGTACTCAGATCGAAGAAACCACTTCCGACTACGATCGTGAAAAACTGCAAGAGCGTGTTGCCAAACTGGCAGGCGGTGTTGCTGTGATCCGCGTTGGCGGCATGACCGAAGTTGAAGTGAAAGAACGCAAAGACCGCGTTGACGATGCCCTGAACGCGACCCGCGCAGCGGTTCAAGAAGGTGTTATCGTTGGTGGTGGTGTTGCTCTGGTTCAGGCTGGTAAAGCACTGGCAGCTCTGGAAGGCGCAAACGCTGACCAGAACGCAGGTATCAAGATCGTTGCAAAGGCAATCGAAGCGCCTCTGCGTCAGATCGCTGAGAACTCCGGTGTTGACGGTGCTGTTGTTGCGGGCAAAATCCGCGAGAGCGCAGACACTTCATTTGGTTTCAACGCTCAGACCGAAGAATATGGCGATATGTTCTCCTTCGGTGTGATCGACCCAGCGAAAGTGACACGTACTGCACTGGAAGATGCTGCATCCATCGCAGGTCTGTTGATCACAACAGAAGCGATGATTGCTGACAAGCCAGCGAAAGACGGTGGCGCACCTGCAATGCCTGACATGGGCGGCATGGGCGGCATGGGCGGCATGATGTAATCAGCCGCACATTCGTGTGAGAATTGAGGGTCGTGCCTTTTGGCACGGCCCTTTTTTGTTATGAGAGTGGGACGCCTTCGGCGAAGGTATTTAGGCAAAGAGAAGAGCAGGCGATGCGTTTAATTGCACTGACAGCGCTGACCATGGTGGCCTTTGCGGCCAACTCGGTTCTCAATCGTATGGCGATTGTGGATGGCGGTATGGATGCGTTTGTGTTTGCTGTTGTTCGGCTGCTGGCAGGCGCCTTGCTGTTGGCGGCTTTGATGCTCTGGCAGCGCAAATCCTTTGAGGTCAGCGCATTGCGAAACCCAGCCGGAGTGGTGTCCCTGTTGGTTTATCTCTTTGGGTTCTCGCTGGCTTATCGTGTTTTGCCCTCCGGTGTCGGGGCGCTTTTGCTGTTTGGTATGGTGCAGGTCACAATGTTTGGAGCTGCGGTTTTGGGGCGTGAGGTCATCCCAATGACCCGCTGGGCTGGCACTGGCTTTGCCTTTCTGGGGCTTTGTTGGATGCTTTGGCCCCAGCCCGGTGTTCAGACGCCGTTCTTAGCGATGTCAGCTATGTTGATCGCGGGGATTGGTTGGGGTGTCTATTCGCTGGCAGGACGCGGGGCGAAAGATCCGGTGCAGGCCACGGCGCTGAATTTCATCTTTGCAGCCCCGGTTGGGCTCGTTATGCTGCTAATCCTGCCTGTAAATACAGATGCTTACACAGCGAATGGGGTAGCCTTGGCGATCCTTTCAGGGGCTGTGACATCAGGGCTTGGCTATGCGCTCTGGTACCGCATATTGCCGACCCTAGGCGCGACAAGGGCAGCCGTCGCGCAGCTTACTGTCCCGGTGATTGCAACATTGGGCGGCGTTGCTTTTTTGTCTGAGGCGGTCACTCTGCAGTTTGGAATTTCATCGATCCTTGTCCTCGGTGGTGTCGGTCTGGCCATACTGCGCAAATAGCTGTCACAAAATATTCCCCTTATTTGAACTGTCCTTCGCTATGATCATCAAATGTCATGGCGTTTGATATGGGCAGTTGCAGGATATGCGCTGCTGCTGGGTGGAGGTTTTCTGCTTGGGCAATATCTGCCCATGTGGCTCGATGTCCCCGGAGAAACAAGCGCGCCATATGGCGCCATGACAATGACAGTCGCGGGCATCTATTTGGTGACCTCGGCAATCCCCTTCATACCGGGAGCAGAGATTGGCTTTGCCCTGATGATGGTATTTGGTGCTCGCATAGCCGTTTTGGTTTACGCATGCATGGTCGCCGCGCTTTGGCTCGCTTTTGCAGCGGGGCACCTTTTGCCAAAGGACACGCTGAGAAAGCTTTTTGTTGCCCTGAGGCTAAAGCGCGCAGCCGTGATGGTACGCCAGGCCGAGACGATGTCTGGCGCTGAGCGCAGGGCGTTCCTTGCGCAGAATGCACCCGGCCGGCTTCTGCCATTTCTTTTGAAAAACAAATACCTGGCGATTGCGATTTTATTCAATATGCCGGGGAATGCGGTGCTTGGAGGAGGAGGCGGCATTGCGCTTTTTGCGGGGATGAGCCGGCTTTATTCACCGCTTTGGTTTTGTGTGGCATCGGCGCTCGCTGTGGCGCCGGTGCCAATTTTGTTTCTGGTCTACGGGTATCACCCGTGAGGCCATTTAGGCTGCTGTCAGACCCTGCAGGCTGCGGACTTCAATGTCGCCAGTGATCTGTGCTTGGATCGCCAGAGCCGCTGAGTGAGATCCGGCTGCGGTGGTGAAGTAAGGGATCTTATCATTCAGAGCCACCGCGCGGATTTCGCGGCTGTCTTCAACCGCCTGCGCGCCTTCTGTGGTGTTCATCACGAGGGTGATTTGACCATCTTTCAGCATGTCGACGATGTTTGGACGACCTTCGTAAACCTTGTTCACGCGCTCGCATTCCACGCCCTGATCTGCCAGCCAAGTGGCCGTGCCAGAGGTTGCAACGATTGAGAAGCCAAGACCTGTCAGCAATTTCGCCGCTTCCAGCATCAGCTCCGTTTTGTCTGCGTCTTTAATGGAAACGAAGACTTTGCCTTCGCTTGGCAGCTTCATACCTGCGCCCATCTGTGCCTTGAGGAAGGCGGTTGCGAAGTCGCGATCCCAACCCATGACTTCGCCGGTAGAGCGCATTTCTGGGCCTAGGATGGTGTCCACACCCGGGAAGCGGTTGAACGGCATGACGGCCTCTTTCACAGAGAACCAAGGCATCATTGGATCGGCCAGGGTCATCTGGTCTGCAATCGGCTGTGGTTGGCTGATGTCAGCGCCTTCCTCATACGGTGGACGCAGAGGGAAGTTGGACAAAGGCTCACCCGCCATCAGGCGTGCTGCAATAGATGCAATCGCGCTGTCCGTTGCTTTCGCAACAAACGGCACGGTCCGGGAGGCCCGTGGGTTTACCTCAATGAGGTAAACTTCGTTGCCTTTGGTTGCGAACTGAACGTTCATCAGACCTTTGACGTGCAGCGCTTTTGCGAGCGCCACGGTCTGACGTTTGATCTCTTCAATCAGTTCTGCAGACAGGCTGTATGGCGGCAGGGAACAAGCGGAGTCACCGGAGTGGACACCAGCTTCTTCGATGTGCTGCATGATGCCTGCAATGTGGACGTTTTCACCGTCACAAAGCGCATCCACGTCCAGTTCCGTTGCACCATCAAGGTAGCTATCCAGCAGAACCGGGCTGTCGCCGGAGACCACAACCGCTTCAGAGATGTAGCGCTCCAACTGAGGCATATCACGGACGATTTCCATCGCGCGGCCACCCAAAACATAAGATGGGCGAATAACCAGTGGGAAACCGATTTGTTCCGCAATTTCAAGCGCTTCTGCGTCGGCTGATGCGATGCCGTTGTTCGGCTGCTTCAGGCCCAGCTCGTTCACCAGCGCCTGGAAACGCTCACGGTCTTCTGCAAGGTCAATCGCGTCAGGTGTGGTGCCGAGGATCGGAATGCCTGCATCTTCCAGTGCGTTCGCCAGTTTCAGCGGGGTCTGACCGCCGAATTGAACGATCACACCGTGCAGGGTACCGTTTTCCTGTTCCACACGCAGGATTTCCATCACGTGTTCGAAGGTCAGAGGCTCAAAATAGAGACGATCAGAGGTGTCGTAGTCGGTGGACACTGTTTCAGGGTTACAGTTGACCATGATGGTCTCGTAACCGGCATCTGTCAGCGCATAGCAAGCATGGCAGCAGCAGTAGTCAAATTCGATACCTTGGCCGATCCGGTTTGGACCGCCACCCAGAATGACCACTTTCTTGCGATCAGATGGGCGTGCCTCGCATTCCACTTCGTCAAAGACTGGCTTTTCGTAGGTGGAGTACATGTAAGGGGTCTGCGCTTCGAATTCCGCAGCACAGGTGTCGATGCGTTTGAAGACAGCTGTGACTCCGAGGTTCACACGCGCTCGACGCACGTTGTCTTCGTCACGGCCGGTGAGCTTGGCGAGACGCGCATCGGAGAAGCCGAGCATTTTAAGATGGCGCAGCGCGTGTTCTTCGACAGGCAAGCCGTTCTTGCGAACGTCTTCTTCGGCGTCGATGATTTCGCGGATGCGATCCAGGAACCATGGATCAAACATGGTCACGTTCTGGATTTCTTCGTTGGTCAACCCGTGACGCATCGCTTGCGCGATGACGCGTAGGCGGTCCGGTGTTTGCTGAGACAAGGCACGCACGATGGCGGGCTTTTCTGGCGCACCTTCGATTTCGATCTCGTCAAATCCGGTCAGGCCGGATTCCATCGAAGACAGAGCCTTCTGCATGGATTCGTGGATTGTGCGGCCGATGGACATGGCCTCACCCACGGATTTCATCGCGGTGGTCAGGTATGGCTCAGAACCCGGGAATTTCTCGAAAGCAAATTTCGGGATTTTTGTCACAACATAGTCGATGGTTGGTTCGAACGACGCCGGGGTCACTTTGGTGATGTCGTTGTCGAGCTCATCGAGTGTATAGCCAACTGCCAGTTTCGCCGCGATCTTCGCGATCGGGAAGCCGGTTGCCTTGGAGGCCAGCGCGGAAGAGCGAGACACCCGTGGGTTCATCTCGATCACAACCATACGGCCATCAACCGGATTCACGGCCCACTGCACGTTGGAACCGCCAGTTTCTACGCCGATTTCGCGCAGAACATTCACCGAATGGTTCCGCATGATCTGGTATTCTTTGTCGGTCAATGTGAGAGCAGGGGCCACGGTGATGGAGTCACCGGTGTGTACACCCATTGGGTCCACGTTTTCGATGGAACAGACGATGATGGCGTTATCCGCTTTGTCGCGGACCACTTCCATCTCGTATTCTTTCCAGCCCAGCAGGCTTTCATCGACGAGGATCTGGTTCACCGGAGAGGCATCCATGCCGGTGCGGCAGAAGTGGATGTAGTCTTCGCGGTTATAGGCCACACCACCGCCGGTGCCGCCCATGGTGAAGGCCGGGCGGATGATCGCTGGCAGACCGATGTCTTCCAGCTCTTCCAGCGCCAGGCGAATGCCTTCGTCCAGATCGTCTTCGCCGTTTTCTTTCTTTGGTGCTGTCACGATGGACGCACGTGGGTTTTCAATGCCCAGACGATCCATCGCTTCGCGGAACAGTTTGCGATCTTCTGCCATTTCAATCGCGTCACGTTTCGCGCCGATCATCTCGACGTTGAACTTGTCCAGAACACCCATTTCTTCCAAGGCAAGAGACGTGTTCAGACCCGTCTGGCCACCCATGGTTGGTAGCAGTGCATCGGGGCGTTCTTTCTCTATGATTTTCGCGACCACCTCAGGTGTGATCGGTTCGATGTAGGTCGCGTCCGCCAATTCCGGGTCGGTCATGATCGTCGCTGGGTTGGAGTTCACCAGAATGACGCGATAGCCTTCTTCGCGCAGCGCTTTACAAGCCTGTGCGCCGGAGTAGTCAAACTCGCAGGCTTGGCCGATCACAATAGGACCAGCGCCGATAATCATGATGGAGGAGATGTCGGTTCTTTTTGGCATGGCAGACCTCGGGTAAGGGTGGAGCAGAACCACCGTGTGCGCAAATTGTCGTGGGTTATACAAATCGACGGCCAAGGTTCAAGAGGGATTCGGATAAATCCGACCGGTATCTCGACGCAGCTCACAAACCACGCGCGACTTCCTTTAACACAATGTGCGACCTTAGGGTGAATCCTGTCGATTTCAGGGCTGTGCGGGCGGGGCAAGGGCGTTATATCAGGCAGATCACGTGAGAAGGGCTAAAGCTTGCAGATTCGGTTTGATCAGGGGCCATTGGGGGCAGGCACATGGTTTGATGCGCCTGAGGACGTGATTGTCGCTCAGACCGCCGATGAGGTGCCTGCAGCTTTTGCTGCGATGGATAAGGCGCGTGCAGATGGTAAATGGCTTGCGGGTTATGCGACCTATGAGCTTGGCTATGCTTTAGAGCCGAAACTTGCGCACCGTATGCCTGAGAAGCGCCGTTTGCCGCTTATTTGTTTTGGCACCTATGCTGCTCCGGGACTAAAGGCGCTCACGCATAGGGCAGTGAAGCTCAGCGATCCTAAACCCCGATGGGATGAGCTGCGCTATCAGCGAGCCTTTGATCAGGTGAATGCCTATATCGGAGCCGGCGACATCTATCAGGCCAATCTGACCTTTCCGATGGATGCAGAGTATGAAGGCAGTCCCGAAGCGCTTTATGCAGCTTTGTCCACGCGTCAGCCGGTCGGGCAGGGGGCCATGGTCTTGCAGGAGGGGCTGCCTGATCTTCTCAGCCGGTCGCCGGAGCTGTTTTTCCGCACGACGAGCGCAGGCGTGATTGAAACACGGCCCATGAAAGGCACGCAGCCACGATCTGAAGATCCTGAAGAAGATGCACAGCGTGTGGCCTTCCTTCAGGCTGACGAAAAGAACCGGGCTGAGAACCTGATGATCGTTGACCTTCTGCGCAATGACATCAGCAGGGTTGCCGAACTTGGGTCGGTTCATGTGCCTGAGCTCTTCAAAGTCGAGAGCTATGCAACCGTGCATCAGATGGTTTCGCTTGTGCGTGCAAAACTACGCGAAGGTGTCAGCCTCGGTGACGTCTTTGAAGCCCTATTTCCCTGTGGGTCTATTACCGGTGCGCCAAAGGTGCGGGCCATGGAAATCCTGAATGATCTAGAACCTGAGGCACGCGATATTTATTGCGGCACCATTGGTTGGGCAGCACCCGATGGGCGCAGCGATTTCAATGTGGCGATCCGTACGTTGCTGGTCGAAGATGGCAAGGCGACATTGAACGTCGGTGGCGGTGTCGTTTGGGACAGCACTGGCCCGTCTGAATATGAGGAAGCGCTTTGGAAAGCACGCTACGCGGCAGCGTTCCAGCAGGAACGCGACTGATCGAAACCTTCGGCTGGACGCCTGATGCCGGATACGCCCGTCTGGAACGGCATCTTGCGCGTATGGCGAAGTCCGCTGGCCAAATGGGATTTGGGTTCGATGCAGCGGCGGCCCGCAGGTGCCTGAGCGCGGATGGGTCACAGCCGCTGCGCTGTCGGTTAACGCTGGGTGCTGACGGTTTTGAATTCACTGCTGCGATCGTGGCTGCGACGCCAAAGAGTTGGGCAGTGTCTATTTCAGACCAGCGCCTTTTCTCTGGCGATCCATGGTTGCAACACAAAACAACACGCCGGGAGCTCTATGATACCGTGCGCGCAGACCTTCCTGGCGGGATTGATGAATCTCTTTTTCTCAATGAAAACAATCAAGTTTGCGAAGGAACGATCACCAATATCTTTGTCACTCTCGCGGACGGAACTCAGGTGACCCCGCCGACTGACTGCGGACTGTTGCCAGGTATTTTGCGTGAGGAATTACTTGAGAGCGGGCAATGCAAAGAGGCGCTCGTCACGCTCGACATGCTGTACTCCGCCAAAGCCATTCACATGGGCAACTCGCTGCGCGGACTGATCCCGGTCACTCTGGCCTAATCTCATTGAGCAGCGGTGCGTTGGCGCTGGGGTTCGCTTTTATAAAGATAGTCCCGCGTCAAAGGAACGCTTTCCTGCTTTCGCGTCAGCTGGAACTGGAACACGCATTGACGGTGCAGTCGGAAAGTCAATTCGCTGGCCACCAGATAGAACCGCCACATACGACAAAACCGCTCATCATAAAGCTCCTTGGCCTCATCGACGCGATCCATAAAGCGATCATGCCAGTGTTTCAGCGTTTCCGCATAGTGCAGCCGCCAGACCTCGACATCTGTCACCCAAAGTCGTTCCTTTTCAATCGCTTTCAACGCCTCTGACATCGCAGGGACATAGCCACCGGGGAAGATGTATTTGTTCACCCACGGGCTGGTGCGGCTGGGTGGGGCTGCACGACCAATGGTGTGGATGAGCGCCACGCCATCCCCGCGTAGTTTTTTGCGGACGTGATCGAAATACTCCCGGTAATGCGGCACGCCGACGTGTTCAAACATGCCTACAGACACAATGCGATCAAACCGCTTATCCAGTTCCCGGTAGTCCTGCAGGCGAATGTCGATGCGATCTTCCAACCCCGCATCTTTCACACGCTGAGTGGCTAAGGCATGTTGCTCTTCTGAGAGAGTGACCCCTGTGACCTGAGCGCCATATTCCTGCGCTAAGGTCAGCGCCATACCTCCCCAACCACAGCCTATATCCAAAACGCGCATATCGGGCTCAATCAGTAGCTTGTCAGCGATGTGACGCTTCTTGGCGATCTGCGCGGCCTCCAACGTCATGGTCGGATCAATGAAATAGGCGCAGCTATACTGTTTGTCCTCATCTAGGAAGAGGTCATAGAGTTTTCCTGACAAGTCATAGTGATGTGCCACATTGTCTTTCGCGCGCCCCACCGGATTGAATTGTTGAAAACGCCTTAACCAAGGGCCGATATGCCGTTCCAGCCCGTGTCCCTGACCCAATGAGAAATTTCGAATGCCTAGGGTGAGCAGCCCATAAAGATCGTCACCCTCGATAACCAAAGTTCCATCCATATAGCCTTCACCCACCGCCAGCTCCGGGCTCAGTACAATGCGGCGTGGCAGCGTTGGGTCCGTCAATTTTAAGCGGATCAGATCGCCACTTCCAAAGCGCTCAACTGATCCATCTGGCATCGTGATCTCAAGCGCACCACGCTTTATCAGCTGGCGCATCATCCTTAGGAATAAGGTCGTCCACATACCTTCCCCCATACTGTCGCCAGCAGGCAGCGCTGGCTCTCCCCCATTAAATTCTGCAAGAAGAACGGCTGTTTTGTAAAGTTTTTCGCCTTTAGGGAGAAATTTCGGGTGAAATTCGCCGCAACAGGGGTGCGGTTTTCTGCAAATGGCACCTCACACCGCTTGACTTCCCGGCCTACAAAAGGTGTATCACCCCAGACCGATTTTGCGCGCATTCACCCCGTTTTTGGGGGCGCCCCGAGACATGCCCGATGAAAGGCCCCGAAGAATGGCAGATACCATGCATGCATACCGCAGCCACAACTGCGCAGCGCTGACCAAATCCAACGTAGGTGAGACCGTGCGTCTGGCTGGCTGGGTTCACCGTGTCCGAGATCACGGCGGCGTTCTTTTCATCGATCTGCGCGACCATTACGGAGTTACTCAGGTGATCGCAGATGGCGATAGCCCGGTATTCTCTGAACTGGAAAAAGTGCGTTCTGAATGGTGTATCCGCATCGACGGCAACGTGCTGGCGCGGGACGAAAGCCTAGTGAACCCAAATCTGCCAACCGGTGAAGTCGAAGTCTTCATCCGCGATCTGGAAGTTCTGGGCAAATCCGAAGAGCTGCCGCTGATGGTCTTTGGCGATCAGGAATACCCGGAAGAAACCCGCCTGAAGTACCGTTTCCTCGACCTGCGTCGTGAGCAGATGCAGGAAAACATGAAGCTGCGCTCTGACGTTGTGATGTCCATGCGCAAACGCATGTGGGATCTGAACTTCCGCGAGTATCAAACGCCGATCATCACAGCCTCTTCCCCAGAAGGTGCGCGTGACTTCCTCGTGCCATCCCGTCTGCATCCGGGCAAATTCTACGCCCTGCCACAGGCGCCTCAGCAGTTCAAACAGCTGATGATGGTGGCGGGCTTTGATAAATACTTCCAGATCGCGCCTTGTTTCCGTGACGAAGACCCGCGTGCGGATCGCTCCCCAACTGACTTCTACCAGCTCGACATGGAAATGAGCTTTGTAGAGCAGCAGGACGTTTTCGACACGATCGCGCCGGTACTGGCGGGTGTGTTTGAAGAATTCGGTGGTGGTCGCAAGGTCGACGCACCAAACGAATGGCCACAGATTTCCTACAAAGACGCGGCGCTGAAGTATGGCTCTGATAAGCCAGACCTGCGTAACCCGATTGAGATGCAGGTTGTGTCCGAACACTTCGCTGGGTCCGGTTTTGCGATCTTTGCGAAGCTGCTGGAGCAAGAGGGTACCCAAATCCGCGCGATCCCAGCGCCGACCGGTGGTTCCCGTAAGTTCTGCGACCGCATGAACAAATTTGCCCAAGGCGAAGGTCTGCCAGGTATGGGCTATATCTTCTGGCGCGATCAGGGCGAGGGCATCGAAGCTGCTGGCCCACTGGCGAAAAATATTGGCCCAGAGCGCACCGAAGCCATCCGTCAGCAATTGGGTCTGGGCGTGGGCGATGCGGCCTTCTTCCTGGGCGGCAAGCCAAAAGCCTTTGAAAAGGTTGCGGGTCGTGCGCGTGACGTGATCGGCGAAGAGCTGGGTCTGATCGACAAAGATCGTTTTGCCTTTGCCTGGATTGTGGACTTCCCGATCTACGAGCAGGACGAAGAAAGCGGCAAGATCGACTTTGAACACAACCCATTCTCCATGCCGCAAGGCGGAATGGACGCGCTGAACGGCGATCCTCTGGAGGTCAAAGGCTATCAGTATGACCTGGCGTGTAACGGTTATGAGCTCGTGTCCGGCGCGGTGCGGAACCACAAGCCAGAGATCATGTTCAAAGCCTTTGAAATTGCAGGCTACGGCAAGGAAGAAGTTGAAAAGCGCTTTGGAGCGCTTGTGAACGCCTTCCAATATGGCGCGCCTCCACACGCGGGCTGTGCGGCAGGTGTTGACCGCATCGTCATGCTGCTCGCTGATCAGCAGAACATCCGCGAAGTCATGATGTTCCCAATGAACCAGCGCGCGGAAGACCTGATGATGAATGCGCCAAGTGATCCACAGAGCGATCAGCTGATGGAACTGGGCCTGCGGGTAATCCCACAGGACTAAGCGGTTCAAAACAAGATGAATTTAAGGGGGCTTTGGCCCCCTTTTTTATGCGCGGATCATTGCTTCTAGAAAAAATGACGACGGAAATTCTCGCAGGCAACGTTTAAGAGCTTATATTTGGCTTAAACCACTGCAGAGACCGCCATGTTTGATCCGACTCTTGCCGAAATACGCTTTGGAACCGGCCTGTCCCAGCGGGCGGTTGCGCCAAACAGCATTGGCGTGATGCTAAGTGGTTTGACAGCTGTGGATGAAATGGCGCGCCAGTTCCCGGTCGAGCCTTACAATGACTACCGCCTACGAATTCGCGATTTCAATCAGGCTCGAAAGATGTTTCGGCGCAACCGCGGCAAGCCGGACCAGGAAGTCTATAATCAGGCACGGAAGGCCATCGCGCGAGATGCGCGGCGCGTCTACGGCGATATGTTTCGCAACGCCTTTCTTCGGCGTATTCACACAGAAACCGGATTTCGCGAACGACTTACGTTTTTCTGGCAGGATCACTTCACCGCCCGTGGCAAAAGCGCGCTCGCGAAACGGGCAACAGGGCCATACGTGGAAGAGGCCATTCGCCCAAACATCAGCGGTAAATTCGAAGACCTCCTAATTGCTGCGATCATGCATCCTTTGATGCTGACCTATCTGGATCAGGCGCAGTCTGCCGGGCCTAACAGCAAAGTCGCCAAACGCGCGGCAGATCGGGGCAGGGTGCGTGGCCTAAATGAAAATCTCGCGCGTGAAGTTCTGGAACTGCACACGCTTGGAGTGTCTGCGGGCTATACACAGAAAGACGTTCGGCAATTGGCGGAACTCTTCACTGGCCTGAGCATTGATAAAGAGCTGCTTTTCACCTTCAGATCAGCCATCTCAGAACCTGGAGCTGAGACCGTATTGGGTGAGGAATATGCGGTTCAAGCTTCGCTCGACAATATCAAAGACGTGCTGAGTAACTTGGCCCGGCACCCAGCGACAGCGCGGCATATTTCAGAAAAACTTGCTCGTCATTTCCTATCGGATCACCCGGATGCGTCAGTCGTTGCAGCGCTCGAAGCGGCCTATCGCGATACAGATGGGGACCTTATGGCGGTTTATGCTGCTTTGCTTAATCACCCCGCCAGTTGGCATTCCGATGCAGTGAAAGTTAAACGCCCTTACGATTTTATGGCGACAGCTCTGCGCGCGCTAGATGTCGGAGAAAGTACTCTCAGCCGGACACGTGAAAAGGATCTGAGAAACATTCTCTATATTCCGATGCAAATCATGGGGCAGCCCTGGGAGGCGCCGAACGGCCCGGATGGCTGGCCGGAAGAAAACACCCATTGGATCACGCCACAATTCATGGCCGCGCGCCTGCAATGGGCGTTGGCCGCTCCGCGGGCGCTGCGGCGGAATTTACCCGATCCGAGGGAGTTTGCGCGCGCAGCGCTGGGCGAGCGTTTGCCCAGGGACGTCGCCTTTGTGGCGGAAGCCGCCGAGAACCGCTGGGAAGGTATCGCTTTGGTGCTGACCTCGCCAGCCTTCCAGCGGCAATAGGAGGGAAGGACATGACTGAACGGCTTTCTCGTCGCAAGTTTCTAGGGTGGTCCTCCGTATTGGGGTGCTCTGCCGCCGCCAGCCCGCTGATGACTCCCGTCAGCTTGGCGTCTGCTCCCGGTGATCGCAGACTGATTGTGATCATTTTGCGTGGAGGCATGGATGGGATCGATGTCTTGCGACCTTGGGGGGATCGCGCATTTGCTGAGATGCGGCCTAATCTCGCAAAGGAACAGAACAATGCGCTGCAGATCACTGATTTCCATGGCGTCCATGCAGGATTGAAACACCTTCTTCCGCTGTGGCAGGCGGGCGACCTTGGCTTTGTGCAAGCCACATCGACACCTTATCGCGACAAACGCAGTCATTTCGATGGGCAGGATATTTTGGAGGCCGGTACGGTCGATCTTGCACCCTTGGGGCGACGCACCGGGTGGCTGAACCGGCTTCTGCCGTATCTACCCGGCGCTGTGGAGCGTACGGCATTTGCCATCGGGCGCGAAGACATGCTGCTTTTGACAGGGGACGCGTCTGTCTCCAACTGGTCGCCAGAAGTGGACCTGACCCTGAGTTCGCAAGGAATGCGCTTGCTGGAGCTTATGATGCAGAGCGATCCGGACATGGGGGCTGCCATGGCGCAGGCAATTGCATTGGCGGGTTCAGATGGGGATTCAGTGACCTTTGACATGTCTGAGCAAGGCATGATGGATGAGATGATGGCGGATGCGCAGGAGGCGCGTAAAGGCAAAACACATCTAAAAATTGCTGATTTCGCTGCGGAACAGTTGCGGGGTGAAAGTCGGATCGCCTCTTTCTCGATTTCAGGCTGGGACACTCATGCCAACCAGCAGCGGGCCTTGAACGCCCCTCTTTCGCGGCTAAGCGAGACCATATTGCGCATAAAACAGGAACTCGGAAAAAAGGTGTGGGATAAGACCACCATCCTCTGCATGACCGAATTTGGCCGCACGGTGCGCGAGAATGGCACAAAGGGCACAGATCATGGCACAGGCGGCACCATGATCATGGCTGGAGGTGCGGTCAGAGGCGGACGCGTCTTCGGGGGCTGGCCGGGCTTGGCCGACAGCGAGCTCTATCAGGGGCGCGATTTAATGCCGACAAGCGATGTGCGCGCTTGGGCGGCGTGGGCGATGCACGATAGTTTCGGAGTACCACAGTCAGCTCTGGAAAGCGGCGTCTTTGGTGGTCTGGATATGGGGGCATCCCCTGGGTTATTGCTCTGAAGCCTAAACGGCCTCGCGTTTGCTCAAGCGGTCTTGAACCAAGCCCGCGACACGAGAGAGCAAAACATGATTGGGGTTGCCTCTATGGATAGTGGAAATCAACTCATCCGTGGCGCGGATCAATCCTCTGTCCTCTGCGCAACGCGCCACGCCCGAGAGGAATTGCGCAACATATGCGATGGTCTTTTCATCCTGTGCCTGTCCCAGCACATCGGAAGCATGGGCGAGATCGTCTGCAAATGCGATGGGATCAGGGCAAATCGACCCGGTTGGTATGGACCTTGGCCCATTGGGAGAGCGGTCTTTTGGTAAGACACCAAGTACGGCGTCTTGGAATGCGGCAACTGAAGTTAGGGGCTTTTCCAAAAATCGGTCAGCCCCAGCGGCGCGGGCGGCGTGGCAGAGATGTGTATCGCCAGAAATCGCAAGTAGTACATCCACTCGTGGTGTTGCGCGATTGAGGTCTCGAATAAGGTCGAGCCCTGATCCATCTGGTAATCCCAGATCAACCACCGCGACCGAAGGACGATAGACACGCAGATGTCTACGAGCTGATGCCACGCAATCTGCGCGGCGAATGCGTGCACCGCTTTTCAAGCAGATGAGGCGCAAAGCGTCGCTGGCAAATCGACTGTCCTCCACCGCCAAAACCGTCAACCCCATCAAGGGGCGCGTCGCGGTTGGGGTTGCCATTACATTGTGGAATTCCTCCATCGTCTATGTTCCTTGAGTTGAGCAGCAATGAGACCCAACGTTATGCGGCATATGGATAACAAGGCGTTAAGGCCGCGACGGCCTGTCGCTTGTCATGTGGAAAACGCTCCCCCATAAGGTTCGCACTTAAAAAACTCTGAGGAGACGCCAATGATTGGCCGATTGAACCACGTTGCAATTGCTGTTCCTGATCTGGAAGCCGCCGCGGACCAATACCGTAACGCGCTGGGCGCAAAAGTCGGCGATCCGCAGGATGAACCCGATCACGGTGTGACGGTGATCTTCATCGAACTGCCAAACACGAAAATAGAGTTGCTTTACCCTCTGGGTGAAAACAGCCCCATTCAAGGCTTCCTCGACAAGAACCCTTCTGGTGGCATTCACCACGTTTGTTACGAAGTCGAAGACATTCTGGCAGCCCGGGACCATTTGAAAGAAACCGGTGCACGCGTTCTGGGCACTGGCGAACCAAAGATCGGTGCGCATGGCAAACCTGTGCTCTTCCTGCACCCGAAGGACTTCAACGGCTGCCTCGTGGAGTTAGAGCAGGTCTAATTGGCCGCAGCTTAGCAGCAAGAATTGAACGAAGCCGCCCTTGTCCGGGCGGCTTTGGCGATTTAGGTAGTCAGGCAATCTGAAGGAGCACCCATGTCCATCACATCCGCGATTGTTATGTATGCCGTCTGCTGGTTCATGACCTTTTTGGTTGTCATCCCAATACGCCTGCAAACGCAGGGGGATGTTGGCGAGATTGTGCCGGGCACGCAGGCGGGTGCGCCAGAGCATCATTACCTGAAAAAGAAAGCCTGGATCACGACAGGCGTCGCTGCTGTAATCTGGGCGATCCTCTTTTGGATCATTACGCAGGGGATCATCGAGGTCAGAGATTTTGACTGGATGGACCGCTTGCCACCGGTCGGAAGCGAATAGTGAAAAAGCCGCCCTGAAACTCAGAGGCGGCTTTGTTTTTTGGTACTAGGCGATTTGCTCGCCGCGCCTTAGTCGATGGTAGACATGGGTAAATGTCGCCGCGCCCAGGATTGGGACCAATAGGTTCACGAGCGGGATTGAAAGCGGTACGGCCATAAGAACGCCAGCGGCCCAGATTGTCGCGAAATGCTGACGTCGCAGTTCTTTCGCGCCAGTCCGACCTACACGACGCATTGCAACAAGTGTGAAATATTCTCGGCCCAGCAGGAAACCATTGAGGCCCCAGAACACAAAGGGTGCAAGTGGTGGCAGACCAAAATAGATCAGCAACGCAAAAATATTGGCGATGATCAGAATGCCGAGAAAGCTCACCGTGTCTTTCATGGCTTCCAGGAGCGGCACAGATGGCGCTTCTGGCAGAGAAGGATAATGTTTGTCCTCCACCGCATCTGCGACCTGATCAAGAAACATCGATGTGATGGCGGAGGCGACAGGCACCATCAGAAAGACTGAGGCAATCATCATGAGAACAAAAGACCCCACGCCGACAACACTTCCCGCCCAGACCTCTTCGTCAAACCAGCTGGAAATCAGATCGGGAAGTCCAACCCAAAAAAGGAAGCTCACGAAAAGAATGTAAATGCCCACCAGCAAGGCAAACGTCAGCCCAATCCCACGCCAAAAAACCTTGCGAAACCGTGGATCCCACATCTGGTTCAATGCTTTGAAGAAAGAAGAGAAAATCACTCCGATTGCCATGTGACCTTTTCCTCTTGGTTCGGGCGTGGGCGTTCTGGCGGGGCGAATTTTTCCGTGCCGATGTGTATGATCCCCGCGATACGTTCATGTTTCGCGAGTCCAAAGCCTTTTTCCAAAAATTCACGGTCGTGGCTTGGCCAGCCCGTCAACCAATTCGCACCCCAGCCAGAGGCCAGGGCAGCGTTGAGTAGTGCGAGGCAGACTGCACCTGCTGAATAGGTTTGCTCGATCACGGGTACTTTGGGGCTGTCGACAGGGCTTTCGATCACGGCAACCGCAAGCGCGCCGTTGTCAAATTGATTGCGCCCTTTTTCGGTTTGCACCTCATCAAGCCCCAGTGCGGTGGCGCGTTCACCAGCCAGGTCGCCCAGACGCACGAGAGCCGCTTTCTCCAAAACAACCAGACGCCATGGTTCCAGTTTGCCATGATCTGGCGTGCGCAATGCGGCTTCCAGAATTGGGGCAAGTTCTTCACGGTTCGGAACCGGTGTGGTTAGGGTTTTTGCGGGCCGGGAGCGGCGCGTGAGAAAAAAGTCTAAAGCTGCGTCGTTGCGTTCGGGCACAGTGGTCTCCTGTCAGTCGCTCCTCATGTCTGCCTAAGTTGATCAAATTTCAACCGAGGTTTTGAAAATTCCGAGCTACTGGAGCGATTTGGCAGGATTTCTTTATGTGCTCACTCGTCTTCGCGAGCGATCCGGTAAACACCTTCGGGCAAATCAAGCGCTGCCGCAAGGTCTTCGGCCTGTGCAATGGAGAGCGTGATCTTCTGCACGGTTTCTGTGCGTGGATCGAGCTGCTCTATTGTGATGCAGTCCTCAAACAGGTTGATTGAAATGTCTTCTTGCAGATGGGCGGTGCCTTCATCGACAAGTGTAACGACGGTGGAGTCAAATTCGTGCTCGATGCTGAACATGAGATCAGCCTACCTCAGAATGGGCAAAGCGCAAGTCTGAGCCCTAGAATTGTCTCAAGGAATGTCACACGAAGTTGTAATGCCATTTTGCTACGCTTGCTTTTGTGACCAGCGCATTAGGTTTAAGCTATCAGTGGGAGTGATCACATGCGCAGACTGAAATACATGACATTCGGGCTTATCGCGCTTTTGATGGGCTGCGATGTTGCTGAACCGCCGAGTCGTGAACCGGAGGCTTTGAATGGAGCCTTTTCCTTTGTCTCGGTTGTGGACCGCCTGGCACCGGTCGTACAGGAGACTTGTGAAACCGCCGAGCTGGTTCGTAATTGCAATATCCGGCTTTATGTTGCTGATGCTCCGGATGGGACATCGAATGCCTTTCAGTCAATCGACGGATTCGGTCGTCCCTTCGTACTGGTCACCAGCGCCCTTTTGGAAGAGGTGCGCAACGAAGATGAGCTGGCGCTGATCTTGGCGCATGAGGCATCGCACCACATTCTGAACCACCTTGCTAAACAGCGCGTGGATGCAACTGAGGCGGCCGCTGTTTTGGCTGAAGCTGCGGCACAGGAAGGCGCTAGTCGCCAGGAAGTGCGCCGGGCGCAGCGTGTTGGAGCGTTGGTTGGCTCACGTCTCTATGCGCAGGAGTATGAGTTGGAGGCGGATGCCTTGGGTGCAATTATGCTGCGTGAAGCAGGGTTTGATGCCCTGCGGGACGCCGAGTTTTTCTATCGCATTCCTGATCCGGGAAATCACGCGCTGAATACTCATCCCCCTAACGCCAAACGACGGGCGGTCGTGCGCGATGCCGTATTGCGCAATAAATTGCCGGAGGGGACTCTGGTGATTTCGCCGTCGCAATCGTAACATCTGCCACAACTGATTTGTGAGCAGGGCGAAGCAGAATGAAATCTATAGCGTTGGCCGGACTATGTGCATCCGTTCTTTTAGCAGGCTGTGTGGAAACCACAGGGAGCGCACCCGTTGCGACATCCACTTCGGCGCCGGCGACGCTCAGTGCCAATGATCCTGCAGTAACGCGATTCAATCGGGTGGTTGCGCGCATGGAAGGTGTCGCAGAGCAAGCGTGCCGAGATCGCGTGCGCAGCGGCGTGGATTGCGATTTCAAAATTGTTCTGGATACAGACCCGCGACAGCCGTCTAATGCCTATCAATCTCTGGATCGCAACAACCGACCGGTGCTGACCTTCACCACAGCTCTGTTGAAGGAAATGCAGAATGATCACGAGCTTGCATTCGTCTTAGGTCATGAAGCAGCACACCATATTGCTGGACATCTGGGAGAGATGCGCCAGACCGCTACACTGGGTGCAGTCGTCGGCGGGGGCCTCGCTGTTTTGCTGGGAGGAGGCCAATCCGCTGTGGATTTAGGCACAAACCTTGGAGGTACAGTCGGTGCTCGCGCCTATTCCAAAGAGCATGAACTGGAAGCAGATGCCTTAGGTGCACGTATCACCCATAATGCTGGCTATGATCCAGTCTTGGGCGCAGCCTTTTTTGATCGGATTCCCGATCCTGGCGATCGTTTCCTTGGCAGCCACCCGCCGAATGCAGAGCGCAAAGCAACTGTGCGCAGAGCTGCGGCGAATTTCTGATGCGTCAAATCTTGAACGTGGTCACCGACCGTGGCAGCAAATATGCTGTGACGGGCTTTGATGTTACGAACCGCGCTGAGATTGATGCGGCTCTAAAGGAACTCAAGCGAGACAAAAAATTTGCCAAGGCGACCCATAACACTTGGGCGGCGGTCCTGTCTGATGGCACGCCGATCAAAGGCGATGATGGGGAAAGCGGTGCCGGTATGGTGATTATGCGTATGCTCGAGCGGGCTGAGCTTCAGGATCATATGATTGTGGTCACCCGTTGGTATGGTGGCACCAAGCTTGGCGGTGATCGGTTTCGCCGTGTACAGGACTGCGTGAACGCCTATTTGGAGAGTGCGTGACGCATAGTTGAGGCCATCGAGGCGCCACCCACGCGCTCTGGCCTGCGACCACACAGATTGACCCAGATCAAAGGGCGAATTGCTAACCCTTGGTAAGTTTCCTTCGGGAGAAGGAGACGTTTATGACCAAACATGTGAATCTGAAACGACATATTTACCTTTTTGACATGATGGCCGAGAAACTCGGGCATGATCTGGAAGTGGCTGTTATCGATGGGGAAATTTCTCCTGAGGAAATCGTTGAAGCCTCCTTCAGGTGCTCCGATTGCGCTAAGTCATCCACTTGCGAAGCGGCGCTGCCGTTGGCGCGTGAGATGTCAGAACCCTATGATTTCTGCCGAAATCACGCACTTTTTGAGCGTTTAAATCCAAACGACTGAGAAAAATTCGCCCATTTAGTCGCCCTTCGCGTTATGCTGTGCTGGGGATGCATCGTCTGTAACTGAACCCAGTTTGATAAAAGGGGACACCATGAGACATGCATATGTGATGGCCGGGCTGCTTGTCCTTGCCGCCTGCGCGACACCGCGCGAGGAATGTGAAGCGCGCGTGGACAACAACATCACCGCGCTGAAACAAGCGATTGCCACCAGCGAGGGCAATCTGGCGCGGGGCTACGCTCTGCAAAAGGATGTCAGCCCGCGATTTCGCTATGGGCTTTGCACCAACAGCGGCAATATCGAAACCTGCCTGCGCAATGAATATGTCACGAAAACGGTACCTGTCGCGATTGACCCAGACGCGGAGCAGCGCAAACTCGCCTCTGCGAAGAAGCGGCTGGCTGAGGAAGAGCGACGTCGTGGGGTAGCTTTGGCGCAATGTGCCGAACGTTATCCTGAGTGAATTCCAAAGCAATGGCTTTTCGGTCAATCAGAGCCAATTCCTGCGAGTTTCGGACAATTTCATCCTTAGGTTTAGGCACTTGCGCTTGCGACCTGCCGAGGCTCCGCTTACCTCTATACTGTGTTTAAGTTTCAGAGGCCTTTGTGATGCGGATCATCAAAATCTTACTGTCTGTCATTGTGATCCTTGTGCTGACCGTTGTCGGCTTGGTGTTTGTGCTTCCCGGTGAGAAAATCGCCGGGCTGGCAGCGGATCAAGTAAAGGGGCAAACGGGACGAGATCTGACCTTTGATGGAGAGGTGAAGTTCAGCCTTTATCCATCGCTTGGCGTCTCGACTGGTGCAGTTGCACTTAGCAATGCGGATTGGTCAGATAAGGGCCCGATGTTTGAAGCTGAGGGCGCGAAGATCGGTGTGGATTTGATGGCGCTCATCAGGGGCAATATCGAGATCAAGAATATCGAACTTGTCAGTCCAAAGATCTTACTTGAACAGGATGGGCGAGGGCATGCCAATTGGGATCTGTTTCCAAGTTCAGAAGACACCTCAGCGGCAGAGGCCTCTGAGGCGACATCCGGTGCAGGCTTCACGCTCGACAAGCTCACAGTGTCGGATGCGACAATTCAATATCTCGATGGTGCGGGATTGGATGTCGCTCTGAGGGAAGTGGATGCATCTTTAGAGTGGGGCGGAAGCGAAGCGACCGTGAGCATCAGTGCGAAGCCTTCTTCTGAAACTGTGACCGTTGATGCAGAGATCGCTGATTTGAATAGCCTGCTTGATGGCGGCATCAGCCAGGTGGTTGGTGATATCAAAGCTGCTGGGAACGAAGTGCATTTTGAGGGGCGTGCCTCCATGGTGCCCGAAATTCAGGGGGCCGCTAAAGCTTCGCTGCCAAATCCAGATGCCTTTATGGCTGCACTGGGTCTTGAACCAGCAGGAGTTCCAGCAACGGAATTCGCAGGAGATATCACATTGACCAAAGCGCAGCTTTTCAGCCTGCGCGGCGGGAAGATCAGCCTTGCAGGCACGGCCTTCGACGCGGATGCGGATATCGATCTGGCGGCGAAACCTGTTGTGACAGCCAATATCAGGGCGGGCGACCTGAATATGGAATCTTTCACCGGTGGTCCTGATTCAGAAGCGTCTCAAGAGTCCACCGAGAGCGATTGGTCGAAAGATGTGATCGATGCAAGTGCGTTGGCGCTCTTTGATGGCACGATCACGGTGAGCGCGCAGTCGCTCTCAACCGGAACGCTGAACTTCGGGACATCGCGTATGACTATTGATGTCGACAATGCGCGCGCGGTCGCGACGCTTCAGCGACTGGATGGATATGATGGGGTCATCACGGGTCAGTTTGTGGCGAACAATCGCAATGGGCTTTCGGTCGGAGGCAAGGTCAACGTAGAAGGCATGGAGCTGAAAGAACTGCTAAATGACTTTGCCGAGATTGATCGTTTTACGGGTAAGGCAGACGCGCAGATCGGCTTTCTTGCATCAGGAAACTCACTGCATCGCATCATGAACTCCCTGCAAGGGGACGGGCAAATGACGGTTGGGCGCGGCACCATTGCTGGCATCGATCTCGATCAACTGTTCCGCGGCACACCGAGTGGTGGCACAACCGTCTTCGACAATATGGCGGCCTCTTGGATGATCTCAGAGGGCATATTAACCAACAATGATTTGCTGATGGACTTGCCAAATGTGCAGGCCAAAGGGGCCGGCACCGTTGGGCTTGGACCACAGAACATCGACTACACGTTCACGCCACAGATCAAAAACGACACAGATACCGGCCTTGCAATCCCTGTGCGCGTGAAAGGGCCATGGGCCGATCCTAAAATCTGGCCTGACTTGGAAGCAGTGGTGAACCAGAACTTCGAAGAAGAGAAGAAACAGCTGGAAGAGAAGGCCAAGCAGGCGGTTGCTGACAAGCTTGGGGTAACGGCGGAAGAGGGCCAATCACTCGAAGATGCCGCAAAAAAGAAATTGGAAGAAGAAGCGGGCAAGCAGCTGTTGAAACTCTTTGGTGGCAACTAAGTCTTGACGATCCATGTCTTGGGTGGCACCAAGCTGCCCATGACACGGATGATCAGCATCTTTGTAACTTATTATCCCCTGCCAAAATAACGGCGGGGCAATTGACGTGACCGCCGCTGGCCGGTGGATCACAATATTCCCAAACATCTAAACGCATCGGCTCGCGGCTTTGACCAGAGGGCGACATTATGTTTGCGAAAGAGATAACTGTTGGATTGTTTGGATTTGGAGGCTTCGGGCAGCTGATTGCCAAAGAGCTTTCAGACCATGTGGCGATGAAAATCCACGATCCATACACTTCCGTCCTTGGGGGTGTCAGCCTTGCTGAGGCGGCGCAATGTGATGTGATCATTTTGGCTGTCCCTGTACAGGAAATCCGCTCAATTTGTGAAGACATTGCTGGGTTTCTGAAAGAAGGCACCGTTGTCGTGGATGTAGGCTCGGTCAAACTCGCACCAATCTCAGATATGGTTGAATGCCTGCCAGAACATGTGCAAATCGTTGGGACGCATCCATTATTCGGCCCCCAAAGCGCACAGGATGGAATTGCTGGGCATAAGTTGTCCCTTTGCCCTGTGCGCGGAGCGGCTTGGCGCGTGATCCGTGCTTTTCTGAAACGGCGCCTGAGATTGAACGTCATCACCTGCCACCCAGAAGATCACGATAGAGAGGCTGCCATGGTGCAGGGTCTGACCCACTTGATTGCAAAGGTCTTAACGGAGATGGGGCCATTACCGACCCGCATGACAACGGCGAGTTTTGAGCTGATGGCAAAGGCCGTTGAGATGGTGAAAGATGATCCTCCAACCGTGCTAAATGCGATTGAAAACGCAAACCCTTTTGCTGCTGAAGTAAGAGATAGTTTCTTCCACCGCGCTGACATTGTCCGCGCACAGTTGGACACAAATTTGCGACGGATGTGACACAGATAGAAAGAATGTCAGTTCGCCTTAAAACGGCCTCTTTTTTCTAGGCATGGTTGTAGTAGAAAGAGCTCATAGATTTGTGACTTTATCTGCGAAGACAGATGCCTTTTGAGGGAAAAATTTAAGTGAACCGATCGATTCGAAACTTGGCTGTTGTCGTGCTTGGATCAACCCTGCTTGCCGGGTGTAGCGGGGAGGATGATCTGAGTGGGTCCTCAAGCGGCAGCACGCTCTTGCCATTTACAACAAGCGCAACTTTGCTGGCTTCGTTTTTGGACAACCTTGATGGTGTTAGGACAGCTGCCAATAATCTCATCAACAATGATGTGCGGTATCGTCAACAAAACTACTATTATGACCTAAACAGCAACAATCGCTATGATCCCGGCACTGACCTCGCAGGAAACCCACTGCAGGCGGCAGGAGTCCACTATGCCCACGCTGCCGGTCTGACCGGGGCAGGGGAAACGATTGCCATCACGGACAACGGGTTCCTAACCACACACGAAGCCTTTGCAGGGCGGGCGACCACTGTGGGTACGGGGCTTGCAGTTGAAGATCACGGGACCTTCGTCGCATCGATCGCAGCCGGAAGTTCATCGACGATGACTGGCGTCGCACCAGGTGCCAATCTGATTTTAGGCGAATGGGGCTTATCCAATTTGGCGGCGACCGTGAACGCGGCGACCACTGCTGGAGCCGTTGCATATAACAACTCTTGGGGCTTTGTCGGCATGAATGCCGATACGACAAGTTACAATACGATTTTCGGAAACACCGTTGGAGCCAACTATTTGAATGCGCTCAAAACCTACGCGCAGGATGGGATCGTTCTTTTCTCAATCGACAATGATACCAGCATCACTTCCGTTGGGCTGATGCCGGGTTTGCCCATTCTAGAGCCTGACTTGGAAGAGAGCTGGATTGCCGTCGTGAACGGTATCGCCACTCTGTCCGGTGATGATATCGTATCCGCTACGCGTATCTCAGGTGCATGTTTGGAAGCCGCGGAATGGTGTCTTGCAGCTGATGGCACCTGGACAGGTGCGGATTCAACCTCAAACACTTCTTATTCCATCGGAACAGGGACGTCCTACGCAGCGCCAACAATTGCAGGTGCACTTGCGCTAATGGCTGAAGCCTTTCCGACGATGACGCATCAAGAGCTGCGTATTCGCTTGTTGGCGTCTGCTGACAACGACTTCGCGGGATTTACCTCCGCAGGAACCGTCGAACTCGTTCCCGGCTTTGAACATGAATACAGCTCAGAATGGGGTCATGGCTTCCTTGATGTTGCCGCTGCGCTTTTGCCGATTGGGCAATCGACAATTGTGACTTCCAGCGGCGCAGAAATTAATCCTGAGACCCCGCTTGTTGTCACCGGTGGTGCAAGCGGTGATGCGGTCTCTCGTGCGCTTAAAGGCGTGAATGTTATCAGTCAGGATACATTGGCTGCACAATTCGCAATTGAAGCGTCTTCGATGGTCGTGGACGCATCCCGTCAGTCGCTTTTCTCTCTGAATGATGTCAGCAACTTCGGTGCTGTTCAAAATGCCAGCTATGGTTCCGCGGCTTTCTTTGGAGATGGGCAGCACATCCCGATGCAATGGGGCGACAGCGATATCAGTTTTGCCTTCTATCAACGTCCTGAAACCGGTGCGGATTCCTTTGGATTTGGAGCAAGCCGGTCGTTTGATCTGGATGGTGCGACCCTTGAGGTGAATACCGCATTTGGTGGAGACACCGGCGGCTTGCTCTCTGATTGGAACGGCGGCACGCAGTCCAAGATTTTCTCAGCCGGCATGGCGCTTTCTGCAGATGTCAGCCCGTTGTCTGAGCTTATGTTTGAAGTTGGCTATGCGACAGGTCGAGAGACCTCTGTTATTGGTCAGTCATCCGATGTTCTGATGAATACCGCCGCCTTATCGCTTACACGACGCAACACTTTTGCACGTGATGACAGCTTCAAAGTTTCACTTGCTTTGCCAGCAGCGGTGACCCGCGGGCAGACCTCATTGAATCTGCCGGTCCGGTCAGACGATGGGAAAGTTGCGTTCCAGTCCATTCCGATTGATCTGGCGCCGGATAAGCGCGAGCTAAGGTTAGAGCTGACCTATGAACGCCCGCTGTCTCGCGGGGCATCACTTGGGTTCTCTGTCGCCCATGCCCAGAACCGGGGAAATATTGCCGGGGAACGTGAGACCGGATTGGTGGTGAGTTATACCAAGCGGTTCTGATCAATCAGAAACAATATATCTCAACAAAAAACCCAGCCAAAAGGCTGGGTTTTCTCATTCCGAATGTCGAATGCTTTAACGGCGACGATCACGGCGCGAGGACATAGGCTGGAAGGCCACGCCAACATGCGCTTCGCAATAAGGTTTACCCGCTTGTACCGGCAGACCGCAGAACCAGAAGTGTTCTGTTGCCGGATCACCTACTGGCCACTTGCATGTACGTTCGGTCAGTTCCATCAAAGAGAGCTTCTTCGCTTTCTTCTCAACTTCGTTCACTTTTGCCAGCGCTTCCGGGCTGATCTCATTCGCAGACGGTTGCGGTGGCAGCGGCTGGCCTGCAGGAATGATCGCCTTGCGGTTGGTTGCACCCGCTGGACGCGGCGGCACTGCCGGTTCAGTTTTCATTTCAGGAACTGGCTTAGCCTTTGGTTCCGCCTTAGGCTTCGGCGCTGCCTTCTTTGGCTTCGCCTCTGCTTTTGGTTTCGCCTCTGCCTTTGCACCGCCGGAACCTGCCCGGTTAGACAGGCCAAGACGGTGAACCTTACCGATCACCGCGTTGCGGGTTACACCGCCCAGTTCTTTTGCGATCTGGCTTGCGGATTGGCCTTCGCCCCACATTTTCTTCAGGATCTCTACGCGCTCGTCAGTCCAGGACATGCCTATTCCCTTACAAAAGAAGCGGCGCCCCGGCTGGACCAGGGTCCGCTTCCAAAATTCTCTGTCAGAGGCCTATTTTAGTCACCCCACCGGCAGTTACAAGGCATTGATTCGGAATGTCGGGGTCAAGAGCGTCAGAATCTGACACGAAATCAGCTTTTGAAGCCACGTTAGCTCTGGACCTTGGTCCGTTTTGTTTCTCGCCAAGCCAATAGCGCCGCAGACAGCAGGATCATCGCGCTGCCAGAATAGGACACCGCGTCGGGGATCACCCCAAAGATCACCCCATCGTAAAGCGCAGCGAAGACCAGCGTTGTATAAAAGAAGGGGGCGACGAAACTCGCGTCTCCAAGTCGGACAGCGTTGACGAAACAGCTCTGTGCAGCCGCCATTAACAGACCCACCCCTGCGAGTGCGGCCCATTGCATGGGACTTGGCGAAATCCAAACAAAAGAGGCCACCGTGGTCGAAATACAGAGACCAATCAGATTGTTCACCCAGAGAATTTGCAAAGGGCCTTCACGATTGGTCAGTTTTTTGATGACGGTGACTTCTACGCCAAGAAGGACGGCGCCAGACAAAGCCAGCAATGCGCCGAATTCCAAAACGCCAGAGGTCGGGCGCATGAGCACGATTGCTCCTGCGATGGCGATTGAAGCTGAAAGCCAGCGCCAAGGACCAACTTTTTCACCCAAGAAAGGTATCGCGAAGAGCATACCAAAGACCGGGTTCAGAAAGCTGATCGCTGTCGCATCGCTTAGTGGGATGAACGCTGCCGCCGCAAACATCAGTGTGACGCCGCCCCAACCAAGAGTGGAGCGCAGGATATGCGTGCCAATCGCGGGCCTTGTGAATTTGGGGCGCAGCACAGCAACGGCCAAGGAGATCGCCATGAAGGCAAACAGAAACCGCCCCTGGCTGACTTGCAAGGCATTCAAGGGGGTGCCGAGCGCATCGGTTCCCAGAGCTTTGGCCAATAACGTGGTCCCGGCCACAAAAGAGGAGGCCAAAACGGTCAGTGCGGCAGCCAGGATGGGTTTCTGCTCTGTGTTGCTCTCGGTGGTGCTCATGAGAATTCGTTAGGGTGTTTCGAATGCTCTCACAAGCGTTGCATGCGCGCGGCAAAGAAAAAGCTTCTCAAAATTGAAAGCGCACCGTATAGGGTCATCTATGATGATCAAAACCAGCCATATTCGAATCCGACGATTCCGACGCTGACCCTCAACCCTCTGTCTCGCGACAAGGTCTGAGCGACATCATCTTGCGATTTTCTAATCGTATCTTTGCAAAATATGCGCAAATGCGCCGCAATCCAAAGTTCACTCATTGACACCATAGCCCAGCTATTGCACGCCGTTGTTTCACCGCGCCTGCATTCAAGGGCTTCACTACAAGGACCAGACCATGATTTCCTCTGTTCTGCCGACATATAATCGGGCACCTCTTAACTTCGTCAAAGGCGAAGGCAGCTGGGTAACTGAGGCAGATGGCCGACGTTTTCTAGATCTTGGTGCTGGTATTGCCGTGAATGTGCTGGGTCATGCGAACCCAGCGCTGGTGGACGCACTGACAAGTCAGGCCAACGCGATCTGGCACGTTTCCAATCTCTATGAAATTCCACAGCAACAGGCATTGGCCGATAAGCTGGTTGAAGCGAGCTTTGCTGATACGGTGTTCTTTACCAACTCTGGCACGGAAAGCTGCGAGCTCGCCGTGAAAATGGCGCGGAAGTACTGGTTTGAAAAAGGCCAGCCTGAGAAGACGGATATCATCGGTTTTGAAGGTGCTTTCCATGGCCGGAGTTCCGCAGGCATCGCCGCGGCGGGCTCTGAGAAGATGACAAAGGGCTTTGGGCCGCTTCTTCCTGGGTTCAGCCAAATCCCTTGGGGTGATCTGGAAGCATTGAAAGATGCGATCAGCGAAACAACCGGTGCCGTTATTCTGGAGCCTGTACAGGGGGAGGGTGGGATTCGCCCGATGGATGACGCAGATCTGAAAGCCGTGCGTGACATCTGTGACGACGCGGGCGTTCTGTTGATCTTGGATGAAGTTCAGTGCGGCGTCGCGCGGACAGGTAAGCTCTTTGCTCACGAATGGGCCGGAATCTCTCCTGACATCATGATGGTTGCCAAGGGCATAGGTGGCGGCTTCCCACTGGGGGCCGTTTTGGCAACTGAAGAAGCCGCAAGCGGCATGGTTGCTGGAACCCACGGGTCGACCTATGGCGGCAACCCTCTGGCCTGCGCCGTCGGTAATGCGGTGATGGACATCGTTGCAGAGCCAGCTTTCTTGGAGGAAGTGAACCGGAAATCAGGCCTGCTGCAACAAAAACTGGAAGGTCTCGTGGCGGCGCATCCAGAGGTGTTTGAGACCGTACGTGGCTCTGGCCTCATGCTGGGTATCAAATGTAAAGCCGATATGGGGGCGGTGTTGCAGGCGGCCTATGACGCCGATCTGATTACGATCCCGGCTGCGGACAATGTGATCCGCTTGCTACCCGCTTTGAACATCACAGACGAAGATATCAACGAAGCGCTTGTACGACTGACCAATGCTGCCCAAGCCGTTGAAAAGACACTCTAAAGGATAAGCACGATGAACCACTTTTTGGATATTCACAAAACCGATCCTGCGGATCTGCGTGCGATTATCGATAACGCGAAAGCCATGAAAACGGCGCGGGCAGGCCTGTCAAAAGGCACGCCTGACGCGGATCGCCCGCTTGAAAACCAAATGGTTGCACTGATCTTTGAAAAACCCTCCACCCGGACCCGCGTGTCTTTTGATGTGGGTGTGCGTCAGATGGGCGGTCAGACCATGGTGCTGTCTGGCAAAGAGATGCAGCTCGGCCATGGCGAAACCATTGCTGACACAGCGCGTGTACTCAGCCGATATGTCGATTTGATCATGATCAGAACTTTTGAAGAGCAAACCCTGCTGGAACTGGCGGAATACGCGGACGTGCCGGTGATCAACGGTCTGACCGACCGGACGCACCCATGCCAGATCATGGCGGACATCCTGACATTTGAAGAGCACAATGGCCCGATCAAAGGCAAAAAGGTTGTCTGGTCAGGGGACGGCAATAACGTCTTCGCGAGCTTTGCCCACGCAGCGGGTCAGTTTGGGTTTGACCTGACCTTTACTGGTCCACAAACACTAGATCCAGAACAGGAATTCATCGATCTTGCGCGTTCTAAGGGCAGCAAGATTGAGATCGAACGCGATCCACTCAAGGCGGTTGAAGGCGCTGATCTGGTTGTGACCGATACATGGGTGTCCATGCATGATCCGCAATCCGCACGCGAGCGTCGCCATAATCAACTGCGTCCTTATCAGGTGAACGAAGCGCTGATGTCGCACGCCAAATCTGACGCGCTGTTCATGCACTGCCTGCCTGCACACCGTGATGAAGAAGCGACCAATGCCGTTATGGATGGGCCCAATTCGGTGATCTTTGATGAAGCCGAAAACCGTCTGCACGCGCAAAAGGCGGTGATGCGCTGGTGCTTGGGTAAGTGAGCTTTTTCTGAACCACCCGGGGCGTTGCCCCGGACCCCAAGGTATTTAGACAAAGAGAAATTGGGGGAGCGGCGCTTAAGAGCGCCGTTTCGCTTTTAAGGTGGGATCAGCTTCGGTGGGGTCTTCGGGCCACGGATGTTTTGGATAACGCCCGCGCATGTCTTTGCGCACGTCCGAGTAGCTGCTTGCCCAGAAGCCTGGGATGTCCATTGTTGTTTGCACCGGGCGCTGGGCAGGGGAAAGCAGGGTCACTTTCAAAGGGGTATTGCCCACCATTGGATGCGTCTTTTGACCAAACATCTCTTGCAGGCGCAAAGTGATTTCCGGGTGTTCGCCGGAATAATCAATTGGGATTTGGCGGTTGAGGGGCGTGGTGAAATGCGCGGGTGCGATCCTGTCGACCAGTTGCATCTGCGGCCAGTCGAGCATCGCTCGGAGCGCATCTAGAATGTCGAACCTCTTCCACTGGTCTGCTGTTTTGATCCCGCTGATATGCGGCAACAGCCAAGTTTCCAGGTCACTCAACAAGGTCTCCTCGGTCATCTGCGGCAGGTCTTGACCTGCGGCGCGCACAAGTTCGACGCGTGCGATAAATCGTTGCGCAGCGGCGCTTGGGCGCAAACCGATATCTCTGACACCCTCTAGCATGGCGCGGGCCATCTCTTCCTCTGGCGCGCCTTTCCAAATGCGATCGTCCAGAGCGACAGCGCCTAGCATTTCCTGTTGGCGCGCCACGACGCGACCATCGCGTTTGGACCATGCGCAGGTTTTTTGCCAAGAAATTTGATTAGCAAACAGCCCGCGCACCTCAGCTTCGGAAATCGCAATCGCCTGACGAATACGCGCCTCTCTTGGATTGCCATCAAGATCGGTGGCGACAATCAATCGTTCTACGGCCATTGGATCACCATCATCCAAAATGGCGCCTTTGCCGCCTGACAGGACATACCGGGCGGCATCGCCTTTACGGCGCAGACCGATCCGGTCTGGATAAGCCAGCACTGCCATCTCGGCGAGCGAGAGGTCGGCATCTGTCGTGGCCAGACGCGCTAATCGCTTGCTTTCATCGCGGATCGTATGCAGCGCGCCGCGATTGACCTGATAGGGGCGGGATTGTTCGAACCGTTTGAGATCCGAGATAGCTTCGACCCGCAGCGAAAGATCAACGGGCGCGCCCCGCGCAAGGGGATCGCGCGCAGCTAAGAGCGCCGCCAGGGGCGCGGCTTTGGGGCCGGCAATCGCCAGCATATGGGCAAGGCGCGGGTGCAGCGGCATGCGTGCAACGGACTGGCCATGTTCTGTGATACGGAGGCTGTCATCGAGGATGCCGAGCATTTGCAGCAGCCTTTGAGCTTCTGCAAATGTGCCAGAAGGAGGTTGGGTCAAAAACGGCAAATCCTTAGGTGTTGTCCCCCAGGCGGCCAGTTCCAACGCCAGTCCAGCCAAATCTGCGGCTTCGATTTCAGCCGGAGGGAAAGGCATCAGCCCACCTTCTTCACCCTTGGTCCAAAGGCGATAGCAAATCCCCTTGGCCACGCGACCCGCACGACCTTTGCGTTGGGTAGCTTCGGCTTTGGTGACTTTTTCGGTCACCAACCGCGACATGCCGGACCCCGGATCAAACCGCGCCCGGCGCGCACGCCCCGCATCCACAACCACACGCACGTCCTGGATCGTCAGAGAGGTTTCCGCGATTGATGTCGCTAAAACAACCTTGCGCCCAGATGTGGCTGGCTGGATTGCGGCACGTTGCGCTTTGAAGTCCATCGCGCCAAAGAGCGTGTGCACATGGTAATCCGCCGGTAGCTTCAGCCGCTGGGCTGTCCGGCGGATCTCGCCTTCACCGGGCAGGAAGACAAGCACACCGCCTTCAGTTTCTGAAACCGCTTGTTCAATCAGTCGCGCAGTGGCGTCTTCCAGCCGGTCGTCTTTGCGTAGAGGTTTCTCAAGCCAGCGTGTTTCAACCGGATAGCTTTGCCCGGCTGAAGTCACCATCGGCGCCTCATCCATCAAAGCTGCAACCGGTTCAGCGTCAAGCGTTGCTGACATGACGAGAAGCATCAGATCGTCCCTGAGGGCGCCTGCAATTTCCAGACAAAGCGCCAATCCAAGGTCGGCATTCAACGAACGTTCGTGGAATTCATCAAAGATGACAGCGCCAATCCCTGCGAGTTCAGGGTCTGACTGGATCATTCGGGTTAGGATGCCCTCGGTGACCACCTCTATTTTTGTGGATTTGGAGGTCCTGGCCTCGCCACGCACGCGGTAGCCCACCGTTTGGCCAACGGGCTCTCCCAATGTCTGAGCCATCCGTTCCGCTGCGGCACGGGCCGCCAGCCTGCGCGGCTCAAGCATCACGATCTTGCCATCGATAATCCCTGCTTCCAGCATCGCCAAAGGAACCACGGTGGTTTTACCCGCACCCGGAGGCGCTTGCAGCACCGCGCGCCCGCGCTCTGTCAGAGCGGCGATCAAGTCTGGGAGGGCCTCGTGAATGGGAAGGGTTGTCATACCGCCTTATCCCGAATGCATCAGCGCGGGTAAAGCCACAAACGGTTCTCTCAGGAAGCGCTAAATCCTCAAACCCAGCGTCATTGTCGCGCAAGCATAGGCCAATCGTCGGGAACGGGGTAGACAATGGGGCAGAGCTCAGGGCATGAACTCGATCCAGAACCAATACATGAACAGGGCCGCCCCATGGACATCGCAGAGCTTCGTGACAGGATTTTGAAGCAGGATCGCCGGGCGCTGGCGCGGGCAATCACTTTGGTGGAAAGCGGACGGGCTGATCATCGGGCGAAAGCAGCGGAATTGCTTGAGGCACTGCGCGGTGCGGGACGGCAGGCTTTGCGGATTGGCCTTTCAGGGACTCCGGGTGTCGGTAAGTCTACTTTTATTGAAAGCTTTGGCATGTTCCTGACCGCGCAGGGCAAACGGGTCGCTGTTCTGGCGGTGGACCCTTCTTCGGCGCGCTCTGGTGGGTCCATTTTGGGCGACAAAACCCGGATGGAGCGCCTGTCGCGCGATAAAAACGCATTTATCCGCCCATCCCCAAGCCAGACCCACCTTGGTGGCGTGGCACGCCGCACACGCGAAGCTGTGGCGCTTTGTGAGGCGGCTGGCTTTGATGTAGTGCTGATCGAAACCGTCGGCGTTGGTCAAAGCGAAACTGTTGTGGCTGAGATGTCGGATCTCTTCCTGCTGCTGTTGGCTCCGGCCGGTGGTGATGAGCTGCAGGGTGTGAAGCGCGGTATTATGGAGATGGCGGACCTGATCCTCGTGAACAAAGCAGACGGCGATCTGAAAACCACTGCGATGCGTACCTGTGCTGACTATTCCGGCGCGCTGAGGCTTCTCAGGAAGCGACCTCAAGACCCAGAGGGCTTCCCAAAGGCCATGACGGTCTCAGCTCTGGAAGAGCAGGGACTCGCGGATGCCTGGGCGCAGATGGAAGAGTTGACCGATTGGCGACGTGATAATGGGCATTGGGATGGCCGTCGCGATGCGCAGGCGCAGTTCTGGTTCCATGAGGAAGTAAAACAAGGCGTCTTGGCGCAGCTTGAGACAGGTGATGCAAAGGCGCAAATCGCGGAATTGGCAGCGCAGGTGGCTCAGCAGGCGATCACGCCTTCTGCAGCGGCAGATAAGGTTCTGAGCGCACTGGATATTCGAAAGAAGTAAGGGGCAGGGCGCGCAAAAGGCGAAAATGAATTTTCCTCTGCCCGAGTGTCATTTCATTGTCGTGAATCACTTGACGCCGCCCAGATTCAGGCCTAAAGACGCCCAACGAATTTCTGGGTGCTGCCCGTGGCGGCGCCTTTTTGCTTTAACGGGGTCTCTTTCCCCGTAGACCGTAAAACGAGGATGATCCTATGTCGCGCCGTTGCGAACTGACCGGAAAAGGCCCGATGACTGGCAACAATGTCAGCCACGCCAACAACAAAACAAAGCGTCGTTTCCTGCCGAACCTGAACGACGTGACACTGCAATCCGAAACTCTGGGTCGCGGCGTTAAACTGCGTATCTCTGCATCTGCTCTGCGTTCCGTAGATCACCGCGGTGGTCTGGATGCGTTCCTGGCGAAAGCCAAGGACACTGAGCTGTCTGCAAACGCTCTTAAAGTTAAAAAAGAAATCGCAAAAGCACAGGCTGCACAAGCTTAAGCTTTTCGCTTTCTTCTCACTGGACAGTGAAGCACGCCCCGCCTGACATCAGGCGGGGCTGTTGCGTTTTGTCGCTTTTCATTACCAGTCTTCGGGGCCTATATACGGCCTGATGACACGGCTTCGCCTTCATATCAGCGTCTTCCTGATCGCGCTCATGGCCCTTACCGGGCAGGGCATGGCGATGGCGCGTGGTATGCCGATGAGCGTGGGCACGATGGAGCTTTGTTCAGGGCAACACACTGTCATCATTGCGGTCGATGCGAATGGCGAACCTACCGCGCCTCAGCACCATTGCCTGGATTGCACTCTATTGGCATTGGGACTGCCTGATGCAGAGCCTCGCGTCGCAGCGCCTGATCAGCTTGTGTTCTCCCTATTGACGCCGCCAAAGGTCGCTTTGGTTGCTGCGCAGCGCATATTGCGTGTGAACGCGCGGGCCCCACCGCGCGCTGTTTGAAGTCCAACCACTATTCAAACATACATTCTAAGAATTCGGAGAAAGCTATGTCTTTCAAATCCTTTGCGCTGGCTGCTGTGGCCTCCCTTGTTTTGACCTCCCCTGCGCTGGCAGAGAGCAAAATCATGATAAAAGACGCCTACGCGCGCGTCGCTTCTAAGGCTGCTAAAGCCGGTGCTGCCTTCCTGGAAATCCACAATATGGGCGACACCGATGATAGACTGATCTCTGTCAGCACAGATATCGCTGTGAAAAACGAGCTGCACACCCACAAAGATATAGGTGATGGCGTCATGAAGATGTTGCACGTCGAAGAGGGGTTTGTGATCCCGGCAGGCGGCTCACACGTGCTTGCACGTGGTGGTGATCATGTGATGTTTATGGGGCTGAACACGCCTCTTGATCACGGCGATGAAGTCAAAGCGGTTCTGGTCTTTGAACAGGCCGGTGAGATTGAAGTGACCATCCCAGTCGATCTGGAGCGGAAGGCCATGCATGGTGGTCACGGCGAACACGACAAGGATGCACACAGCGATCACGATCACCATTAAGCAAAGCAAAGGCCGGGGAGACCCGGCCTTATCTTTTCAGCTCTTCGGTCACCCACGTCGGAACAGTCTCGCTTGCCGGTCCAAAACGGCATTCAGAAAAACGCGATGCGCCCGCCGATGGCTCTAGGTTGAGTTCAATAGTATGGGCCCCGAAATGATCTGCCTCGGCGACAAAATTGGCAGCGGGATAGACCTCACCTGAGGTTCCGATGGAGACAAATACATCTGCTTTGGATAGCGCCTCAGCGATATCTTCCATGGCATAAGGTATCTCTCCGAACCATACGACATCCGGGCGCGTAGAAGGAGCATTGCACCGGGGGCAGGCATCTTCAGGTGCCATGAGCAATGGTGCATCCCAGCGGTGATCACACACCGCACAAAGCGCTTTGTTGAGAGCACCATGCATATGAACCACATTTCGGCTTCCCGCCTTTTCATGCAGGTCATCAACATTTTGAGTGACAATCAGCACGTCGCCATCAAGTTGATTTTCCAAATCTGCCAGAGCGGCATGCGCCGCATTTGGTTGCGCTTCAGCTGCCTGCGCGCGCCGGGCATTATAGAAATCATGCACAAGTTGAGGATTGCGCGCGAAACCCTCTGGTGTGGCGACATCTTCAATCCGGTGCTGCGCCCAAAGACCGCCTTCATCTCGAAAGGTGCCTAGCCCACTTTCAGCGGAAATGCCCGCGCCAGTCAGGATTACAATATTGGTCATGGGGTCTCCTTGCTTTGCCATGATGGCTCGCGCTATCTGGGTTGCATCGTAGAACCGGAGAGCCGTTATGAAAGTCCTATTTGTCTGTCTGGGCAACATCTGTCGCAGCCCATCTGCAGAAGGGGTCTTTCGTGAAATGTCTACAGCCATTACTGACAGCGCTGGCACCGCGGGTTGGCATGTGGGCAAGCCACCTTATGGTCCGATGCAAGAAGCTGCAAAGCGGCGTGGTTATGACTTTAGCGATCTGCGGGCACGGCAGTTCACAGCGCAGGATTTTGATCGGTTTGACCTGATCATCGGTATGGACGCCTCTAATCTGGCAGATATTGAACGCCTGCGCCCAAGCGGGAATGAGACGCCTGTGAGGTGTTTCACCGACTACGCCCCAGAGACGGGTATGCAAGAAGTGCCTGATCCCTACTACACCCGCGATTTTGATGGGGCATTGGACCTGATCGAGATATGCTCTCGGGGGCTTCAGGCAGAAATTTCAGATTAACTTTCGATTTCCCAAAACTGCGCGGATTTCGTTCTGCACAACGACAAAGCAACCTTGCTTGCCAACTCTTTCGCAGAGTTTTGCAAAAACGAAAGAATCAGTTGGGTAGAAGTTTGAATTCTCCGGCCAGAAACGGTTGCGTGCGCAGACTTGGTTTGATGATTTTATCTTGTAGCATCGTGCGGAAGGACTGCGCCAAGTCGCGTGGGACTTTGTCGGCGAAATCCGGGCTCGCGAGCAGTGAAATCTGACGCGAGAAATGAGCAAACGGAAGCGGGTGCGCGGTGATTTGATCGTGGAAGCGTACAGCGCGCATATAGCCCAGTGGCGTTGTGATCGCCCAACCAATCCCCCGCGAAACACAGGCCATAAGTGCCAAGTTGCTGCCGATTTCGAAACGCTCAGGAAACTCCAGTTTCAATCGCGCCAAATGGGCATCGATCTGACGAGAGATCAGTTGTTCGCGCTCATATCGCACAAAGGGAAGCTCTTGCATGACTTTGATGACATCAGCACCTTTCGGTGCCATAGCGGTCGGTGTAACCAAAATAAATGGATCGCGCACAAGCGGGTATTCCATTGCATAATCAATAACTTCCCCGGATGTTGCGGTGATGCCCATGTGCAGGTGTCGGTCTCGCATCATCTCGGCGATATCGTTGCTGCTTGCGGTGATCATCTTGAAACGACATTTGGTGAGGCTTTCGGCGAGAGTGGTCACCAAACGCGGGGTCATGTCGTTGTCAAAGTCATCGATAATACCGATCGACATGGAGCTGATGTGCGACAGATCCATGACTGTCAATTCAGACTGCGCGAGACGCAATTCCGACAGAACAGCCTGAGTACGGCCAAGGAAAGAGCGGCCTGCAGGTGTCAGTTGCATGGGGCGCTTACCATGGTCAACAAGAGGTGCGCCGAGCGCCGTTTCAAGGTTGCGGATTTGCTGGCTGACAGCCGGTTGGCTCAGCCCCGTAGCATCCGCGGCCTGAGCTACTGAACCGCTGGCCGCCAAGGCTTCAAACACTTCCAAACCACGCAGGGTCACCCCTTTGGTCAGCATCGTCTCTCTCCCGCTAGATTTACCTTTTGTGAAACTAGTGCGGCGAGCGGTCAAATGAAATTTTCAATTCTGTTCCGACGGGAGGTCTCTTGCAGCGGCTCACTATCTTAAAAGACTAGGGGCCCGCCGCCGCATGACGAGGCGAACACAATAGAAATTGTAAGCGAAATGCTGCGAGACATCCGACGGAGCGGCAAGGTCAGTGAGACAATCCATGCACTGCCAGTCAGCCGCTTCGAAATGCTGTCCTAGCTTAGCTGTGGCGACTGCATAGGGCGGCAGCTGTCTGGCCGTAGCCCTTATAACGCAGCCAGAATTTCTCATGGCTACGTCGGTCGGATTGCCGAATTTCCTGCGCCTTGTGGGGATCTTTGAAGAAGGTCGCCGCGAGGCGCTGATCCGTGCGATTCAATTCGCCGTTTGCCACGCTTTGCAGACAGTTACACATGCGCCGGGTGGCTGCTTTTCGGTCGGACTTGATACAGGCCGAAGAAATAGGGCCAGCCTCTGCAGGCATAGGTCCGACAGGGAGGATCATCATCGCCAGAAGGGCGCTACCGATCAGGTTTCTCATTTCTTGCCTCTTTTGTGGCCCGAGCTTTTGCTCGTGGTACTGCTGGCCCTATTATGCCTGAGAAATTCGAAATCTCAAAGAGGCACTCAAGTGATTGTTATTCGAACATTCTGTTAGAATTCGTTCCAGAGAGCGGCTTTCAGCCCAATGCGCCCCACGTCTTGTGTGTTGGCCAACAATCCAATCTGCAGATGGCGCTTCCTCTTAAGTGGCACTGCGATGGACGGAGCCAGCTCATAATCCCATCCGTTTTCTGTATTTGACTGCGCAAATAGTTGCAGCAGATAAATCCAGTCTTTCGCCCCACGCGTACCCAGAGTTGCTTCTAGTTTCGCCCTTATCTGCTGCCCTGATCCGATCAACAGAAAAGCGTCGAATTGCGTCCAGCCTCGTTGAGTTTGGAAAAGACCTCCGCGGCCCAGCGAGGTGCCAATTCTCAGATGAGGGTGGGAGCCATCCGCATCGAAATTTGCTCCAAGTCCCAGGTTAAATGCCGTGATCCAGTTCTCTGAAACCGCTGGACCCTGCCACTTCAGGTAAGCCGTTGCATTGCCGTTGTTGGCTTGATCAATACCCCCGACGAAGCCGAATGTTGTGATATCTGACAGCCCGTATTCGGCAAATAGCCCGGAATATGCGCTCAGGTCACCCTGATCACGCCCAATGGATCCAATGCTGTCCAGAGACATGAATCCGTCCCCATCCGGGCGCAACCAGGGGCCTGCGTTGGCCGAGCAAGCCATAGCCAGAAAGGTTATGATCCAGATGGTTCGCATCGGCTCCCCTCGCCGGGGTAGTCTGATAAATATTCGTAAATAAAGGATTAAGCATGACCTTTTTGGCGTTGAGAAAACGCTTGGCGGTCTGGCTTTACGGGCGCTAGGCTGAGGGTAGTCAAGAAGGAAGTCAAAATGCCAACAATCAAAATAGGTGAAGATCGTCAGACAGTTATCACGACATTCGAGGTGACGCCCGGAACATGTCAGGATTTGATGGATGAATTGACTACCGCCTATCAGCAATTCATCTCAAAGCAGCCCGGGTTTATTGCAGCTGGTTTGCACGTGAACGACGCGCAGACACGAATTGCCAATTATTCGCAATGGAAGACGAGAGATAACTTCCTTGCCATGCTTCGCGCGCCAGAAATGCGTGATTGGTCACGTAAATTTAGCACTTTGTGTAAAACCTTTGAGCCAGTGATGTATGACGTGCAGGAGGTCTTTGACTGAAAGGTCGCTACATGGGGATGAGGGAGAGCCATGTATAACAACATTTTAGTACCTGTATCCTTTGAAGAAGAGCAGGGGACAGAGAAGGTATTGCGCGCAGCATCGTCACTTGCTTGCCCCGACGCGGTGGTAACTTTGCTGCATGTCATGGGGCCGGTACCCGGCTATGCGAAGTCCTACTTTCCAAAAGGCTATCAGGATGAGGCCAAAGCCTCGATTGAAGCCTCACTTGAAGAAATGGCGGCGGGCCTACCCAATGCGCGCGGCGTAGTGGTCGAGGGCAATGCGGGTAAAGTGATCTTGAATTGGATCAGAGACAATAAGATCGACTGTGTGGTCATGTCGTCTCATAAGCCCGGTGTGCATGAGTTTAATCTTGGCAGTACGGCAGCCTTTGTCGTGCGCCATGTGAGATGCGCGGTGCATGTTGCCAGATAGCTAGATCAACTGGATGATCACGATCGCGGCAACCGCAATAATCGGCAAACTTGCAATGATGAAGGCAAATGGCTGCATCTCATAGCTGCGCGCCATTCTGAGGGCAGGAAAAAAGCAGAGGATAATTGCCACAACGCAGAGGAAGAGAAACCCTTCCAGTGTTTGCGCAGGCAGTTTTTCATCGGGCGCAAGATAGGCGACCACCATGTAGCCTGCCCATAAGACAAGTTGCACTGAAATCAAAAGATGGACCGCAAATTTCATCGCGTTTCTCAATTGGTGGCGATCATATTCCTTTAGCACTCAGTTAAGAGCCTAGCTGAGCAGTTTTGCCGCTCAGCCTGCTGATTATCCACATAATCTCTGAAAAGTGAAATTCTACGTGCAGTCGGATCTGTCGCCCTACCGCCCACGGCGGCGAGAAACATTCCCGCCGCGCTGCCCTGGACGGCCAGCGGTGGAGCGGCCTCTGCTCTTCACAGCCTGTTCTGCCGCTGCATCAATGGCCGATTGACGCGCCAAAGGATCATCTGCAACTGCGAGATCCACAGCTTCGAGCCGTTTGACTTCGTCACGCAGGCGCGCCGCTTCTTCGAACTCAAGGTTTTCCGCAGCTTTGCGCATTTCTTCCTTAAGCCCGTTGAGGTGCGCTTCCAGATTTGCACCGTGCATCGGTTTATCGATGGTCGCTGTGACACGCGACATGTCTGTGTCGCCCTGATAGAGGCCGGCAAGGACGTCCTCGACGTTCTTTTTTACTGTCGCCGGGGTGATGCCGTGCTCTTCGTTATAAGCGATTTGTTTTTCGCGTCGGCGGTTGGTTTCCTTTAGTGCGCGCTCCATGCTGCCGGTCATCTTGTCGGCATACATGATTACCCGCCCATCGGCGTTTCGTGCTGCGCGGCCAATGGTTTGAACCAGCGAGGTTTCAGAGCGCAGGAAACCCTCTTTGTCAGCGTCCAGAATGGCGACCAGTCCACATTCTGGGATGTCCAGCCCCTCACGCAGTAGGTTGATCCCGATTAGGACATCAAATGCGCCAAGGCGTAGATCGCGCAGGATTTCGATGCGTTCCAGCGTGTCGATATCGCTGTGCATGTATCTGACTTTGATGCCTTGCTCATGCAGGTATTCCGTCAGGTCTTCTGCCATTCGCTTGGTGAGGGTTGTCACCAAAGTGCGGAAGCCATCCGCTGTGACCTTGCGGATTTCATCAAGCAAGTCATCGACCTGCATTTCCACAGGGCGGATTTCGACCTCTGGATCAAGTAACCCTGTTGGGCGGATCACCTGTTCAGTGAAGACACCACCAGATTGTTCCAGCTCCCATGCGGCCGGCGTCGCTGACACAAAAATCGACTGAGGACGCATCGCGTCCCATTCCTCAAACTTGAGCGGACGGTTATCCATGCAAGATGGCAGACGGAAGCCGTGTTCGGCCAAAGTGAACTTACGGCGGTGGTCGCCGCGATACATGCCGCCGATCTGAGGAACAGAAACGTGGCTCTCATCGGCAAAGACAATCGCGTTGTCTGGAATGAACTCAAACAGGGTAGGCGGCGGCTCGCCCGGCGCGCGGCCAGTCAGGTAACGCGAATAGTTTTCGATCCCGTTACAGAAGCCCTGAGCTTCCAGCATCTCCAGATCAAAGTTGGTGCGCTGTTCAAGACGCTGCGCTTCCAGAAGTTTGCCTTCATCGACCAGCTGATCAAGTCGCAGTTTCAGCTCTTGTTTGATGTTGACGATGGCCTGATTCAGGGTTGGTTTGGGCGTCACATAGTGCGAGTTCGCATAGACCCTGATTTTCTCAAAATCGTCCGTCTTTTCGCCCGTTAGCGGGTCAAATTCGGTGATGCTTTCAAGTTCTTCACCAAAGAATGACAGACGCCATGCTCGGTCCTCAAGGTGGGCCGGGAAGATTTCCAGACTGTCGCCGCGCACACGGAATGATCCCCGCTGAAAGGCCTGATCATTGCGCCGGTATTGCTGTGCAACCAGATCGGCCATGACCTGACGTTGATCGTAGTCTTTGCCGACGTGCAGATCCTGCGTCATGGCCGAATAAGTCTCAACCGAACCGATGCCGTAAATGCAGCTGACCGAGGCAACGATGATCACATCATCGCGTTCCAGCAACGCACGGGTCGCGGAGTGGCGCATCCGGTCGATCTGCTCGTTAATCTGACTTTCTTTTTCGATATAGGTGTCAGACCGGGGCACATAGGCTTCGGGTTGGTAATAGTCATAAAAAGACACAAAATACTCGACGGAATTCTCAGGGAAGAAACCTTTGAACTCGCCATAGAGCTGGGCTGCCAGTGTCTTGTTCGGCGCGAGGATGATGGCAGGGCGCTGGGTTTCTTCAATGACTTTCGCCATCGTGAATGTCTTACCTGTCCCTGTCGCCCCCAGTAGAACCTGGTCCCGTTCGCCGTCTGCAATGCCACCCGTCAATTCGGTGATTGCCGTTGGTTGGTCACCCGCAGGAGCAAACTCAGTATGCATTATGAATTGCTTGCCACCTTCCAGCTTTTCGCGCCGGTGCGGTAGCGTTTGCGTCATGGGCATTTGCTGATCTGGTTGGGCAGAGCTCATTTGGAATCCCTTCGTTGCCCATAATTTGAACCGAAACGCGTCAAGCGCAAGTCGAAGTCGGTCACAAAGACCCGTAGGCTAAGAAAAACTGTCAATTATTGTCAGGAGAACTCGAAATTCTGGACTGAGACCGAATGTCGCAGAAGAGGCGTTCCAACGCCTTACTAATTGGTCAAAAGCTTACCGTGGGTAACCTATTGATTTTATATCGGATTGGTCTGTTCACTGTTTCGAGAAATCTTGCGGAAACCGCAATCGGTTTCATTGAAATTTTTGCAAAGAAATGATCGGCTTTGTGAACATTTATTGCAAACCTAGTTGCCATTCTCATTTTCTCATTAGTATAGTTTTTAGGCAAGCAGCGCTTGGTTGCTGGATGGCCCACACATACCCCTCGCTCCCCGTGGACGGTTCGGCAACCAAGACTTGCAGGCATGGAAAAGCCCCCAAGCCAAAACTTGGGGGCTTTCTGATTCAGTCTTCTTTTACAGGGACATAAAGTTCACCGCCTTCACGGAACTTCGCAGCCATGGCTTCCATGCCCTCCTTCTGCGCCTCGGCCCGAATGTCGTGGGAAATCCGCATGGAGCAGAACTTCGGTCCACACATCGAACAGAAATGCGCAACCTTATGGGCCTGTTTCGGCAAAGTCTGGTCGTGGAACGCGCGCGCTGTGTCCGGGTCAAGCGACAGGTTGAATTGATCTTCCCAACGGAATTCGAACCGTGCGCGTGACAGAGCGTCATCTCGGCGTTGTGCGCCGGGCAGCCCTTTGGCCAAGTCCGCAGCATGGGCAGCGATCTTATAGGTAATCACGCCGGTTTTTACGTCATCACGATCTGGCAGGCCCAGATGCTCCTTTGGTGTCACGTAACACAGCATTGCGCAGCCAAACCAACCGATCATCGCCGCGCCGATGCCAGATGTGATGTGGTCATAGCCCGGTGCAATGTCGGTTGTCAGTGGCCCAAGCGTGTAGAAGGGCGCTTCGTGGCAACACTCCAGCTGCTTGTCCATGTTCTCTTTGATCTTGTGCATGGCCACGTGGCCTGGGCCTTCGATCATCACCTGGCAGCCTTTTTCCCAAGCGATCTTGGTCAATTCGCCCAGAGTTTCGAGTTCGGCAAACTGAGCTTCATCATTGGCATCCGCGATAGAGCCCGGGCGCAGGCCATCCCCCAAAGAGAATGACACGTCATACTGACGACAGATGTCCGCAATCTCGCCGAAATGTTCATAAAGGAAGCTCTCTTTGTGGTGATGCAGGCACCACTTCGCCATGATCGAGCCGCCGCGCGACACGATGCCAGTCACGCGTTTCGCCGTCATTGGCACCATGTGCAGGCGCACGCCAGCATGGATGGTGAAATAGTCCACACCCTGTTCCGCCTGTTCAATCAGCGTGTCGCGGAAGACGTCCCAGGTCAGGTCTTCGGCAATACCGTTTACCTTTTCCAGTGCCTGATAGATCGGCACGGTGCCAATAGGCACAGGTGAGTTGCGGATGATCCATTCACGTGTGTTGTGAATATTGCGACCGGTTGAGAGGTCCATCACAGTGTCCGCGCCCCAGCGGATCGCCCAGACCAGCTTGTCGACTTCTTCTTCCATGGAAGAGGTCACAGCCGAGGTGCCCATGTTGGCATTAATTTTCACAAGGAAATTGCGACCGATGATCATCGGTTCGATTTCCGGGTGGTTGATATTGGCCGGGATGATGGCGCGACCGGCTGCAATCTCATCTCGCACAAATTCTGGTGTCACGTAGTCTGGAATGTTGGCACCAAAGTCGTTCCCATCCCGATGGCAGGGCGCGGTTTCACGCAGTTGGTTCTCGCGGATGGCGACAAATTCCATCTCAGGTGTGACAATGCCTTGGCGCGCGTATTCGTACTGCGTGACCGCTTTGCCGTCTTTCGCACGCAAAGGTTTGCGAAGATTAGGGAATTCGGCAACCAAGCGATCGCCTTCGACAAATCCGTTGTCTTCCGGCTTGACTGCACGTGCCGTGTATTCTTCAACATCGCCGCGCGCTTTGATCCAGTCTTCGCGCAGGGCTGGCAAGCCTTCGCGGATGTCGGTCAGGACGTCTGGATCTGTATAAGGGCCCGAGCTGTCATAGACCGGCAGCGGCGCTTCACCGGCAGTCGGATGGGTAGAAATTTCGCGCATGGGCACGCGAATGTCTGGGAAGTTCACCCCTTCGACATAGATCTTTTTGGATGCAGGAAGTGCACCAGTGGTGATTTTGGGATTTGGGACGTTCATTTTGGTCTCCTCCAATTTGCAAAGGACACCAGATGAATTAGGGCGGGGAGGCGAGGGGGATTACCCCTAATCAGATACCACAGTCGGATTGGCCCTAAGCCTGTCGCGATGCGTTCCTAGCTTCCTACGCCAGTATCAACTGGGTCAGGTTCAAAGGGTCGCGTCGCTGGGCATTCGCCCGTATCCGCCTCTCAGTCCTTTGCGGGACACCCCTGCGTAGGGCCTTGATATTCTCGGCAAGGTTGTGCGGTCAAGCCGTTGCGACCATTGGCCTGATCGAAGGAGACATTCTGGTCTTGTCTGAACCTGACAAATTGCAGATAAGTGTTTTCAAGAAGAGGAAGCCTTTGATGATCGCTCGCATCTACCAGCCAGCCCGCAATGCAATGACTTCTGGTCAGGCCAAAACCAAGACTTGGGTTTTGGAATACGCGCAGTCCTCTGCACGTGACATTGATCCTTTGATGGGATGGACCAGTTCTGATGACACGCAATCTCAAGTGAAGTTGCGTTTTTCTTCAAAAGAAGCGGCCTTGGACTACGCCAAGGAACACGGCATCGAAGCAACGGTCACAGAGCCGCATAAGCGCAAAGCGAACATTCGCGCGGGCGGGTATGGCGAGAACTTCGCCACTGATCGTAAAGGTCCCTGGACGCATTAGAGCCTGCTGTAGATCGGGATAAAGTTGTCTCGAAATCGGGATAAAGATTTCGCGAACTTTAAGAAAATTGGTGTTTGCCGCCGTTTGGTTCCAGCGGACAATGTATTTATTATTGGCGGTTAAAGTACTTCGATCGGATTTGTAGTGATTTTCTGCGGAGTAACAGCTCTGCTTCTTTCAAATGTGAGCCGATCGAATTTAGCTCTTCGGGCAAAAGGCGGAGCTAAGAAACGCACGACTGAAAATGAATGCAGTCCGAAAGTACTCAGGGCTATTGAGCAAGCGAAAACGGCGGAAAGCAGACATTCGCTGCGTCCGCGAATTTGTCAGCTGACCAGCCAAACCAGACATAAGATTGAATGGAAATACCAAGTTGTGGCTAATCGGTTTCTCTGCAATTTATGCAACTCCTAGTTTGTTTTCCGTAAAATCGCCGACAGGATGCCCCCCTTCTGCAGAGTAGCTACTTCCTGATGTGTCTCCACAGCAGCACGACATTTAATTGGGCGTTTGGTTCCATCCGCAGCGTGCAGGATTACCTGTGTTTCCAGCAAAGGTGTCAGGGCCTCATTGGCGATGTTCACTTCAAGGCGGTCAGCGGCAGTTACGCCTGCATCCTTGGGGACAAAGTCATCAATGATCTGAAGCGGCAGAACCCCCATCCCAATCAGATTGGTGCGGTGAATCCGCTCAAACCCGTTCGCGATGATCGCGCGCGCGCCCAAAAGTGCAGCACCCTTCGCGGCCCAATCTCGGCTGGACCCCATGCCATAGCGTTCACCCGCAAGGATCACGATGGACTGCCCGCGTTCCGCAAGAATTTGAGAGGCCGCGTAAACAGGGTGTATAGACCCATCCTCCAGGACGGTCTGTGGCGGGGCCAAACCTTCGGCAAGATAGTTGGTGGCCAAACGGTTGGTATAGAGGCCGCGCACCATGACCTCCCAATTGCCGCGATAGGCGGCATAGACGTTTAGGTCTTTAGGATCGCCGTCGCGTTCAATCAGCCAATCGCCCGCTTCACTGTTTGGATCAATCCAACCTGCTGGGGAGATGTGGTCTGTGGTCATGTCATCCCCCAGCACCAGAAGCGGCGCGGCCTGATAGTGACCAAGGCGCGAGGTTTCATCCAAAGAGGCAAACTTCGGACGACGCAGATAGCGCGACCCAGCACTCCACGGGAATTGTGCGGCTTTAGGTGCTTCAATATCGTCCCACTGTTTGCTGCGCCACGCTTCTGAGAAGGCCTGCGGCACGTCGGTGGGTTCAAAGCCTTTGTTCAGCGCGGCATCAATCTCGGCCTCGTCGGGCCAGATATCTGTCAGATAGACGTCTTTACCATCCGCAGATTGACCGATCGGGTCGCTAAGAATGTCCCCTTGAATGCTGCCCTTCAGCGCATATGCCACGACCAAAGGGGGTGACGCGAGATAACCAAGATCAAGCTTCGGATGCACACGGCCCGGGAAGTTGCGGTTACCAGAAAGGATCGCCGGGATGGCCTTCTTTTCGCCGAGTGCATCTTCAATCACTTCGGGCAAAGGGCCCGGATTGCCAATACAAGTCGTGCAACCAAAGCCCACGATGGAAAACCCAACGGAATCCAAATCTCCCGTCAGCTCCGCCCGTTCCAGATATGCCCGTGCAGAAGGAGATCCCGGTGCCAGCGACGTCTTCACCCAATGCGGCGGACGCAGGCCGAAAGCCCGCGCCTTGCGCGCCAACAGACCAGCAGAGACTAACAGCCGTGGGTCAGACGTGTTCGTACAACTGGTGATCGCAGCAACCCCAATGGCGCCGTCTGGCACTTCGCCTGCATCTCGATCAAAACCCGCAGGGAAGTCTTTTAGCTTCCGACCAATCGCTTGTTCTATGCGGGCAAGTGCATCCTTTGGAGCACAGCAATCCTGCGGGCGGCGTGGGCCTGCAATATTGGTGCCAATACTATCCAGATCAATGACAATGCTGCGGTCAAATCGTGGACGCTCTGCCGGGTCAAACCAAAGCCCCATCGCCTTGAACACAGGTTCTATGCTGCCGGTCAGCGTATCAGGACGATCCGTGCGGCACAGATAGCTAATCACCTCTTCGTCCGCGGGGAAGAACCCGGTTGAGGCCCCATATTCTGGCGCCATGTTGGCAATCACAGAACGCGCATCTGCTGAAAGGTTCGACACCCCCGCCCCGTAAAATTCGACAAAGTTACCGGCCACGCCAATCTCGCGCAGCTTTTGGGTGACCACCAACGCCAAGTCGGTTGGTGTGACCCCGGCTTTCAACGCCCCGATCAGTTCCACCCCGACTACTTCAGGTACGGCCAGAGAAACGGCTTGGCCAAACATCACACTTTCTGCTTCCAGGCCGCCGATGCCCCAACCCAATACACCGATCCCATTGATCATTGGCGTGTGGCTGTCTGTGCCCAGCAACATATCAGGATGCGCAAATCGATCTTCGCCGATCACCAACAAAGTCGCCAGCTGTTCAAGGTTGATCGTGTGCATGATCCCGGTGCCCGGAGGATTCACCGTCACCCCATCCATGTTCACTGATGCCCATTTCATAAAAGCATAACGTTCGCGGTTCCGGGTGATTTCATTGCGACGGTTGATCACGCTTGCATCGCTTTGGGCATAGACGTCGACTGCCAAGGAGTGGTCGACAGACACCTCCACTGGCAAAGTCGGTGTAAGGCTGCTTGGATCACCACCCGCTTCCGCGACGGCGTCCCGTAGGCCCGCAATATCGGCCAGCGCCGGTGTGCAGGTCGTGTCATGCATCAAAATTCGGTTGGGTCGGAAAGATAGCTCTGCTTGCGACGGCTTCCGTAAGAGCCACCCATCCAACGCGACGCGCAGATCCTCAAGGCTTGCACCCGCCCGCACGTGGTTTTCCGCCAAAAGGCGCAGCACATGCGGCAGATGTGGGAGGCGATCTCCGAGAATTCCGGGTAGATCTACGCACTGGACAGATTGGCTTGGTGTTTGAACGGTTTGCCGAGGAAACATCAGGGCCTCCTAGTCAAGGATTTCAGAATAAGTGGCGCGGTAAACAATGCGCCAAGAACACGCGCGATGTGGTGAAAGCCGACGATCGCGACCTCTTGCCCGAAGGCGATGGCAATCATCGACATCTCAGCAAGCCCGCCGGGAGAATAGGCCAAGGCCAGCGTGATGGGATCAGCATTCAAGATGCCAGCGCCAACAATGGCGGAACCAAATGCGAAGCAGATTTGGACCATAACGATACAGGCCGCCGCCAGCATCACCTGCATCAAAAGCTTGGTGGAAACCCCAGCAAAGCGACCCCCTACGTTGATGCCGATGAAAATTTGCACCACGTTTGACAGCTGCGTCGGGACCACAAAGTTGGTAACGCCGGTGACATGAAGAACGCTACATACTAGCATGGGCACAAGCACAATACGGGCAGGAATGAATTTCAGCTTCTGAGACAACAGCCCCGCCGCAATACAGATCACGAACCAGAAGGCGTCGCCCCATTTCATATCGGGAAGGACCGGACCACCGCCTCGGACGATTTCGTTTTCAGTGATGAATCCAATCAAGATCGGAATAAGCAGGATCGCCAAAGCAATGCGTACCGCATGTACGATCGCAACCCGCCATTGCTCCCCGCCTGTGGTTTCACTCAATAGGATCATTTCGGCAATCCCACCGGGAACCGAACACAGTGCGGATTCAGATTTCCCGAATGAAAAAGAGCGGTGCAAAAGCTGGTAGTTTACGAAGCCGCCCAGCAACATCACAGCCGCCATAAAGACAAAAGACGGCCACAAATCCGTTAACGATTGCAGCACACCTAGGGTCACGGAAGCGCCCAACATCGTGCCGACTGACGCTCTTACAAAGGGCATGACCCGGCCCGGTTGATGTACCGGGATTTTGAAAAGCGACATGGCGACGACGCTCAGCATCGAGCCGATCAACCAGCCGAGAGGAATGCTAGTTAATGAGACCAGCCAACCTCCAGTCGCGGCAATTACAAGTGTCGCGGATGGCTCGATATTAACTTTTAGACGGCTCAAACGAGATTGGCCGGGCTGTAAAGAACCCCATCTGCGTCTGCATACACATAATGGCCAGATTCAAAACGAACTCCGCCGAATTTTACGTCGATCCCGGATTGTCCTGCATTTGTCTTTTCCGATCTTACAGGCGATGTGCCCAGTGCAAAAACGGCAATGTCCATTTCATTGACTTCGACGCTGTCGCGGATGGCCCCATTGATGATCAAACCGGCCCAACCGCTATCGATCGCCCAGCCAGCCATTTTGTCACCCAGGATGGCAGTGCGTGTTGAGCCGCCACCATCCACCACAAGAATACGCCCTTTGCCAGGAGACTGAAGCAGCTCACGCATTTTGGTGTTTTCTTCAAAGCACTTCACCGTCTCGATCATTCCACCGATGAATGCCTTTTGGCCAAATTTACGGAAGGGAAGATGCACAAACTCCAGCTGTGCCGCGTGATTATCAATTAGGTCTGCAGTTTTCATGGCGCCATCAAATCGTTCCAAACGTTGTTTTCAGGTCGGCAACCTCTTCTTCGCTCAAAAGTTTGGTCTCTTGCCCGCGTAGCGCCACCAAAAGCTTTGCGGTTTCTTCCAATTCCTCTGCAGCGCAAACGGCTGAAAATAGGTTCTTGCCGCTCACAACAGGGCCATGATTGCCAAGCAACACAGTGGCGTATTTTCCCTTTAGATTGCGGATCATTTCTCCGGACTTTGGGTCGCCGGGCTTTATGTATGGCACCAGTTTCACGGTGCCGACACGCATCACCACATAGGGTGTCAGCGGTGGTACGCAGTCGTCTGGATTGACATCGGAAAGGCATGACAATGCTGTTGCCCAGGTGGAATGAAGATGCACGACCGCGCCGGCCCCTGGGCGGGTTTCATAAAATGCCTGATGCAGGAACACTTCTTTGGTGGGCCGGTCACCTGCAACGTGATTGCCCTCTAGGTCGATCTTTGCAATGCGCTCTGGGACCAGATCGCCAAGCGTCACATTGGTTGGGGTCATCAGGATGCCGTCTTCAAGGCGTACCGAGACGTTGCCTGCTGTGCCCACTGAGAATCCACGATCAAATAGCGACTTACATAGTCGCGCCATATCCTCGCGCGCTTTGAGTTCTGCCGGGTTCATCAGTTGCCCCCCATGATTGAAAGAGCTTTGCTAAAGAAATCAGGCGCTCCGAAGTTCCCGGATTTCAATGCGAGTAAGACAGGATCACCGTTGCCCAGTTTGAGAATGGGCACCCCCGGGTCGATCTCTGGACCGATCTGCATCGCTGGGTTCCCTAGCTCGTCTGCAACTGCTTGAGCCACCGCGCCAGAGGTTTCCCCACCAGCCACAACGATCTTGCGATAGCCTCGCTGGATGAGCTTGCGTGCGGTATCAGCGAAGAGTGCGTCTAAAGTCGCGGCGACTTTCGCGCGACCAAACTTGTTTTGAATTTCTTTGACGGCTTCCGGTGTGCCGGAAGAATAGATGAGCGGCTGCTTGCCTTGATGCTCGACAATGAAGTCGACCAACGTGTCAGCAGTGATGTCGCCAGAGATAACTTTTGGCACGTCAATCGCGTAGGCAGGCTGGCTACTTTCATGCAAGTCCACTTGACCGCGTGTCGCACCGGAACATGACCCGGCCAGAATGGCGCCGGGACCACCCTGTACCTCCAATGTGGTCTCACCTCCGCGAGCCAACCGTTTTCGAATAAAGTTACGGGGCAGACCAAGCGCGATACCGGAACCACCGGTGATCAAAGACGCATCTTCCAGCGCTTCGCCAATAGTTAAAAGGTCATTGTCAGATGTCGCATCAACGACTGTGAACATATTGCCGGCCTTGGCATCCGCGGCCAAAGCCGCAGAAATGCTGGTAGGCCCATCGGTTACAACCGGCTGCGCCACATGTCCCACGCCCCATTCCGTTTGCAGAGCCAAAAATCGGCGGATGTCTGGGTCGGTCATCGGTGTTAACGGGTGATTTTGCATGCCACTTTCGTTTAACAGCTTGTCGAAAACAAAAAGATGCCCCTGGTAGACGGTGCGGCCAACCGTTGGAAATGCTGGGCAAACTACAACTCCGCGCGCATTCATCGCCAAAGCGAGTGCCTGACCAACAGGCCCGATATTACCTTCGGATGTTGAGTCAAAGGTCGAACAGTATTTAAATATGATCTGACGACACCCTTGCTCCAGCAACCATTCCAGAGCGGCTAGGCTTTCCGCTACGGCCTCATCAATAGGCGCTGTGCGGGTTTTCAGAGAAATCACACCCGCTTCTACATTTTCGGGAGCCGGCTCGGATGGGACACCCGGGAACTGCGCCGTGGCCAGTCCACCCTCAGGTGCAACACCCTTAGCTAGGGTGTTTGCAATATCGCTTGCGCCTGTGAAATCGTCGGCAATAACACCTATCAGCATTTGATAGCTTCCTTATTCTGACTTTCCGCTCAATGCGGCTTGTAGTTTGTGGATCGCAGCTTCTGGGCTTGTGAGCACCGGTACATCCGTTACCGTTCGTACTTCATTCGCTGCCCGCGCCATGGAGAAATGAGCCAGCAAAATCGCGTCAGCTTTGCCGATGGTTCTTGCCGCTTCAGCAATCAGACGATCATGGGTTCGCCCATCTCCAGCTTTCAATGCGTCAAGTGCGCCTTCAGCAAAAACTGAGCGAATCTTAGCGGAGGACTTGCGGCTGGTAGCCTCTTCTGCAAACTCGTCTTCCATGCCTTTAACAGCCGGTTCGAAAGTATAGATCATTGCGATGTCGTCACCTTTCGCAAAGGCGGCTTCAAACATCGCCTCGTTTGGTTTCAACACCGGAATGCTCGATGTTGCTGCGGCTTTTTCGATACCGCGACCAAAAGCCGAACAAGTGTAGAGAATTCCATCTGGTTTCATGTCTTCCACGTAACGTGCGAGTCGCACAATACGGGCATTCAATTCATCAAGTGTTGCGGCTCCGCTGGCGCGGTCAGCGGACAGTCCTTCTTCCAAAATTGTGATGGTGTCCGCGTCGGGCCAAAGTTCCTTAGCGGCCGTCTCGATAGGTTCAACAGCTACTCTCGTCGCATGAATCAAAGCAATTCGCGGTTTTGACGACATCGGAATTCTTTCAAGAAAGGGCGGGTGACGCCGACCGACCAGCGCCACCCTGAGTGGTCGGCAAGAGGGAACCGACCAAGGGAGATATCAAGCGGCTGCGACCGCTTCAGCTACAAAGGTGCCGAAGTCATCACAGTTCACAGAGCCGCCAAGGTCACGGGTGCGCTTTGCTGGATCGTCAATCACCGCATCAACGGCTGCTGTAATTGCGTTACCTGCATCTTGCAGCTTTTGAATGCCACGCTGCTCACCGAGCCATGTCAACATCATTGCCGCAGACAGGATCAGAGAAGTTGGGTTTGCAACGTTCTGACCCTGGATGTCAGGGGCGGAGCCATGTTGAGCTTGTGCGCAGCACAGGCCGGTTTCTGCGTTCGCGTTGATGGAGCCCGCAAGACCCAGAGAACCAGACAGTTCAGACGCGAGATCAGAAAGGATGTCGCCGTAGAAGTTTGTTGCAACAACAACGTCATATGCCTCTGGCTTGCGCACCAGCAGAGCAGCAAACGCGTCAACGATGAACTCTTCGCATTCTACTTCTGGGTAGTCTTTTGCAACTTCACGGAAGCATTCCAGGAACAGACCATCGGTCATCAGGAAGGAGTTTGCTTTGTGGATCGCTGCGATTTTCTTCTTACGCTGCATCGCCAGTTTGAAGCCTTCGCGGCAGATGCGCATGCAGCTGTTACGAGTGATTTTGCGAACGGACAGCGCCATGTCGGAGTCTGGCATCATTTCGCCAACACCCTTGTACATGTTGCGGTCTGGGTAGAAGCCTTCAGTCGCTTCACGCATGATCACCAGATCCATGTCAGGCGCTTTATTTGGGATAAAGTCGCGTGTGCGCGCAGGACGAACGTTTGCGTAGAGGTCAAGACCGATACGGAAGCCAGCGGAGACGTTACGACCGCCTTCGACCAGTGGTGGGTAGTCCATGTGGGACTGTGTGCCCAGGATCACGCCGTCAAATTCTGTACGTGCGCGGTCCAGAACCTCTTCCCGCAGGGTAATGCCGTGCTTTTCGAGACTTTTGAAGCCGGACTCTTCTTCGTGGAAAGTCAGGCCTAGATCATATTTCTTGTTGGCAGCTTCAACAACTTTCAGCGTTTCAGCCATAATCTCTGGGCCAATGCCGTCACACGGCAGGGTCATAATACGCATTTGTATCTCCTAAGTTTGTCACGCAAGTGACAGGTCTTTGAACGGTCCGGCCCACAAGCGCAGGCCGGGATTATTGGGACGAGATCAGTCGCCGACGAATTCTTCGTTGTCGTGCATGGATTCCATGCGCTTCTTCATGCGACGGCCCATCAGCATCGGCAGCACGAAACCAGCAATTGCGATCAGCCAGAGAACGATGGCCAGTGGGCTGCCCACGAGGATGAACCAATCACCATCGGAGATTGTCATCGCGCGGCGCAGGTTCACTTCCATTTGGTTACCCAGCAGAATGCCGAGGATCACAGGAACCAGCGAAACATCGAGCTTACGCAGAACCCAACCAGCGATGCCAAAGCCAACCATCAGCATCACATCGAAGGATGAACCGGTGATGCTGTAGATGCCGACGAAGGAAATCATCGCAACGATTGGCATCAGGATCCGTGTCGGTACCATCAGAACGCGTGTGAAGATGCCAACCAGCGGGATGTTCATTGCCAGCAGGATGAAATTCGCAAGGAACAGCGCTGCAATCAGACCCCAAACAATGTCTGGGTTTTTGGTGAACAGCAGCGGGCCCGGCGTGATGTTCAGCTGCAGAAGAACCGCCAGAAGAACCGCCGTTGTACCGGAACCCGGAACACCCAACGCGAGCATTGGTACAAGCGCACCGCCAGATGCTGCGTTGTTACCCGCTTCAGGAGCAGCAACACCACGTGGATCACCTTTTCCGAAGGACTTGCCATCACGGTCAACCGCTTGTTTCTCAAGGGAGTACGCAAGGAAGGATCCAAGGGACGCACCCGCACCTGGAAGAACACCTGAGAAGAAGCCAAGACCTGTGCCGCGTGCCATGGAAGGGATACAGCGTTTGATCATGCCGAAGTCCGGCATAATGCGACCTACGGTTGCTGCTTTAGGGGCAACACCCTGTTTGCTACGATGATGCTCAAGGAAAATGAACACCTCGCTCAAGGCAAACAGGCCGACAATCGCAATCAGGAAGTCGATGCCATCGTAAAGGTGTACGTGATCAAAGGTGAATCGCTGAGAACCCGTTTGGCTGTCAGAACCGATCATGGCAATACCAAGACCCAGCGCCGCAGCAAATGCAGATTTCGCTTGGTTCGTCGAAGAGATTCCGCCAAGAGTTGCGAAGGCTACAGTGAAGAGCACGAAGTATTCAGCCGGTCCAAATAGCAACGCGATTTTCACCAGTTGTGGTGCCAGTAGAACCAGACCACAGGTTGCCACGAACGCTCCAACGAAGGATGCGACACCGGAAAGTGAAAGTGCCTCACCAGCCTTGCCTTGCTGTGCCATCGGGTAGCCATCAAGGCAGGTCATCATCGCGGGTTCGTCGCCTGGAATGTTCAGAAGGATCGAGGAGATCCGACCACCGTACATCGCGCCGTAGTAGACGCTGACGAGAAGGATCAAAGAACCAGTTGGGTCAAGGCCCAAAGAGAAAGCGATCGGGATAAGGATCGCAACGCCGTTTGCTGGCCCAAGTCCTGGAAGCGCGCCCATCAGGGTGCCCAAGAAACAGCCAATAATCGCGAGAAATAGGTTCGTCGGTGTTAACGCAACCCCGAAACCCTCTGCGAGAAGTGATAGAATTTCCATAGTTTCAGTCCTTTAGAAACCCAATGGACCTTCAGCCAGAGAAAGGCCGAGGATGAGGTGGAAAACAACGTAAATCCCGACAGAAGTCGCAACGCCTGAAACTATCGACCAAAGCGGCGCGGTGCCGAGGCGCCAAGTCAGGTAGGCCGTTGCAAAGATTGTGGAAATTACGAAGCCGAATTCTGGCAGAGCTAAGCAGTAGGCGAACATTACCGCCGCTGCGAAAACAATCTCTGCAAATGCGCGTGCTTGAGGCCATTCCGGCTCATCGTCGGGACGGACGATGAAATAGATGGAGCAAAGACCAACAATGGTGCCAACGATGTACGGGAAGGCGCGCGGCCCGACCACATCAACCATGAAGCTGTCTTTGATTGTGGAAGCGGCCCAAATATAGAAGATGGCCAGCGCCAATCCAAAGCCGCCGAAAATGCGGTCACTCATTTTTGCCTCCAATAAAGAATAAGTGTGGGCTGATCCGAAATTCTCAGACCAGCCCGGAGTATCAGAAAGCTTGCGCTTACTTGATGATGCCGATCTCACGAGACAGCTTCTCTACGTCAGCAATGCTGCCCGCTACGAAGTTGTACATGTCGTCGCCAAAGTTGTTGAACGGAGCGATTGCGGCCGCTTCCAGTTCTGCTTGGAAACCCGGATCTTCGGTCAGAGTTTTGATCGCGTCGGACCAGAACTCTTTCGCTTCATCAGAAGAACCTGCCGGCATGTAGAGACCACGCCAGTTCGCACCCACGACGTCATAGCCCAGCTCTTTTGCTGTTGGGATATCAGGGTAGTTCTTCAGACGCTCAGGCGCCATGATACCAATAATACGGATGTCGCCGGATTCCAGGAAGCCCAGCATCTCTGAGAAGTCACCAGACAGTGCTTCGGTCGCACCAGACAGCAGACCTGTCATCGCTTCCCCGCCACCGTCAAAGGACACGTATTTCAGCTGGGTGACATCTTCCATACCGGCCTCACGTGCAACCAGCATCGGTTTTATGTGGTCGAAGGAACCAACGGACGAACCACCCGCGATACCAACAGAACGCGGATCTTTCAGGATGTCATCCATCATGTCTGCGAGTGTTTGATAAGGAGAGTCAGCGCGTACAGCAATTGCGCCGTATTCTGCACCAAAGGTTGCCAGGAAGTGGACGTCGTCTTGCGTTGCGTTTTCATAAATGCCCTGAGCGATACGAGCGCTGGTGGACATAGACGCCGCAACGATCAGGTTGTTGTCGTCGTCACGCTCTTTAGTGACGTGAGCGAAGGCAACACCACCGCCGCCACCGGACATATTGGTGACCTGCATTGAATCTTCGATGATGCCAAGGTCAAACAGATACTTCGCTGTTGTGCGGCAGATGAAATCCCAGCCACCACCAGGGTTCGATGGGGCGATACATTGTGGGCTGTCCGCTTTGAATTCAGCATTGGCGCCTGTAGCGCCCATCATCATGGCCGCGGAAACACCAGCGATTGCGATTTTTCTAAACAAAATGATTTTCCTCCCAGTTTTGCTAGACGATTCTTCGTCACGACAAATTTGCATATCGGGACACTAAAAGCCAATATTAAATTGCACATGAAAACGCAGAAAGCCAATTTTGAATGACTTGCAATTGAGAGATTTATAATAAAATCAGCGATATTTGTGATTATTTGATGTCGAAAAATAAAAATATTTGGAGGTTTTTGGATATTGCTACTGATATAACCAAAGTAACTTCTCGGTTGAGTTTTGGCTCTTATCTCGGCATAAAACCAATCTAGGCTTAAGCCAAATTGAAGACGAAAGCTGAGGTAAGAGACTTGCGAACCACCGATCTAAGCAACAAGATTGCCCTCCGCGTCGCTCAAGAAATACTGAGTGGGGCGCTAAAGGCAGGATCACACATCGGGACTCAGACGATTGCGAATAGCTATCAGGTTTCCCGTACGCCGGTGAGGGACGCTTTGATCGCTTTAGAGCAAGCAAAGGTTTTGGAACGAATTCCTAACCGTGGTTATTTTGTACCTGAGCAGATTGATCGCTCTCTGATCCAAGAATTCGCTGAGGATCAGAGCACAGACGCAAGTGTTTATCAACAATTTGCTGAGGATTGGTTGACAGATGTTCTGCCTGAAATCGTCACAGAACAAAGTTTGCGCCAGAAATACAGCCTAACCAAATCAGGTACGCAGGAACTCCTAAGCCGCGCGACACGCGAAGGCTGGGCTGAACCCAAGGATGGCTATGGCTGGAAACTTCTACCGGTTGCTAAGACTGCCGAAGCTTTCGACGAGATTTATCAATTTCGCATGGCCATCGAGCCAGCGGCAATGCTGGAACCTAGCTTCGAAGTTGACCGCAAAGTACTCGACGAGTTGAAGCGAACTCAGGCAGGAATGTTGGAAAAGGATATTTCGGAAACTCCAGGTGAAGTTTTGTTGCGAAATGGATCGGATTTCCACGAAGAACTCATTCGGCTTTCCGGCAATCCGTTTTTTTTGATGGCGTTGCAGCGTGTGAACCGAATGCGCCGATTGATGGAATATCGAGCAGAGATCAACCGCGAACGCATTGTTGAACAATGCAGCGAACACCTCGAGATTATTAATCTTCTTGAATGCGGTGAAATTGTGGATGCATCTTACCTTATGCGGCGTCATCTGAGCGGAGCGTTGAAACGGAAGTCGCCCATTGCTTGGAATTGGTCTGCCACAAAGAATGATGGAAGTCACTTTGATAGGAAGAGCTAGTAATGCAAGTCGATCTTAAGACCCAAAAGTCATAATTTGCGGACGCAGCGAAAGCCAACGCGATGAACTCCAAAGTCTTTTGACAGCGCGAGCGCAGCGAATGATCGGTTAGGCGGGCTGCATTGCAACATTTAGACACGTGCAGAAATGTCAGCTGTGGGCCAGAGGCCGGCGACTGATCATGTGGTGCCTGTCAACTGAAACTTTTTCGCAATTGGATACAGAATGGCGGCACCGAGTTCTTTGCTGTGACGTATACCCCAACCTTCTGGATCATTCACTCTCGCTGCATTCTCTTTGAACGGCATTTCGATAGTCATCGACAAGCACCTGAACCTGTGTCCGATTTGATTGCAAGCGATTGACAAATCGGCACCCCCAGGCGGATCGGAAGGGTATCCATTTCTGGTCAAAAAATCAGCGTTCGCGCTCTGAAAATCTTGTCTAAAGTTTTGATCATTCTTGGCCATTCGCTCGCAAAAATCGGGAATGCCTTCACAACCTGCAGCGAACACAAACCGGAACTCTTCGTCCCCATGAATATCAAGAAACAGATCGACGCCTCGCTCTTTCATCAGGTGCATGACGCCCGCAACTTCTGGGCTGACCTGCTCATCCGGAGCTGCCCAAGCCCGGTTTAAGTCCACGCCAGCAGCGTTGGTGCGCAGATTACCAGCAATACTTCCATCAGGGTTCATATTTGGAACGAGAAAGAAGCGAAGTGTCTTGCGAAGTTTTGTTGTCAAAGGGTCCGGCGAAGACAGGAGACGCTCTATTAAGCCTTCCATGAACCATTCAGCCATTGGTTCACCAGGGTGTTGTCGTGCGATGACCCAAACAGCAGGTGACTTTTCAGGTGCGTCTCCTATCTGCAGGACCTCGACTGGCCGGCCTTGGACAGATTGAACAACGGCGGCGAGACGACAGGTGTCCGTGGCCAGTGCGTTGCTGATCAGGCCTTGGTGGCGGTCGTAAGAATAAGGCGGACTAAGCGCAACGTAGAGAACTTCAAACGGGCATTTGTAGGAGAATGTCAAACACCCGTCCGCATAGGTTGTCGGCACTCGGAACCAGTCCACTTGATTGCGTGACATAACAACCGAACCATCTGTCCAGGCTTCGGGATATGAGGCTTCTCCGGCATTCAGAATTGAAAACTTGCAATGTTGTCCGCCAGCACCCAATACGCGAAAATAGAACCACTGAGCATGAGATGACGCAGAGTCTGGACGGATACGAAGTTCAATTTCTCCGTTTTCCCTGCAATCTGCGAGGTCGATATTCCCACCATCAAAATTTGCATCAACGAACAATTTTGCCTCCGTCAGATAAAGAACTGCTGTTCTAGATGAATCAGGATCTAAACCTTCGGATCCGATGTGTCGGCACACGCTAAGAAATTTTCACACGCTGAAACAGACAATTTGGGTGATCCAAACATCATCAGCAGAAATACATCTGCTTAGGCCTTTCTTTGCATCTTAAGGTGTTTCCAAATGTGATCTGCAACGTCATTGGGTGTCTTAGATCTCAACCGGACAGCGTGAATTTGCGAGACAACTTGGTATCGGTCGGGTGCGACAGGCACGAGTTTTCCGGTTCGCACCCAGCGATCAGCGTAATGTTTTGGAATGAGCCCCACGTGGGTACCGGCAAGCGTCAAATAAGTTGTTGATTCAATGTTTCCCTGAGAGACTTCCGCATTTTCTTCGAGCAGATGGATTTCAAGACTCTCATCAATCGGGTTATTCAAAAAGCTATGAGCAGATATTTTGCTGCTTTTTAGATGCGCCTCTTGGGTGTCGGCGTCTGTTGTCTGGCCGCATGGATGTTGCGGAGAGCAAAACAACCCGCTTGTCTCATCATAAAGGTGAAGGGTTTCCAAATCTTCGGGTACTTGCGCTTCCCAAGTGGTACCCACCACCACGATATCCAGCCGTCCTGCACGAAGCTCTGTCAAGTTATCAAGGTAATCATATACCCCGATGCGGATACGCAGTTGGTCAAAGGCTGCATTGATTGCTTCTATTCCACGGCTCACCGGGTTGGCGTCGTCTGTTACCAAACAATCAACCACACCAATCCGGAGAAGCTGCTTCGCTCTTCCACCGATTTCATTCAGCTTTGAAGCGTAGGAGTCGAGATGACTCAGGAGCTTATTGGTCTCCTCCAAAACTTCATTGCCAGCAGCCGTCAGGGAAAACCCTTGTCGCCCGCGATTACAAAGTCGCACGTTCAGCCGTTGTTCGAGATTGGCTATGTGCGCGCTGATCGCTGGCTGGCTGATTCCCAGCTGTCCTTGTGCTTTTACAAATCCACCGGTTTCAGCGACGGCTTTAAAAACACGTAGCAAACGCAAATCGATGTCGGATAGACGCATCGTGTCTCCAGTTAGAACTGTTTGAAACTTAAGCCGAATTCGGCAAGCATGTAGTGTGGATTATGCATACATCACCTGATTGATATGGTTTCTAATTATGCATGCATCATAGGTTTGTTGAAACGCTAAATCTGATCAACGGCAAGCTAGCGCTTTTGCTTGCCAGCAAAACACAGGGAGTTCAAATCATGAATTCAGTCAAAACACTTGCTATCGCGGCGGGGTTGGCAACAGCAATGGTTTCTAACTCTTCTGCGGAGGAAATCACCGTCAGTGCATGGGGCGGATTTTTTGAAGAAACACTGAAATCCGCGATTTATCCTGGATTTACAGAGGAAACCGGAATTGAAGTGCGCTCCATTGCGCAGCCAGCTGACCAAGCATGGCTGACACAGCTGACAAATGCGGCGCGCGCCAAAAAGGCGCCTGCGGATCTGTCGCTGGTGGCCGATGAGGTTTTCATCCGTGGTCAATCAATCGGTCTTTGGGCCAATCTTGATGCCGCAGATATCCCCAACACGGCAACGCTGCTGGATGGGTTCACCAAAGAAAGTGAAGATGGCGCCCTGAATGCCGTCGGAGCGCTGACTTGGTTTACGACTTTTGTCACAAATACCGACGCAGCCCCAGATGCGCCCACTTCGTGGGCTGATCTATGGACACGTGATTGGGATGGAAAGCTTGGACTGACCTCAAACTCCAACAGCGGTCTGATTGAAGCCACAGCTCTGACCTTCTTTGACGGGTATGACACCATGGAAACCCGCGAGGGTCTGGAGCAGATCATCGCGAAAATCGCAGAGCTAAAGCCTCAGGTGCAGCTCTGGTATCGTGATGAAGGTCAATTCCAGCAAAGTCTTGAAGCGGGAGAGCTTGCAGGTGGCCTGTACTACCATGACGTAACCATGCTTTCCGCAGCGGACGGGCGCCCGGTGACATCTACTTTCCCGCAAGAGGGTGGCATTCTTGGAGACGCCTATTGGATTGTACCTCGTGACTCCAAGAACATCGATGCGGCAGAGCAATTCATCAACTATATGATCCGTCCAGACATCCAGGCAAAACTGGCCCGCAATCTCGGCGTGGCCCCAGTTGCCAAGCGCGAGACAATGGATCTGACGGATGAAGAATTTGCAGCCATTAGCACCACTGGGAATGCCATTCGTACTCAAACAGCAATTCATCTGCGTGAAGGCGATTGGTTGTCTGACAAATATCTTGAGATGATTTCGCGTTAAGTCGGACCGACTTTGTGACTTAAGCTGCGCCGGTGTCGTAACCACCAAACCGATGTCGGCGCGGCAAATAGAAAGACATACCCATGGCCAATTTGTCCCTATCAAATATTCAGAAATCTTTTGGTACCTTCACTGCATTGCGTGATGTGAACCTCGAAATTGGCTCCGGCGAATTCATATGCCTTTTGGGTGGATCGGGATGCGGCAAGACAACCTTGTTGCGCATCATCGCGGGGCTCGAAGATAAGACCTCGGGCGATCTGCGATTGAACAACTCTGATCTCTCGGAAGTTGCCTGCCATAAACGAAATGTTGGCATGGTCTTCCAAAGTCTTGCCCTGTTTCCCCATCTGAATGTGGGCGACAACATTGCTTATGGACTGGAAGTGCGCGGCGTAGAGAAGTCTAAACGCAAAGCGAAAGCCACAGAGTTGCTCGATGTTGTCGGCCTTGCGGGACTGTACAAACGCAAAGTTTCCGCGCTCTCGGGTGGTCAAAGGCAACGCGTCGCAATCGCTCGAGCGCTGGCAATCGAGCCGAAGCTCTTCCTGATGGACGAACCGTTCAGTGCCCTTGATGCGGGCTTGCGAGAACATCTTCAGATCGAAGTCAAAAAACTGCAACGCAAGCTGGGCGTGACCACGATCTTCGTGACACACGACCAGCACGAGGCCATGTCGATTGCCGATCGGATCGTTATTTTGAACGAAGGGCGGATCGAACAGGCGGGTACACCCACTGAAGTTTATGCACATCCAAAAACCCGTTTCGTCGCGGATTTCATGGGCACAAACAACATCTTCAGCCCTGTCTTCACTCCCGGCGGCGATGCCTTGCTTGAAGAGGCAAACCTGGGACAGCCAAATGGTGAATTTTCTAAACTCGCGGGCAAACACACTGTGGCTGTTCGTCCTGAATACCTGCAACTAAGCGCGGCATCCGCTGACAGCACCGGATTGGTGGGCACAGTTGACTTTGTCCGCCTGCTTGGTGCTTCGATCGAAACGGAACTCAGCGTGGGCAACCGCAGCTTTATCCACACAATGGTGTCAGACCGCGCACCGAAATTTGCGGTTGGCGACCGGGTCGAAATAAACTTCGACTTTGATCATGCATGGGTGATCCCATCATGAAAGGTAAAGCGGTTCCCCATATGATTGGCCTGTTCCCATTGGGAATGATGAGCCTGTTCTTCCTTGCTCCACTCGCCTTTATGGTGGTCGTGAGCTTTTATGAACGCGACCCATTAGGTTTTTACAAAGTCGCCTTCGTTTGGGACAATTACAGCAAGTTCTTTTCCAGCTTTTACTACGTAATCTCTTTAAGATCGCTATGGTCAGCCTCGCTGGGAGCCGTGATTGTTGTCCTTCTGGCCTTTCCAGCCATGTACATCATCGTCGACATGTCCCGCCGCTGGCAATTGTTCTGGGTCATTCTTTTGCTTTCGCTCATGTGCCTGAGTGAGGTGATCATTGGCTTTGCCTGGCTCATATTGTTTTCTGAAAACTCTGGCATTCCAAAATTCTTGGGTTGGGCCGGCCTCTGGGAAGATCCACGGTCACTATCGCCAAGCTTCGGAGCCATGATGGTCGGGTACGTGACCCTTGGGTTCTCGCTCGTCGCCCTAATGTTTCTACCGCAGCTCGCCCGCCGGGACCGCAGTATTGAAGAAGCCGCTTTGACGTTGGGAACCCCGCCAATGAGGGTTTTCTCAAAGGTGATCCTGCCGAATTTCAAGGCGGGTCTGATCTCTGCGCTGGTCACAATGTTCGTCTATTTTCTCGGCGTTTTCGTCATGCCGACCATGCTGGGTCGTCCGCAGGATTGGAACATGACGGTGATCATCACCGACAAGGCCGTTGGCGACGCAAACATGCCACTTGGTGCGGCACTTTCGGTTGTAATGCTGATCTTTACTCTCATCATCATCGGATCGCTGGCCTATGCCTCGCGCACTAGGGAACAAGGAGAACGGTCATGATCCTAGTCCTAAAACGCCTGTTCATTTGCTCTATCGGCGCCGGGTTGATCCTACCGTTCTTGATTGTTGCTGGCGTATCGGTCAATTCAGCCAGCAACATCTCCTTCCCACCGCAAGAGCTGTCCATGCAATGGTACACACAGCTTCTAACCGAACCGGATTGGCTGCTACCCATCCGCAACTCGCTCATCATCGCGTTCTTTGCGGGTCTGATTGCCGTGACAATCGCATTGGCCGCGAATTACGTCCTCTGGCGTCTGAAATCCGGGTTTGGTAAATTGGTATTTGGTCTTGGGCTTGGCCCCTTCATGTTGCCGCCAATTATTATCGCGATGGGTGCCAGTGTCTTTTGGGCGGAAATGGGTTGGTACGGTCGCGCAGAAGCTACAGTAATATCCCACGGCGTCTTCTTTGTGACACTTCCTCTTGTCATCATCGCGCGCGGTTTTGCAGCACTTTCCGATGACGTCATAGAAGCCTCTCGCACTATGGGCGCAACGCCTTGGCAGACATTTATCAAGGTGATTTTCCCTCTGGTTTTGCCCTATGCCATCACAGGCTATGCTCTGGTCGCCATCATTTCGGTGAATGAATATCTCATCTCGTACATGGTTTCTGGTTTTGCCGTTGAAACACTTCCGATCCGCATCTTTAACAACGTACGTTACGGTTACACGCCCGTAGTGGCCTCAGCGGCCATGGGCTTTGCGCTTCTGACCATCGGAACCCTGCTTGTCTTGTCGATGTTCACCGATCTTCTGAAACTTCTTGGCGCCTCACGCGACTGACCGCGCTTCTATTTCTTGGAATGAAACTATGAAAAAACTGTCTCGACAGAACCTAGAAGATATCCTCTTTGGCGCGACCATTCTTGGCACAGGTGGCGGGGGCGAAATCTCGGACGGATTGGCAATGATTGATGACGCCCTTACGAAGGGCAAAAGCTTCAACCTCGTGAGCTTAGATGAGGCCCCAGAGGATGCCCTTGTTTGTACGCCTTATATGCTTGGGGCAATCTCGCCTTTGCCGGCCGAAGAAGAAAAGAAATATGAACGTTTGCCGCGTATGGCTGAACCGTCCATTCTGGCGGCTTTCAATCGTTTTGAAGACTATTTGGGAAGAAAGTTCTACGGAACCATTTCTTGCGAACTGGGTGGATCAAACACTGCAGCAGCGTTTTATGCAGCAGCCATGGCAGATGCATACATCATCGACGCTGATCCTGCCGGACGCGCTGTCCCAGAGATCACGCATTCCACATACTATATCAATGGGTTGCCCGCTGCACCAATTGTGACTGCCAACGCATTCGGAGAGACTATTATTTGCGAAAACGTCATGGACGACGAGCGCGCTGAACACATCGTTCGAGCCCTGTCTGTCGTCAGCAGAAATGATATCGCAGCAATTGATCATGCGCTGGAAATTCGTGAAATTCGCCACGCGGTCATTCCTGGCGCGATTTCAATGGCCATGCGCATGGGGGAAACATGGCGTAAAACCAAAGGGCGTGGAGCCGACGTTCCAGAAGCAATTGCGAATGAAGGGCGAGGCGCCGTCGTCTTCCGTGGGATCGTCGGTGAAAACAGCTGGAAAACTGAAGACGGGTTCACGATTGGTGATATTGCCATTGAAGGCACTGGTGAGCATTCCGGAGATCAATACCGAATTTGGCTGAAGAACGAGAACATGATCGGGCGCTTAAACGACCAAGTTCATGCGACGATCCCGGATCTCATTTGCTTGATAGATATCGAAACGGGCGATCCTGTGACCAATCCAAACTATTTTAGAGGTCAGAAAGTATCGGTGGTGATTTTGCCGGCGCCGGCTCCGTTCCTGACACCAAAAGGACTTTCAGCATTTGGGCCTGCATATCTTGGGCTGAAACAATCCTATCAGCCCGCGCTAAAGTGATTTGCGTTCGCCGAGGTTGCTTTACCGCTGCAATGATACCGCCTTTCGACCCGCTTGGTTTGTTAATGCACTTTTAATTGCAGGATTGAAATTCGACTGGGGCGAATGGCTGCTTGTTGCTCGCTGTGTGTAGCAATCGTGTCTATTGGAGGGCTGGATGCGGTCATCTGGCCAGTGAGGTTTGATGAAAATTTCGCTGCAGCCGTGCTATCGCACCGCCGCAAGGCAGCTTCGAACCCAAAGTGACTGGTGCTGCGGGAGGCACGAAGGTCGGCTTAGTCGTTCATTATTGTCACCTGTTTTTCAAAACCCCGTTTGGATTCTGTTGGTGCTATCTCCGCGCAGCTTGCGAGCCTCGCTCGTGGCGTGCGGCCACACCACCGCCAAAGCGATGATCGGAAGCAAAACCATAAAAATGACCATATAGGGCAGAGATGCCATGAGCTCTGGGTCGCGGCCGTACCAGATGGAATTGGAAAAATCGGAGATCTCAGTGGCGATCCGCGACAGATAGACTACAAGGAAAGCTACGTAGCTGCGGAAAAAGAAGGCGGCCAGTACCAGTCCACCTACGGCGACCAGGTTTCGTGTGATGTAGAGCGACGCGAGATAGCTCGTCCCGGTCTGATCCGGATGCATGATTGTGATGTCCTGCATGCCAACAATTGTTACACCGGTTATCAAGAACAGCTGAACGGCAATAAGAAGGTATATCCACAAAGGAAGAAACCTTTGTTTCTTTAGGGAGTCAGACATGAGATTTCTACTTTCCTTGGAACTTGTATTCGGGGCGGGGTTGACCATGCTTCGCGGCTTCAATCGCGCCCAAGAGGCTGCCTTGGCAGTCGTCGCTCATAAGGGTTTTCCCCAGCATTGCGGGCATCAATTCGTCAGCAGCGGTAATGCCGCCGTTTGACCAAGCACGCAGGAGTGTCTTGTGGTCCGCATGCGCCAGGGTGGCCCCTTTGGCCAGCTTCTCTACCCAACCTTGACCCGCTTGCCTCAAGTCAATTGTGGCATTGGCTCTAGGTCGCATTCTCAACAAGCCGCAACTTGGCTAAAATTCAGCTTATCAAATTGATCAGTCAGGAATTGCTGTGCCGCGACGACCGAATATCCCGCACTCTGAGCGAAACTGCAGCTGGGCCCGTACACTCGACATACTGGGGGATTCCTGGAGCCTGCTAGTGATCCGGGAACTGATGGTTGGTGTTGATCGTTTCACGCTGATGCAAGAGCGCCTTGGTATTTCCAAGGGTATACTTACGGCTCGCCTCAAGCATCTTGCCGACCATGGCTTGGTGGAGGCCATCCAGAAAGACAAAGAACATCCTCGCTATGGGCTAACCGAAAAAGGTTATGATCTCTTTGCAGTTCTTGTTGGTATCGGCCAGTGGGGGGACAAGTGGGTCTTTGGGAAAGACAATGAACCCATCTCGGTTCTGGACGGCCGTTCAGGAAGCAAACTTGCGCCACTTAAAGTACAAACAACCGATGGCGTTACACTTTCCCCAGAGCAACTTCGTTTTGAGGCTGGACCAGGCGCCAATGATGCCACGCGCCAATCGCTGGCCAAACTCTTATCAAGCAAGTCTGACTAAACTGAATAGCGTGCATTAGCGCATGCGCAGCGAATTCACACTTCGTCCGCGTTGTGTGAGTTCATCCCGTATTAAGTTTCGCTAACGCAGCGAATGACCGCAAAGCGTGCTGCTGACGCAGCATTGGCCAGTACCGGTCAACGGCAGGAATGGGCCGTCTGCGATCGGTTTCCGAGGTTATTCTCATCAGATGCTGCGATGCCTCAGAGGGCAGAAGTGAGCCCATTTTCGCCGATGCTGCAACATGTACGAATGTCGGCTATTGGTAGCCCCACCTTCGACACAAAGCTCAGCAGTTGCGAAATTCTTCGGGTGTCATGCCTTCCCACTCCCGAAAGGCCCGGTTGAAAGAGCTTGGCTCCTTGTAGCCAATTAGGAATGAGATTTCATAGAGCGGTAGGGTTGACGTTGTGAGGTAGTGGCGGGCCAAATCGGCGCGGGTGGCGTTCAAAACGGATTTGAAGCTTGCGCCCTCTGTCTGAAGGCGGCGTTGTAACGTCCGTGTCGTGATGGACAACGTCTCGGCCACATGGCTTGCTGTCGCGGTGCCCGCTGGGATCGCCCGCATCAGGGCGATACGCACTTGATCCGTGACTGAAGTTCCGCTTTGAAGCTCTGCGAGTTGATCGCGCAGTTTGGGTTCAAAAGCGCTCCAGATCGCGTCATTGCTGCTCAGGAAATCAAGCTCGGCGTCTGTTCCGGAGAACGTCAGAGACACCTCGTCGGCCCGCGTAAGCGGCGCACCCAGATAGTCCAGGTAGTCAGTCAGAGAGGAGGGCAAGATTGGGACCGTGACCTCGCGCGGCGCGATGTTAAACCGTGTGCATTTGCGTGCGAGATACACCCAGAACAACATATCAGCGAGCAAGAACCCCAGCGGCGGTTCCAAATGAAGCGGCCACCGCCAGATGATTTTAAGCTGCTTGGGTGTGTCTTCGATGTCTAATGTGATTGGTCCCATCAGGGCTTTGTAGCGCCTGATCCTCTCCGCAGCCTGGCGCAAGTTGTGGGAACAGACCGCAGAGTACAGTGGCGGTGAAAAGACCTCTACATCAAGCGACTTGGCCATCAGGATGGGAATTTCAAGGTCGTTTCCAGCCTTCTCCATGGCCTTCCAGAACCGAAAGAAACTGGCTGCATCCAAGGTTACCGGTAGCTTTTCAAAAAGTCTGGGGGATAACCCGGCGCGTCTTAGGGTCTCACCAACCGGCAGGTTCATTTCAGAAAACAGAATGCGCCAGCCGGGGTTTAGTGTGAATTTCTCGTTCTTTTCCAATCGCATAATTAAGACATACCGCTGCAACTTTAGAACTAAAAGGGGATAGCCTAATTGTGATGAGCGGAAGTCGAGGGCACGCTTCATGACATGCCCTCAAACAGAATTTTCAGGCGCCGAATTGGCCCCGGATCATTGCCAGATACTCGGGGTCGTCCATCGCCTTTCTGGCTGCGATGATCTGTTCAGCATCCTGACCTGCAATATAGCGCAATTGTT